>JBDKID010000003.1:0-213212 GCA_039797295.1 Pseudomonadota bacterium | reverse complement strand
TGACAGATTCTTTGCCAGCAGTAAGACCTGTTCAGCGTGTGGCGAAAAGGCGGAAAAACTCCCGCTGTCCATCAGGTCGTGGGAATGCCCGACCTGTGGCGTAAACCATGATCGGGATGTGAACGCGGCTATTAACTTAGCCAACTATGCCGTGAGTTCCACGGTATCTGCCTGTGGAGGGGAAGGCTCTGGTCTTGGGCGTAAGCCGAAGACGAAACCAGCCCCTGTGAAGCAGGAATTTAACCGCAAACTTGACCTTGGTTAAGTTTGTATAAGTTTAAAGGAACGGTAAAACCTGCGACAAATGGGCTACCCATGCCATAACTTTGCGCGTTTTTGCGTAATTCGGGGTCTTGTGGCAGAGGAAAGTTTTTCGCAATCACCACGCGCACTTGTTTGGGGTGAACAATGCCGAGTTTGGTAGCAATGGCTTGTTCCTTTGCCGTAAGCAAACGACCTTGCGGTGCGTATTGTTGTTCGGTTTGCCAATACCACGCCACGGCAGCGGGCAATAAACGCGCGAGTTTGGCTTGCAGCACAGGCGGCGGATGATCCAATGCGGTCAAAGCTTCCGCCGATGGTTTGGTGGTAATGCTGCACGCGTTCAGTGCCATAGCGACTAAAATGCCAAGCATCGTTGGCGATTTTATGTGATATTTCATGCGTTAAACCCGGTTAAATCAGCTATCCATTCGAGCATATTACTCGACCCGAAGGAATCACATGCTTGCCAATTTACCAACCTTACACACTGCACGCCTGACGTTACGCCCTTTCGTGTTGCAAGACGCGGATACGGTTCGCGCTTTAGCGGGGGATTATAAGGATGGTCGCTTCCACGATGTGATGATATACGGTGCATGGCAGTGATGGCATTCAGTCAATTCGGTGCGGAGCAAGAGCGACTGGTCGTCTATTTTCACGATGCGCCCGGTTCGCCGCAAGAGTGCGCCGTTTTCGACACGCATGGCAAAACGCACGGTTTGACGTTTGTGTGTTTTGGCCGTTTTGGCGTCGATCTGGCACTGGATGCCGAAACCTATGCCGCAGTGCCCGACATCGCTACATCCCTAGCGGTGACTGATGTCGCGTCGAAGCACTAAAAACTTCGCAAACGTCCGCACATCCAGCACTTTCACCAGCGTAAAGCCGCTGTCCGCCAGTAATTGCTGCCATTCGCTCAAGGTACGTTCCCGCCCTGCTGCGCCGATCAGCATTTGCATATCAAACGAAGCGAGTGTGCTATCCACTCCGCTCTCCGCCAGCACGGCATCGGCTATCAACACCCACGGGCGTTTTTCCCCGCAAGCGTGTTTGAGGTTCAACAACAATCGCCGACTGTCCGCATCGCTGAGACCGTGGAAGATGGCGGAAAAGGCATACACATCCTCATCCGAATCCGCGACGGGGATGCTTTCCAGCATATCGCCTGCTTGAAAGATCACACGCTCCAACACATCCGCCGCCACTTTGCCTTGCCACGCGGTGCTAGCTTCGGCAATCACTGGCGGGCGGTCAAACACGATGGCGCGTAGGTGTGGCTGCGCTTTGAGGATGGTCAACGCCTTGTGCCCACGCGAACCGCCCACATCAATTACCCGCCGGAATGCGCCCCAATTGAAATCATCCAGAAAGGCCGTGCCCGTGAGGTTTTCGACCGAATCCATCGCTTGCACAAACAGCCGATCAAACGCGGGATGCGCATCCATATAGCTAAACAAATCAGACCCATGCGTTTGTTTAAAGGGAATGTCCCCAGAACGGATGCAATCTTCCAGCGGTTCGAGCCACGGGCGTACCATTTCGGGGGAATTGTGCATCAGAATCATGGCGCGAATATTGGCAGGATTATCTTCGCGCAAGTAGTGCGAGGCTGGGGAATTGGCAAAGGTGCGCGGCGCGGTTTCGTGGAAAATGCCGAGGGACGCCAGCAGCCGTAACAGCCGATACAAATGGTCTTCGTGCAAGCCCAAAGCGTGCGCCAATGCTTGCGTACTTTTGGGCGTATCGCCCAAGGTTTCCGCCACTTGTAAGCGGGTCGCCACGTACAAGGCGCGGGATTGCCAAAACGCCGAACCGATTTGCAGCAAGCGAAACGGCGGCGGTGTGACCTTGGCGGGAATGCCTTGAATCCGCGCTGCCATTGCCAGCAAACGCTGGTAAAGCCAGACTTTGATGGGATGCGTGCTTAGGTGTTGCATGGGGTTAGCCCTGTGAGGAGTAAACGTCCGTTGAATTGTGCGAGTGTTTCCAGAAAGTCAGCATCCATTTCGCGCCCTAATTGCTGTTCAAAAATGCCTTTCAGCAACATTGGGGTCATTGCCAGACTGACGAACGCCATGCGCAAAATGTCGGGGTCAGTGGTTGCATCAATTTGCCCAGCGGCTTTGAGTGTGTCGACTTTGCGGCTAGCACGGGTGCGCCCACGTTCCAACAATTGTTGGATGAAGCGTTTGCCGGGGGCATGATTCAACGCCAGCACTTTGAGGATCAGCTTGGGAAATTCGGGATGCTGGCTCATGGTGCGGTAATACAAGCGTAAGAAGTCGGTCAAGCCTTGCGGGGAATTGAGCATTTGCCCATCCAACACCTCCAGCAACGGGTTGAGGGTTTCACGGATCATTTCTTCGTACAAACCTTCCTTGTTGCCGAAGTAATAGCGAATCATGGCGATATTGGCGTCAGCCTTTTCCGCGATCAGGCGCGTGGTGACGTGGTGGTATTCGTCGGCGAGGAAGCAATCCAGCGCAGCTTTGAGCAGGCGTTCGCGCACGGGGATTTCAGCGGGAGGCGAGGGAAGGGTGTCCATTGTGGTGATTCCATGCAGTGGCTATGCACTCAGATTAGCACCAGCATTTCAACGGACGTAGGGTTTTCGTTACTCAATTACATGGGTTTGATTGAGAGAAAAGGAGTGACTATTTTCCCTCCGATAAATGTCCGAGTAATTCCAATACATTGCTAATAAGCAAGTCAGGCTGGTCATACATAATAAAATGCCCACTTTTCTCTGCAATGACATGCTTGCTGTTTGAAGAAAGGGCTGCCAGTTCTTGCTGTGCCGTGCGTTCAATACGTGCAATTGCCACGGCATTTTCTACGGAACTATTCGATGCCTTGGCTTCACGTTCCGCCAATTCACTGTCTATTCCTTTACCTGAAGTTAAAACAACCAACGGCAAGTCGCCTAGAGAAGGCGGCGGCGGTGTTGATGAATCCAAACCTTTCCGCATCACGGCTATTTCGTTGACTACGGCAAGCGTAGTGTCGGTACGGTTTTGAACAGCGGTTTTTGCTGCCAAAATATCAGGCGGTAACGGCGATGGCTGGCGGTCGGCATTTGCCCACCCCATCAGGCGGATGATGCCGATGCGCGAAAGCACTGGCGCGATCAGCATTTGCACCTGCTGTTTGAAATAATCAACTTTTGCGTAGCGGTATTCCCGAAAAGGGGATTGCTCATGCGTGGAGTCAACAAGCACCAAGCCTTTCACTTCACGAGGAAACTGGTGATAAAAATTGCGACAAAATATACCGCCGCGTGAGTGGCAGACGAACACGAAGGGGGGCTTTATCGACGCATTACGAAGCAACACATCCAAGTTTGTTGCAACGTGTTCAGGTGGCATGGGTTCATCCGTTGGATCACTCCACCCAAGTCCGGCACGGTCATAGGCACAAACTTGGGTCGTTTGGGCGAGCTTGGCTTGCACTGGATGCCAGCTTAAAGAGCTTTCTCCCAAACCCGCTTCTAAAATAATGGTCGGGAAACCTGTTCCTATGCAGTTTAGATGGTAGTTCAGACCATTGACGCTGACCATGCGTCCGGGTGCAGGATGTTTGTTTAAATCGGCAGTAGTGGCGCGGATTTGATAAATACTGCCAATAAATGCAACAAAACAACCTATTCCTGTGAAAATCAGGATGTCCCGAAGTGAGCCGCTACGAAACTTCATATTTGCCATACCCAATATTAAACGACCTAATATCGCTATTAAAAACGAGATTAGTCTTCCCCCTCGTAATAATCCACTCCCACATCCCGCTTGGCGATGATCCTGAAATCGTAATCTTTGTGCGTTTGCCCCGGTGCTTTGCCCGCAAATACGCCGAACTTGTTGGAATCGGGGTAAAACGCCACTTCCGGCAGCTCCATTGTGCTGACGGCAAGGTATTTCAGGTCAACCGTTCCCGTATTGGTGACTTCGTGCGGGTGTTCCTGACCGACAGGGCAACAAACGATGTCGCCCGCTTTGACTTGCCAGAGTTGCCCGGAATGGCGCAACGTGCCTTCACCTTCCAGAATAAAGAACATTTCCTCATTCACCAGATGGGCGTGGTAGGGGTAAGCCTTTTTACCGGGTGGCACAACCGTCATATTGTAACCGAGCTTGCCTGCACCGATGCGGGTAGCGATGGGCGCGATACGCGCGGCAATCTTGTCGCCATGCTGGCGGGAATCGCTGTAGTCCAGCTCGGCAATGTTGATGAAGGGTTTAGCGTTACGGTTTTCCATTTTTCACCTGCGTCGGTTTAGCTTTTTTCA
Source organism: Pseudomonadota bacterium (assembly GCA_039797295.1). GTDB lineage: Bacteria > Pseudomonadota > Gammaproteobacteria > Thiotrichales > Thiotrichaceae > Thiothrix. The sequence goes on along the minus strand of JBDKID010000003.1, from coordinate 208,666 downwards.
CTGAGGACTTCATCCTAGCAAATTATCGCATCAGCTGATAATTTGCTAGGCAAGGGGTTTTTCATTTCACAGCAAGACCTCCAACCACAACACAGCTACGTCGCGACACCGGAAGAAAAAGTGTTTCCGCTGGATGAACGCACCACACAAATCGGGCTGTATGGCTTAATGCAACGTTTGCAAGCAATGTGAAGGCATTCAACTCGCTGAGCTATTGCGTAAATGGCTAATATCGCGCAATGGTGGCGCACCAAACAAGCGATTATATTCCCGGCTGAACTGCGAAGGGCTTTCATAGCCGACCTCAAAAGCGGCGGTGGAAGCATCCTGATTTTCGGTCAGCATCAGGCGGCGTGCTTCGTTCAGGCGTAACCATTTCTGGTACTGGAGCGGACTTTTGGCTGTCAACGCGCGGAAATGATGATGCAAGGTGGAGGTGCTCATATTGACTTGCCGAGCGAGGTCTTCAATCCGCAGCGGCTGGGTAAAGTTGCATTGTAACCACTGAATGGCTTGGGCAATCTGATGCCCTTGGCTGCCCATCGAGGCAATTTGCCGCAAGCGCATCCCTTGATCCCCCACCAGTAAACGGTAAATGATTTCACGTTGAATCAGAGGAGCCAGTATCGGAATGTCTTTCGGCTCCGTCAGCAAGTCGATTAAGCGTTGAAAGGCAGTCAGCAGTGGCAAGGTGATTTCCCCTATCGCCATGCCCCGACCAGGTTGCTGCGCCCGTGACGGAGGTAGCTGGCTATCCATCATCAGTTGTGAAATCTCGCGCAAATCCAGTTTCAACCTCAACCCCAAGTAGGGTTTTTCCGGGCTTGCTTCAATAATCTGCACAATCGTGGGCAGGTGCACTGAGGTGATCAAGAAATGGTGCGCATCATAGACATAGGTGTCTTCTTCCAGCAGTACGCGCTTAGCTCCCTGCGTGATCAGACAAATGCTTGGTTCATACAGGATGCGTATTGGCTCGCTGGGTTCGTTACTGCGAAACAGTGACAACGCGGGGATCGCCGTTACCTGTTGCTCGCTTTTATCCGTTAATTGAACAATGCGCTTTCCCAGAGCCAGCAGTGCCTGCGCCAAGTCATTACTCATGCAAACCTTTGTTTCAACAGTTTTTTGCATCACTTCACCCCATCAAGATAGTGTGTTGATACTACGCCGCGTGGCAAGCATTATCTATTGGTTCGGAGGATCAGGCAAAAAACTGACAGGATTGCACTGGCTGTTGTACCCCTCACCCAGTACGCTGCTCCCATCGACACAGTTAAATTTGGAGTTAAGGAATGAACACACCGATTCTTGGTTACGCAGCACAATCCGCGCAGGATAACTTAGCACCCTATCGTTTTGAACGGCGCGAACCGCGTGCGGATGATGTGGTAATCGACATCCTGTTTTGCGGGGTATGTCACTCGGATTTGCATCAAGCCCGCAATGACTGGGCGAACAGCGTTTACCCCGTCGTGCCCGGTCACGAAATCATTGGGCGCGTCCGCAGTGTCGGGTCAGCAGTCACGCGCTTCAAAGCGGGCGATAACGTTGGGGTCGGTTGCATGGTCGATTCCTGCCAGCATTGCGAGCCTTGCCATCATGGGCTGGAACAGTATTGCGAGGAGTTTCCGACCCTGACTTACAACGGCACTGATCGGCACGACCACACAACCACTTACGGCGGGTATTCCGAGAAGATCGTTGTTTCCGAAAAGTTCGTGCTCAAAGTCCCGGATGGTTTAGATCTGGCAGGTGCCGCACCGTTATTGTGTGCAGGTATCACCACCTACTCGCCGCTGCGCCACTGGAAAGTCGGCAAAGGCAGCAAAGTAGCGGTTGTCGGTTTGGGCGGTCTGGGTCATATGGCACTGAAACTCGCCAAGGCACTCGGCGCTGAAGTCACGCTGTTCACCCGTTCAGCGGGCAAGGAGCAGGATGCCCGCCGTCTGGGAGCTGACAATATCGTGCTTTCCACGGATGAAACACAGATGGCAGCGGTCAGAAGTCGCTTCGACCTGATCATTGACACCGTGCCTTACGTGCATGACATTAACCCGTATATGCCGACGCTGGCGATCAGCGGCACATTGGTTTTGGTCGGCTATCTGGGGCCACTAGAACCCTTCCTGAATTCCGCACCAATGGTATTGGGGCGCAAATCTGTAGCAGGTTCTCTCATCGGTGGCATTGCCGAGACCCAAGAAATGCTGGATTTCTGCGGCGAACACGGCATTACTTCCGACATCGAAGTCATCCAGATTCAAGAGATCAATGCAGCCTACGAACGCATGTTGAAGAGTGATGTGAAATATCGCTTCGTGATCGATATGGCATCGCTCAAAGCCTGATATACACTGCTCATGGGACAAGATCGTGTTTTAACCCGTTAAGGAAATGCATGTCATGTCCCGTTTTTTACTTTCTTCGGCTTGGCTTTTTTAGGAGCAGGCAACGGCAGCTCGCTAGCGGTTAGCCGGATCAGCTCCGCCATTTCCCGCTGGTCGTCAAGCTCTTCGCCAATCTGAAAATGCGGCTTCGCTCCGGGATAAGGCGGCACTTCAGTAACGCAGCCTAACTTAGCACGACCGCCCACTGTTGGCTTGAGGAATACTTGGTTGTCGCACACCAGTGCCACCACTTTGCCATCGCAATACAGCGCGTATTCACCAAACATCTTCCTGAAGGTGACTTGCCCCGCGCCCTGCATCTGGTCGCGGACGTATTCGACGAAACTTAAATCGCTTGCCATTTACTGTTCCTCATTGCACCGGAAGCAGTCGAGCGTATGATCGTTCACCATCCCTGTCGCCTGCATGTGCGCGTAACACACCGTCGAACCCATGAATTTGAAGCCACGCTTTTTCAAATCCTTGCTCATCGCATCCGATTCCGGGGTGGTGGAGGTGTATTCTGCCAAGGTTTTGCGATGGTTGACGATGGGTTTGCCGCCGACAAATTGCCACAAATACGCAGCAAAACTGCCAAATTCGGCCTGCACTGCTAGAAAGCGTTGCGCGTTATTGATGGTTGCCAACACTTTCAGGCGATTGCGGATAATGCCCGCATTACCGAGCAACTCCTCGACTTTGGCAGCGTCGTAGAGCGCGATTTTTTCCGGGTCGAATTGATCGAAAGCTTGCCGATAATTCTCACGCTTACGCAGGATGGTGTACCAACTCAAGCCTGCTTGCGCCGATTCCAGCACGATGAACTCGAACAATTTGCGGTCATCGTGGACGGGCACACCCCACTCCTCATCGTGGTAGGCGACGTAATCGGGTTTGCTCAGGTCTACCCAAGGGCAGCGGCAGGGGGTGGAAGGTATTGGGTCAATCGTTGTCATGTTTCACCTGAGAAATGGGGGCGAGGTAGTGTGCCATCTCCCGCAAAAACGTTACCACGGGAATCACGCGGATACCGTCGATTTCTAACTCATCCTGCCCGCCGTATACGAGGTAGGGTGTTGCCTGTGGGTAATCTTCCCGAAAATTTTTGAGTCCACTCAAATACTTGCTGGAAACGTTACGGTTGCGCTTGATTTCAATGGCGTAAAAGCCTGCATCGCCATAGCACACAATATCCACCTCCAGCCCCGTGGCGGTGCGCCAAAACGACAGCGTGTAACCCCAGTCGTGATAGGCATTCAAGGCGCGGATTTCCTGCAACACCAACGATTCAAGGCACACGCTTTCCAGCTCTTCGGGGCTATCCAGCACGCCCTTGGGACGCAGGTGGTAATAAATGCCGGTGTCGAAAAAATAAAATTTTCGGTGCTGGGTCATTTTGCGTTTGGCGCGTTTGGTGAATACCGGCAGCCGATAGGCGATCAGTAAGTCTTCAAGGATGGAAAAGTAATTTTCCGCCACTTTACGGTTGATGTGCGCCTCTCGTGCTACGTCGGTAATGTTCAGCGATTCCCCTTGGGAAAAACTGGCGATTTCCAGAAAACGACTAAATGCGCCGATATTGCGGGTCAGCCCTTCCTGTTGCACTTCTTGCTCCAGATAGGTCTGGATATAGGCTTGCAAATAGTGCTTGGGGTTATCTTCGGTGAAGATGGAGGGCAACATCCCGTACTTAAGCGCGTTGGGCAGATCAAAATCGTTACCGACTTCCGCCACTGTTAAGGGGAAAAAGTGGTACTGCAACGCCCTGCCTGCCAGCAGGTTGACGTTGCTGTGGCGCAGCTTTCTAGCACTTGAACCTGTGAGGACAAAGCGTAGGCTTTTACGCTCCTCAATCAGGCGATGGACTTCATCCAGCAGGTTGGGGATTTTCTGGATTTCATCCAGTATCACCCACCCGGCATAATCGGCGGGGATGTATTCTTCCAGCCGATTTTCTGAGCCGAGTAAGCGTTGGAATAACTCTGGTCTGAGGAAGTCGAGGTAGATGGCATCGGCAAAATAGGTTTTGAGCCAAGTGGTTTTCCCTGTGCCACGCGGCCCAAACAGGAAGAAACTTTTGTTTGCGGGAGGGGTAAACAGTCTGTTGTACATAACCTTGCACTGCAAAACGGAGGTGGTAACGCCATTTTACCTGTTTTTTTGGCGTTTCAATAGCCAAAGTTGTACCATGCTCACACACTACCCCCAGCACGATAAGAGAGCCACCCTTATGAAAATCGGCGTTACCAGCCAGAATTTGCGTACCGTTACCGGACACGCCAGCAAAGCCCGCAGCTTTTTGATGTACGAATGGACTGCCGAACAAGCGGTGCAAGCCGTCGAGCCGTTAGAGTTGCCGATGGACATGTCGATTCACGCGTGGAATAAGCACGGTGATCACCCACTGTTGGCGTTGGATTATTTGATCACCGGCCCGTGTGGAAAAAGCTTCATCAATCAGATGAAACAATACGGCGTGCGGGTTAGAACCACTGCTGAAACCGACCCGTTAGTGGCAGTGCAGCAGTTAATCGCGGCAGCCGTGCCGTGGGCGAGCAAGCTGCCTGTGCGAAGTGCTTAAAAGTCGCGTTCGACGTGCAGCGCATTGCTGATAAGATCAGCCGCTACCATGCGTGCCCCGATTGCCAACCCTTCAAAAATCGCATTATCCGCATAGCCGAATGCCCGCAGGGCATCCACATCTGCTTGCGTCGTGCTAGTGGAATCCTTGACGGCTTTGAGGACGAACAGCAGCAAGGCTTTCTCGCGCTCATCCAGATTGGCATTGGCAGGGTCGGCTTGGGTGGCGGCGACTTGCTCGGCTGTCCAACCAAACATATTGATCAACATCCCCGCGTTCATGTCGATGCAATAGGCACAAGCCGTTGCCTGTGAAACGGTCATGCGGATAACCGCCTGAAGCGCACCCGACAAATCGGGATTGTGTATAGTGTGCTTGATCCACTCCCACTGTTGTTTCAGGTAAAATGGTTGGGTACTCAACGCTTGAATAATACTGGGTACACCGCCGAAAGCAGCCGTAATTTCTTGGTAAATGGCAGCGACTTCGCCTGTCGCATCGCTGGGCGTGGTGGTGTTTAAATAGCTCATTAGGTTTTCCTTACCGGGTTATTGTTACGTGAAAAAGGCAGCATAAAAGGCAACTACTGCCAGCGTTATGTCAGGAGGTTTATTCTGATGCCCAGCATCGCACTGCCGAGTTCGCGGATCACTTCCGGGTCATTGCGGGTTTTCGCCAGCAACATTAGCCTAAACTGGAGTTGAGTGTATGTACGTCGTTATTTTCCGTGCCAAAATTCGCCAGCTTGATGACGAATATGCCGCTGTTGCTACCCAAATGCGCGAGATAGCCTTAACCCAATTTGGTTGTCTCGACTTTCAGACCGTCAGCGAGGGTGATAATGAAATTGCTCTGTCTTATTGGGCTGATGAAACGAGCATTCGTGCATGGAAAGCTCACGCCGAACACGTTGTAGCGCAACAGCTTGGTAAGGAACGCTGGTATGAATCCTACAGCGTGCAAATTGCACACATCACCCGCGAATACTGTGCAACCACTGTGTTAGGAGCGTGATATGCCCGAAGTCATCGGCATTGACCATATTTACCTCAGCGTAACCGATCTAAGCGTATCAGAAGCGTTTTACGATCAGGTGCTAATGCGTACTTTAGGGTTTCGCAAGAATGCGTTTGTGTTGGCGGATGATCCGCATATCCAATATTACAATCGGCAGTTTGGTTTTGTACTGCGTCCGGCACGGATTGCCGCCAGCCACACCAATGCAGCACCGGGTTTGCACCATTTCTGTTTACGGGTGGAAGCGGTAGCGGATGTACAAGAAGCGGCGAATGCGTTACGGGCGGCGGGTATCGACGCTTCCGAAGCAAGCTATTACCCGGATTACGCGTCAGACTACATGGCCACGTTTTTTACTGACCCTGACGGTATTGCTTTGGAAATCACCAATTACCGGCAAGAACGGCGTGAACGGCACGATCATTGGGAGCATTCATGCAAGCATACCTAGCCAGTAGCCATTACATCGACTGGCAACACCAGCACGTATTGGCGCAAGCTCAAGCACTAGCGGCAAACTGCACCACACCCGAAGCCATCGCCAAAGCCTGTTTTGAATTCGTGCGTGACCACATCAAACACAGTTGGGATTACCGCTCAAACCCAGTGACGTGCAAAGCGTCAGACGTATTGCAACACGGCACAGGTTATTGCTACGCCAAAAGCCATTTGCTGGCGGCATTGTTGCGGGCGAATGGTATTCCGGCAGGTTTGTGTTACCAGCGTTTGACCATCACCGATCAACCGCCGTTTTGCTTGCATGGTTTGAATGCGCTCTACTTGCCCGACTACGGTTGGTATCGGGTGGATGCGCGGGGCAATAAGCCGGGCATGGCTGCGCAATTCTGCCCGCCCACCGAAAAACTGGCATTTCCGCTGCTGAATCCGCATGAACAGGATTTGCCGGGGATTTTTGCTGAGCCGCTGCCCATCGTGGTGCAAGTGTTGGAAAGCAGCGCAACGGTGGAAGCGGTTTATGCCAATTTGCCAGACATTGAGGGCAGTCCGGCAACTTTTGCAATGGAATGGGGGATTCGCTAACTCGCGCCTTTGGCTACCAACGAGACGATTTTCAGCCCCGACAAGGTGCGGCTAATCACGACTTGGTTGGAACTGGCGAATTCCTGCGTGGCGGCTTGCTTACCCTGCACTTGCGTGTGTTCGACGTAGGAAACGGTTGCAGCCAACCACGGGAAACCAGTGGGTTCGATACGCACTTGTTCAATGCGGGTCTGGGGTTTGGTGGCGGCTAAGATGCTCGCAGATTGGCGTAAATAATGGCACATTTCGGCTTTACCGCCCGTCACTTGCCAAACGACACCGTGTTCGGCTTCGAGTGTAGCTCGTACATTGTCAGCAAAATCTTCGCAGGCTTGCACATCACCTTGCAGGGCTTTGCTGGAATGATCAGCTAACCATTGCTGCACATTACTTTCGGAAAAATACGCTTGAGCTTGTGCGTAATACGCTGCACAACACACGGCGACAAACAAAACTGCTTTCATAAGAACATTTGATCTGTATTTGCGGTGTATTTATTTAACCCGAAATTCGCCGTGCGTGCTTGGGTTTAAGACGAAATGACACCATCCCGACTGGCACAGTCTGTTTTCTAGTGCCACACTAATCGCATCACCCTTATCAGGAACACCCATTCATGTCCGCCAATCGTGTGGTTCACATTCAAACAAAAGCCGTGCAAGCTCCGTTATCGCCTGCGCAAAAGAAGTTCAACAGCCTCATCAAGAAAATTGCCGCGCAGAAAAAAACCCTCGCAGATTGGCAAGAAACCATTCCGCGTTGCCAACGTGACGCACAAGAAAAGCTTGAACCCTTGCGTCAACAATTGCATGAACAACAAGCGAAAATGGTGGAATTACTGGATCAGCAATTCACAAGCCACAAATTCACGCCGAATCAGGCAGAAAAAATAGCGCACATCATTACCGAAACTTGCGAAGAACTCATTAGCCTTAATCAACGCGATGATCTTAAAGCATTGTTTAATAAATACAGTGTGGAAGATTTCGATGCCGTCGACCAAGCCTCGGACGCAATGGCGATGGATTTCATGAAAGCCATGTTTGAACAAGAACTGGGTATCACAATGGATGATGAAGCATTCGACATTAATGACCCGCAAGGTACGGTCGAACGCCTACACGAAAAACTGCGCCAACAACAAGCCGAACGCGATGCGCAACAAACCGCCCGCCAAACCCGTAAAAAATCCGCCAAGCAATTAGCCAAAGAAGCGCAACAAGCGGAAGAAGCCACGAATGTCAGCAAATCCATTCAAGCAATTTACCGCCAATTAACCAGCGCGTTACACCCCGACCGCGAACCCGACCCCGTGGAACGCGAACGCAAAACCGAGTTGATGCAACAAGTAACGGTGGCTTATGCCAATAAAGATTTGTTAAAGCTGCTGGAACTGCAATTAGCTGTCGAGCAAATCGACCAAACCAAACTCAATAACATTGCAGCGGATCGTCTCAAACATTACAACACCATCCTCACCAATCAATTAGCGGAACTACAAGCCGAACTGGAGTTACAAGAAATGCGCGTGCGGCAGATGTTGGGCATTGCCCCGTATGAGCCGCTCTACCCCAAAAGACTGGAAATCATGCTGAAAGATGACATTCGCAATGTCGAAAAAACCATTGAAATGGCTAAAATTCGCCTGCGTCAATTCCAAGACGTGAAAAACCTAAAACAATGGCTTAAAACCTACCGCATTCCTGATCCGAACTTCGATGCCGTACTGCAAGGCTTCACGCCTTTCTAACGTTACACACCATGTAGCCGATGTTTTGTTGAACCAGCATCGGTTACTGGCTTTATTCCTCCATAAAATGCACAAATTCGCCACCAAATCTGCACAAAACTGCCGTACAGTTCTTCCATTACACCACGGTTAAAGCTAACGTTAGCGCGGGTTAAAATCACAAAACGTAACAAGGACTCTACAGACATGACAGCATCATTACCCCCCCCTAGTATTGTGCCACTCGAACAGATTCTACCGGATGAGCCATTATTGATGATGGGGGCGGGGCCTGTGCCAATTCCACAGAAAGTCGCAGCGGCCAATTCCATCGTCATTAATCACCTCGGCGAAACCATGAACCGCGTGATCGAACAGGTCAAGGACATGAGCCGCTATGTTTTCCAAACGCAATCCAGCCACGTTATGGCAGTGAGTGGTCCTGGTTCGGCAGCAATGGAAATGGCGATAGCGAATTTGCTCACGCCCGGTTCTAAAGTGCTGTGCATTACCAATGGTTATTTCAGCCAACGCCTAGTGGAAATGGCACGGCGCGTGCGAGCCATACCCACGATTTTAGAAGTACCGCCCAACCAAGGCGCAACCGTGGAAATGGTGGAACAAGCCTTGCAACAAGGCGATTTCGATGCCATTACCCTGGTACAAGGCGAGACATCCAATACCGTTTGTAATAAAAACTTGGAACAAATCGCCAAAACCGCGAAAAAATACGGCTGTTTGGTGATTGTTGATGCCGTTTGCACCTTAAGCACCATGCCGTTAGCAATGGATAACTGGCAAGTTGATGCGATTATTACGGGCGGGCAAAAAGGTTTATCGTCGATTCCGGGCGTGTCGCTGTTAGCATTCTCGGAAGCTGCATGGGCGCGAAAAATCGCTAATCGTCAGGAATTGCCATTCCATTGGTGTTTGGATGCGCAATTAGCCGACAAATTCTGGAATCAAAAATCCTACCATTACACCGCGCCAGTTTCTGGCATTTTGGCTTTGCATGAAGCCCTGCGCTTGGTGTGCGAAGAAACCTTACCGCACCGTTTCCACCGCCACAAACGTTGCTCCGAAGCATTGCAAGCGGGTATGGAAGCAATGGGCTTACGCCTGTTGATTGAAAAACCGCATCGCCTGAATTCGGTGGTGGGTATTGTTGTGCCAGATCACGTCTCACCCGATGCGGTACGTGACCACATGTCACAACTGCATAAAGTGGAAATTTCCGGCGCGTTTGGTTTGAATATTGTACGCATTGGGCAAATGGGCGAACAAAGCCGCGCGCACAACCTGTTCCGTACCTTGCATGCGCTGGGTTCAAGTATGCGTGCTTGTGGCGCGACCTTGGATTTACCCGTCGGTATGGCGGAATTGGAACGCAGTTTATCCGCCAGCGCGGCACATTAAAGTTCGATACCACTTTTTCATAGCGCAAATAAAAATGGGCAGCCCGAAGGCTGCCCTAACGCGAGGTGAAATGACTCAAGCGATATGAGAATGTGAGAAAGTGCCAAGACCGAGATAAAATCAATGCAGCGTTAGAAGTTGCCGCTGTCTAAACGTTTTTTCATTTCTTCGCGGCGTTCATCTTGGCGTTTTTGGCGTTCATCCTGCATTTGTTTAAAGGTTGTCGCCTGTTCTGGTGTCAAAATTGCCGCAATTTTACCGTCACTTTCCGTGCGCAGAGCTTTCATTTGCTCCTGCATTTGGGTACGCAAGGCTTCCATTTTGGTACGCTGATCTTTCATGATGTCGTCCAACTTGGTTTTTTGCGCATCATCCAGTTTCAGCTTGTCTTTCAACATATCACCCATGTGCTCACCAGCACCGGGACGACCATCAGGACCACCGCAACCGCCGCCATGATCAGCGAAAGCCGCAATGGATACGCTCAAAATACCCACCAATGCCGATGTCAGTAAAACTTTTTTCATTAACTTATCCCCTATCAATCGTTTAATTTTTCGTCGTATGCGTAAGTGTGTTGTGTGTCACACGTTCTGTTCGTCTAGCAGGTTATTGCCTTTCGATGAGGTAATCTTACGTGGGGATTGTGCAAGCTTGTTGCCGCAATTGTGCAAAGAGTATGGAAGTTAAGCTACTTCAAATTTATAGCCAACCGAGTAAACCGAATGAATGAGTTCTTGATCAGGGGCGATTTCTGATAGTTTCTTGCGTAACTTTTTGATATGGCTATCAATGGTGCGATCCGACACAATGCGATTATCGGTGTAAACCTTTTCCATTAACTGATTACGCCCAAAAATGCGTCCGGGGTATTGGCGTAATGCATCCAGCAATTCAAATTCGACCAAGGTTAAGATGGTTTCTTGCTGCCCGTATTTCACCAGCAAACGATTCCGATCCAATACCAACCCTGCTGGCAGTGTACCAACCTGTTCTTGCGTGCTACTCAACGGCTGTTCAACGGGTTGCCAGCGCCGTAATACCGCTTTGACACGCGCCACCACTTCACGCGGGCTAAACGGTTTGCAGATGTAATCATCCGCCCCCAATTCCAGCCCCAACAAGCGGTCGATTTCCTCCACCCGCGCGGTGAGCATAATGATTGGGGTTTGTGCAAACTTACGAATCTCTTTGCACACTTCCAAACCATCTTTGCCCGGTAGCATTAAATCCAACAAGATTAACGCCGGATTTTCGTGACGCACCCATTCACTAACCAATGCCCCATTATTCAACCAATGGGTTTGAAAACTAGCGTTTTGTAAGTATTTTTGCAGTAAATCGGCAATTTTGGGTTCATCTTCAACAATCAGAATCCGTTCCATGTCAGCACTCTTTCAGCACAGTTAAGCCGTTAGTGGCAAGGTCACGCAGATTTCCAAACCACCTAATGGGGAATGCGCTGCTTTCAAACTACCATTATGCGCTGCCACAATGTTATGGCAAATGCTCAAACCCAAACCCGCGCCGCCCGTCGCTCGATTGCGCGAATTTTCCACGCGGTACAAACGTTCAAACAAACGGGGTAAAGCATCATCCGGCACACCGGGCAGTGAATCTTGCCAACAAACCACCACATTACCGTGCGTTTGCCACGTCGTCAGGCGTAATTGCCCCGGTTTATCGGTGTAACGCAGGCTGTTTTCCACCAGATTTTTGAATAACTGCTGTAAACGCTGCGGATCACCTTGCACCACCATCGGTTGCAACCCCATACCGCGTGTATCAAGCTGCAATTGCTGATCGTGGAAAGAAGTGCTGTATAAATCCAAAGTTTCACGCAGTAAAGCAATCACATCACACGGTTCTTTGCGGTAACTCAGCGCACCGCTATCCGACATCGACAAATCGTACAAATCGCTGACTAAACGTTGCAAGTTACTCACTTCTTGGTGCAAAGACGCGAATGTACTGGTATTGGGTTGATTAATACCATCTTGTAAAGCTTCGATTTCACCGCGCAAAATCGCCAGCGGTGTACGTAATTCATGGGCAATGTCGGCAATCCACTGCTTACGGCATGATTCCGTTTGCTGCAAACGTTCTGCCAGTAAGTTGAAATCGTGGGTTAATTGCCCCAATTCATCCGCACTGTAAGGGATCATGCGCAGTGCGTAATTGCCATCAGTTAATTGGCGTGTGCCTTGCCGCAAAGCTTGAATCGGTTTCACAAAATGGCGCGATAACCAAAAGGCTAAGATACCGGCAATCAATAAACTGATGAAACCAACAATCCAGACAGTACGTTGCAAACGTTCGGCGAATTCGACATCCACTTTTTCCGTCAAATTTTGGCGCGGGTGCAAACCTAAATAACCAATGGTTTTATCGTCTAAAATCAACAATTGTAAGTTATCAGGCGGAGCTAAACGCTCATTGCCCCTGACTAACTGACGATGATCGTCCAATAACACCACGCGCCCAATGTAACGATCCACCCGTTGCATCATGCGCGAACGGGGCGGCGGCAAACCACCAACAGCGGCGTGATCCCCTTGTCTATCCTCCCATTTCGGCGGAGGTGGGGGCGGCTCGTCAATGGGTTCATCGCCATTCGCTGGTAACAGGCTGCTGCGTAACGCGCCTGCGACTAAATGCTGCCACAAACGTGGTGTGTTTTTTAACTTCTGCCAATCATGATTTTCACGGTAATACTCCAATAACTGGGTTTCGAGTTGTGACAGGGCGCGTTTTTCCTGCTCATTCACGTAATCCAGCAGATTGCTTTGGAAACTGTATTGAATCAATAACGTCATCCCGCCGATTGCTAATAAGCAAGCGAGAAACATTGCGGCGAATAATTTGGTACGGATACTAGATATCATGCTGTCCGATTAGACACTTGCAACCAAGGAATAGTTGCAAGTGTACCGAACATGCTTATAGAAAGATAATAGGCATATAAAACTTCTATTGCGCGACTTCCAACCAAATATGGCCTTTATCGCCCGACTGTTTTACCTGCAAAACACTGATTTTTTTGCCAGAACCGAGACTACCTTTAATCACGCTATTTTTTACACCAGTATTTTTACCCGGCGGAGCTGCACGTAATGTCGCCCCCCAACCGAGCGCATAAGTTTGCCCGGCAACTGGTAATTCATTCCCAATCACCAAGCCTTTTTCCACCCAATGACCGTCAGCGAACTGCCCAGCATAAATCCAACCCGATGATTTTGAAGTTTTATCCATATCATCGGATGGCGCAGTTACGACAGGTTTCGGTTTAGCCTCTGCTGTTACTGTGGCAGGCGCGGGAGGTGTCACTGGTGGAGGGTTAGCCGCTGGCGCAGTAACCGCTGGTGGTGCAACCTTATCCGGTGCGACGGTTGCTTGCGGATTTACCGTGATACTCGGTGCAGTGGCGACTGGGCGATCATTCACCGAAGCGATTGGCGGTGATGATGGCTCTGGTGGTGTTGCTACAGATGTTACTGCCGTTGCCACTTGTGCCGAAGCTGGTGGCGTGGGAGGCGAAGAAACAATCATGGTAGCGGGCTGGGCTACCGTAGTAGCAGGCGCATCTTTTAAAGACACCGCTTGTGCTAATGCCGCAGGTTTTGGTTCAGCAGTGGGTGGTGAAACGCTTTTGTTATCCGCTACTGACGCATCGCTACTATTCAGTGTGTGGTTAAACAAAAACGCCGTACCTGTTAGGAGAAACACTGAACCAATGACCAAGCCAATGAGTTCGCGCTTCATTTGTTGTGTACGTCGATTTGGACGATCAAGACCCCGTTGATTTGCCATATGACAGACTATCCTTGCTTAATGTTTTTTCACTCCCTATTAGGATAGCAAAGATCTTTTCGCTTATCAGTGATCAATTATTATTCTTTTATAAGACATACTCGTGTTGGCATTGGTTGCCCGCATTACAGAGTAATTCGTAGCTAATTGTTCCAGCAGCCTGCGCGATACGATCCACCGCAATGTGCTTACCCCACAGTTCCACCACGTCACCAATTCGCGCTTCAATACCTGTCAAATCAATGACTAACATATCCATCGAAACACGACCTAGAATGCGCGTTTCCTTACCATTCACCCACACTGGCGTACCAGTCGGCGCATGGCGTGGATAACCATCCGCATAACCACAAGCCACCACACCCATGCGCGTGTCTTGCGGGCAAACCCAGCTTGCGCCATAACCAATACTTTCACCTTGGGGGATGGTGTGTACCGACACTAACGGCGCGGTCAAGGTCATTACCGCTTGCAAACCATCACGCGCTGCATTGCCGTGCGCAAAAGGCGAAGCACCATACAACATAATGCCGGGGCGCACCCAATTCACATGGCTTTGCGGCCATGCCAAGATACTAGCGGAATTCCCCACACTGCGCGGAGCTTGCAAACCCTCGGTGTATTTTGCAAAACGCTCGAATTGCTGCTGGGTATGGGCATTTCCCGGCTCATCGGCACACGCCATGTGCGTCATTAACCACGGCGTTGGTTTCACATTCGGGTGCTTGCTCAGACGTTCAAACAAAAGATGTGCTTGCTCCACCGGAAAACCTAAACGGTGCATTCCGGTATCGAATTTAATCGCCACGTCCAATTTGGTCGAAGCCGGAGCGACATCCAATAACTCTAATTGCGCATGATCATGCAACACAGCACGCAAACGATGTTCCGCCATCGCCTTCATCCCCTGCATGGTTTGAAAACCTTGCAACACCACAATCGGGTGGATGAAGCGTGCTTGACGTAACTCCAATGCTTCTTGCAGGCATGACACTGCAAAGCCATTGGCATGACTCAAGGTTTCTGCTGTTTTGAGCATATTATGCCCGTAAGCATTCGCCTTAATCACAGCCATTGCTAAACTATTAGGCGCAACCTCGCGGCAACGAGCAAGGTTATGTCGCAAGGCAGAAGAATCAATAATGGCGCGTGCAGATCGTTTCATGCGGGCAGTGTAGCGGTTTGCAACAATTATTCAAATCCCGGCGTATAAATATCGGGGGTGTAATTCTCAAAGCGCGTGTATTTTCCGAGGAACGTCAAACGCACCGTCCCAATCGGACCATTCCGCTGTTTGGCAATGATGATTTCTGCCGTACCCTTATCCGCCGATTCGGGGTGGTAGACCTCATCACGATAAATGAAGATGATAATATCAGCATCCTGTTCAATCGCGCCCGAATTATGGCTAACAAGACCATCAGCCAACCAACACGCATTACCCGGAACAGTTAGATCAAAAACCTCTTCTTCTCCTACGGCTTCAATAGCGACGATTCGATCCCAGAATAACTCTTCACCTGCTAAAGTGCGCAAACAATCATCATCCAAAATGTCTGCATAATCCTGCAATGTAGTGCGCGACGGCGCGAAACTAAAATGCGCACTACCACCATAAGCTGTGCCTCGCAACCGTGCCATTTGCCGATGCGAGATATGTTTACGCTGCATTTGCTCACGGATGTAATCAAACACTTCAGCGGGAAGCGTATCAACGTTCGTGTTTTCTGTAATACCTTGTAGCAATGCCATTGCTTGATCGGCGGATGCCTGCCGTGCACCAAACGCACCAATATTTTGCAGGAAAAGACGCTGTTGCTTTGCCCCCGATACGTCCACGGTAAACCATCCATCCACGCTTTCTGGTGTCGTAATGTGTTTAATACGTCCCACAATACCAAAGCGCAATAATAACGCTGCCACATCCCGTACTAATGCTTCACTAGCCGTTGCAAAATAAATGCGAACTTTATGATTACTGACGTGAATAGAGCCATCTGTTGCCCATAAATGCCGTATAAACAGGGCAAGCTGCTGATTCGACAAACGGAACACATCCGACGGTAAATATTTTAAGGGCGTTTGCGCGAGCAGGATAATTTCGGCATCTGACCAAACGACTGGCTGTGCTGGCTCAGGTAAATAGCGTGCCAGAGCTAAGCGATCACCGACACACAAATGTTGTGCTTCTTGCCAATCCCACAGAGTGCGTAAGCGATGTGCTTGTGAACAACGAATTTTACGCCCACTCGCCAGACTAATTTGCAGAATAGCTTTCTTACCTACTGCCCAAACCAAATCCGTTTGTGCCTGAACCAACTGACCACTCGGCGTTACTGAAACTACGTCTGGCGTTTGCCCTACGAGATCACGAATTGGTACGCGCCGCCCATCTGCTAACATAACAAGCGTGTCGCCAGTGACACATTCGCGTAAATCCGACATGACCGGGCGCTTATTCGGACGCTGTTCGAGGCTACGATTAAGCTGCGATAGCGCAATCACTGGCACGCTGAGTTCTTTTGCCAAAGCTTTTAAGGAACGAGAAATTTCCGAGATTTCCGATGCACGGTTTTCCCCGCTATTGCCCGTTTGCATAAGCTGCAAATAGTCCAGCACAATCAGACCCAATTGCCCATGTTCACGCATTAAGCGTCGCGCCCGCGCCCGCACATCTGTTGGTGACAAGGCAGGACTGTCATCAATGAACATGGGAACATCAGAGAAAATTTTCACCGCTGTTGCAACGCGCGGCCAATCCTCATCCGTTAATTTGCCAGTACGCAAACGATGCTGGTCGACACGCCCCATCGACGACAACATCCGCAAGGTCAATTGCTCGGCAGGCATCTCCATACTGAAAATCGCCGTTGGTAACTTCTTATGCGCCGCCGCATATTCCGCAATATTCATCGAAAAGGTAGTGTTATGAACCAGCACATCCTCGGCAACGAAATTATGCGTTTCGGGAACACTCAGGTCGTATACTTGCCGCTCACCAACATACTCAATACTGGTAATCTCATCCCAATACAAGTCACTCTCAGCTAACTGTTGTAAGGTCTGGTTTTGCAAAGCCTGAGCTATTTCCGCCAACAAAGCACGACTCACACCACGCTTGCCAACATGGAAATGATGGCGGGCATTACGCCCCATACGCTTTGCCAAATCAGCCCAAGTCAATTTACCCTTGGCTTGCGCAATCAACTCCCAAACATCTGGTGGCAAAGTATCCAAAATCACTTTTGGTGTTTTAGTCTGGCTTACGGCTAAAGCGCGTTGCACCGCCGTTTCTTTGCCATACACACCAATTTCGGTCAGAAACTGGCGCACCTGTGCTTGATGCGTAATGCGCAGTTCATAACAAGGACGTACTTCACCCTGATAAGGCATTTGTCGATAACGTAATTTAGCCAGAATCCCGAAACGCAACAGCAAATGTTGCATATCACGCGCCAAACGTTCACTTACCGTTGTGTAAGCAATACCAACCTGATCACCGTTTTGCACATATACGCTACCATCGCAGGCAAATGCTCGATTGATGAACAACGCCATCTGCTGACGCGGCAATTCAAAAATACAATCGGGAACGGCTTTGTTATGAGCACTTTTACCCATTAAGCCTAGCTGTTGTAGCCACTCTGTTACCGCATTAGGAGCTGAATAAGCTGTGGATCCGCGACCATGAGGCATTAAGACTCCTGGTTCTAGTTGAAGTTCACGACACAAAACCCCGAATGTATCGTCAGCAGGAACAGACTCCCCAACTATCCAGTAATGCACAGTCGCAACCGCCACGCCTACTTTACGCGCTAAAGCAGTGAGACTTAGTGATAACTCTTGTAAACGTTGCTGCAAGCGTAAGGCAAAATCTTGTCTTGCCATTGCCACAAAACCGTTATCAGCAGCGACGCGAATAGATGGTGTACGTTGCCCATTACTATCTTCAAGTCGCCATCGCACACTAGAAAAATCTTGCAAAGCATCTGTAAAATCAGTGCGAATACGCTCATTAGCATTGGTAAATTGCGGACATGCTTGCGTTAAACCACCATCAGTCAGGAAGTACGCAATTAACTTTGTGCAATTTTCTGATAACGCGCTTTGACCAAAAAACGGCAAAATACGCGGCACACCGATGCGTTGCCCCGCTGCTAAGGCTTGCAATGGTTGCCAACCTTGCAGCGTTAAAAATGGGTGAGTGGTAGTGGTGGTAATTTCTCGACCTAATGCTGTTCTGACACGGAAAACAGGCTTTATCCCATCATCCACAAACTGTGAAGGTTGCGTACACTGAAAACGCAGTTGTGCATCTAACGTTGCAAGATGCCCTGTCCGGCGAGCGACCAAATCATCAATCACTTCCAAACGCCCTGTAACAGGGTCAAGAATACGGCTACCTGCCAGAATACATTTCCCCATCGATGGGCGCCCTGCCACGATGACCAAATCACCTTTTTGCAAACCCGATGTCATTTCATCCAACTCAGCATAACCGGTTGAAACACCAGTAATATTGGTGTCGAGTTTACTGAGTTCTTGAATGTGATTGAGGGTAACTTTCAACAAATTTTTGAGCGGTTTGAAAACCTGCCCTTGTTTCGCGCCGTGTTCTGCGATTTTGAATACTTTCTGTTCGGCTTCGTCCAGAATTTCTTTGCTACTGCGGCCTTTTGCTGTAAACGCAGCGTCCGCAATGCTCGTACCAACCCCAATCAGTTGACGCAAAATGGATTTTTCGCGCACGATTTCGGCGTAAGCTTTGATATTTGCCGCGCTCGGCGTATCCCGTGCCATTGTCGCTAAATAAGCAAAACCACCCGCATTTTCTAACTCACTGCGTTGTTTCAACCATTCGGAAACCGTCACCACATCAAGCGGTTGGCTATCACTTGCTAACGTCGCTAACGCCCGAAAAATGAGACGATGATCTTGCCGGTAAAAGTCATCTTCGGTGATTTTATCTGCCACGCTATCCCACGCGGAGTTATCGCGTGTCAAACCACTAAGCAATAAGCCGCCTAGCACAGACTGCTCAGCTTCGATGGAGTGCGGGGGAATTTTGAGGGATTCGTATGTATCTGCCATGACTTAAGTCTAGCGGAATTCCGCTGTGATGCGTTACGTTAGGGACAGAATGCCGGATAGGATGTGGAAAGCTGCGGATTAGTTGAGACTATACTCACACAGCAAAACCACCCGCAACAAACACTATCCTGCTGCGAGTGGTTATTTAGCGCGTCAGGTGCTGGAGCGAGAAATTATTCTGCTTCAACAACGACTTTAACAGTGGTATCAACTTCAGTGTGCAGGTGAACACCCACTTCAAATTCGCCCAAGTGGCGCAACGCACCGTTTGGCATACGAATTTCGCGACGTTCAACCGCTACACCCGCAGCGATAATAGCGTCAGTTACTTCATGGCTAGAAACAGAACCGAACAATTTACCTTCATTGCCCGCTTTTGCTTTAATAGTCAGCACCATGCCGTCTAATTGCGCTTTACGTGCTGAAGCAGCAGCCAAAATGTCAGCAGCTTCTGCTTCCAGTTCTGCACGACGTGCTTCAAATTCTGCGAGGTTAGCTTTAGTAGCCAGTTTCGCTTTACCTTGTGGGATCAGGAAGTTACGCGCAAAACCAGGGCGTACATTAACAACACTACCCAAGCCACCCAAGTTTTCTACTTTTTTCAGCAGAATGATTTCCATACGATTCACCTTGTCTGTAAGCAGGCGTTGTCACCTGCACTTAAAACGTTAATCTTTGCGTGCCTTTAACTGACCACGAAAATCGGCAAGACCATCAATAATGCCGAATGCTGCTAACAAAATACTGACTTGCACAGGCAGTAACAACAATGGGAGGTATAACCCCAACAACCATTTTTTTGATTGTTGCAAACCGGCGATGATGCCATGTACCAAAGCAATGCCTTGAAACAAGAACACAGCTAACCCAGCCAATACCAAGTTAATCACCAACGTTTGAGAGTTCAGTAAAGCTGCGACAATCATGCCTAACATGCAGAATGCGGCGACTTTCCCTACTCGTAAGCTATTCCATTCCGCTTGAAAACCGTCGACGTTGTACAGTTGCGACTGCCAATGTCGAGCGATTAACAACGAAACAACCAAAAACAAATTCACACCGGCTGCGATACTGCCACTGAAAACACCAGCGACGCCGTTAAGAACGTGCTGTTTATCAGCGGCGGGCAAATCCGCAGGCAATGCCTGAAGACTTTCTGCCATCTCGACAAAATGTGGCCAAAAGGGTTGTGCTTGCCAGAATGCTACGACATCACCCACAATGAGGTGGAACAGTAGCACGGCACTCAGCGATGAACCGAACAATACGGTCAAGGTGCGTGACCATGAAACGCTTTTACACAATACCGTCGCCAAACCAATCGTCGGCAACCAGAGTTGCATACCAAAAAATTTTGGTAGAGATTCCCCCGTGAGAACGTGAGATAAACCTCCCCAAAATCCGCGCCAAATGTCATCGTATAATACGAGACTCAGCACACCTAATAACGTACTGCTGACCCCTGCGATCAACAACCCGCGTTGCCACCCGATGCGCAATGTTACCAATGCAATCGCTGCACTGCTAAACAGTCCCATTAGCGGCAAAAAAACAAACGATAAGAATGCGAACAGCAATACAAAACCCGTGGCTTGTAATGGGCCAAACATGATGAAGCTGGCCATACTGTCGTTCCTTATGCTTGCCGTTTTGTAGTCATGCCACGCCTAAGCGTGGCACAGGCATACAATTACTTGTGTTGGTCTGAATAAGGCAGCAGAGCCAAGAAACGAGCGCGTTTGATTGCGGTCGCCAGTTGACGCTGATACTTTGCTTTGGTACCGGTAATGCGGCTAGGTACGATTTTGCCAGTTTCGGTAATGAAGCTTTTCAGAACGTCGATGTCTTTGTAATCGACTTCAGCAATGCCTTCAGCAGTGAAACGGCAGTACTTTTTGCGGCGGAATTGACGTGACATAGGTATCTCCAGATCAGCCGTGATTATTCGTCGTCAGATGATTCGTCATCATCTTCAGGCAGTTCTTCTTCGCGCATACGCTTGTTAGGCTTGCCGTCGCTGTCTTTCTTCAGCGGGGAAGCTTCAGTAACAGCCGCTTCACAACGGATAGTCACGCTACGGATAACGGCATCGTTAAAGCGGAAAATGCTTTCCAGCTCTGCCAAAGTTGCCGCGTCACATTCGATGTTCATCAGCACGTAGTGCGCTTTGTGCAGTTTATTGATAGGGTAAGCCAGTTGGCGACGGCCCCAATCTTCTAAACGGTGTACAGCACCACCGCTGTCCTGCACCATACTACGGTAGCGGTCTACCATCGCTGGCACTTGTTCACTCTGGTCTGGATGAACCAGAAAGACAATTTCATAATGTCTCATTCAAGGTCTTCCTTTCGGGTTAAGAGCCTCCTACCCGTGTAGTGAGGCAAGGATAATGGGTAAACACCCATAGAAAAGCGCGGCATTATGGTGGATTTAATACACGCTTGTCAATTCACGCTGATTTTGGTCTACACTTGGTGATTCAGCGTCTAAATAAAATAAACTAATGATAAAATTACGACACGAGGGTTCATGTTAATTCAGCATTATCGGCGGCGATACCCGCTCGACCTTCCCCATTGGATATTCATTGACGTGCTACACAACAGCACCAATGCCATTATTTTTCTTGCCAAAAATGCGGCGGGAGAACACGTCGCGATTAAACGCTTTAAATTTAGTGTGGATGGTTTGGATGATGCCGCTATTGAACACTTTCTCACGGGTATTCGCTTACTCGAATCCCAACATTACCCCGGTTTAGTGCAACTCCACCAAGCGGGCATCACTAGCGGTGCCGTGTACTTGATCATGGAATATTTACGCGGGGAAACACTCAAAACCTACCTACAACAAACGCCATTACCCAGCCTCGCAACACGGGTGCAATGGTTTGGCGAAGCCACCCAAGCCTTACAAACCGTGCATGAGTTGGGGATGCTGCACTTAGATTTGAAAACCTCCAACATTATGATTCGTGACGATGCAACCAACCCGAATCGTCTCGTGTTATTGGATTTCGGCTTAGAAACGCGCCTATTGATTGATGCCGGATTTTTGCGCGAAGACGAAATTTACTGCACCCCGTATTACGTTAGCCCGGAACGCATTATTGGTGATGTACCCGATGCGCGGGCGGATTTGTATGCGCTTGGCGTGATTCTTTATGAACTGCTACTGGGGAAAAAACCCTACGAATCCACCTCGCTTTCCACGCTGTTGAAAATGCAAGCCATTGCACCCATACCGCAGTTACCAACGGAGTTTGCGCATTTTCAACCGTTACTG
The DNA here is from genome assembly GCA_039797295.1 of Pseudomonadota bacterium. Taxonomy (GTDB): domain Bacteria; phylum Pseudomonadota; class Gammaproteobacteria; order Thiotrichales; family Thiotrichaceae; genus Thiothrix. Next base: position 186,306 of record JBDKID010000003.1, on the reverse strand, counting down.
AATAAATTACTCGCAAAGTTTCCTGAAGATCGGCTGGATTCCGCCGCAGATGTGTTATATTGGCTGCATCATCAAATCGTATGAATCGATACTAATAATGCATGATTGATGGGGGCTAAATACCGTTATGTTACGTTTTTTGTTGGTTTTTTTATTTTTACAAGGTTTGTTATTCGGCATTGAAATGCTGCAAACCGTGCAAACCAGCGTCATTCTACCGTGGACCAGTTTATTAGCCGATAGCAGTGGCGGCTTAATGTCCTTATTCGATAACAACGTCGTCACCAGTGGTAAAATTGTGCGCAGCACTCTCAATGGTTTCGCCGTGTCGATTGAACCGGGTTGCAATGGCGTAGAAGCAATGATTGTGTTACTCGCCGCGATTCTCGCGTTTCCCGCACCGTTATTTTACAAACTGAAAGGCTTAATTTGGGGATTTATTGCGATTCAGGGCATGAATTTATTGCGCATTATTAGCCTATTTTACCTAGGGCAATGGAGTCGCGAATTGTTCGACTGGGCACATTTGTACATCTGGCAAGCCTTGATTATGCTGGATGCCTTAGTGGTGTTCCTGATTTGGATTCGTTACCTGCCAGCAACTTCCCGCCCGCAACCTCCCACACCGAATGCAGGAGTCATGGTTTGAACAACACTCACAATCACGCCATTACCCATAAACCACTGCATCGCTTTATGCTCGGCGTATTGGTCTTTTTTCCGCTGACTTTTTACCTTTGGTACATGACGGCTGGCTTGCACCTTGCCCCTGTAACGCTACTAACGGGAAAAGTGCTTGGTTGGCTAACACCGGATGCCATCATGTGGCTGAAATTGGATGGGCACAACTTGGTACTCGCGGCGAATTTCGGGCACGCGGCGAACGGCACGCTTGTGTCCCCGCCTATTGGTGATGATGCTTTAGGCTTCCAATCCAACCCGCTGGTTTACAGCTACGGAATGCCGTTATTGTGCGCTTTAATCCTCGCCACACCCTGTCATGAAAAATGGTTTAAGCTGTTATGGGGCATGATTATCTTATTACCCATTGAAGTCTTTAGCATGACTTTTAAAATCTTAAAGACTTTGGCTTTTGATGTTGGAACGGCTTTTCTAACCCAGCAACACATTGGCGCGACAGGCGCGGATATGATTGCACTCGGTTATCAAATTGGCACGTTATTGCTACCCATGATTGCGCCGCTAATCATTTGGTTTGTGTTGCAACGCGATTTCATTACCCAACTCGCACCACAATTAGAGCAAGCATTCAAAGCTTAACCGCCTTGGTTCTGACTTTTCAGCACTTTTTAGCGCACTTTCACAGCCGTGAGCGTTAGCAAGCGGTTCTCCAGCGAACACTTACGACTGTTTTTCCTTATTGCGCCAATTGGCGATGTCCACCACCTTAGTCGGGCTGTCGGCATCGTCGGGCGCGTTGGTATAGCCCAATAAGACGGAAAGATTCCCCGCCAAGAATTCGCGCATCAAACGCAATTTCAAGCTATTGGGGAACTTACTGGCACTTTGATCATTTTCCAAAGCTTCCGCTTCTTCTTCCGTCAACGAACTCACCAATTTTTCCCAGCGTTCGTTCAACGCTTTTTCAATGCTTTCGCTGTCGGCTTCCAGCTTTGCTAACACTTCTTCGGGCAAAGAATCCAAGTACGCATCAATATTGTCGAGAATATCGCCGAAACGCATTTCTAACATGGCGTGCAGGATTTCATCCGTCCATTGCTCTTCCGCCTGTTTCGCAAAGGTATCGCTATCACTGGTCGGCTGACCTTCTGCATCCACCGCGCCCGTCGCCAAACCGTGATGCCGCCACAGAATGTAAAGCTGCGGCAGGAATTGCTCCAAACTCGCGGCTTCTTCCACCACTTGCGGCTGAAACGTGACCGGTTTAAATTGCGGATAAGTCTGACAAAATTGATACAACGCGCTGACGTATTGGAACGGATTAAACGTCAGGGTAATGACATTTTCCTCATATTCCTCAATTGGCTCTTCGTCATCAACGTCCAGCTCCACATCCAAGAACGGCTCGTAATGTTCATAAACAATATCCCACAGAATTTTGCCGTCTCGATGCCGCACAAACACCGCCGACTCTACCTGAAACTCTGGTAAATCGGGGGTCGCACTCACAATCCAATAGTCTCCCGTTGCCTGTGCGCTGCGCACGAGGGAACGGAAATCCAATAAACCAAAAGGGATTTCAAGGATGCGACTAGGGTGGCGATAACCTTCTAGTACCACCAACTGCACCGAAGGCTGACCGCCTTCCAGTGTAACAACGAATGATAAGCTTTCTTCCATAACGCCATTTTAGCAAAACAGCCAAAGAAAAAACCAAGTTTTGGAAGCACCACACAAGATTGGTGATTAGCTGTTGGTTAGCGGAATAGCAGTTCATACAATGATGCGTTTGACTCATCACTTATCATTCACGCCAAGTTAGCGTGCAAGTGTACCCGCGCTACTGGACTTTCCGCTATAATCCGCCGCTTTCCAACCCTGAACACGATGCAAAGCCATGACTGATCGCCTGCAAGAAACGGCTCGCCGCCGGACTTTCGCTATTATTTCCCACCCGGATGCGGGTAAAACCACCATGACCGAGAAGGTGCTGCTGTTCGGGGGTGCGATTCAGCTCGCGGGCACAATCAAAGGGCGCAAAGCGGGTCGCCACGCGACCTCGGATTGGATGACGATGGAAAAAGAGCGCGGCATTTCCGTGACCTCATCCGTGATGCAGTTCCCGTACAACGGGCGCATTGTGAACTTGCTGGATACGCCGGGGCATGAGGATTTCTCGGAGGATACTTACCGCGTTTTAACAGCGGTGGATTCCGCGCTGATGGTGATCGACGTGGCAAAAGGGGTTGAGGAACGCACCATTAATTTAATGGAAGTTTGCCGCCTGCGCGATACGCCAATTATGACCTTCATTAATAAACTCGACCGCGAAGGTAAAGAACCGATTGAGTTATTGGATGAAGTCGAAACCGTTTTAAAAATCAAATGTGCGCCGATTACCTGGCCGATTGGTATGGGTAAACGTTTGAAAGGCATTTATCACCTGTATCAAGATAAAGTCATTCTGTATAAACCCAGCACTGAACGCAAATTGGATTACGAAGAAATTCAAGGTTTGGATAACCCAGCGTTAGACGAATACTTGGGTTTTCAAGCACAAGAATTGCGAGATGAAATTGAATTAGTGAAAGGTGCAAGTCACGAATTTAACTTACAGGAATATTTAGACGGTAAACTCACCCCCGTTTATTTTGGTACGGCATTAAACAGCTTTGGTATTCGCGAATTATTGGACGATTTCGTGGAATACGCACCCGCCCCACAAGCACGCCCGACAACGACCCGCGCAGTAGCAGCAGCCGAAGATGCTTTCACAGGATTCGTTTTCAAAATCCAAGCGAATATGGACCCACAACACCGTGACCGCATGGCATTTATGCGTGTATGTTCCGGTAAATTTGAAAAAGGCATGAAAGCTAAACATGTGCGCATTGGTAAGGATGTTAAAATCCCCGACGCGCTGACCTTTATGGCTTCTGACCGCGAACACGTTGAAGATGCTTACCCCGGCGACATTATCGGGATTCATAATCACGGCAGTATTCGCATTGGCGATACCTTTACTCAAGGTGAAACATTGCAATTTACGGGTATTCCGAACTTCGCACCGGAATTATTCCGCCGTGCGCAATTACGTGACCCACTAAAAATGAAACAATTGCAAAAAGGTTTAGCCGAATTGTGTGAAGAAGGCGCGACGCAATTATTCAAGCCATTAAACAATAATGACTTGATTCTTGGTGCAGTTGGTGTGCTGCAATTTGATGTAGTGGCGCAACGCTTAAAAGACGAATACAAAGTCGATGCAATGTTTGAAGGCGTAAATGTACAAACCGCGCGTTGGGTTACATCCACCAACGAAAAGAAATTCGAGGAATTTAAGGTTAAAGCCGCGCAAAACTTGGCTTATGACCATTCCGGCGAATTGGTTTATATCGCCCCAACACGGGTAAATTTGCAAATGGCACAAGAAAAATGGCCAGATGTGAAATTCCATTCCACCCGCGAACACGGGGTGGATTCGCGCTAAACACACCCCATATTGAGTACATCGTTGAACTTAAGGACACTGTTAACATGAACGATGTACTCAATCTTGTCTGCCCACATTGTGGCGCGACCAATCGCATTCCGCACGCTCGCTTGCCGGATCAACCGAAATGTGGCAAATGTCATGAGCTGATTTTCGACGGGCATCCGGTTGAACTCAGTGGTTCGAGCTTTAGCAAATTCATTACCCGCCACGATATTCCGGTGTTAGTGGATTTTTGGGCACCGTGGTGCGCTCCTTGTCGCATGATGGCTCCGGCTTTTGCCCAAGCGGCGACGCAATTAGAACCGCATGTACGGCTGGCAAAGCTGAATACCGAAGCGCATCAACAGGTCGGTGGGCAATACAATATCCGCAGCATCCCAACAATGGTGTTATTCCGTAACGGGCAAGAAATCGCGCGGCAATCGGGAGCAATGGGTGCGTCGGATATTGTACGTTGGGTTCGTAGTCAGCTTTGATTAGCGTTGGTACAGGATGTTGCAGGATTTCGCGTTATAATGGCGCAACTTAATCGATTCGTGCGGAACTCACAGACCAATGACCACAGTACCCTGTTTGGAACAACTCACCAAAGCCCTTGCTGATCAAACGCGGGTACGCCTGTTGCTGTTACTCACGGATAAACGCACGGAATTGTGTGTGTGTGAACTGACACAAGCCTTGGATTTAGCCCAACCGAAAATTTCGCGGCATTTGGCAATACTGCGCGAATGCAATTTGCTTTTGGATCGCAAAGCAGGTTTGTGGGTGTATTACCGCCTGCATCCCGACTTGCCGTGCTGGGCATTGGACGTGCTCGACAGCTTACGCTTAGGCAGCGAACACATCGAACCCTATCAAACGGATCGTCGCCGTTTAGCCCATGCAGAACGGCTTAATCCCAGTTGCATTACGACTGATTGTTGCTAAAGCGTTCCCGGCGTTTGCATGAAGGTGTAAGTCGCATCGCTTTCATGCCCATTGCTGGATTTGGAATGCAGGTGCAGCACACCGTCTTTTAAGCGTCCGGTGTACCCAACACTAATACCTGTAATCGCTTTCACGGAAGCTTCTAACTGACCATTTTGGGTGATCACATAAGTACCACGCGCTGCATACTTCGCATTGGTATTAAACCAACTGGCAACCGCCCCCGCATTTGCACCGGCTTGCACTGAAGCGCTCATGACCGAACCATCACCCGCAAACCGTAGATAAGTCACGGAATCGTCTTTAGGATCAGCCTGTTCACGGTAAAAACCGCTATACAACAAGGTTTCTTGTTTTGGGGTGACAGCCCATTCCACCAAACGTGGGAAAAACTGATTCACACCCAATGCACCTAATAACGCCGCAATCGCTGCGACGGCGGCAATCCAGCCTTTGTGCTTTTTATTGTCGCTATCGTTATTGCTTTCTTCACTCATCACACACCCTCACGATTAAAATAAGTGATCACCAGCAAGTATAGGCTAGTGTAAGAGAATGCCGACAGTATCCCCCCTAACCTTTTATCCATCCCATTGCAGATATTTTTTACCAGAGTAATATACTCAACTATATAACGCAGGGAATCTTACCTGCCACCCTGCGAAGGAGCGTTTATGTTCCGGCAGATTCGAGCCTTATTATCTTACCCAACCGATTGGCTGTGGCGACGTGGCATTGCTTGGCTAAACACCATACCCAACGCGACTGAAACCAACCTACCGTACAACTTTGCGTGGTTAGAACGCGAAATCCGCCCATCGGATGTGATTTTATTCGCCGGACAATCACGCGTTAGCAAAGTCATTCAAACCGTGGTGCTATCACCGTGGACACACGCCGCGCTTTACATTGGTCGTTTACACGACATTCGCAACCCCAAAGCCCGTTTGTGGGTGGAAGCGCATTATGCAGGCGATGCCAGCGAACCGTTGGTGATTGAATCGCTATTAGGACAAGGCACTATCGTCACTCCTTTAAGGAAATACCAACACGAACACCTGCGCATTTGCCGCCCCACGGGACTAACGTGGCAGGATTCAGATCGTGTGGTGGAATTCGCCATCGAACACTTAGGCATGGGGTATGACGTGCGCCAATTGCTGGATTTAGCACGCTTCATGTTCCCGTATGCGATTTTGCCGCGTCGCTGGCGCTCATCCTTGTTCCAACACAATGCGGGGCAACCCACGCACATTGTGTGTTCTAGCATGATTGCGCGGTGTTTCCAGCAAGTGCATTACCCAATCTTGCCTTTGGTACGCAACGGGCAACAGGAGGAAGTGAGGTTTTACGAACGCAACTTTCGCCTGATTACCCCCAGCGATTTCGATTATTCGCCGTATTTTGATGTGATTAAGTACCCCGCATGGAATGCAGGGCACGCGCCCGCTTACCGTGCTTTGCCGTGGTCTTCCGAGGAGGAACGTTATGAACCTGTTCACCCGTCTGCGCCAACAATACCTGAGCCGCCCACTGCTACGCTTCATGAAACGACAACTCCCGCCCATCTCCCCGACAGAACAGGACGCGCTGGACAGTGGCAACGTTTGGTGGGATTCCGAACTTTTTTCCGGCAAACCGGACTGGCAACGCCTGCGCAACCTTGCCATCAACCCCTTAACCACCACGGAACAAGCCTTTCTTGATGGCGAAGTCGAAAACCTGTGTCGGCAACTCAATGACTGGCAAATCACCCACGAATTACACGATTTGCCGCCCGAAATTTGGGCATTCCTCAAGCAAAACCGCTTCTTTGGCATGATCATCCCAGCAGAATACGGTGGCTGGGGATTTTCCGCACAAGCGCATTCCGCCGTCGTCATGAAAATCGCCAGCCGCAGCATTACCGCCGCCGTCACCGTCATGGTGCCTAACTCGCTAGGTCCTGGCGAATTGCTGCTGAAATACGGCACAGATGCGCAAAAATCCCATTACTTACCGCGCCTTGCCGACGGGCGTGACATTCCCTGCTTTGCATTGACCGCCCCCGAAGCGGGGAGTGATGCAGGTTCAATTCCCGACCAAGGCATTGTTTGCCGCCAAACCTTTAATGGGCAAGCCAATGTGTTGGGCATACGCCTGACATGGGATAAGCGTTACATTACCCTCGCCCCCGTTGCCACCCTGTTGGGTTTAGCTTTCCATTTGTATGATCCTGAGCATTTATTGGGTGAAACCGAAGACATTGGTATTAGCGTCGCGCTGATTCCTACCGATCATGCAGGTGTGGAAATTGGTAATCGCCACTTCCCGCTGAATATTCCGTTCCAGAATGGCCCAACACGCGGACGCGATGTGTTTATCCCAATGGATTGGTTAATCGGTGGACAAGCGCAAGCGGGCAAAGGCTGGCGCATGTTGGTCGAATGTTTAGGCGAAGGGCGTGGCATTTCCTTGCCCGCGCTGTCCACGGGTGCGGCGAAGCTGGCAGCGCGTTACACCGGCGCATATGCCCGCGTGCGCCAACAATTCGGCGTACCGATTGGGCAATTTGAAGGCATTGAAGAACCTTTAGCACGCATTCTGGGCAACACTTACCTCATGGATGCGGCCCGCATTCTCACCGCCACTGCAATTGATCAGGGGCAACGTCCCGCCGTGATTACCGCCTTGCTCAAATACCAACTCACGGAACGGATGCGGCGCATTATCAATGATGCAATGGATATTTCCGGCGGCGCGGGGATTTGCATGGGCGAATCGAATTATTTGGCACGGGCGTATCAGTCGATTCCCATCGGCATTACCGTGGAAGGTGCGAACATTCTCACCCGTTCCATGATTGTATTCGGGCAAGGTGCAATGCGCTGTCACCCGTATTTGCTGAAGGAAATCCAAGCAGCACAAGCGGAAGATATTCCCGCCTTCGATAGCGCACTCATGGGGCATGTCAAACACATTATGCGAAATATTGGGCGCAGCATGTGGTATGGCTTAAGCAATGCCGCTTTCAGCGCGTGCGGCAACCCCAACACACGCCATTATTATCGGCATCTCACGCGCTTGAGCAGCCATTTCGCTTTATTGGCTGATTACGCCGTCTTGAGTTTGGGGGGCAATTTGAAACGCCGCGAACGCTTGTCAGGGCGCATGGCAGATATTCTGGCGAACTTGTATTTGTGTTCAGCGGTATTGAAACACTTTGAGGAACAAGGCGAACCCGTGGCGGATTTACCCTTATTGAATTACGCCTGCGCATTAACCATTCACGATGCACAACAAGCAATGCTAGCGGCGTTCCACAATTTACCGCGCCCGTGGCTGGCGAAATTGTTGCGTTCGTTCATGTTCCCATATGGCAAACCGTTCGCGCCGCCCAATGACAAACTGATTCATCAAGTCGCGCAATTGGCATTAGCCCCTTCGGCGACTCGCGACCGCCTAACGCGCGGCATTTACATTACCAATGACCCGCAAGATCGCATGGGACGCATTGAAGACGCTTTGCACAAAACACTAGCCGCAGCGGAATTGGAAAAACAACTCCGCGCGTGGATAAAGTCAGGGCAACTCCGCGCACACACCACCGAAGCCGCTATCCTCGAAGCCAAAGACCAAGGCTTGTTGGATCACTTCAGTACGGAACGCTTACTCGCCGCCCGCAAAGCTGTGTTGAATGCAATTCGCGTGGATGATTTCCCCGCCGATTACTTAAAGCATTCCGCGACTTTTAAACGGTGGCCTGCCATTGGCTCGTAATCATGGGAGACTGGATTCAAACGCAATACGCTGAGTTTGTCCTTACCGAAACGGGCTGCCACGTCTTGCATGGTTTCACCCGCTTTGACCACGTAGAAAAACGCGCTGTAGCGACCACTGCCTTGGCGTTGCGTTTGCTGCAAAACCGCCGATGATACGGTGTCACAACTGGGTTCAGTCTCACTATTGCTACTCGTTGCCGGTAAGAACTGCGCACGAGCCGCACCAACAGCGGGCAAGAATTGCGCTCTTACGACATTCGCAGGAACACGTGCTTGCGTTGGAATTTGCCAGTAGATTGGCTGTTGACCGCTGTGTTGGCGGATTTGTTCGGCACGTTGAAAATTCGCTAGCGAACGACGTGCGTACAAATTGGCCTGCGGATTACGCTCTAAGGTACTCAATGCTGTCAGCACATTCTGCACATAACCGCGAGTTTCCCGATACGGCACATTGACAGGTTGATCGGCATCTACCCGCCCCATACCAGCATTGTAAGCCGCAATTGCGTGGGTCAAACTGCCATCATAACGCTGTAACAAATAGGCTAAATAACGTGTGCCAGCATCAATATTTTCCACCGGATCATACACATTGCTCGTGCCCATATCCTCGGCAGTATCTGGCATCAACTGCATTAAACCGATTGCACCTTTACGCGATAACGCAACATCACGGAAACAACTTTCCGATGCAATAACAGAGGTAATCAAGGCAGGGCTAACTGCGTATTTACGCGCCGCAACATTAATTGCCTCACGGTAAGGTGCTGCTTTTTCGTTTAATACAGGAGCACTAAACCGCGCACAACTTACACCTGCTTGAGCATTCACTGGGTACCAAGCGATACTGGCCAGGCACACACTCAAACCTAACCACAAATTTTTTCTTATCATATCCATTGACAGTAACGTAACACGAAAGGTAACGACTATAGACCGACTCTATCGAATTTGCCTAGAAATATGTGAATTACGCGTACTATACGGTGCAAATGTGACCACCATCATTGCACCCATTTTTTCTGCCCAAATCATTACCGAAGACACTCTGCGACTTTCAAACGCTCACCTAAATCCAGTGAATTTTCAGTCGCATTGTCACCAATCGGCAAATTATTCAGCATGAGAATCGTCACTGCATTCAAGCCCAGTTTATCCGCGACTTGCTGCAAAGTTTCCGCATTGCGTACTGTGTAAAAAAATGCACTATAACGCCCGCTACCTTGCTGTTGCGTGTGCCGCGTTAAACTTTTCGGCAGATGTTGGCAATCCGCTAAACCAACAGGTGCTGCTATTTGCGTTGCTGCCTGCACTTCTGTTTGCACTGGCATCGGTGTCTCAGTTAACAAAGTTGCTGACATCAGTTGCGCATTACCCGCTGTCGGACTCGCACCAACACTTGTAGGCAGTAAAGTCGCGGCTGGCGTGGATGCTTGCGTATTAGTCGGTTGTTGCAACATGGCTAACATAAGCTGTGGCTGCATCGCATCCGGTGTTGTCTCGGTTGGTCGCGTGGGTGGTAATACTTCACCACGCAAAGCTGCGTGATACACTTCCTCAGCATACTGCCAATCCGCTAACAACAATTGCGCTTTGCCATACCCATCCGCATTTGTCGGTTGCGGGCTTTCCAACTTGGTTAACGCGGTCAACACATTGGTAATATAGCCGCGCGTTTCTTTGAAAGTGATCGTCACTGGAGCATCACGCTCAATGCGCCCTTCGCCCGCGTTATAAGCCGCAATCGCGTGGGTCACACTGCCGTCATAACGTTTGAGCAACCTAGCCAAATAACGTGTACCAGCATCAATGTTCTCTTTCGGATCATAAATATCGAATACGCCAAGATCTTCAGCAGTCGCTGGCATTAATTGCATCAAACCTGCCGCACCTTTGCATGAAGTCACCATTTCGCGGAAACAGCTTTCCGATGCAATCACCGATTTGATTAAAGCCGCATCGACATCGTATTTTTTCGCCGCTTTTTCGATGATTTTACTGTAAGGATCAGCTTTTTTATTTAGCGTTTTTGCTGAGAACTGACCGCAACTACGCGCTTCACCCGCGTGGAGTGTAAATGGAAGGTAGGCAATACAAATCAACAGCATTACCGACCAAGCTTTGTGGTTCATTTTTTTCATTAGATAGCAACACCAACCGAATATCGTAAGGTTTAATATAGAATGCTTTCGCATAATCTGCCCGAAACACTGCACTAAAGCCCTAGCACAGTACAGAAACGGCTATGACTACCTGACGAATGGAAAAACTACAAATAATTTTTATTTATGAATAATCCCGTTTTAACAAGAAGGCGTGGCATCCCACGAGCGTTCCATTGCTAACAATTCTTCCAATTCTGCTGCTGTAAAGCCCGCTTGCAAACGTGCTTCGGTAAACAAGGGGCTGCGTAACGGGGCTTGCAACACCTCACGTAACAACTGCCGAAACGTTGCTTCCGGCTCTAAACCACGCTGCTCACAACAATGCCGATACCAACGCGAACCAATGCGCACATGCCCAATTTCATCGCGCAAAATGATTTCCAAAATCCCCACGGTTGGCAAATCATTCACCTCACGCAAACGCGCCATCATGCTAGGAGTAACATCCAAACCTCGCGCTTCCAACACACGCGGCACTAACGCCATGCGCACCATCACGTCATAATCGGTTTTACAAGCCTGTTCCCACAAACCATTATGCGCAGGCAAATCGCCATAATCGCCGCCCAATTCGCGCAAACGCGCACGCACCAAACCAAAGTGATACGCCTCTTCCGCCGCGACCTGCAACCAATCGCCGTAATACGCATCCGGCATATCACGAAAACGATAAACCGCATCCAACGCCAAATTAATCGCATTGAATTCAATGTGCGCCACCGCATGTAATAAGGCTTTACGCCCTTCCAGCGTTGATAACTTACGTTGTTTTACCTGTTTAGGATGCACTAACTCCGGCTTTACCGGACGACCAGCAACAGGAACAGCTAACACCGGGCATTCGCTTAATATTTCCCGCACTAATAAACCTGCCTGCCAATCCGCGTATAACTGCGTTGCCACCGCTAATTTGCGCTCGACATCCTGCTCCATTAAACAAGCATACGTTTTACTGTAAAGATTATTTTTCATTGCGTAACTTCTGTAAAAAACGCACTAACTCATGCACCATTGTCGAAGGATTATGTTCATCGCAATCTTTTACCTCTTGCAAACAACGATCCGCATGATCCAATGCATTATCTAAATGAACCTCTAATTCCCTAAACAAACTTGTGTGGTTTTTCTGGTAAGCTTTATAATGCTTTTGCAGCTTCTCGAAAACTTGCTGTGAACTTTCAAAACATTGGCGCGTATAAGTAAAATGTAACAACAACCAAAACTCAAAGGAAGGAATCGAATAAGCCGCGTAGAAATCTTTCGTTTTCCTAATTTCATTCACTACATCACGAAAACCCGCATTTGCACCGTACTCATCATCACGATCAAATACACAGTAAATATGGTCATAGGGATCGCCTTTTTCTTTGGAAACCTTATAGCGTTTTTTTGCATCCAACAAAATATTTTTCGCGTTGCGTCCAGAGCTACCAGATGTCACATCAACAGTATGAACTGCCTGCAAATTATAATACTGACGCAATTCTTTAAAATAATTCAACTCGGTCTTCGTACCTTCGCAAACAATCAGTACGGTTTGGCCTGCTGATTTGCTTGCTTGCCCGCGCCGTTGTGTATCTTTTGCTTGCTTCGCTTTCCTTGGTGGCATTGCTCAATCCGTCCTTACAGCGTGTTAATCAAAGGAACAGCACCATAACGACCTGCCAAGTAAGCCGCCTCAAGATTTTCATAGCCCTTACGCGGCTTGAAATCTAACAAAGCAAATAAGCGCGTTGCCTGATCATTGCCTTTTTCACAGAACCAGACCTGATCACGCCGAAAGACCTCTTGATCTAGGACAGAGGTTTCATGTGTTGTGAATATTAACTGTGCATTTTTCTGGTTATAATCTGGCGAATGGAACAAACCAATCAAATAACGCACTAATAATGGATGGAAACTATTATTTAACTCATCAATAATAATTAACTTTTCTTTTTCCAATAAAGCAAGTAAACGCACTACTAACCAAACTAGGCGTTTAGTTCCTTCTGACTCTTCTACGAAGTCTAAATTGTAATAGTGATTATCAATGTAATGATCTGCATACACACGATATTTTCTATCTTTTACAAATGCTTTAACACTCACTGGTTTTTCATTATTGCCTCCCCCCCTATCACCAGCCTTAATAGTTAATTTTTTCAGAGCCTCCAAATCAATAGCAATCGGTGTAGCATCGACAATACTCAAGCTTTCGACCTTAGTATCTAAATCACAAAGTACTTTATTTAACTTATGCTCAAAGTTTTCTTTATTATTTAGCAAAAGTTTTACAATACTTTTTAAAGCATTTTCGTCATTAAACTGTTGCACAGATAAATTATCCAACTCTACTATATCTTCACGAAACCAAGCCCGCACATTATCTAACTGCTTAATATTGTTTGCTTTCCATAGAAATAGCTCATATTCGTTGGTGGCTTTTGCCCAAAATTGCTTATCTCCTGCTAGAGAACTACTGAAACTCCACTCATAATTGGCTGTATCTTGTTGGTACTCCCGTTCAAACCAACGTTGTGCACGCCCTGATGGGTAAGCAAATAACCACTCATCAATGACTTTCTCCATGTCAAAAGAAAAACCGTATTGATACCGTATCCTGTCTTTTATGAAAACCACTTCAAACTCTGTTGGTATGTAATCATCGAGAATATTTCTCTCTACAAACTTAAATGGTTCGTACTCCTGAATGCCAACAAGAACAAATTCACCATCCCCCATTTCCTCATACGGATTATAAGGATCAACCACCATCTTGCGCATGGTGGAAATGGCTTTGATGATGTTGGATTTTCCGGCTGCATTCGCGCCATAAATCGCGGCAGATTTGAGCAGCGTTTCGCTGCCCGGCGCGGTGGGTTTGAAAGTGTGGGTGGCTTCGTGTTCGTGACCTTTGCCTTTCACCATGCTTAAGGTTTGTTTGTCGCGAATCGAGCGAAAATTGGTAACGGAAAATTCCACTAACATAACGATAACCTTATCAAGTGCTAATTAAATGCCAATTTTCATCATTTTTTGACGAAAATTGCGAGTTTTAGTAAGCATAGCAGGATTTGGTCGACAACTCACAATTTCAACCCTATCACCACATCCATGACATTCGTGCCCGTCGCGCCCGTGTGAATCAGGTCGCCACCAGCGGCGAGGAATGTTCCGCTATCGGCATTTTGTAAACAAGCAATGGGGTCAAGGTTTTCATCTTTGCCGCGCTGGCAGGTATCGCGGTCGATTAATGCGCCTGCATCGTCGGTTGCGCCATCCGTGCCGTCGCTACCTGCCGCGAGTAAGTACAAGTTTGCAGCGGTGTCATCCGTGATTTGTGCGGCAATTTCGAGCGCGGCGGCAAGGGCGAAATGTTGATTACGCCCGCCATGCCCTGCGTTGTCGGGTAATACAACCGTGGTTTCGCCGCCCCACAAATACAGCCCCGCCGGACTGTCTTGCAGGTGTTGAATGCAAGTTCGCGCGGCGGTTACAGCATCGTTCTCCAGAAAGTCGGGCATAATGGTAACGGATTGACCGACATCCCTTGCCGCTTGTGCCATTGCTTGCAACATTTGCTGATTACTTGCGACGATTTGCCACGCAAAGTCTGCGCCTGATGGTGGCGGAAATAACAACCCTGAACCAATAATGTGCGGATCATCAGCGGGAACATCCGAAATCAGCAAGCAATCAACGCGCTGTTGACCAAGGTATTGCCACAATTTTCCACCCTTGATGCAGGATAATTGGCGGCGCATGGCATTGATTTCACTAATGCTCGAACCATTCGCGAGTAGCTCTTGGGTTTTTGCCTGTAATTTTTCTAATGACCAATCATCGGCTAATACTTCCACCAAACTTGACGCACCACCTGATAGTAAAAACAAGAGGTTAGCTTGTTCAGGCAGTTGTGCTAAATAGTTCAACAGAGCTTGTCCGGCTTGCAGTGAGGACGCATCCGGCACGGGGTGAGCCGCTTCCAGCACTTGCACCTGATCGCTAACCCCTGACACCGCTGCCACAAAGCTCGCACTGATATGCCCGTGTTTCGTAATAATTAGACTGCTTTGTAAATTCGATGATAAATCGTTGTGAAAATAACGCATTGCCCCACCAAACATGGCTTCCGCTGCCTTGCCAATTGCAACCACATGTGTGGGCTGGCGTTGCCCTTTTACCACAAGTACTTGGTACACCGCTTGCTCGCCGTGTACCGCAGCCAGACCCGCCGCATAGATTTCGAGGAGTAAAGTTCGGGCTTCTAGCATAAAAATATTCTCGGCATTTGTCTCAGAAAAACAACACAAACCATAGACACAAGTGTTTTTTGTATACTACGCTTCGTGGGAATGAATTGTGACAGGTTAAGTGTATGTTACGTATCCTGCTGATTTTTCTCTCATGCCTAGCAACCACGGTGCAGGCTTTACCCGTGTTCCCCGGTGCTGAAGGATTCGGCATTGAAACACCCGGTGGACGCGGTGGAATTGTTTGTAAAGTAACCAACTTAGACGACAGTGGGAAGGGGAGCTTACGAGATTGTGTGGAGATGGATCAACCACGCATTGTGATTTTTACCACAGGTGGGACGATTAAATTAAAAACCAACCTCACCATTAGCCATCCGTTTATTAGCATTTATGGGCAAACTGCACCCGGCGACGGCATTATGATCACGGGTGAAGCGTCTATCCAGCGCGAACCGTTTACCATTGCCACGCACGATGTGGTGATACAACACCTGCGTTTCCGGGCGGGTGCGGCGGACGAACTGAGTTGTTGTCGGGATGCTCTCAGCATCAAAGGCGCGGAAGGCAAAACCGATGGTCAGCGCACTTACAATGTAGTGCTGGATCATTGCTCATTTTCATGGGGAACGAGTGCGCTGCTTTCCACCTTGTACGATGCGCACGACCTAACCATTAGCCACAGCATTATTGGCCCTAGTTTGTACAATGGCTCGAATAAAGAAGGGCCCGCCAGTCGTGGCACGTTACTGGGTTCAGCCGGAGCGCATTCCATTAGCTTCCACCACAACCTGTTGGTTCATAGCCAAGAACGCAATCCCCGTATTGAGATGGCGAAAGGCGTGGTCGATGTGGTGAATAATCTGGTGTACAACTGGGGGCTAAATGGTGCGGAAATCACCAGCACTAATGGCGATATGCAAGTTAATATGGTGCAGAATTTATACATCACAGGGGAAAACTCTGCACAAGGTGTGGCTGAATTAAGTGCTCGCAACAATGGTAAAAAAACTAAGTTGTATTTAGAAGAAAACCTCAGCATTCGTGACCCGGATCAGCCCGAACCATTACCCGTGGGTTTGGATTTCACGGGGTGGAAAAAGGACAGCGATTGGGAACAAAGCGAACGCTTTTCAGCTCCCGCGCTTACCACTTATAAAGCCCAAGTATTGGTCAGCAAAGTGCTGAGCGATGTCGGTGCAACCTTGCCCAAACCCGATAGCATCGATAACCAAGCCATTAAAGATGTCACGCAACACACAGGTGTTATCCCGCATTGTGTGGATGCCAAAGACCGCGTATGGATCATGAATTGCGATAAGAATGCAGGCGGTTGGCCGCACTATAATCAAGGTACACCCGCTAATGACCGTGATAATGATGGCATCCCCGATGCATGGGAAACCGCACACGACATGAACCCCAACAAGGCAGATTCCACCAAAGATTACAATGCCAATGGCTACCTGAATATTGAAGAATGGGTCTTCAGCCTCACGCCTGCTAATAACAGCGCCGACAAAGAATTATACGTAAAACACGCTTCTTAAGCGTTGCCAGCCAATTCACACGCCAGTAATTAGAATTGCTGGCGTTTCATCCGACAAATAAACCACTCCATCCTGCCTTCACTAGGGACATAAAGCATCTGTGTGCCAGCATCAACGCATTGCTGGAGGAATCATGCGCTTATGTCTCGAAAAGTATCTACAACTCACCAGCGTGTTGTACACATTATTACCTGCCTTGCCACGGATGGGGCGGCAATACTGTTATACAGGCTATTAGCCCAAATTGATCGCGAACAATTTGATCCGATTGTCATTGTGCTCGATGCGGAGGTGGAGTTAGATGAACACTGGATTGCACTCAACATTCCCGTGCATTACTTAAACATGAAGCGAAGTTTAGGTTCAAGTTGGCACGTTTTGCGTTTAGCACAACGCTTGCGCCAATTAAAACCCGATGTGATTCAAGGCTGGATGTATCACGGCAATTTAGCCGCTACATTAGCCAATCGTTTATTAGGTGATCGTTATCCATTGGTGTGGAATATTCAC
This sequence comes from Pseudomonadota bacterium, assembly GCA_039797295.1. Taxonomy (GTDB): domain Bacteria; phylum Pseudomonadota; class Gammaproteobacteria; order Thiotrichales; family Thiotrichaceae; genus Thiothrix. Next base: position 169,020 of record JBDKID010000003.1, on the reverse strand, counting down.
CAAGGGGTTTATGACTTACAGCAGGAATCTTTTACCACGCGCCACATTATTCAATGGTGCGCTCGCTTATCTAAAAAGCCTAGCTACATTATTTACAACGCTTACGCTAGCGCACGACAACATGAGGCAATGGGTTATATGACTGCACGCACTAACGTTATTCCTAACGGTTTTGACACACAATTATTTTGCGCGAACGCCCCCAGCCGTGAAGGGGTTCGCCAAGAACTGAATATTCCCCCAGATGCTGTGGTTATTGGCATGGTTGCCCATTATCACCCAAGCAAAAACCACGAATTATTTTTAGCGGCAGCAAGTTTTATTCACCAACATTATCCGACAGTGCATTTTATACTGGCTGGACGCAATATCACCGCTAAAAACCTACCATTAGCCGAACAGTGTGCAAAACACGGTTTGCACACCAATCTGCATTTATTAGGCGAACGCAAAGACATGCCTGCCATTTTAAATGCAATGGATATTTTCTCCCTAACCTCAGAACGTGAAGCCTTTCCCCATGTTGTGGGTGAGGCGATGGCTTGTGGTGTGCCGTGTATTACCACGGATGTTGGTGATATTGCTCGCATTATCGGCAATACCGGACGAGTAATGCCTGAACCATCCCCCTCCAAGTTGGCGTTTGCATGGTTAGAGTGGATGCAAGCGGGGGAGATCTGGCGCAAGGAATTGGGGCAACGTGCTGCTGAACGTATTCAACAACATTACAGCATTCACCGCGTTACTGCGCAGTACCAAGATATTTACAAGGAGTTAGTAAATGTGCGGACTAACGGGGTTTTATTCCCTAGCGAATCGACGAACGCAGACCAATATGCTGGACAACCTGCGCAAGATGACCAACACCCTGAACCACCGGGGTCCCAATGACAGCGGGTATTGGGTAGACAGCGATGCTGGTATTGCACTAGGGCATCGTCGCCTTGCCACGCTGGAATTGTCTGCGGAAGGTCATCAACCGATGACTTCCCCCAATCAGCGTTACCATGTCGTGTGTGATGGCAAAATATACAATCACCACACCTTACGCCGCCAATTAGGCAAAGCGGGTTATAGCGCGTGGCGTGGCACATCGGATACCGAAACGTTGTTGGCTGCCATCATGCATTGGGGTGTTCGCCGTGCCTTACAAGCTTGTGTTGGCATGTTCGCGCTAGCAGTGTGGGACAATCACACGCAACGCCTTACCTTGGCGCGTGATCGCATGGGTGAAAAACCGTTGTATTATGGCTGGGTAGGCAAGCATTTTTTATTTGGTTCGGAACTCAAAGCCCTCCGCGCCCACCCAGATTGGACGGCAACCATTAACCGTGAAGCCATTGCCAGCCAATTACGCCTGAGTTACATCCCCGCTCCGTTAACAATCTACCAAGGGATTTACAAACTGGCCCCCGGTCAGATGTTGCAAATTACCCCACAGCATCGTACCGGTAGCGAACCACGCATTGCTGCATACTGGTCATTGGCTGAACACATTCAACCCGAAATCGAACGCCCAACCCGCACGGATGCCGAACACACCCACACCCTTGAAGCCTTGTTACGCCATGCTGTCCGTCAACAAATGTTAGCAGATGTACCACTTGGCGCATTCTTGTCGGGAGGTGTGGACTCCGCCTTGATCGTTGCATTGATGCAGAATCAATCCAACTTACCGGTCAAAACATTCACCATTGGTTACGAAGATACAGCCCTTAACGAAGCTCCTCCTGCCCGCGCCATCGCTAAACATTTGGGCACAGAACACACCGAATTCGTTGCCAATAGCGTTGATGTCAAAGATGCTATTGCCCAATTGCCGAGCTTATTTGACGAGCCATTTTCCGACATGGCGCAAATTCCGACTTTATTAGCGGCACAACTCGCCCGCACGCGCGTCACGGTGAGTTTGTCTGGTGAGGGAGCTGATGAGTTATTCGGCGGTTACAAACGTTATGCTTACGCCCAATCAGTGTGGCAACATTTGCACTACCTACCCTATCTCATGCGCAATGGTTTGGCGAAAACGTTAAAGCGTTGGAGTACACAACCATGGGATAAACGCCTCCAACCATTCATGAATGCCCTGCCCAATCGCCTACGTGTTAGTAATTCACAAGAAAAGCTGCGTAATGTATCAAGTGTGTTGCGGGCGAAAACCCCCGAAGACATTTACCGTTGCTTGATTTCACATTGGCAGCACCCTGAAGAGTTCGTGTTGGGTGTGCACAATGGCTACGACCCCGTGCCAAGCCAATTACCCACAGGACTCAGTTTCCCCGAACGCATGATGTACATGGATACCATAAATTACCTATCGGGAGACATTCTGACCAAAGTTGAGCGCGGCGCAATAGGAGCAAGCCTTGAAACCCGTGCGCCATTTCTTGATCATCGTGTGGTGGAAATGGCATGGCAATTGCCTTTACACCTCAAAATGCGTCAAGGGCAAGGCAAGTGGATTCTGCGCCAGATTTTACATCACTACGTACCACCAGCCTTGATCGACCGTCCGCAACAAAACCCTAGCGTTCCCTTGGGTACATGGTTGCGCAGCAATTTACGCGATTGGGCTGAACCATTACTTGCCCCCTCACGTTTACAACAAGAAGGTTTCCTCGACCCTGAGCCGATTCAAAAGAAATGGCGCGAACACCTTGCAGGTACACATAACTGGCAACAGGATTTGTGGGATGTGTTGATGTTCCAAGCATGGCATGAACAGCAGCGGCAACCCCTGATGCAAGCATTGGCAGCGTGAGGCGTACAGCATGAAAAGTCTGTTGTTTGTGGGGAATGATGCCTACTTTTTCTTATCCCATCGCTTGCCATTGGCCATCGCCGCCCAATGCGCCGGTTATGCCATTCACGTTGCCATGCCAGAACAAGAAGATGACATCGCTGCTTTACAGATTCAAGAACAGGGTATGACTTACCACCGTATTACCCTACAACGCAGCGACCAGCCTCTTTTGCAAGAATTACGCACGATTGCCAACCTGCACCGTTTGTACCGGCAAGTACGCCCCGATCTCATCCATCACATTGCGGTAAAAGCGATTTTTTACGGTGGCATTGCCGCCATGTTGTCTGGCTATACGCAAACGCGGGAGACGGTGGGCTTATTCGCCCGTTTCCGCCTCCTTCGCCGTTCGCGGGTGGTTGCGCATAAGGCGGTCAAGCACGCACCAACGATTAATCTTCAGCAATTTGGCTTTCACCCCGAACCTGCGGGCATACCCGTCGTCATGTTCGCTTCCCGCTTATTAATCGCCAAAGGGGTGCGCGAATTTGTGGAAGCGGCACGCATTATTCGAGCAAAGGGCTTGCCCGCTCGTTTTGTTCTCGTTGGCGATAGCCCTTTTAGCCATGATGCGATTAGCCTTACGGAACTCACAAGCTGGATGAAAAATGGTGACATTGAATGGTGGGGACAAAAAAACGATATGGCTGTCGTCTTGCCTCAAGCCAATATTGTCTGCCTGCCGACGCACTACCACGAAGGTGTCCCCCAAGAACTGCTCGAAGCCGCCGCTTGTGGACGCGCCATCATCACCAGCGACATTGCAGGTTGTCGGGAAATCACCGCCCATCAATACAATGGTTTATTGGTTGAACCGCACAACAGTATCGCCCTCGCGGCAAGCATTGAAATATTATTACGTACCCCGCATAAACGTGAACGCATGGGTTTTGCAGGTAGGCATTTAGTTGAAAAAGCATTCAGTGTTAAACAAGTCATCGAAACAACATTACAAGCCTACCAAAATGCCGGTTAGCACGTTTAATTGTCGATACCGAGGAGGATAAATGTCAGGTGGTACTTTTGCCATTTCATTGGATTTCGCGCTGTATTGGGGAATGCGTAATCGCCAGCCTTTCAGCGCGTGTCAAACACGTTTACAAGGTGTGTATCAAGCCATTCCGGCTTTGTTAACGGCATTCCAACAAGCCAATATTCACGCGACGTGGGCAGTGGTCGGTTTGGTTTTTTTCCGTGATACTGCGGAATTACGTTACCATTTACCCAGTATTTTGCCGCAATATCATGATCGGCGTTTAAACCCTTTTTTGTATTTACCCAATACGGAACGTCACCCTGATTTAATTCCTTATTACTATGCCCCACAATTAATCCAAGCAATTCAGCGTTATGCAGGGCAAGAAATTGCTTCGCACTCGTTTTCACATTTTAACATTGGGGCAACAGGTGCAACGCTAGAAAGCTTCACGGCAGATGTGCAAGCCGCTAAAAATATTGCAACCCGCTTTGGCATTGCGCTAAAAAGCCATGTTTTTCCACGTCAACAATATTGCGCCACTTACATCGAACCTTTGTCACAACAAGGTATTCAAGCATTTCGTGGCAATCCCGCTAGTTTCATTTACAATTTACCCGCAAAACGTAATGCACTTTACCCGTTTAAACGCGGATTACGTTTTCTTGATTCACTTTATAATTTAACCGGACACCATACCTTTAAACCGTCGGTTGTACGGCAATTAGAACACCCCATCATTAATATTCCTGCCAGCCGATTTTTCAACCCTTTTGATTCTGCTGCCACACTCAATACGGGGCGCATTAAACGCATTATGCAGAGCATGACCCATGCCGCACAACAAAATGAAGTGTTTCATTTGTGGTGGCATCCAGAAGATTTCGGCGTGCAATTAACGGAAAACATGCAACGGCTTGAACAAGTGCTCGAACATTACCTGAATTTAAAGGCTAAATATGGCATGGTAAGCCAAAACATGCAGGAAATTGCCCAAGCTTATCCCGTACCACACGTCCATAATGTTTACACGCATCCATTGGGTGTGGCTAGTCCAGCTAATTTATCGTAATGGCGATGTATCAAATACAAAATAAATAATAAACCATCGCCATGACTGAATAACTGTGATTGAAAACTTAAAAATCGTCTGTAAAGAAATGTTCATCGAACATTTCAATAAAACGTTTGGCCTGTGGGGTAAAGAACTTACCGCGTCGCACAATCAAACCATAAGTTCGGGGCGGGAAAAAGTCATTCAATGGCATTGACATAATGCGCTCATGCCCCGTCAAACAAACTTCCGTTACAATGGAAATCCCTAAACCTAACTCCACGTATTTCTTAACAATTTCCCAGCCACCCGCCTCCATTGAAACGGAATAAGGCACTTCGTATTGACGGAATATGGTATCCACCATGCGCCAAGTACTCATATTACGCGGCGGTAAAATTAAACCATAGGGACTAATGTCATGCAGGGTAATTTGCCCTGCACCAGCTAAAGGATGATGTTCTGGCGTAATTAAAATAGAACCAAAAGAGGCAAAGGGTCGGTAAATAATACTATCGGGAATTTGCAATAACGGGCCAATGGCTAAATCGACTTGATCTTCCAATAGCATTTTCATGCCACTTTGCCCAGCCACATTGTGCAAGTTAATGCGAATACCGGGATAAGCCTCGTTAAAGCGTTTAAGGTATTGCGGTAATACATACAGCGCAGTGGATTGCCCCGCCGCAATATTCAATTCGCCTTTTTCCATCTTACCCAGATTGGCAGCGAAAGTTTCTTTGAGTGAATCAATACCCGCAGCAATGGGTTGCACCAGTTGATAAAGAATCTTTCCTTCAGGAGTTAAGCGCACACTAGGGCCACGCCGTTCTAGCAGTTTTTCGCCCATTTCCCGCTCAAGTGCTTGTATTTGCAGAGAAACCGTCGGCTGGCTTATGTGTAACTGTTCAGCCGCATGGGTAATATTCTCTTTCTGCGCAACCACGCAAAAAGTGCGCAACAATTTGTAACGCGTCTGCTTGTAGTAGTGCATTGCCACGTATTTTTGTCCTCCGAGTTATTTCATTATTGTGCAATACAATAGTAATAATTGAAACAATTGATTTTTTTATATTCTGCTTTTTCGGTATCTTACGCGCCAGCTAAACATTCACGCTAAATGCTGTTGAGTGTTTATCTCATGCTAACTGTGGTGCTTGCGGCGTTTCTTAGGGACGCCGCTCTTTTATCCCCGCCTCCCTCCGTGGAACTAATGACCCCTTAACCACACAATAACAACCCTGACCACACATTGATCGACAGAATACAGATTTAACCGTTTCCATTTTCGATTCAGGAGCATTTGACGATGGCAGATTATATTCTTTGGTTTAATCAGTTGGGGATGCACGATGTCGGCATCGTCGGCGGTAAAAACGCTTCACTTGGTGAAATGATCAGCAATCTCGCAAACGTTGGTGTTAGCGTACCAAATGGATTTGCCACTACCACGCTTGCATATCAAGACTTTATTCACGCTGATGGCTTGTCTGACCGCATCAATGCCCTGCTAAACTCCCTAGATGTTGATGACATTCATGCCCTGACTGCTGCGGGTAAAACCATTCGTGCTTGGTTAATGGATGCGCCACTGCCCACCCACTTGTTGGATGCGGTCACAGCGGCTTACCAAGTTTTAGCGGAAGGTTCTGGCGATACCGCCTCTTTCGCAGTGCGTTCTTCCGCAACGGCTGAAGACTTACCGGATGCATCCTTCGCGGGTCAACAAGAAACCTTCCTCAATGTACGCGGTTTGGATAATGTCATTGCCGCCATCAAAGAAGTGTTCGCATCTTTATACAATGACCGGGCGATTGCCTACCGCGTGCATCAAAATTTCGAGCATGACAAAGTGTTCCTGTCGGCTGGCGTACAAAAAATGGTACGCAGTGACATCGGCGCAAGCGGTGTTATGTTCACACTCGATACTGAATCCGGCTTCCGTGAAGCGGTATTCGTCACAGGCGCGTATGGCTTGGGCGAAACCGTGGTACAAGGCGCGGTTAACCCCGACGAATTCTACGTTTACAAACCCAATATCGACGCGGGTCGCCCGGCAATTCTGTCACGCCGATTGGGTGGTAAAGCCATTGAAATGGTGTATGCCGCTACCGCAGGTGACGCGCACAATAAAGCGACATTGACCCGCGAAGTCGATGCCGAACGCCGTCAACGTTTTTGCTTAACTGACGAACAAGTTGAATCCTTAGCTCGCCAAGCCTTGATCATCGAAAAGCACTACGCGCGTCCAATGGACATCGAATGGGCACTCGATGGTGGCGATGGCAAACTGTACATCGTGCAAGCCCGCCCAGAAACGGTGGAAAGCCGCGCTTCTGCCACCATTATTGAACGCTACCAATTGAAAGCCAAAGGAGCAATCTTGGCGGAAGGTCGTTCCATTGGGCAAAAAATTGGTCAAGGCCGTGCACGTTTAGTCATGAGCATTGATCAAATGCACGACGTACAAGAAGGCGATGTGTTAGTCACCGACATGACCGACCCAGACTGGGAACCGATCATGAAACGCGCATCGGCTATCGTTACCAACCGTGGTGGTCGTACTTGCCACGCGGCGATTATTGCCCGTGAAATGGGCATTCCAGCGGTGGTGGGTTGTGGCGATGCCACCCAACGCATTAAAGACGGCGACGAAGTAACCGTTTCTTGCGCGGAAGGCGACACGGGCTTTATTTACAGCGGTATCCTGCCGTTTGAATGCCGCAAAGCCGACACCGGCAACCTGCCAGAACTGTCCGTCAAAATCATGATGAACGTCGGCAACCCTTCCCGCGCATTCGCCTTCTCGCGTTTACCGAATGACGGTATCGGTTTGGCGCGTTTGGAATTCATTATCAACAACACCATCGGCATTCACCCGAAAGCGTTGTTGGAATTCGACAAACTGCCGAACGATTTACGCAGCCAAATCGGTAAGAAAATCGCGGGTTATGCTTCGCCAATCGACTTTTATGTGGAAAAACTGGTCGAAGGCATTGCGACTTTAGCAGCAGCCTACGCACCCCACAAAGTCATTGTGCGCATGTCGGACTTCAAGTCGAACGAATACGCTAACTTGTTAGCGGGTGATCGTTACGAACCGCACGAAGAAAACCCGATGATCGGCTACCGTGGCGTTTCCCGCTACTTATCCGCATCATTCCGCGATTGCTTTGAACTGGAATGCCGCGCGTTACGTAAAGTGCGTAATGAAATGGGCTTAACCAACGTTGAAGTGATGATTCCGTTCTGCCGTACTTTGGAAGAAGCGCAACAAGTCACTGAATTGCTGGCAACGCAAGGCATTAAACGTGGCGAAAACGGTTTGCGTTTGATCATGATGTGCGAAATCCCCTCCAATGCGGTATTGGCAGAAGAATTCCTCGAATACTTCGACGGCTTCTCCATTGGTTCAAACGACATGACGCAATTGTCATTAGGTTTAGACCGTGACTCCGGCTTGATTGCCCACCTGTTCGACGAGCGCAATCCAGCGGTGAAAAAACTGCTGAAAATGGCCATCGAAGCGTGCAAAAAACAAGGCAAATACGTCGGTATTTGTGGTCAAGGGCCATCCGACTACCCCGATTTTGCGGTGTGGTTGCATGAACAAGGCATCAGCAGCATTTCCCTGAACCCGGATACCGTGGTGGATACCTGGTTACACCTTGCTACTTTAGACGACGCGAAGGCGTAAACCATGACAGTCGGTAATGGACAAAAACGTCGGACGGTATTTTACCTGTCCGACCGTACTGGGATTACCGTTGAAGGGCTGGGCAACAGTTTGTTGACCCAGTTCGACGGTATTAGTTGGCATCGCGTTAGCATTCCCTTCCTCGATTCCGAAGCCAAAGCCCAAGCAGCGGCTGAAGAAATCAACCAAGCAGCACAAATGGATGGTTGCTTACCGTTGGTATTCAGCACTTTGGTACAAGCGGAAGAACGCCAGTGGATTGAAACTGCCAACTGCCTGTTTTTTGACTTTTTTGGCGCGTTTATTAATCGCATGGAACAAGAACTGGGGCAATTATCCACGCACCAGATCGGGCGTTCCCACGGTTTGCATGACAATACGTCGTATACCAAACGCATTTCGGCAATCAATTACACGCTCAGCAATGACGATGGCATCAGCACCAAAGACTTTGCCGAAGCGGACATTATTCTGGTCGGGGTTTCGCGGTCCGGCAAAACGCCAACCTGCTTGTACCTAGCCATGCAGTACGGCATTTCCGCTGCTAATTACCCGCTCACAGAAGAGGACATGGATTCCATGTCGTTACCCGTGGGGCTTCGCGCTTATCGGCACAAGCTGTTTGGCTTGAGCATTTCAGCGGAACAATTGCACAAAATTCGCCAAGAACGCCGCCCGAATAGCCGCTATGCTTCGTTGAGTCAATGTCAGCAAGAAGTGCAATGGCAGGAAAGCTTGTATCGGCGTGAGAAAATTCCGAGCCTCGATACGACTTCCACTTCAATTGAGGAAATTTCGGTTATGATCATTAATCACAGCGGCTTAAAACGTAAGGTTTACGGCGATTAAGCGGCGTGGCATAGCCCTAGTGAACATGCGACAATACGCGCTTTTCTCTTTCCTGTTGACGGAAATGCCATGACAGCCCAAATTATTGACGGAAAAAAAGTTGCTGCCGATGTTCGCGCCAGCGTCAAACAACGCATCGAAGCCCGCTTACCACACGGCAAACGCCAGCCCGGCCTTGCCGTGATTCTGATTGGTTCAGACCCCGCCTCACAAGTGTATGTTAATCATAAGCGCAAAGCCTGTGATGAAGTGGGCATTCTGTCGCGTTCTTATGATTTACCTGCCAACACCACGCAACACGAGTTGATTGAGTTAATCAAGGAACTCAACCACGACCCGCAAATCGACGGCATTTTGGTGCAATTACCACTACCCGCACACTTGGATGCTTCACTGATTATTGAACAAATCAGCCCCAGCAAAGACGTGGATGGTTTTCACCCTACCAATGTCGGACGACTCACCTTACGCATTCCCAGCCTGCGCCCCTGCACCCCATATGGTGTGATGCGTTTGCTGGAAAGTACTGGTGAAGTGTTCAAAGGTCGTCATGCGGTGATTGTGGGTGCATCCAATATTGTTGGTCGCCCAATGGCATTGGAATTACTACTCGCGGGTGCAACCGTCAGCATTACCCACCGTTTTAGTGGCACATTGACGGCTGATCTCGTGCGTCAAGCCGATATTGTCATTGCGGCTGTGGGTAAACCGGGTTTAGTGAAAGGCGAATGGATTAAAGCAGGTGCAACCGTGATTGACGTGGGCATTAACCGCTTAGCTGACGGGCGTTTAGTGGGGGATGTGGAATTTGCCGCTGCCGCCGAACGTGCAGCGTGGATCACGCCAGTGCCGGGTGGTGTCGGGCCAATGACCGTCGCCATGCTCATGCAAAACACCTTAGAAGCGTGTGAAAAGCATTCATTCTAATATTCATTACGGCACTACGCAGGCTAAAAATCCCGACCCATTGCGATAAAGCGTAGGTCGGGATTATCAAGCAATAACTTCCTCGCGTTTCAAGCTATTTCTTGCTTTGCTCCAGCAATTGTTTAACTGTCTCGGCATCCAATGCCCCAGACTCTTGTAAACGTTTAATGATAGGGGCAGGTAAACACACCACGTCAGAATCTTTAAAAGCGACACCGCCGGATACACCACCGCATTTTTGCCGCTTAGCATCACCAGCTTTAGTGGTATCACCATCGTATTGCAGCTTTGCTGCATCCACCCAACCATTCTGACCTGCCCAACGCACTCGTTCCATCGCAAAGCTACCGGCAACCGCACGTTGACCCAGTTTCACAATGCCGCGTGCATTATGGGGCAATTCCACCGCAATGGCCTTGTCACCATGATCCACGTACATCATTAAACTTTCGCCAGCCGCAAGACCAGTGACGGTATAAACGGGGATGGATTGGAACAAACCACCTTTCGCAGCTTCGGGATAACCACAACATTCTTTATCGTGAATGGCAGGGTTTGCGAGGCATTGACGCCGTGCATTCGCGGTGGTGGTGGCAATGGTATCTTCTTCTAACGCATCGGAAATCACCCAGCCGGTTTGATCATCCCAACTGATTCTTTCCCAAACGGTCGAGCCTACCGTCATTTGCGCATTACGCCGTGCAATCCAAGTCGCGTTATGGGGAATATTAACGATGACTTGTTGTCCCGGTTCTTTGTACATCTTTAGAACACTACCAGCATTAAAGCCTTTGACACGGTACACCAACGCTGTATCAGCAGGCATGGGCAATGCAGCGAATGTTAACAACGGTACTGTCAAGACTGCCAGCCCAACGAGGAACGGAAAAATGTTCTTGTTTAGAGTTCCCTTTCGCATAATTAACCTCCGACGAAACTCCTGTGTTGCCTAGGAGCGTCCTCACATCTTAATAAGCATCCTCAGCGGGCTAGGGGCTTCCCGCTGTGAGCTCCCTCAACAGGCCATGCATTTTATCAATAAGCAAAATTAATGCTTGACAAACTTTTCTTGCATATTCCGCGCATTATCATCTTACAGTTGTAAAAAAGTCACAATACTCATTGACGAAATAACTATTTATTCTGCTTATAGGTCAAGAACATGGCATCGCCATAACTAAAAAAGCGATATTGCTGATTAATCGCATGTTTATATGCAGCGAACAGATTCTCATACCCCACAAAAGCTGATACAAGCATTAAAAGAGTTGATTCAGGTAGATGAAAATTAGTAATCATGGCGTCGATAACCTGAAACCGATAACCCGGCGTTATGAATAAACGGGTATCGCCATAAAACGGTTGTAAGCTTCCCGAACGCGCCGCACTCTCCAAACTACGCACCGATGTCGTACCAACGGCGACTACACGTCCGCCACGCGCTTTGCAAGCGGCGACGGCCTCACACACCGCTACGGATACTTCCACGTATTCAGCATGCATAATGTGTTGGGATAAATCTTGCACACGCACTGGCTGAAATGTCCCTGCGCCAACGTGCAACGTCACGGCTGCTGTTTCCACGCCTTGTGCTTGCAAGCGTGCCAATAATGCATCATCAAAATGCAAACCGGCTGTCGGTGCAGCAACCGCCCCCGGTTTTTGTGCAAATACGGTCTGATAACGCTCACGGTCGGCAAGATTATCCTCGCGCTCAATGTACGGCGGTAAGGGAATGTGCCCGTATTGCTCTAACAATGACAACACAGGCTCAGGGTTTAAAAACGTAATGGCGAATAAATCGCCTTCACGCCCCGTTACTTGCGCATCAATCACCTGTTCTAAGCGTAAACGGGTAGCGGGTTTGGGGGCTTTGCTGGCACGAATATGGGCAAGAACACGATGCTCATCCAAAACACGTTCCACCAGCACTTCCACTTTACCGCCAGAAAGCTTCTGACCGTGTAAACGTGCTGGAATCACGCGCGTGTTATTAAATACTAATAAGTCGCCGGGCTTTAGCAGGGTCTGCACATCGGTGAAACAGCCATCACGAAAATGACCGTCAATTCCATCCATAATGAGCAAACGGCTCGCAGTGCGTTCCGCTAAAGGTTCAGAGGCTATTAGCTCCGGGGGTAAGTCGTAATAGAAGTCACTCAGTTGCATGGGAACGAATTTTAGCATTTTGAAAAAAATCTTTCGACAAATGCAAAAAATCAGGTAGAATAGCGGCTCTTTCACACAGCAAGCCGGGATGGCGGAATCGGTAGACGCAGCGGATTCAAAATCCGCCGATGGTGACATTGTGCGAGTTCGAGTCTCGCTCCCGGCACCAACTGTGAAGAAATAAAATTTAAGTTTTAAAAAACCTGCTTCGGCGGGTTTTTTTTTGCCTGCCATTTATGCTTGCTGGAGCCAAAGATGACAGACCGTGCAAAAGACATCGTTACATTGGCAAAAGCCGTCATTGAAACTGAAATTGCGGCTCTAACTGCCCTACCCTCACGTTTAGATCATGCTTTCGTACAAGCCTGTGAAACCATACTCGCCTGCAAAGGTCGAGTGATTGTGACGGGCATGGGTAAATCGGGACACATTGGAAATAAAATCGCCGCAACATTGGCGAGCACGGGCACACCAGCCTTTTTCTTGCATCCGGGTGAAGCCAGTCATGGCGATTTAGGCATGATTGTGAATGGTGATGTCATTATTGCTCTGTCGAATTCTGGAACAAGCGAAGAACTTCTCGCGATTCTTCCCGTCATCCGCCGTTTGAACGTCCGCATCATTGCCATGACAGGCAATCCGCACTCTCCGCTTGCGGAAGCCGCCGACTTCCACATTAACATTGCGGTGGATCGTGAAGCTTGCCCTTTAGGACTCGCACCCACGTCTAGCACCACCGCAACCTTGGTGATGGGCGATGCTTTAGCCATTGCACTGTTAGAAACGCGCGGCTTTACGGCGGAAGATTTTGCACGTTCACATCCGGGAGGACGCTTAGGCAAACGCTTATTAGTGCATGTGCGTGACATTATGCATACCGACGAAGCCATTCCCCAAGTTAGCCCAACCGCCTCCATGCAAACCGCCATTTTAGAAATGACGCGCAAAAACCTCGGCATTACCACCATCACGGCTAACGATGGCACGCTATTGGGGATTTTTACCGATGGTGATTTGCGCCGCACCTTTGAACGCGGCACGCCGTTATTGCTGGAGCAACCTGTCGCGGACTTAATGACAACCCATTGTCGTACCATTGAAGCGCAAGCATTAGCAGTAGAAGCGTTAAATGTCATGCAAGCCCATGCGATTTTGGTATTACCGGTTGTGCAAGAGCGGCGCGTTATCGGTATTATTCACATGCACGATCTTTTACGCGCAGGAATTGCTTAATGTTCGACTTTGCCCATGTTTCCCCCAGTGTGTTAGCACGCGCTCGCCAAGTTCGCCTCGTGATTTTTGACATTGATGGCGTACTCACCGATGGCAGTTTATTCTTTGATAATCAAGGACAAGAATACAAAGCCTTTAATTCCAAAGACGGGCATGGGATGCGAATGCTGATGGAAAGTGGCATTGAAGCAGCTCTCATCACCGGACGGCAATCAGAATTAGTCCTGCACCGTGCGGATAACCTCAAAATTCCACGTTCACGCATTTGGCAAGGCTACCGTGATAAACGCCCCGCCTTCCAAGATTTGCTGGCGCAAACGCAACTTGCCCCTGAGCATATTGCCTACATTGGCGATGATGTGATTGACCTACCGGTAATGAAGCAAGTGGGTTTAGCCATTGCCGTCGCCGATGCCCATCCGTTCGTCCAGCACCATGCGCATTGGACAACACACCACAACACAGGTTCCTGTTTCACAGAATGTTGCTCAGGGGAAGGCTTGGTTATCGCCGTAAACATCCCACAGTGGGGAGTTTTACGATAGCGAATCAACCTAACCTCCCCCAAGACTCATACATTCTCCGCAGGCTTGACATTCGGCGAGTCCCGCCGTAGGTCTGCTTTGAGACGGTTAAAATAGAACACCAGATAGCGTAACGAATAAGGAGGAGCGAGACAGAGGGTCGGTAACTGCCGACGTGCTATCCCTCCCCGCCCTGAAGGGCGAGGTTTCTCGCACAAGACTGATGAAAACAGTCGTCACACTGGTTATTGCACTATTGATCATCATTGCCATTACGCAAATCGAAAACTACCTCGGTCAAAGTGTGACAAATAATCCATTAACTGCTGATCGTGATAAAGTTGATTATTATTTAACCGACTTTTCACTAATGGCAGTTGCGCAAACAGGAGAGGTTAGTTACCGTGTGGTCGGTCGTCACCTTTCTCACTGGCAAGGGCGCAAACAAAGCCTCATTACGCAACCGACCATTGAAACCAACGGTGGATTCAAGCTACAGACAGCCCAACTAGCATACGATCAAGCCAAGGGTGAAATTTCCACCGACGCGGAAGTTTTTATCACTCATGCATCCGGCACTATGCAGTCTGCTGGGCTAACCGCTAAACTGGGCAAAGGTATTCTGAGACTTAATTCTGATGTGCGTGCAACTTACAAAACAAATTAAATGGTCATTATATTTGCTGCTAACCAGCCTAACCACTGGCGCGTATGCAATCACCACCGACGTTGAAAAACCGGTACAAATCGAAGCAGATCAAGCGGTATTTGACAAAAGTGCAGGCACAGCGACGTATAGCGGTAATGTGATTATTCGCCAAGGTACGCTGGAAATTCTCGCAACGAATATACAAATCAATGCACCGGAGAATGAAATTCAAAGCATTGTCGCCAAAGGCGTGCCCGTCAGCCTGAAACAGCAAATGGATAATGGCAAACTCACGCACGGTGAAGCGACAGAAATGCAATATTTCGTCAAAGACAAGCGTTTGATTCTCAACGGCAATGCCAAATTAACCCAAGATAAAGACACCTTCGCCAGCAATCACATTGAATATTTGCCGGATAGCGGACAACTCATTGCTGGCACAAAAGGCAAAAGCGGGCGCGTTTCGGCTACATTTTACCCAACCAACAAAGCGTCTGAATGAATACCTTAGCCGCACATAACCTGCAAAAACGTTACAAAAAACGTCAGATCCTGAGAGGCGTGGATTTATACGTCAACAATGCAGAAGTCGTTGGGCTACTCGGCCCTAATGGTGCGGGCAAAACCACCTGCTTTTACATGATTGTGGGTTTGGTGGGCGCGGATGCTGGGGAAGTGACCCTGAATGGCAAAGACATTACCGCTCAACCCATGCACGAACGCGCGCGCGAAGGCATTGGTTATCTCGCTCAAGAAGCCAGCATTTTCCGCACCTTAACGGTGGCACAGAACATTATGGCGGTATTGGAAATGCGCCATGATTTGAACAAAACGCAGCGTTTGGCAAAACTCGATAGCCTGCTGGAGGAATTTCAAATCACGCATTTGCGCGACAGCCAAGGCATTAGTCTATCCGGCGGGGAACGGCGACGTGCTGAAATTGCCCGCGCTTTAGCCACCGAACCCAGCTTTATTTTACTCGATGAACCCTTTGCTGGGGTCGATCCCATTTCGGTATTAGAAATCCAAAAAATCATCCGTCATTTGGTTGCTCGCAATATTGGCGTACTGATCACCGACCACAATGTGCGTGAAACACTCGGCATTTGTCATCGTGCTTATATTCTTAGCGAAGGCAAAATTCTAATCACTGGCTCACCAGAAACCATTCTCAACGATGCACAAGCTCGCCGTGTTTACCTCGGTGAGAATTTTAAACTCTGACTTTAAACGCTGAAATCATGCAGCTTTGCAGTGCAGATTGATTAGATGTAGTATGAAGTCATGAAACATCGGCGTTATCTACGGGAAAGAGGAAACAAAAAGAATAATGCTTAGACAAGGATTCGACCTTCGGCTTGGGCAAACACTGTCCATGACACCGCAATTACAGCAGGCTATTCGTCTGTTGCAATTGTCATCGCTTGAGCTTCAGGAGGAGATACAACAGGCATTAGAAGAAAACCCCTTACTTCAGATCACTGAAGAACATGGGGAAGAATCAATGACTTCCAATGACCCGCAACCCGATTCAACGGCAGATGCCTTTGATTCCACGCCCGATACAATGGGCATGGATCATCAGGATATTCCCGATGAATTGAGCATTGATGCTAACTGGGACGATATTTACGACACACGCACTCCGGGCAGCAATAGCGATAATAGCGGTGACACAACTGGCTTTTTGGAAAATCAGGAAGGTGCGAGTGATGGTCTGCAAGAACACCTTTTGTGGCAAATTCGCCTGAGCAATCTTTCCGCTATCGATAAACACATTGCTGAAGCTTTGATCGGCTCGCTGGATGAAGCTGGCTATTTGTGCGATTCGCTAGAAGAAGTGTTCAACGTCCTTAGTCAAGAATTACCCATCGAACTGGAAGACATGGAAAGTGTCTTGAAGTTCATCCAGCAATTAGACCCGATTGGCGTGGGTGCGCGTGACTTACGCGAGTGTATGCTGGTACAACTAGCGCATCTGCCAGAGTCACGAATTTTGCTGAAAACGCGGCAGTTAGTCGAAAAAAATCTGGACTTGCTGGAACGACGCGATTATAAAGAAATACAGAGAAGGTTAAAAATAGAACAGAGTGATTTGGAAGAGATCCTATTGATCCTCCGAGGTCTCCAACCCAGACCCGGCAGTGCTTATTCTTCCGCTTCTGCTGACTATATTGTACCTGACGTATTTGTCCGCAAGATACGAGGAGAATGGATGGTATCACTCAATGCTCAAGTTACGCCCAGTCTGCAAGTAAACCAGTTTTACGCGGAGATGGCGGGGCAAATTAAAAATGAGCAAGATGCCAACTACTTCAAAAGCAATCTGCAACAAGCCCGCTGGCTAATCCGCAGTGTCGAAAGCCGCAATTCCACTTTACTCGGTGTCGCCAAAGCAATAGTTGAACGGCAAAGTGCTTTCATGCAATATGGAGAACAGGCGATGAAACCGCTGGTACTTCGCGACATTGCAGAAGAATTGGAAATGCACGAATCAACTATTTCTCGCGTTACTACCAATAAATACATGCACACACCTCGTGGTGTGTTCGAGTTCAAATACTTTTTTTCCAGCCAAGTCGACACCGATACTGGTTCTAGCTGTTCGTCCACAGCAATTCGCGCCATGATTAAAAAATTAATCGCGGAGGAAAACTCCAGTTCCCCACTGAGCGATAATCAATTAACCAACCTGTTGAATCAACAGGGTATTAATGTGGCACGGCGTACCGTTGCCAAATATCGTGAAGCGATGTCTATTCCGCCATCACACGAGCGGAAAACATTGGTTCCGACCTGAACTATACTTGTAGGTGTGTCGATACGACATACCTTGCGGGCGTAGTGTCTCTCATGACCTGAAAACAAGGAGCTGTACATGCAATTAGAAATCACTGGTCATCATCTCGAGGTGACAGACTCATTAAACAAATACATTCGTGAAAAAGCGAAACGTTTAGTGCGTCACTTCGACCAGGTCATTAATATTCACTTTATTTTGGAAGTGAACAAACAAGAACATAAAGCGGAAGCTTCCCTGAACGTCAGTGGCAATCAGCTCTTTGCGGATGCAACTGCTAACGATATGTATGCCGCGATTGATGCTTTAGCCGATAAATTGGATCGTCAAATCGTGAAACACAAAGAAAAGTTGAAAGACCACCATCGCCAAGGGACGGCGCAATTAGTTGAAGCTGTCTCTGCGGAATAACGTTGATGAACCAGCTAACCCTTCTTACTACAGGAATTAAGCAAGAAGAGCTAAGTTGCACTGCGCTGGGGGATGGCGTTGCCATTTTCCTCGCGCTCACTCAAGCATTAGCGAGCCATCTGGCGACGCGCTAACTCAACAAATCCCCTCCCTCAACAATCATTGGCTGCTTGATACCCATGCATGTCGTTATCATTAGTGGAATGTCCGGTGCTGGCAAAAGTTTTGCCTTGCACACGCTGGAAGATAGCGGCTATTACTGCATTGACAACCTTCCCTCTCAATTATTAGAAGCTTTGCTCGGTACGCCACAAATCGCCCGCCAAACCCACTTAGCTATCGGCATCGATATTCGTGGTGGACGTGACAGTATCAATGATATTCCCGCCATTATCGGGCGCATTCGTCAGCGTTTACCCAAAACTGAATTAGTTTACCTTTATGCCGAACACGAAGTGCTGCGCAAACGCTTTAACGAAACACGCCGTCGTCACCCGTTAGCGAATGAAGCACAAGAGTTGGATAAAGCCATCGCGCTTGAAGCCACGCTCATGGACACACTCGCGTCCGAAGCTGATTTACGCATTGACACCTCTACCACCAGTATTTACGAACTAGGGCGGATGTTGCGTGCCAGAATCTGCCAAACCGAACCGAACAGCCTGTCTTTGATGATTCAGTCATTTGGTTTTAAGCACGAAGCCCCGTCGGATTCTGACTTTTTATTTGATGTACGTTGCTTACCTAACCCCTATTGGGTTCCCGATTTACGCACTTTAACCGGTCGGGATGCAGGCATTATTGAATGGCTGGAACAGCACGATAATGTGAATCAAATGTACACAGACATTCGCAACTTTTTGGATCGTTGGTTGCCCAATAAAGACAGTGATTGTCAGCGTGCTTATCTTACCGTTTCGATTGGTTGCACAGGCGGTCGCCACCGTTCGGTATACATAACTGAACGCTTGTATCAGCACTTCCGTGAAAAACTCGGACACCACGTCATCATACGCCACCGTGAACTTAACTATGTGCGGTAATAATGGGCTGGTACAATAGCCGGGGTTCTAGCGGGCTGTTCTAGAATCACAAACTCGACCGTTTTCGGTGGCTATTCAATCCTGACGGAGCATTCTGATGCTGAGACTCTTTGATTTTACCGATAGCAAATTGGTAGAACGTAAGTTCGACCGTACCCTGCTAGATCAAGTTATCTCCCACATGGGTTGGGTGGATGCACAAGATACCTCAGATGAAGAACGTGACCGCCTTGAAGTGTTATTACACACCGAGCTACCCGAAAGTGATGACGTGGAAGAAATCGAGTCTTCTGCACGGTACTTCACCGACAGCAGCGGGATTCACGTCCACTCCCTATTCTTAAGCCAAAGTGAAGGGCGTTTAGTCCCCAATACCGTGGCTTTCATTTTACAGCCAGAACGCTTAATCACCGTGCGTGAAGCCGAGTTAGCCGACTTTCGTTTATTACGGATGCGTGCCTTACGTGGGCAAATTGAAGTGCGTACCCCGAAAGATTTACTCGTGACCATGTTCGAGCAAAAGGTCGAAAACCTCGCGGATACCATCGAGGATATTTACCTTGAGCTAGAAAAAGCCAGTCACATGGTGTTGGAAGATCAAAATACTAAGTTAGAAGAAGCGATTGAAAATCTAGCACAACTCGAAGACAGTAACGGTAAAATCCGTATGTGCTTAATGGATACCCAGCGTTCCATTTCTTTCCTGCAACGCCAGTTACGTGATACTCCACACATTCAAGAAATGATCCCTGAAATCATGCGCGACATTGATACGCTAATGTCTCACACCAATTTCATGTTTGAGAAAATCAACTTCTTAATGGATGCAGCGCAAGGTTTTATTAATATCGAACAAAACAAAATCATTAAAACCTTCTCGATTGCTTCGGTCGTATTCTTGCCACCAACGCTGATTGCCAGTATGTACGGGATGAACTTTGTCCACATGCCAGAATTGCAGTGGATGGCGGGGTATCCCTTTGCCATTTTCTTAATGATTTTGGCGGGACTCGCACCGTATTACTACTTCAAACGCCAAGGCTGGTTATAGGGAAAGCCCATAACCAACCTGCACTTCACCGTGTTCATTATGGTCGCATAACAACCATAATGAACGGGTTGCTATTAACGACCAGACACTTGGGCGTGAACGGCTTCCGCCAATTGGTGCACAGCCATTGCGTAATAATTGCTATGGTTGTAGCGCGTAATGACGTAGAAGTTTTTGTAACCAATCCACGGTTCTTTATAACCACCCGGTACGGTACTGAGTGCTAATAAATGCACAGGACCAGACGAACCATGACCGTATTTTGGCGTTACACCATAACCCGCCAATTGACCCAAGCTGTATTTAACTTTGTACCCATCCGGTATTTGCGCATACATGTTGGAAGCAGCTTGCGCTGGCACAGCCACTTCACCACCGGCAACCCAACCACTTTGGCGGAAGTAGTTAGCAATACTGCCAATCGCATCCACCGGATTCCACAAATCACGAATGCCATCGCCATCGAAGTCCACCGCATAACCGTGGAAGCTGCTAGGCATGAATTGCCCGTAGCCCATTGCCCCCGCGAATGAACCTTTTGGCTCTAACGGATCCATGCGCTCGCTTTGGCACATTCGCAAGTAATAACGCAATTCATCGAAGAAGAAGTCACTGCGCCGTTGGTTGGTAATCGCCGAAGTAGTCAGCGCGTCAATCACGCGATGTTTACCCAGAATCCGTCCCCAACGGGTTTCAACCCCCATAATGCCGACAATGTATTGCGCCGGAACGCCGTATTGCCGTTCCGCACGTTGCAAGGCTGCACTGTACTGTTGCCAGAATTGCGTACCTTTTTGCACATTCCCCGCATTCACAAAGCGATCACGGTACGCATACCAACCCTTAGGGCTGCCCGGATCGGTGCTCGGTTTTGCCCACAAACTCGCAACATCATCACGGTTACGCACTTGTGAAAATAAGCCGTACAAGTAATTGCGGTCAAACCCCTGCCGCGCCATGCCTTCAATGAAAGCAATCAATTGCGGATTGCCCGCAAAATCGCCGCTTAAACCGCTGGCTGAGTAATTCCCCACACCACGTCCGCCGTAACGCACATTTTGTGGTTGTTGTTCCGTTCCCCCTGTGGATTGGACGGTTTGTTTTTGTTTCACAACTTGTTGTTGTGTCCCAGTATCCGTAACATCCTGCTTTTCTGGTACTTGGCTACACGCCCCCAAGCCCAGAGCCATCACAGCCATAACGCAATAGGCTAGTGAATTCTTTGGCAAATGCATCAAACTCTCCTTATTTATCGAAGACAATACTTTCAATTAGCACTGACAAACCGTTTAATACTTTATCATGCCTGCCTAATAACGATGAAGGAAGCACACATGACAGCCCGACTAGACCCGATAACCGCCAGCCACGCATTACACGCTCAAATGCAACAATGGCGACGCAATATCCACCGACACCCTGAAACCGCTTACGAAGAAATCCGTACCAGCGCACTGGTTGCTGATCAACTCCGCCAACTAGGCATGGAAGTGCATACCGGCATTGGTGAAACAGGTGTGGTGGGCATCCTGCACGGTTCAAGCAAGGGCGACAGACACATTGGCTTACGCGCCGACATGGATGCACTCCCCTTAACCGAACTCAATACATTCGCACATGCTTCTTGTCATCACGGCAAAATGCACGGCTGTGGACACGACGGACATACTACCATGCTGTTAGGTGCTGCCACAGTGTTAGCACGCACACCAGATTTCGCAGGCACAGTTTATTTTATCTTTCAGCCAGCGGAAGAAATGCAAGGCGGCGCACAACGCATGGTGGAGGATGGTTTATTTACACGCTTTCCGATTCAAGAAGTGTACGGAATGCACAATTGGCCGGGCGTACCAGCGGGGCATTTTGCGGTGCATTCCACGGCGGTAATGGCTTCGACGGATCGTTTCGACATCCACATTCAAGGTCAAGGCGGACACGCTGCCATGCCGGATACATTAATCGACCCGGTGTTAGTTGCGGGACACATCATTACCGCCGTGCAAAGCGTGGTAGCACGGAATTTAAAACCCACGGAGTGCGGCGTGGTGAGTATTACCGGCTTAAATGGTGGCAGCGGTGCGTATAACGTGATTCCTGAAACCGTGAGTTTACGCGGCACAATCCGTTCATTTGCCGACAGTAATCGTGCCCTCATTAAACAACGTTTACAACAATTAGTCGCCCACACCGCACAAGCTTTCGGCGCGAGTGCCAGCATTGAATTCTCCGACGGTTATCCCGCCACCATTAACACGCCAGCCAATGCCGAAGCCTGTTATCAAGTGACTTGCGAATTGGTCGGCGACACCAACGTGCAGTGGAATCCCGCACCGAGCATGGGCGCGGAAGATTTCTCATTCATGCTATTGGAAAAACCCGGTGCGTACATTTGGATTGGTAACGGCGAAGCCCACGATAGCCGCCCACTGCATAATCCGTATTACGACTTTAATGACACGATTCTGCCATTAGGGGCTGCGTATTGGGTGAAGTTAGTGCAACATCGCTGCGTGTAAACAGCGTTACATTGCTTAACCATATGCTGGGGAACACGTTATTCGCTTGTTCCCTGCCCCAATGTGGTTCTGACACTCTGCATAATCGGGTGTTGCACCGTGCCGGATGGGTTGTAATCCAACGCCATGTTCCACAACATAATGCCGCCCAAGCGTGCTTGCTGTTGGTAACGCACTTTTTCCGCCACTGAACGTTCATCATTAAACGAAATGAACATGTCTTGCACCGTACCCGCGTTATCAATCGCCAAATACGGTACTTTGGCATCATCATCCCACTGGTAATGTTTCGGGTTGAAATACTTACTCAGCAACACCGTGTAACTTTCTTGCGGCACACCTTTGGCGGTCATGAAATGTTTCGGTTTACTGGCTAACACGCCCCACGCTTGACGCGGTGCAGTCACGCCACCAATCCACAAACGGGTTTCTAAATTAATCCCCAAACCCAATTTGCTGGCGGGCAAACCCGCTTCCGCACAACCTTTGACGTAATAATCCACCGACGTTAACGGAATGTCTGTTCCCGGATAAGTTTCCTTACCAGCTTTACCGCTATACAACGCCGAATCGTGCCACGTCATGTCTTGCGCTGTACCCGATAAGTCATACAACATCAGGTTAATTTGGTCGAATTGGCTGGCAATGTCTTTCACCGCCACGCAATCGCGCCCCATGATTGAGGTCATTAATAACGGATGATCCGACACAGGCGGCTTATAACCTTGCATTGCCGCTTTCAACTCACGCGCAAATGCCACGTAACTCGGATTACCCGCTTGTTCTTGCCCCCATTCGGTCAGCGGTTCGAGATCAATGTCCACACCGTCATAACCTTCTTTGAGCACCGTCACAATATTACCGATTAACGTTTGGCGAGTTTTCGCGTTATCCAAAACTGGCTTATAAGTATCAATCCAACCGCTGACCCCAAACAAAATCGGCACGTTGTGCTGATGTGCAATGCGAATTGCCGCCTGACGATGCTCGGCTTGCAGCGCATTACTGTCAAAATCCAAGCCGCCCCCCGCTTTGACAATCGCTGAATTGTGAATCGCATGAGTCATTAACTGCCAACCCGCTGCATCCACATACGGAATATCACCATTCGCCGCCTGCTCATAACCGGGAACATAACCCGTTACCCACGTTTTGGCTGCCGCTTCACCACACAGACTGAAACTGCCTGCGACACAGGACGCCATTAGCAATGTTTTGAATATCCTATTCACTATAAAAAACTCCTACGTTTAGGCTGTTGACTGTAGCAGAGTACCCAATTCCTGCACGATAACCGCATTATAAGCCGATAAAACCACCCATTTTGTGGCGCAATCCGCTTATACTAACCGCCCCTGTTGACTACCAAACCTGACACATGAATGCCAAACTGCTCCTGATTCCGCAAATCCTTGCCCTGTGCTTTCTCGGTTTACTGTGCGGCGTATTCCTAGCCTTCACGCTGGACGTATCCCCCGCGCTGCAACAACTCGATGCCACCGCCTATACCCAAGTGCAGCAACACCTCAACCAAACCGTCAGTAATACCGGATTCGCCGTGCTGTTCTTTGGCGCAACCTTATTTCCATTTTTATCGGCGGGATTATCCGCATGGCAAAGCCGCCGCCGCTTAGCCATGTACTGGTTAGGCGTCGCCTTGATTCACTTCATTGGTGTGTATTGGGTCAGCGTGGTCACAAACATTCCGCTGCATCAAGAAATGCTCGAATGGAATCTCGCCGCCATCCCCTCGGATTGGCAAACCTCGCGCGACACTTGGGCAAACAGCAACTTCTTCAGAACCCTTGCGGAACTGGCGTGCTTCATCGGCGCATTAACACTCGTCGTATTACGCGAACAAATCGCCGCCCAACCCGTGTACGTCATGCGGAAGCAGCATTAATAGTCCGCTTTCAATCATCCTGCATAATGGTGAGGATATTTTGCAAGCTGGCGAGAACGCGCTCAGCAATGAATTGTTGGAAAGGTTCGAGATTGCCATGATTGGCGGTTTCGAGGGCTTCGTAATATTGTACGCGGCTGGTAATCGGCAGTAACGCAGGCGGATAACCTGCACGAATCAACAGCAGAGGAAATTTGCAGCCCTCACTAAACAATGCCCTTGATTTGGATCAACGCTGCAAAACGTTGGAAATCTTTGGTGTTGTGCGTGAGTAACGTACCGATTTCATACGCTCGCATGGTTGCTACGATATTGGTATCGTGAACTTGTTTACCCGAAACTTGAAAATCATCCACTAAACGCAGCAAGTGCTGTGTGACGCTTGGAGAATCTTCTGCAATGCGGAATTGTTGGCAAAAATAAGCTACTTGCTGCAAAACGGCTTCGCGTGGAATTTCACCCCAACCCACTTGCGGGCGCGTCAGTACCACCAAAAACTCACGGATAACTTGCGGACTAATCCACAAGCTATCATAACGTTGTTGGACATCCACTAAGGCTTGGCGAGCCACCACGTGAAAAGGTGATTCGGCAATACTGGCGTAAATCAGGATATTGGTATCAATAAAAGCCTTACCGCCCATCATCGCCGTACATTCCTTCACGACTTAAATCCAATGCGTAATCCCAACATTTAGTGGACAAAATCGGCATATCCAATACCGATTTTTTGCTAATAGGCATAGCTTGAGTCGTTACGCGAAAGCGCAAAAAATCCACAAAATCCACAATTTCCGCAATGCGTTCGGCGGGCAGAATGCGAATTTTGTCCATTAGTAACTGCAACATTTCAGGGGATGCGGTTGCCATAACACGGATTCCTCTTACGAATTAAGCTATTGCCTCAGCATAACACATTGCACATCACCCCACCCAAACGCGGGCGTTGCGGAACATGCGCAGCCACGCGCCGTCTTCGCCCCAACCGTCCGGCAGCCATGAGTGTTGCACAGCACGGAACAGGCGTTCAGGGTGCGGCATCATGATGGTGAAACGTCCGTCGGCGGTGGTTAAGCCTGTGATGCCTTGCGCTGAACCATTGGGGTTTTCGGGGTAATGTTCGGTGGCATTGCCGTAATTGTCGACGTAACGCAAACCAACCAAGCCTTCTGCCATCACGCTGTCGGGTGTGGAGGTATCGAACACGGTACGCCCTTCGCCGTGCGCGACGGCTATCGGCAGGATCGAGCCTGCCATGCCTTGCAGGAACAAGGATGGCGATTGCAACACTTCGACGGACGCATAACGCGCTTCAAATTGTTCGGAACGGTTGCGGTAGAAACGTGGCCAGTGCGCCGCGCCGGGGATCATGTCGCGCAATTGCGAGAGCATTTGACAGCCATTACACACGCCCAAACCGAAGGCATCTTGACGCGCAAAGAAGGCGGCAAATTCGTCACTGGCTTGCGGGTTCATGAGGATGGTTTTCGCCCAACCGCCGCCCGCGCCCAATACGTCACCGTAAGAGAAGCCGCCGCACGCCACCAAACCTTTGACATTTTTCAGGCTAACGCGCCCGCTGATAATGTCGGTCATGTGTACGTCAATGGTTTTGAAACCCGCACGGTCAAACGCTGCTGCCATTTCCACCTGACCGTTGACACCTTGTTCGCGCAAAATCGCCACCGTCGGGCGCACACCCGTTTTAATGTACGGCGCGGCAACGTTATCGTCGGGGTCGAAAGTGGTGCGTACTGGCATTCCGGGGTCTTTAGCATCCGCTAAACGCTCAAATTCTTGCGCGGCGCAATCGGCGTTATCGCGTAAGGCTTGCATCCGGTAGCTGGTTTCTGCCCACGTTTGTTGCAGTTCGGCACGCGGTGCACGGAACACGGTTTCGTGCCCGAAAGTGAGTACCAATTCGTCGCTGTCATTGAGTTCGCCAAAGACATGCGTGCAATGCGCCAAACCTGCTTCGCGGAACGCTTCCAGTACGGTATCGGTTTCGCAATGGCGTACTTGCAGCACCGCGCCGAGTTCTTCATTGAACAGCACCGGCAACAATTTGCCGCCAATGTCGCCCAAACGGGCGGTAACGCCGACGTGACCCGCGAAACTCATTTCCGCCAAGGTTGCCAGTAAACCGCCATCGGCACGGTCATGGTACGCCAGCAATAAGTTCTCGCTGCGTAAATCTTGAATGGTGTTAAAGAAAGCTTTCAGCGCGTCAGGGTTATCCAAATCCGGCGCGTAATGCCCGACTTGCCCGTAAACTTGCGCCAAAGCCGACGCTGCCAAGCGGTTACGCCCTTTACCCAAATCGACCAGAATCAGGTCGGTATCGCCTTGGTCGGTGCGCAGTTGCGGGGTTAGTGTGGTGCGTACATCTTGCACAGGCGCGAATGCAGAAATAATCAGCGATAAAGGGGCGACCATTTCGCGCTGTTCGCCGTTTTGCTGCCACACGGTTTTCATCGACAGTGAATCTTTACCCACCGGAATTGCCAAACCTAAGCGCGGGCAAAGTTCTTCACCCACCGCTTTGACGGTATCAAATAACGCCGCGTCTTCACCCGCGTAACCCGCCGCCGCCATCCAGTTCGCCGACAAACGAATGTCGCGCAATGAACTGATATTAGCCGCCGCGATATTGGTTAATGCTTCACCAATTGCCATGCGCCCTGAAGCCGCCGGACTCACCAAGGCAATCGGGGTACGTTCGCCCATTGCCATTGCTTCGCCATAATGCGTGACGTAATCGGTTGCCGTTACCGCCACGTCCGCGACCGGAACTTGCCACGGCCCGACCATTTGATCGCGTGTCACCATCCCCGTTACGGTACGGTCGCCAATGGTAATCAGGAAGGCTTTGGAAGCCACCGTCGGCAAGCGCAACACGCGCTGTACCGCATCGCTAATCGCAATGTGGCTGAGGTCGATTTCCGGCTTGTGGAAGGTTTGATGATGCACATCGCGCAGCATTTTCGGCGGTTTGCCCAGCAACACGTTCATCGGCAAATTGACCGGATTATTGTCAAACAGCGAATCGCCGACCAATAACTGACGGTCTTCTGTCGCCGCACCGACCACCGCATAAACCGCACGTTCGCGTTCACACAAGGCACGGAACGTTTCCAAACGCTCTTCGGCAATGGCTAGCACATAACGCTCTTGCGCTTCATTACACCACACTGCCATCGGCGGCATACTGGGTTCGTCGTTCGGCACGGTACGCAGTTCAAAGCGTCCACCGCGTCCCGCGTCATTAATGATTTCAGGAATCGCGTTGGAAATACCACCCGCGCCCACGTCATGAATCGACAGAATCGGGTTTTCCGCGCCCAATGCCACGCAACGGTCGATAACTTCTTGGCAACGACGCTGCATTTCAGGGTTGCCGCGTTGCACGGAAGCGAAATCGAGGTTTTCCGCACTCGCACCGCTCGCCATTGATGAAGCCGCGCCACCGCCCAAACCAATCAGCATCGCAGGGCCACCGAGTACCACAATCGGCGTGCCTTCGGGTAAGGGGTTTTTCTCAATGTTTTGTTCGCGAATATTGCCCAAACCGCCCGCAATCATAATTGGCTTGTGATAACCGCGCAGTTCCATGCCTTTCGCGCCGGGGGCTTGCATTTCAAAGGTACGGAAATAACCCGCAATGTTCGGGCGACCAAATTCATTATTGAACGCTGCCGCACCAATGGGGCCTTCGAGCATAATGTCGAGTGCGGAAACAATGCGTTCCGGCTTGCCGAAATTGGTTTCCCACGGCTGTTCAAAATCAGGAATGCGCAAGTTAGACACGGAAAAACCGCACAAACCCGCTTTCGGTTTCGAGCCATTCCCCGTCGCGCCTTCGTCACGGATTTCACCGCCCGAACCCGTCGCCGCCCCTGCAAAGGGTGCAATCGCCGTCGGGTGGTTGTGGGTTTCGACCTTCATCAAAATGTGCACGGGTTCATTGGTGTAATGGTATTCGCCCGTTTTCACATCCGGCAAAAAGCGCGTGGCTAATGGGCCTTCAATCACCGAGGCATTGTCTTTGTACGCCGACAAAATGCCTTCCGGCGCGTGGGCGTAAGTGTTGCGAATCATGCCGAACAAGGATTTCGGCTGCGCTTTGCCGTCGATAATCCAATCGGCATTAAAAATCTTGTGGCGGCAATGTTCGGAATTGGCTTGCGCGAACATCATTAACTCGACATCCGTCGGATTACGCCCTAATTCCGCGTAGTTTTCTGCCAGATAATCAATCTCATCGGGGGATAATGCCAAACCCCATTCGCTATTGGCTTGCGCTAATGCCGCTTTCGGGTCGGTAGAAATATCCACATAACGCAGCGGCGCGGGTTCGGCTTCGCTGAACAACACCACGGCATCTTGCAAATCCGCCAGCACCATTTCGGTCATGCGGTCGTGAATCAATCGCGCAATCATTGCACGTTCGGCATCGCTTAAGGCTTGGCTGGCTTGCACATCGTAAGCAACCCCGCGTTCAATGCGCTCAATCATCGACAGACCGCAGTTGTGCGCAATGTCGGTGGCTTTACTCGACCACGGCGAAATCGTGCCCGCACGCGGCGTAACCACAAACAATGTACCCGTGAAATTATGATCGCCCTGCACTTCCTCATAAGTCAGTAGCGTTTGCAGGCGCGACTGCTCATCCGCATTCAATTCGCGGGCAGTGCGTACAAAATGGACAAATTCGGCTTTCAAACCAGTCACCGCAGGCACAGCGGCTTGCAGCGTATTCAACAACTTAGCGCGGCGGAAGTTGGACAGAGCAACACTACCGGAGAGGATCAGCATAGGGGTCAACCAACGGGGCAGTTCATCAAGGAACGTATGATACCGGACTTTGAAGCACAATTCTTCACAAGTTGAGGTGTCCGGTTTTTATGGGCTAGATCAGACGATAGTTAGCAGGCGGCGGCGGGCAACAGATCCCACACCAACCGCTCAAAGCCCAACGCTACCACTGCGAAGCAGTGCAAGCGGTGCGGTTCACGGTACTTTTCTATCAAGACGCAGCGGTAATCCTGCAATTGCACAAGGGCAGCTTGCAAAGCTTCTTGTACCGCTGGCAGTTGTTGCAAGGCTTCACGGCTTTGCACCCGTACTTCTTCTGCTGTCAGCCCCAGTGCTTTCAGTTTGATGTATTTGAATTCCAAAACAAAATCTTGCAAGGCGGCAAGGCGACGCTGATCAGGACGGATAATCATCAGCAAATCAGCATAACGCCGTTGCACCGCCGCCTCGGAGTCCATGATGTAATACATATCATCGTACAACAGGCTCATGAAGGCCGTTTTGATAGTCAGTTCATTACCCCAACGGTAATCTCGGTTGTTGAATGCCTTGAAATAACTGGTTTCGAGATAGTCCGCTAAGGGTTGCAAATCCGCCGTTTGGTAAAATTGTTTAGCAAGGGCTTCGACATGGCGGCGGTCGGCTAAATCAGGCAAGGCTTTTTCGCGCAACGTTTCCACATACAGGGCGAAAATGACGCGATTAGGAACTTCCAGCTTCATCTCTTCCAACGCGCCCGCCGTGCCACCGATGGTTAATACCCCGAAAAAATACAGCAACGATGCCATGTAGCGTGGGTCGGTTTGCAGTTTGTGTAACTGCTCCACCCCAAATTGGGTTTCTAAATAGGGCAACAAAAGCGGATTCTGTTCATCAAGAATATTGGCAATGACATTGCCACCTTCTGGTAGGCTAGCGATGTAACGCACCCGGCTAGCATCCATTGCCAAATTGCCATCCAACATTTCCGCAGGAGGCTTGCAACGTTTTTGATACGCCCGCAAAAAGTAAAAGCACAAAGTGGGGTTATAAACAGTGGGGAAACTCGCATCCGCGCAAAATCGGTAGCCGTTGTAAAACTGGCGCATCGTGTCCAGCACCGTGGCAGCTTGCATAGCGGGTGCTGCACAATCCTGCAAAACTTCACTGACCAATCCGCTTAATTCTTCCTCGGAAATCCCGCACAGCCCGTTAAAGTCTTCATCTAGCGAAATATTGGTGGCAACGTTGTAGCCGCTAGTCATGTCGCTTAATACGAGGGGCGATACGCCCGTGATGAAGACGCGGGCAATTTTGCCTTCGGACACATTACCTTTAATGACTTTGAACAAGGTTTTGACGATACCCTCACTTTCCAGTAGGTCACAGTAACGTTTGGCATTACCCGCATCATGTACCAGTACTTCGCTTGCGAAATTATCGTATTCGTCGATTAGTAGGTAGACGGTATGACCGCTGTTTTTGACCACACTGCTTAGGGATTCAAAAGTCGCCAGTGCGTCGTCATCGTAGATACGCACGGGAAACCTTAGCAAGGCTTGGTAATTTTGCACAAAATCCGTCATGCGTTCATTGAGGTGTTTGAACAAATTCTGCTTAATCTGCTCCACATGACCTTGCCCCGACACCTTGGAAAAATCCCAACGCAGGATCAGGTATTGGTTGTGTTCAGGTGTAGGGTTATTGCCAACAGCTAACCCACCGAACAGGGCTTCAAATTCACCCGCCGTGTTGATGTCGTAGTAATTGGCGAGTGTGGATAGCAGCAAGGATTTTCCGAAACGGCGCGGACGTAGGAAGACTAATTGCCGCCCCGCTGTCTCCAACGCTTGAATGCAATCGGTGCGATCAAGGTACAGGTGTTGCGTGGTGCGTAGCAGATGGAAATCACTGATAGCGTAGGGAAATTTGATCATGTCCGGCAACTTGCATGGTTGGGTGATGGGCTGATTATAGCATGGGCGAAAATTCCTGTATGAATGCCGCAAGCGGGGCATTGAGCCACAAATCGGTCATGCTTTAAATGAGTTGGAAGAAATTTCCATATCTGGAGGGAATTTATCCCCGTTCCACCTCAAATCCAACAATATTGCGTTCTGTTTTGCCGAACTCCACACCAATTAAATGCAGTGGTTGGTTTAAAGAACGGTATTTATCGGCATAACGTTTGTCATGAATTTGTTGCAGGGCATCACCCGTGGGTTTGTCTTCCACGGCTTTAAACTCAAACAAATAGACTTGCCCATTGAATTGCAATGCCATGTCTAATCGTCCGTGATTACTCACGTCTTCTAAGGTTAGATCCAGCCCCAACGCTGCAAAATATGAGTAAAATACACTGGCATAATAGCCTTCGTATGCTTGAATCGTATTACTGCTGTACCAGTTATAA
Organism: Pseudomonadota bacterium; assembly: GCA_039797295.1. Taxonomy (GTDB): domain Bacteria; phylum Pseudomonadota; class Gammaproteobacteria; order Thiotrichales; family Thiotrichaceae; genus Thiothrix. The sequence continues at coordinate 137,208 of JBDKID010000003.1, read as the reverse complement.
GGAATACTTGCATAAAAAGCTTGAAACAACTGCTTTAAACCAGCAAAGTCATTACGCAATAATAAATCATACAACTGAATGGTGTTGTGCGCCTGTGCGCTTTGATTTTGCACTAAGGCACTTAATAAGACTTCATTTAAGCTTTGACGCACTTCTAAGTTAGGGTAGCCGGGAGTTTCTTACGTTGCATCATGACCACCTAATTGCAGTAACGAATTGATTACCCGCGAGTATAACACGGAAACACCGCACCGGACGGTTGCAGCGCGAACTGACCGTCACGGTAATGGCGAATAGTTGAATTACGGCGCGGTGGCTTTAAGGAAAGCGTCATCGAATTGCGCATTATGGTATTTATCCTCTTTCACCACTGCACGCATTTTGCGTAGTGTTTGAAAGACCGATGTCACCAAATTGGCATTCGCTGCATCACCCAAAGTGACCCGTGGATCGAGGTAAATTTCATAATCGATCTGAGTTTGTTGTGGCGTGATTTGCTTTACCACCCACGAACCTTTCAAACCGAGTATGCGCGTGCGCCCCGCTTGCCCCTTGTCATAATTTTCCTTACCCGTTAAAGCCACACTTAGGGTTTGTGTCGCAGGATCATAACGAGTCTCCGACCAAATATACATGTCGCGATCTTGCAGCAATAAAGGCAATTGGATGACGGTGTAATCCAAGCGATGCGCTAAATCAGGCATTTCCACCCGTCGCGCTTCGATGCAGTCGTGTACCCAACGCGGACACGCGGCGATGTCATCCAACAAAGCGGCAACGGCTGCCACCGAAGCAGCTACGCTCATTTGCCCGCGTGTCACTTCATGCGCCGAACCCGTTTGCTGCTGTGAAACTTGAATCCCGCCCTGTTCTTTTTTCACCACCCAACCGCCATCCGCATGGGCGGCAGGTGTAGACAGTGCCAATGCAAGGCTGGATAAACCAACCTTGGCTAAACGACTGAGTGATAAGCGACTCATCGGTATTCCACCAACTCAGCCAAAGATTGACGCAATGCGGGTGTTTGTGCGCCTGCCCGATAACCAAACGCAACCAAGACCGCCACCTCTTCTTGCGTGGTATCTAAAGCCAATAAGCTTTCCACGCTCGTTTTGGCAAAACCTTCGATGGCGCACGAATCAATCCCCAAACTCGCTGCCCCTGTCATCATGTTCGCCAGTGCGATGTAACATTGTTTGGAAGCCCAAGCGAATGTGCTCATCAACGGCGCGACTTCGTGTGCTTGGTGCGCGGCATAACGCCCTAAATACGCTTCGCGTGCTTCCGCTGGCAAACCACGCCGCGCAAACATGCGTTTGACGTAATCGCTTTCCGGTTGAACCGCTGCGGTTTTCGCCACAATGACCACCACATGGCTGCTGTCGGTAATTTGCGCTTGCCCACCACAAGCTACCCGCAATTGCTCGCGCAACTCAGGGGTTTGCACCACGATAAAACGCCAGTGTTCCATACCGAAAGACGATGGCGACAAACGCCCGAATTCCAGAATTTGCTGAAAATCAGCCTCACTAATCTGGCGTGTTGGGTCAAATTTCTTACAAGCGTGGCGGAAAGACATGGCTTGCATAAAACTGTTTGGCACGTGAAAACTCCTTAACTTAAAGCCGCGCGGCAAATGCGTTAGAGTATAACCGCATTGCACAAAACGGAAACAGCAACAATGGTCACAGGTTTATTCAAAGGATTCGGTTATCTTTTCAGCGGATTCGGACTCATTTTTCAAGCAGGGATTCGTACCTTTGTGGTAATCCCCTTACTCATCAATATTGTCTTATTTTCGGGCGGTATCTGGCTGGCACAAAATCAACTCGATTACTGGATGGCGCATTTATTACCCAACTACCTGATGTGGCTAGAATGGTTACTTTGGCCAATCTTCGCGCTACTGATTTTTTTTATGGTGTTTTACACATTCTCATTGCTGGCGAATATCATCGCCGCACCCTTTAACGCACTGCTGGCAGAACGGGTTGAAGCGCACTTGCGTGACGAACCCATGCCCACGTTCCAAAGCGATACATTCGTTGCCTTGATTATTCGCACCTTCAAAAGTGAATGGAGCAAATTGTGGTACATGGTGAAATGGCTGGTTGTACTGCTGATTTTGACCGTGATTCCCGTGGTCAATCTGGTCGCACCACTGGCATGGACACTTTACGGCGCGTGGATGTTAGCGATTGAATACGCCGACTACCCAATGGGCAATCACAACTTATTCTTTGATGATGAATTAACCGCACTCAAGAAAAATCGCGCCGAGGCGTTGGGTTTTGGCGGGTTATTATCACTCATGACCGCCATACCCGTGTTGAACTTCTTTGCCATGCCTGTCGGCGTTGCGGGTGCAACCACACTGTGGGTTGATACCTTATCAGTTAATCTGGAAGCGGATCGTTAAGCCCATCCTTAAGCCGCTTTGCCTGCCATGCGTTCCTGCGTGGTCAAGGCAATCTTATTACGCAAGTAAACCGGCTGCGCTAATTCTGGCGCAGTCGCTTCCCCCGCGTGCCACGCGGCTATCGCTAACGGCAGCATGAATTCAGCGGCTGGCAAACAATGCGTTTCCGTGGTCGTCAGCTTTCCGGCGAAACGTGCTTGTAACACCTCCGCGTAAGCCGACCAACCGTGTCCGCTGGCAAACCAAGCAGCCGTCGTTGGCAGCGGAGTCGCTTGCGGCGCACACACCAATTCCGCACCTTGCAATTGCATAATGCCGTCGTGCAATGCGTATTGCCCCCAATACACCTCATTCATTCGCGCATCCAATGCGGCTAAGACTTGGGTTGCACCGTGTTGGCAGTACGCTTGCTGCGCCAATGCTGCCAAGGTGGAAAGCGCGATCACGGGTTTATCTGTCGCCATTGCCAAACCTTGCGCCACGCCAACCCCAATGCGAATGCCAGTAAATGCACCAGGACCACGCCCCACCACCATTGCATCCATGTCCGTCAGGCGTAATGCCGCTTGCTGCAAAACCTTTTCCACCATTGGCAGAATCAATTGCGTGTGCGCACGCGGGGTCAGTTCAAACGCGCTAAACGTCGCGCCATCGGCGTATAAAGCCACGGAACACGCTTCGGTAGAAGTATCAAGAGCCAGTAGTTTCATGAATTGCTTGAGTTTTGTTGTGTAAAGTGCCCGCAAAAAAGCGTTCCACAATGTCGAGTTTTTGCGTGCGCGGCATACGCGGTAAACTGTCGAGGAAGGTTTTCCCATAGTTGCGGGTGCGTAAGCGTGTATCGCAAATCATTAGCACGCCCGTGTCGTTTTGGTCACGAATTAGCCGCCCGACACCCTGTTTCAACGCGATCACCGCTTGCGGAATTTGGTAATCCGCGAAAGGATTACCGCCGCGTTGACGAATCGCTTCCAACCGCGCTTCCATGACTGGATCATTAGGCGCAGCAAACGGCAGTTTGTCAATAATCACGCAGCTCAATGCATCGCCGCGCACATCCACACCTTCCCAAAAACTTGCCGTTCCCAACAATACCGCATTGCCGAGCTTGCGGAATTTTTCGATCATATCGCGTTGCGGGGATTCGCCTTGAATCAATAACGGAAAGTCGATTTGATCTTTGAGTAATTCCGCCGCTTCGTTCAAGGCGCGATAGCTGGTAAACAGCATGAACGTGCGCCCACCAGCAGCCGTAATCACCGGAATCGCCGCGTCTACCATTGCTGCCACAAAATCGTGCTGTTGCGGTTCGGGCAATTTCGCGGGCAAATACAGCAAAGCGTTATGCCAGTAATCAAACGGGCTATCGAGCTGCAACGCTTGCGCATTTTCCAAACCCATGCGCTGGTTGAAATGCTCAAACGATGTCCCCACCGCTAACGTTGCCGAAGTCATGATCCAACTGCACGGCAAACTGTCCAAACACCGCTTAAACGGCGTTGCCACATCCAAAGGCGTGCTGGTAATGGTGAAAGCGCGGGTAAAGGTTTCAAACCATTGCACCGTATCGGCTGGTGGATTCTGCAAACGTTGCAAACGGGCGCGTTGCTCTTGCAAACGTTCAAAACACGCTTCCAGCCCTGTGCTGCGTTCCGCCGCGTGCGCCATCAATGCCAATAAATCATCCAAAACACCTTGCAATGTGCCGAGGTGTTCGACAATCGCAGGCTGTTGGCTAATGCGCGACCACAGCGCACGTTGCCCCGGCGTATCCATTGCCAAACGCAAATCCAGCACGGCTTTTTCCAAGGCATCCAAAGCATGGCGTAACTGTGGCATATCCGCTGCCGCTGCCAAAGTTTCGGTCAGCGTGTCACGTTTCCATTCCAACATTTGGCGACTGCTAAACGAATCGCTGAAAAAGCCGGAGGCAATTTCGGGCAATTGATGCGCTTCGTCCAAAATCACCACGTCAGCTTGCGGTAGTAATTCGCCGAAACCTTCTTCTTTGAGCGACAAATCGGCGAAAAACAGATGGTGATTCACCACCACCAAATTCGCTTCTTGTGCAGTCCGCCGCGCTTTAACCACGAAACAATCTTGGTAATGCTCACATTCCGCCCCCAAACAATTGTCGGTGGTGGAAGTCACACGCTCCCAAATTTCTGCGTCATGCGGCACGGCGGACATTTCCGCAATATCGCCAACGCGGGTTAATTCCGACCAATCACGAATACGCTTCAGCCACGTCACGCTTTTTTTATCCGGCAAACGCCCTTCCGCCACCGTGATTTTTAGGCGATGAATGCACAAATAATTCGCTCGACCTTTGAGCAAAGCCGTTTTCGCACCGCTTTGCAGAGCCTTGCGCACCAAGGGCAAATCTTTGTGGTAAAGCTGATCTTGCAGGGTTTTACTCCCTGTGGAAACAATCACCCGTTCCTGACTCAAGAGCGCGGGCACGAGGTAAGCAAAGGTTTTGCCCACCCCTGTACCCGCTTCAATCACTGCCGTCGCTTGCGTTTGTATTGCTGCCACCACCGCCTGCAACATAGCTTGCTGCTGCGGTCTGGCTTGGAAACCCTTGATTATTTTGGCGAATGCACCCGTTTCACTTAATAGTTCACGGGATTGTTCTGCCAACGCCAACGACGTATTCGAGGTGTTAATGGAGTAGCTCCTGATACGCTTGCGCTTTGCTCGCCATGCTTGCGGCTTGCTCAGTATGCCCTTGCATCGCGTTAATCTTACTCAGTTTTGACCACAAGGTTGGGTTGTCGGATTCAATGCGTAATGCGCGTTCCAAGGTATCCGCCGCACTATCCAGCTTACCACTGGCAATGTCGCTATCCGCTTGTTTTACCAAAGCTTGCACCGCCGGAGAGGAGTTGTAACTTTTCGACGTAGGTGCGGAACGGGTACTCGAACTGGTCGTAGTCGTGCTGTTCAACGCTTCCGGCTTGTAACTTTCCCATGATGGACTCTCCCACGATGGGCGCGTTGCCGAGGTCGTGCTGGTTGGTTTGGAAACATCCACCACACTCGTGCTGCTGGTACTGCTGCTACTAGGGCTGGTCGGTTGCTGCTTAATCACCGGACGCTGTTCAACTTTCGGCGCGGTTTCTTGCGGCAATGGCAAAGTACGCGCTACTGGTGGTGGCGGCGCAACTGGCGCAGGCGCGGGCGGTTGTTGCGGATAACGATCATAAACGCGATCCTGCAAAACCGTCGGATTCGGTGCACACGCTGACAGCAATAATGCTGTCAGTAAACTGCTGCCTGCCAGTGTGCGATGCATAGTTGTTTTCATCATTGGCCTCACTGAACTTCACTACTTAAGCTTACTTAAGCTAAGTTATCGAACTAATTCATCCACCCACGACGAGGGTGCTGCTGGTTTAGCTACTGGCGCAGGAGCTGGGGCACGTACCGGAGCTGCACCCGCTGCTGCTGGAGCAGCAGGCGCACTGGGTGTAATACCCTCCGGTACAACCTGATCAGCAGGCGCACAGTAGTTGGTTTTTTGCGGTTGTGTACCACGAATAAAGGGTACACGCACCGCTTTGCCACAAGCGGGATTAAAGAGTAAACCCGTTGCTTGGTCGACATCGAGCCAGACCAACCGTGAAGAATTTTCGACTTGAAGCGATTTAGTCGGCAACACACGGAATAAATCCGCCCAAACTTTCAGTGCCCCTTCACCACCCGTCATGTGGATCGGTTTGTTGTCATCACGACCTACCCAAACCGTAGCAACGTGTTGACCGGAAAAGCCTGCAAACCAACTGTCTTTTTTGTCATTGGTCGTACCGGTTTTACCCGCCACTTTCTTCCATGCTGGCAAAGTGGCTGATAGTTCTTTCGCCGTACCATCCACCGTTACACGATGCAAAGCGTAACCCAATAAATCCGCCGCTTCAGGGCTAGCGACTTGTTCCACCGTTAAGGGGTAACGGGTCAATACTTGCCCTTTGAGGTTCATCACACTACGAATGGCTTTCAACGGCGAATACGAACCACCCGCTGCAATGGTTTGGTACATCTGCTGAATATCAATCGGTGCCATTTCAATCGCCCCCAACAAAATCGAGGGGTATTCGGGAATTTTCACACTCACGCCCAAAGCATGAAGCGTATTCACCACGCGATCCACCCCGACATCAATCCCAATGCGCACGGCTGGCGTATTGCGGGAATAAGTCAAGGCTTTCAACACCGTAATGAAACCCATGTTGCGCTGGTCGTAGTTACCCGGTTGCCAATATTTACGATTGCCTAATTTGACTGTGACCGGACCATCGCTAATGCGTGATGACAAGTTGTAACGATGCTTTTCAAAAGCGGATAGGTAAATCGCTGGTTTGACCAATGAACCGATTTGACGTTGTGCAGTTAACGCACGATTGTACCCAGCATAACGCACATCGCGGCTACCGACTAAAGCTTGCACTTCGCCGCCTTGTACGCTGCTAATAATCAATGCGCCGTTCAATTTGCCGCGCGAAATACCGTGCGCACGTTCCAATTGCCCTAAACGTTTTTGCAAAATGGTTTCGGTGGTTAATTGCACAATCGGATCCATTGCGGTAAAGATCAGCAAACCTTGACTGCGCAAATCTTCCTCTTTGTAATCACGTTGCAATTGTTGACGCACCAAATCCAAATACGCCGGAAACGGAGTCGCACCGGACGGACGTTTTTCACTCACACCCAGCGGTTTTTGCACCGCTTCTTGGTAAGTAGCGGTATTGATCACGCCCTCTTGCTGCATAACTTGCAACACAAGGTTACGCCGCTCCAATGAACGATCAGGGTGCAAACGTGGGTCGTAATAACCCGCACCTTTAGCCAAACCGATCAATAAAGCAATTTGATCCGCCTTTAATTCGTGCAGCGGTTGGTTGAAATAGAACTGTGCTGCCAAACCAAAACCGTGAATAGCACGGTCGCCATCTTGCCCTAAGAAAATTTCATTTAAGTAAGCTTCGAGAATTTCTTGTTTGCTGTAATGCATTTCCAACAAGAATGCCATTGTGGCTTCTTTAATCTTGCGATGCCAACTGCGCTCATTGCTTAAGTAGAAATTTTTCACCAACTGCTGCGTTAGCGTACTACCACCTTGCACGGTTTGACCCGCTTTCAAATTCGCCACCATTGCCCGCGCAATCGCCATTGGGTTCACGCCTTGGTGTTCGTAGAATTTTTTATCCTCAACCGCAAGCAAACCCTTAATCAATTCGGGCGGCACGTCTTTTTGGCGCACTAACACACGGTCTTCGTGGTGACGTGGGTAAAAATTACCAATCAAGACCGGCTCTAAGCGCATTAACTCTAAGGACTGTTTACCATCGGTATAGGCTAACGAAGTTAAGTTACCATCCACCACGGAAACTTTAATGCTACGCGCAGGTTCTTGATCTTCGGCAAATTGGAAACCACGGGTATTGATCATGAATTGATTACCTTTGCGGTAATATTGACCCGTTTCCACCGGCTTATCGACCTTACGATAGCTCAGTAGTTTTAATTCTTCCTCAAGGTGATCCGCATAGAGCTGTTGTCCCTCATACATATCCAAGGGGCGGGCAAACACACGCGCGGGTAATTCCCAACGCCGCCCATCAAACTGCTCGCGCACTTGCTCGTCAAGTTTCATGGCATACACAATGCCCACGAGCAAACCCAACACCAGCACCACGAGTAACAGGATACGAAACACCCGACCAAATAATGCAAACATAAAACCCAATCCTTTGAAAAAACGCTGCCACAGCGATTCTTGACTTGTGATCTGACCTGATTCCTGACTCAAGATAGTTTCCTGCTATGCTTACGTTTTGGGTTATTGAGAGAAACAGTATGCCCTCGCACACCACTGACACTCTGCTGGCAGCTTTGCACGACGGTGCTTGCTACCCGCATCCCACGTGTAATATTCGAGCTATACACACGCACATATCGACCATTTTCCTGACCGGCGAGTTCGCTTACAAGATAAAAAAGCCCGTCAATTTCGGTTTTCTGGATTTTACACATCTTGCTGACCGGAAACATTTCTGTGAAGAGGAATTACGCCTTAACGGTCGTCTTGCTCCGCAATTGTATTTAGCTGCCGTACCCATTTATCAAGCATCCGATGGTACGTATCACCTTGCACCAGATTCGTTAACAATCCCAGCGAATACCGCTGAAGTCGTTGAATACGCGGTCAAAATGCGTCAATTCGACTCTGCCCAGCAACTGGATTGCTTATTGGCGAATAACACTTTACCCGTTACCGTCATGGATGCGTTGGCAACCCAGATTGCGCATTTCCATCAACACATTGCCGTTGCTGCGGATACCAGTCATTTTGGTTTACCGGCGACGGTGATGCATCCCATGCAGCAGAATTTCGAGCATTTGCGGGCTTGTTTGCAGCATTTGCCACATAACTTGCCACAACCACAACGCTTAGAATGCCTGAGTTTACTGGAAAAATGGACACAACAGGAATATTTACGCCTGTATTCAACGCTGCTCACACGCAAACAAGCAGGGCATGTACGAGCGTGTCACGGGGATATGCATGTAGGAAATATAGCGTTGCTTGGCACGGAAATCACGATTTTCGACGGGATTGAATTTAATGATGAACTGCGCTGGATTGATACAATCAGTGAAATGGCTTTTCTGGTGATGGATCTCGAAGACCGCCATGCCCCAACTCACGCACATCGTGTGCTCAATACTTACCTCAGTATAACTGGCGATTACGCCGCACTTAACTTGCTGAAATTCTACAAAGTCTACCGCGCAATGGTGCGAGCCAAGGTGAATGCATTACGCCTCAGCCAACTGCATGATGACCCGAATGCACAAGCAGAAGTATTAGCGCACTGCGACAGCTACTTACAGTTAGCCATGCAATACACCCAACCCACCACACCAGCCTTAATTCTCACGCACGGTTTAAGCGGTTCGGGGAAATCGTTCGGTTGTCGTCAGTTAGTCGATGCATTGGGCTGGATTCAAATCCGTTCTGATGTGGAGCGTAAACGCCTCGCGACACCAACTGCCGAACAGGTTAGCAACGCGGTGAGTGCGCCTGATCCACTTTACAACCAAAGCATGACCGCAAAAACCTATGCACGTTTGGCGGAACTTGCTCAACAATTACTAACGGATGGTTATAGCGTGGTAGTCGATGCAACTTTTCTGGAAGCCGCCAAACGCCAGCAGTTCCAGCAAATTGCACAAACCTTGCGCTTACCGTTTCTCATTTTGCATTTTGTGGGTACACCCGAACAATTAGCCGACAATATTCAGCAACGCTTACTGCAAGGTAATGATGCATCGGATGCCAACTGGGAGGTTCTGCAACAACAACTCCAACACTACAAACCATTGCAGGACGACGAACCTTGTGTAACAGTTCCCTGCTACGGGCAAATACCGATAATAGCCATTCAAGCACGACTGGAATCATCCTAAATGCCGTGCGAAGTTTGACTTATTGTCAGTTGAGGGAAAGCATTCAGTGCCATAATCATCTCCAGATGATGCCATTGCACCTGAATTAATAATGACAAGGGGAATAAAACATGCGTCTTAAATCACGAGTGTTGCTGCTGGGCGGCGCAACATTGTTGACGGTTAACATCATCAGTATCACCGCGCAAGCCGATACCAGTTTGACTTATATTGAAACTAGCAGCGTACCAACACGAACCACACACATCCACATTCACGGCAAGACGGTGCGCATGGAAGAAGCGAATAGCAGCACGTATTTGTTATACGATGACAGCAAACCAATTTTGTATAACATCAATACACGCGCCCAGCAGTATATTATTAATACACCGCAAACCATCCGCGAACGTGCCAAGAAAACCGCAGAATTGCAACGCCAAACCCAAGCGGCCTTAAAACAACAACTTGCCATGATGCCGGAAGAACAACGTGCCAGCGTACAAGCCAATCAGCAACAAACCGAATTGCAACGCCAAACACCGGCCCCCAACATTCGTTTAGAAAAAACCGACAAACAGGATAGCGTCGCTAAATTAGCGTGCAGCATCACACAACTAACCGTCGATGGTCAGGTGGAACGTGAAATTTGCAATGCTGCCGCTGATGCGATTCCCGCTACTGATTTGCAAACCTTGGTACACATGTTCGGCTACCTTGACAACATGGCGGCGGAATCCGCAAAAGCACAAGGCATAACCCCGCCCGCACAAGGTACAGCAATCTTGCACAAAGCCGGTTTGGCTTTGCGTATTCAAGCCATTACGGTTGGTGGTTATCACAGTGAACTCAATGCGTGGGATACTAAAACGGCGTTAGATGATGCACTATTTAGCTTGCCGCGTGACTTTCATGCATTTGAACCGAGCGTAAAAGACGTTACTATGCAACACCCAACGCATTAACCCTATACGCAACAAAACATGGCACACATCAGTCGAAACGCTCTTGTCCCTTACAGTCCAGAACAAATGTACCAACTGGTCGATGGCATCGCCTCGTACCCACAATTCTTACCGTGGTGCAGAAGTGCCGTGGAACACGCCCGTGATACGGATCAAGTGAAAGCCACGATTGATATTGCCAAGGGAGCAATGAATAAAAGCTTTACTACCCTCAACCGTTTGCAGAAAAATAAAACGATTGAAATGCGTTTGATTGATGGGCCGTTCAGACACCTGCACGGCTTTTGGCGATTTGATGAACTCAAACCGGGCGCGTGCAAGGTTTCCCTTGATTTGGACTTTGAGTTTTCCAACAAGATTTTAAGCCTTGCGATTGGGCCTATTTTCAATCAAGTGGCGAATACCCTTGTGGATTCTTTTGTCGAAAGAGCGAAGAAAGTTTATGGCAAATGCTAATCATGCGGCTAAAAACCTGCGTGTCGAAGTGATTTATGCACTTCCGCACGAACAACTACTGCTAACAGCTAACGTACCAAGCGGCGCGTCCGTGCGCGATGGCATCCTTGCATCAGGTGTGTTGGCACGTTACCCAGAACTCAATATTGATACATTGAATGCTGGTATTTTCGGTAAAGTCACCAAACTAAGCGAAACGTTACGCGAACGTGATCGCATTGAAATTTATCGCCCACTCATCGCTGACCCCAAAGCAGTGCGCAAACAACGCGCGGCTGAAGGCAAGCGCATGAAAAAAGGCGGTAATGAGGCCGAGTAACCCAGCCACTTTGACCGTCAGCTTTCACCTCGCGGTCATTATTATTTGTTAACGACTATTTGTTGGGCGATTTGCTGGGCGTGGCTTCACGCTGAATGTCACGTACTGCACCATTTTGGAAATACACCGTCACACCATTGCGTTCGGTTTGTCCAGACGGTAAACGGCGGAAAAATACATAGTCCCAACGATCTTTGTGGAAATCATCCACCAAGAGTGGCGTACCCAAGACAGACTGCACTTGTTCTGCACTCATGCCCGGCTTAACCAATGCAAGCTCTTGATCGGTGATGTAATTCCCCTGCTGGATTTCCATCCGGTACAGGCTACATCCCCCCAACAACAACAAGCTGGCTGCAAAGGAAAATGAAATGAGATGCTTTATCATGTTAATCTAGGCCATCCAAAGTAAACAACGCGCATCATGATAGACCATTCACGACGGAGAATGCAGCAGTGGAAGAGCAGGATATCAAACGTGCCGGATTAAAGGTAACGCAGCCCCGCTTAAAAATCCTCGATTTGTTAGCGAATGCCCAGCAGCACCACCTCAGTGCGGAAGATATTTACAAAACGCTGCTGTACAACGGGGACGAGATCGGTTTAGCAACGGTTTACCGCGTACTCACGCAATTTGAAGCCGCCGGATTGGTCAATCGTCACCATTTTGAAGGTGGTCAAGCGGTCTTTGAACTGGCTCGTGACGAGCATCATGACCACATGGTTTGCATGAAAACCGGTAAAGTACTGGAGTTTTATGACGATGTGATTGAACAACGCCAACGTGAACTCGCCCAACACTATAATTTCCATATTACAGGGCATTCGCTCATTCTGTATGGTGAATTTGTTGACAAAAACACCGAAAATGCGTGAATGACTTTTGCATTTGTCAGGCAGAACGGTATAATCGCGCGTTTTACTCATACCGTGGATTTGAGATAGAGATTTATGCCAAGTGTAAAAGTACGTGATACCGAGCCTTTTGAAGTTGCCCTGCGCCGTTTCAAGCGCACCTGCGAAAAAGCAGGCGTTGTAGCCGAAGTTCGCAGCCGTGAGTTCTACGAAAAACCAACATCCGTGCGCAAACGTATGCGTGCTGCTGCTGTTAAACGCAACCTCAAACGCATTTCTCGTGATCTGAACCGCCGCGTTCGTCTGTACTAATCCGTACTAACAAACCCAAAGCTTAGGTAAATAGGCGAGTCTCGTCAAAACGCTAGTACTCGCTTCGTGGTTGACATCAATACGCTTGCTGGAGTGCCGCAATGACTGAACTCAAAAATGACCGCTTTCTTCGTGCACTCTTAAAACAACCGGTTGATACCACACCGATTTGGATCATGCGTCAGGCAGGGCGTTATCTCCCTGAATATCGTGCCACCCGCGCTCGTGCGGGTAGCTTTATGGATTTATGTAAAAATCCAGAGCTTGCGTGCGAAGTTACCCTACAACCGCTGGAGCGTTACGCGCTGGATGCGGCTATTCTTTTTTCCGACATTCTCACCGTTCCCGATGCAATGGGCTTAGGCTTGTACTTCGCTGAAGGCGAAGGCCCACGCTTTACCAACCCAGTGCGTACTCGCGCGGACATTGAAAAGATTGGTATTCCCGACCCTGAAGGTGAATTGCAATACGTCATGAATGCCGTGCGCACCATTCGCCGTGATTTACAAGGGCGCGTACCCTTAATCGGTTTCACTGGCAGCCCTTGGACATTAGCAACTTACATGGTCGAAGGCAGTTCCAGCAAGGAATTCGCTAAAGTCAAAGGTATGTTATACGGCGACCCAAGCTCTCTTCACTTGTTGCTGGATAAGTTAGCCGACAGCATTATTTTGTACCTGAATGCGCAAATTGCAGCAGGGGCACAAGCTGCCATGATTTTTGATACATGGGGCGGCGCACTCACCCCTAGTACCTACCGCGAATTTTCTTTGCGTTACATGCAGAAAATTGTCGATGGCGTGACGCGTGAAAACGATGGTCGCCGCGTACCTGTAATTTTGTTCACCAAAGGCGGCGCACAATGGTTAGAGCCAATGGCTGAAACCGGTTGTGATGGCTTAGGTTTGGATTGGACTATCAATATCGCTGAAGCTCGTGCTCGTGTGGGTGACAAAGTTGCACTGCAAGGCAATATGGATCCTTGCGTACTGTATGCAACGCCTGAAGCCATTCGTGAAAATGTGGCGAATATTCTCGCCAGCTATGGGCAAGGTTCTGGACACGTCTTTAACTTAGGTCATGGCATTCACCAGCACATTAATCCTGAAAATGTGGCGGTGTTAGTCGATGCAGTACACGAATTAAGTCGTCAGTACCACGTCTGCTAATAAAGCTGCGACCTTCTTACGATCCGCACGTTTCACGGCTTTACCGGTTACAGGGCTAATCGGTGCGCCTGCGAAACGGTCATCGTAAGGAAAGATCATTAATTCCACTTCCACTTCATCCACATAAAAACGCAACAACGGAAAATATTCTGGTTTTTTGCTGCCAAAACGCACTTTGCGATCAAAGGTTTGAAAGGGAATTTGCTGATCCTCTAGGAAGAACATTACCTCTTCCGCGCTTTCTGCCGCCAAATGCAAAGTAATCGCGGAATGTGGGCTAGCCGTGCCATCCAACGCCGCACCAGTTAAATACGGATTGTAAGCTTGCAGAAAATCCATCGCTTCCAAGGCTACTTCGCGGTGTTGTTGCAGTAATTTTGGCTGTGTTTCCGCGTCGAATAAACGAATGCGCTGATGGATCGCCGCCTCAATTTCTTCATTTGTTGGCTGCGCAATGCTTTGCGCTCCCAACCCCAATTGATCAGCAGCACGTAATTTCGCAATACGATAATCACGGAAACCTTCTTCATAGATCAGCCGTGCAGCTTCCTCCGCGACTAAAGCGCGGAGTTCATCAGGTGTATTTCGCATAACCCTCTCTTTAACACAGCTTCGTTAGAAGATTTGTTCAGGAATCTCAACCCGCTCTGGGCGACGTGGCGCAGGCGCGGCATGGGGTTGTAGCTGTCCTCCGCCATTATTAGTGCTGGGAGGTTGGCGACGCGGAGCTAAATCCTGCTCACGCTGGTATTGGAAACCACCGCCGCTATTATTATTGCGCCCACGGTGAGTCGTTGATGCATCACCATCAGCTCGGATACCACCGTTTTTATCGCCCGGCAAACCTAAATCAGCCTCTTTTACACCCACTGGCTTATCCCATTCTTTGGACGGCGTACCTTCCAAAATACGGTGCATGTAATCAATCCACATGGGTAATGCGACATTCGTAGCCGTTTCACCCTCACCCAGTGCTGACATATCGTCAAAACCGACCCAACTCACCGCTACAGTCGAGGGGGTAAAGCCGCAGAACCACGCATCTTTCTGATCGTTCGTTGTACCCGTTTTACCCGCAATATCCTTGCGATTCAAGGCACGACTGGCACGGGCTGCCGTACCAAACTGCGTTACACCCTGCAACATACTAACGATTTGATAATGCGTGCGGCTATCCAAAATACGCTTAGCAGCAGGGTAATCACCAACCTTCATGTCTTCTGGTTTTGGCACATTATTCAAGGTTTCCCAAATGGGTTCGCCGTTACCTTCTGGCTTTGTTTTGGCTTGTATTGGCTCTGCCTCTGACTTTTTATCTTTAGCATCCACAGCTTTGTCTTTTGTAGGGGCAACGGTACAAACCGCCACGTCATCACCACAGACACGTACTGGTTTTTCCTCAAATAACAACTGACCAGAACTGTCTTCAATGCGCGTAATGAAGTACGGATTCACTCGAAAACCACCATTAGCAAAAGTCGCATACGCTCCCGCCATTTGTATGGGCGTAGTCATCGCCGTTCCTAACGCCAACGTGAGATTCGGCGGCAAGTTTTCTTTGGAGAACCCGAAGCGGGTCGCAAAATCAATCGCGTAATTAATGCCAATGCTGCGTAATACCCGAATCGACACCAAGTTACGCGATTTGGCTAACGCCTCACCCAATGTTGTCGGACCAATGTAGTTACCACCAAAGTTTTCTGGCTTCCAATTACTGCCCGGAATGGTAATCGGTGCATCATTCACCGCACTGCTTGGTGTGTAACCTTTTGCCAATGCTGCGGTGTAAATGAACGGCTTAAAGCTCGAACCCGGCTGCCGCACGGCTTGGGTCGCACGGTTAAATTTCGACTGATAGAAGTCAAACCCACCCATTACGGCACGGACTGCACCATCTTGGGGGTCAAGAGACACCAACGCGCCACTAACCCCTGGAACTTGCGATAATACCCACGTATTTTTTTCCGCATCGGTTTGGCGCACACGCACCACATCGCCGAGCTTCAAAACATCTTTCACACGACTGGGCGCACCACCACGCCGATCCTCAGATTTGAACGGACGTGCCCAACGCACCGCATCTAAACCCAAAGTAATGCGCGTTTCACCGACTAACAAATCCGCCGAATTCGCATCAGAACTCAGCACCAAAGCAGGCTGCAAATCGCCATACGTTGTGTAACTGTAAAGCTTGTCGCGCTGCTCTTCTTCGTTTTTGAAATCACCCAAATCCAGATGATCCTCAGCCCCACGATAACCGTGACGACGATCATACGCCAGCAATGACAAGCGTAAAGCCTTCTCCGCTTCGGCTTGTTGTTTGGAATCCAAGGTGGTGAAAACGTGGTAGCCCTGCGTGTAAGCATTAGTCTCGCCGAATCGCTTAACAATCTCTGCCCGCACCATCTCTGCCAAATACGGCGCACTGGTTTCGATTTCGGTTTTATGCACTTGTGCAGTATTCGGTTCAGCCATCGCGGTTTGATAATCAGCAGGCGTAATGTGCCCAAATTCCAACATACGCTTAAGGATGTAATCACGGCGAATCATGGCACGCTGCGGATTAGCAATTGGGTTATAACGTGATGGGGCTTTCGGCAAACCAGCGATCATTGCGCACTGTGCTAACGTCAGTTGGTCGAGCGATTTACCGTAATACGTTTCAGCCGCAGCGGCGATCCCATAAGCCCGATTACCCAAATAGATTTTATTCAAATAAAGTTCAAGAATTTCCTGCTTACTAAGATTTTGTTCTAATTTTATTGCTAAGAGACTTTCTCTGATTTTGCGACTAACGGTCTTTTCGGAATCCAAAAACGCATTACGTGCCAATTGCATGGTAATGGTACTCGCGCCTTGGCTGGCTGACCCCGTTGACATCACATTGTAAATCGCCCGCGCCAAACCTTTAAAATCCACACCTTGATGTTCGTAGAAACGCGCATCTTCAATATCAATAAAAGCCTGTGTTAATTGTTTGGGAACTTGATCTAACTTAGCGGGACTACTACGTTTTTCGCCGTATTCTGCCACCAATTCATTATCGCGAGTGTAGATACGCAATGGAACTTGAATTTCAATTTTGCGCAAATCATCGTCATTTGGTAATTGATGAGAATAGTGCGAATATAAGCCAAATAGACCTAAAGCACCCAAAGTTAGCAGGGCAAAAAATGCCCCCAGTAATATCTGTATTAGTTTAATAATGAAGCGCATGACTACTATTTAAGCCAAAACAATGTAAATGCGGATGTGACAACCCCAGTCGCAACATGATGCTGCCGATGCCCCTAGCTTCGTTCAGAACCAACTGGAATAACGTTTATTATGTCGCATAATACGTGCAGTTTGTTCATTTTAACGTTATTCCCGTTTATCTGAAAACGTGTTCACTGAGGTGGGCAGAGTAGACTATTTTGTAGTTCAACGCTACCATTGAGGAAAGAATAGGTTAAAAAAACATTACTTGTAGCAACCCAATAATAACAATAACCTCGGAATTGCCTGTGTTTTCATTTTATCCTCGAAAAGAAAGCCTGCTTGGTTTAGACATCAGCTCTTCCGCTGTCAAACTGGTGGAAATGACCCGTAGAGGTCGTGATTACCGGATTGAAAGTTACGCTGTTGCCCCCTTACCAGAAGGCGTCTCCAACGAAAAAGACATCGTTGAACCCGAACCCGTGGGGGAAGCCATCCGACGTGCTTTAAAGGATAGCCGCACACGCTTGAAAAACTGTGCACTGGCAATTCCAACCTCAATGGCTATCAGCAAAATCATTACCATGCCTGCCTCCATTCCACCAGCGGAAATGGAAGCGCAAATGTCGATGGAAGCTGAGCAGCACATTCCCTACCCGATGAATGAGGTTAACTACGACTTTGAGGTGCTCGGACCTTCCGTCAATGCCCCTGAAGCCGTGGATGTGTTACTCGCCGCGACACGCTCGGAAAATGTCGAAGTGCGGGTTGCCGCTGCTGAAATGGCAGGCTTAACCGTGGACATTGTGGACACCGAAACCCACGCGCTCGAAAAAGTCTTACGGCATTTAAGCAATGAGTTGGAACAACACGATTCCCTCGCCATTGTTGACTTTGGTGCAACCATGACTGGCATTAGCGTGTTTGAACAAAGCCGTCTGACCTTTTCACGCGAACAAACCTTTGGTGGTCGCCAGCTCACCGAAGAAATCATGCACCGTTACGGTTTATCGTGGCAGGAAGCTGGGCTTGCGAAAAAAGAAGGCAATTTGCCAGAAAACTACGTTTCCGAAGTCCTCGAACCCTTCAAAGACAGCATGGTGCGGCAATTACACCGTTTTTTGCAGTTTTATTACGCTACCAGCCAACGTGACAGCGTGTCACAAATTTTGATTTGCGGTGGATGTGCACGGATTCCGGGGGTTGACGAGCAAATTCAAGCCGTCATCGGTATCCCAGTGCGCGTCATCAACCCCTTTACCCGCGTGGCTTTAGGGCCGCGAGTCAGCCCGGTACGCTTTACCAATGACATGCAAGCCTTATTGATTGCGGCGGGCTTATCCTTGCGAGGGTTAGAATAATGGCTGGCTTAAACCTCCTTCCGTGGCGGGAGAAAGAACGCGAGCAAAAAAAGAAGCAATTCTTTTCGTTAATTGGTGTATTTGCTGCGGTAGCCGCCCTCATGGTGTTCCTAGTCCACACCTACATGCAATCAGCGTTGGAATACCAAGATCAACGCAATGCCCGTTTAAATACCGAAATTGCCCAACTCGATAAACAAATCGAGCAAATCAAACAACTGGACACCACCCGCCAAGCCTTGTTGGATCGGATGCAAATCATCGAAAACTTACAGGGTACACGTCCGGCAATTGTGCATTTATTTGATGAATTGGTAGCAACACTGCCGAAAGGCATGTACTTGACACACTTTAAGCAAGAAAGCACCACGGTACGTTTGGAAGGTAAAGCAGAATCTTACGCGCGCGTTTCCAGCTTTATGAATCGCTTGGATGCCTCACCTTGGCTTAATTCGTCCAACTTGAACATCATTAGCATTGATGCCAAAGCGCAAGAACAAGACAAGGACATGTTATTACGCGACTTCAAACTCGACGTTACCCAGTTGTTAAAAGAAGGTGGTGATAATGACAGCAGTTCAACCGCAGAACCGCCGAAATCTGTGCCATTAACCGCCAAACCGCAAGGGGGTAAGTGATGAACTTGAATGAACTGAACAACCTTGCGGACGATCCGGGTAGTGTTTCGTGGCCCATCAAAGCCTTCGCGATTGCGTGCGTGATGGGATTCATCTTATTCATTGGCTACAAACTGGTTATTGCTGATGAAATCACCAGTTTAGAAACCAGCGAACACAAAGAAAACGAACTGCGTAATACCTTTGAAACCAAGCAAAAACGTGCCAGCCAATTGCCACAATACCAAACCCAATTGGAAGAAATGCAGCGTTCGTTTGGGGTGTTATTGCGTCAGTTACCCAGCGACACGGAAATTCCGGGCTTGATTTTGGACATTTCCGAAAAAGGTTTATCCAATGGCTTGGAATTAGAGTTATTCGAGCCGCGTGATGAAAGTAATCAGGAATTCTACGCCGAGAAGCCGATTAAAATCATTGCAAAAGGCAGCTATCGAGAATTAGCGACCTTTGTCAGTGATATTGCCGGATTATCACGCATTGTTACCATTGGTGAGATCGAACTCAAACCAGAAGAAAAAACGTCACGCTTGCGCATGGAAGCCACGATTAAAACCTATCGTTACTTGAATGAAGGTGAAGGCAGCGACGCTCCCGCCATGCCCAATGGCGGTAATAATAAAATCACGAAAGCGGCTGACCCCAATAAACCCGCAACGGCTACTCCACCAAGCAATAAAACACCCGCCACAGGCAATACCACAACGGATAACAAAGGAGGTAAGAAAGGATGAAACTGGCATCACATTACGTCCCTTACCTCGTTAAATCGCTGCAATGGGGCTTGAGTCTCAGCGCACTCTTGCTGTTAAGTGCTTGTAATCGCGACACCGCAGACCTTGATGCGTACATTAATTCGGTTAAAACGCGCCCGCCCGCACCGATTGAACCGATTCCTGAAATCAAGCCGTATGTACGCTTTGTTTACCCAGGGCACGAGCTAGACCCCTTCGATTCCAAAATTCTTGCCCCTGACACAACCACAGAAGTTGGTACAACCATTACTCCCGACCCGAACCGTGTGCCAGAGTTTTTGGAGAGCTTCCCCCTAGACAGTTTACGCATGGTCGGCACATTGAATCAGAACAATGAGCTATGGGCATTGATCCGCGTACCGGATGGTGCGATTAACCGTATTAAAGTGGGCAATTACCTCGGTAAGAACTACGGCAAAGTCACCAAAGTCGAAGAAACGCGCGTCACCTTAACGGAAATTATTGAAAACGGGTTTGGCGGCTACAAAGAACGTGAAAACGCTATTGCCCTTTCTGACCCTGCGCAAGAGAAAAAAGCCAAGTAATGGTTAGTCTTGAAGCGATTTGATTGAAGGATTTGCAACAAATGAAAACAATAAAGCAAAGTGTTGCTCTGGCGATTCTAAGCATGTACTTACCCCATGTTGGATTGGTACTAGCGGCAAGTGACCAGATCCAAGACACGAGCCAGCAATTCAGCCGTAGCAGTAAAGCCGTCGCTGATGCAACACCGAGCAGTACGCCATCAGCCAGTGCGTCGACAACACACACGCACAAGGCAGAAGAAAAGGCAGAAAAAACCGCTGCCAAAGCTCAAGGCAATCCCGCATTACCGGAATTACCTGTCCCCCCATTAAACCCCAGCTACGCTTGGTATGGGGCAGACGCTGATACTAAAAATAAAGTAGAAGCCAGTGTGACCCCAACGGCAACGAAACCCGTTACGGCAAAACCCGCCGCAACCATCGAAAAATCGCCACCGACTGCCACACCCGTTGCACCAACCATCGTCGCAACACCGACCGTTGCGCCGACTGCACCCGCTGGTCCGATGCTGCAAAACGTGGACTTTCGGCGCGAAGCGGATGGTGGTGCACGTTTAGTGGTAACGCTGCCTTCTGCCGACACCAAAGTAAGCGATGAAAAACGCGGTAATACCATCACCTTATCGTTTGCTAATGTCGATACCCCTGCTGATTTGCAAAAGCACATGGATGTTACCGACTTCGGTACGCCGATTAGTGAAGTGGACATTGCCCAACGTGATTTGGGTAGCCGTATTAACCTCACGGGGCATGAAGGTTTTGATTACCACACGCAACGCAATGGCAATGAACTCACGGTTTACATTGAGAAACACAAAACCACGCCGGAAGAAAAATTAGACATCACCCAAAAGCAGAAGAAAAACTTCACGGGCGACAAGCTGTCACTGAACTTCCAAGACATTGAAGTGCGTGCGGTTCTGCAATTACTCGCTGATTTTACCAATAAAAACATTGTGGTCAGTGACAGTGTGCAAGGCAATATTACCGTGCGCCTCAAAGACGTACCGTGGGATCAGGCACTCGACATTGTGCTGGAATCGAAAAACCTTGCCATGCGCGAAAACGGTAATGTGATCTGGGTTGCACCGTCTGCTGAGTTAGAAGCAAAAGACAAGCAAACCCTCGAAGCCCTCAAAGCCAAACAAGAATTAGAGCCACTGGTAACGGAATACGTCGCGATTAACTTTGCCAAAGCGGCTGACATTGCGGCTTTGATTGAAAAATCCAAAGACAGCGACAAAGATAGCAAACGTTCTTTGTTATCGGCGCGTGGTAAAGTCTCCGTCGATGAACGTACCAATACCTTGTTGATTCAAGAAACCGCTAGCCAAGTTAAAGAAATTCGCGACTTAATCAAAGCCTTGGATATTCCCATCCAACAAGTGCTGATTGAATCACGCATCGTCACCGCAACCGATACTTTTGGTAAAGAACTCGGTGCGAAATTCGGCGTCACCCCAATGTGGGCTAACAACGGCAGTACGGGAATTGCCACGGGTAATTTAGGCACAACCACGGATGATTATTTCACCAGTATTGCGACCGCCGCGAATGATTCAACTGGCAAAACCTTGATCAAAATCCCCGGACTCAGCGACCGCCTCAGTGTGAATTTACCAGTAACCGGAGCGGCGGGAAGTTTCGGGTTCTCGGTACTGACCAAAGATTTCTTGGTCGATTTGGAATTGTCTGCCTTGCAAGCTGAAAGTCGCGGGGAAATCATTTCGACCCCGAAAGTGATTACTTCCAACCAAACCAAAGCGTTGATTGAACAGGGTGTGGAAATTCCTTACCAACAAGCCTCTTCTAGCGGCGCAACCAACGTTGCCTTCAAAAAAGCGGTGTTGAGCATGGAAGTGACCCCGCAAATTACGCCAGACGAACACATTTTGATGGATTTGAAAGTCAATCAAGATACGGTTGGTACGGTTTATAGTGGTATTCCGAGCATTAATACCCGCGAGATTCAAACCAAAGTCATGGTCGATAATGGTCAAACCATTGTGCTCGGTGGTGTGCATGAAGAAGAAAATCTCAATGGCACAACCAAAGTACCGGTATTGGGTGACGTGCCTGTTTTAGGGCAATTATTCCGTACCGACAAGAAGAGTAATGACAAACGTGAGCTAATGATCTTCGTCACACCGAAAATCGTTGATGGAAAATCCTAAGCAATGCATTAAGCCCGCATAAGCTGCTTGATTCCCGCGCTCAGCACTGGCATAAATGCCGGATGCAAAACAACATCATCCTGGTGGGCCTCATGGGCGCGGGAAAATCCACCATTGGTCGACAACTCGCGCGAAAACTGGGACTGACTTTTTACGACTCCGACAAAGTAGTGGAGGAGCGTACTGGAGTCAGTATCCCAATTATTTTTAACATTGAAGGCGAACAAGGCTTCCGTGATCGCGAAGAACTCGTCATTGCCGAACTCACCAACCTGCCGAATGTCTTAATCGCGACGGGCGGCGGTAGTGTTTTGCGTGACAATAACCGTGCTTACCTGAAAAACGGCGGCACAGTGATTTACCTGAAGGCATCCGCCGAACAACTCTATCAGCGCATCAAAAACGATAAAAATCGCCCGCTGATGCAAACCGAAAATCCGCTGCAAACATTACGCAACTTACTGAAAGCACGAGAACCTTTTTATTTGGAGGTGGCGGACTTAATTATCCCTACTGGCAAACAAAAGGTGAATGTGATCTTGCGCGAGATTCTCACCAAGTTAAAAACCTTACAGGATATTGCCCATGCAAACGCTGAATCTTGACCTTGGCGAGCGCAGCTACCCGATTCACATTGGGCAAGGCTTGCTGCAAAGTGCCGAACTCATTCGTCCACACATTCACGGCAATAGTGCGGTGATTGTCTCTAACACCACGATTGCACCGTTGTATTTAGCCGCTGCCGAACAATTGGTAAGTGGCTTTAAACATTCTGCGGCGATTCTGCCCGACGGTGAAAGCTACAAAAACCTCGATACCCTGAATCAGGTTTACACGCATTTACTCGAACACAAAGCCGACCGTAAAACCACCTTGATTGCTTTAGGCGGCGGCGTGATTGGCGACATGACGGGCTTTGCCGCTGCAAGTTACCAACGCGGGGTGAATTTCATCCAAATTCCCACCACCTTGCTGGCAATGGTCGATTCTTCCGTTGGTGGCAAAACCGGCGTGAACCATCCGCTGGGTAAAAACATGATCGGCGCGTTCCACCAGCCGCAATGCGTACTGATTGATACCGACACGCTCAATACCTTGGCAGATCGTGAACTCAGTGCGGGCATTGCCGAAGTGGTGAAATACGGTTTGATTCGTGATCCGGCATTCCTGCAATGGTTGGACACGAACATGGATAAGTTATTAGCGCGTGACCCTGAAGCCCTGGCTTACGCGATTTACCGTTCCTGCCAACACAAAGCCGAAGTGGTGGCCTCCGACGAGCGCGAAACCGGACAACGCGCACTGCTGAATTTGGGGCACACTTTTGGGCACGCGATTGAAGCAGCAATGGGTTACGGGCAATGGTTACACGGCGAAGCGGTTGCCACGGGCATGGTGATGGCAGCGGAATTGTCGCAGCAAATGGGCTGGATCAGTGCGGATGACGTGGCTTACACGCGCCACATTTTGCAACGCGCCAAACTCCCCGTTGACCCGCCAGCCAGCATGACAGGTGAAGATTTCATGCGTTACATGTCAGTGGATAAAAAAGTATTAGACGGCACATTACGCTTAATCTTGATGAAATCTTTGGGTGAAGGCATTGTCACTGCTGATTTTAACCCTGACGCATTAAAACGCGTCTTAATGCGCGAAATCTAAGGCGCAATCATGCATTGGGGTGAGTTATTTCCCCAACTTCATTAACTTACCGGATTGTTTATAAGCTAAGGCTTCTAAAATAATCCCATTGGTATTAGCGGTAATCGCTTTGTTCGGTTCACCGCTAATTTCATACAAACCAGAATACCAACCGCGTTCTTGATCTGCTAACTTAGCCGCTTTACTCATTAATTGGCGCGTGTAATTATTTTCATACAACACATGCCAACCAAATGCCGCCTTAGTGCTTAGTGTTTTAAACTGGCTGGCATCTTCACCTTTTTCGGTAATCGCATTCCAAATTTCACCGTCCGTAAAAACGGTGTTATACACAAAGTACGGAGCTTGATCGATATTATCCTCGGACACTGCCGTTAATACACCGGTGTGTTCAAAGCGTCGTTCTTGCGCAGAATAAACTCGCCACGCTAATTCTTGTGATAGATGATCCCAACCAAACTCCAAGCCATCTAAAATATACGGCTCACTCACCACGTAGTTATGCGCTTGGTATTTTTGTGGATCACGACTATCCGTCGCCACATTCACACCATAAATATCCACCAGCTTTAAAAAATCGGTATAATGCAACGCATTCGCCACATCCAAGCCCATTAAAGTAAAGGATTTTGCGGCGTATTCTTCATAACCCAAACGCCCTTCTTGTAAATATTGCACATCACCTTTATCGGTTACAACGGCACCTTGCAAACTACCTTTCATTAATAAAGACTGCATGTCCCAATGTTGTAAAACATTATGCACTGCCAGCGTGTGTTGTGGATAATGCCATGCCAAAATATTAAATGGCACTAATACCCGACCAATATCCACTGCTGACCAACCGATCCCTTTTTCAGTAGGGTTATTACTGTAATCAACCATTTGTAAAGAAATGGTATTGTAGGACTTATTCGGCAGCTTCCCATCAAATAATGGCAATTTAGCCAATGACACCAAGGCTTGATTAATGCGTTGGTCGAATTCCGTTTGCTCAATAATCTTTAGTTGATAAGCTGCAATCACCGCCATGAGATACGATGAGGTATCCCATAAAGTTGAAGCATTGTATTTATCAACGGAATTCACCAACCCCGTTTCAGGAATGGTATTATTCTGAAAATAACGCCACGCGGTTTTTGCCCATGCTAACTCCTCTGCATTTAAAGCACGCGATGGAGCAACGGGAATATTCTCTGTGGTGACAATAATACTTTCTGGCGTAACGGCTTGCCCAAGTTGAATACCTTCCAACCAGCTAACTAGTCCAAAAGCGGAGATAAGCCCAGTCAAAAATATTAAATGGCTGCGAGCGCGAACCAATCCCTGCTTAAATGTCATAGTCACCTCATTTTTATTCTGTTACTGGCTGCCAAAATGCTGCCATGACAATACCACTAAGGGCAAAAATATTATTCAGCCCCCAAAAAATATTTACTAAAATGCCGCCCAATGCGTAATCATGGTTATCCATGAGAAAGTATTGCATACAAGCGTACAGCACCCCAAACACCGTTAAAAACATGATGACTGCTTGAGGAAACACCAAATGAAAGAAATTACCTTCCTGCCGATCTTTAGGAGTCACAGGAAACTTAATTTGCTCACCCTTCAAAACCGTCCAAATAGCTTTAAGGTTCACGGGGAAAAATGATAAATAACTGGCTTTAGAACGATAACCAGCAATCCCCCACGTTCCCAACATAAATGCCAATTCCATAAAAATCAAAAAAGGCAAGATATGTTTAAAGAAATCACCAGTATAAGCACTCACGGGAGCAATACCACTAAACAGGTAAATTAATGGAGCAATCAGGAAGATGGCATTCCAAATACCGCCTAAATACGACCAAATAGTGGCAGCATACATGAAACGCTGTGAAACACTCATACCAGGACGTGTTAATGGACTGTCATGCATAGCAATATCCAATGTACCACCAGCGTATTTAAAACGTTGCACCGTCCAGCTTAATAAATCCTGTGGCGACAACATTTTTGATTCCACAGTCGGATGCAATACTGATTTCCAATGACGCCCCACATCCGAATGCAAGACAATCGAAGTGTAAATGTCTTCAGAAACGTGAAAGCGATACGGGGTAAACTCTTCCTCACTCGCCGCTTGCTGACGCATTTCCTGAATTAACTCATCATCTAAAACATGATCCCCCACCAAACGCTTTAACGCTTTGGATTGCCGACAAACCTGAAGATCAATGGTATCTGCATAGGTTTTTAACGCCGCTTCCATAACCGCTTCACGCCGATGAATCGAGCCTGCACCACAACAAAAAGAAGCATTTGCCCAATTTCGCCGCCGCTGAATAATGTCGTAAAACATTTTTGGCTCATTCACAAAGGGGTCTTCACCAATGCGTACTGCACCGATAAAACCTTCCGCCACCTTACCCAACCAACGTCCCGGTAAACTCAAATAATGTGCCAAAAAATCAGGTAAAGATTGCCCTTCCGGTAAATCAAAAAACCACTGTGGGGTTTGCACCCAGGCCACATCAGTATCCCGAAAATACCCCAGCGTGTGTTCTAACAGCGTCGGAAATGGGCGCGTATCGGCATCGCAAATTACAATAAAATCGCCATGCGTTTGTTCCATCGCATTACGCAAATTCCCTGCTTTAAAACCAATATTGCTATTGCGCGTAATGTACCCTACCCCTTCCATTTCCGCGACTTGACGCATGTTTTCACGCTTGCCATCATCCAATACATAAATCTGAATATCAATTGGGTGGGGATAAGTAATCTTTTTTGCATCCAAAATACTTAAGCGCACCAACTCCACATCTTCATTATAAGTTGGGAAAAACACATCAACTTTTAACGGGCGATTATCAGTGTACAGTGTTGCAACAACATCACTTAACTGTGCTGGTGGTGCTTGTTGTGGATAATCCTGTACTTTCCACAGATTAAACACAAACAAACCCAGACCAAAATAAGAGGCTGTTTCGGCAATGGCTAAGGGAATCGCATACCATAATGCATTGGGATTTAATGAAGCCGTCCAACGCCACCACAAATACCATGCACCTAAACTCATGGCAATGACCGCTAAGTATTGCCACAAACTTTCGACCACTACGGAATACGGTAATGGCGGCTCAGGCTGACGGTGTTCAAACTTTTCAAAATAAAATCCCATAACAGTATCTTGCGTGTTGTGATTATTGTGATCGGACAGTAAATCGGTATTCATTACGGCTTAATACCTTGCCTTGTGCATCCTGTATTTCCGCTTCTAAACGATAACTGCCCGCTGCTGTTATTGGTGCAAGGTAATCACGCAAATGCTGATGCATATCTGGCGTAATATCCACTTGCCAGTCTTGAGTATCGCGCTTTTGACTACCTTGGAACAAACTCACCCGATAGTGGGTAGCACGATAAGCATTACCCGTATCATTTAACGCCCATAATCCCACTTTGACTGGCTCATTGGCGGCGTATTCCAACTTATCCCACGCCAAACTCGGCAAAATCGGCTGATACGCCCGTTGTAAAGCGTAGTAAGCGGGTTTCGGTTTACGCCAAAAATCCACCACGCCCCAATTCATGGAAGGCCAATCTTCCACCAACATGAATTGGAACATTGCCCCAACCGGACGATACGCTTGCCGCCGATACGATTCTGCTGCCAATTGAATGAGTTGCGCTTGATAGGTTTGCGTATTGCGAATGAACGCTGCCACGTTTTTCCCCATTGGCACTTTGGCGATTTCCAAGGTTTCTTTGCGCTGGAAGTTGTGATATGCCCATGTTTGCCAATCGGTTTCGGTACGTGGCAAACTTGGTTCTTCGCCCAAAATTCGTGCTAAAGTGGCTTGATCTGGTAAAGCTTGTGCCCCAAATTCGGCAATCGTGGCTTGCTTGGTGGGTTTAGCGTAATCCAACCAACTGCCCGAATACCAACCCAACCACGGGTGCGATGCGGTAGACGAATACTTTTCAATGGGGCGGGTTTTATCCAGATTACGTGCTGTCGCATACAAGCGTTCGTCCAATACACGATTCTGCTGAGCATGGTAATCGGGGTATTTCCACTTCATCCAATCCGCATCCCACGGCGGTTCATTGTGCAAAGTCCACTGAATAATCGCCGGATGCACACCGAATTGCTCAAGCATATCGCGCACTTGTGACACCGCTTGCTGATGGAATTCAGGTGTGTCTTGATAACCCCATTGCAGCGGAAAATCCTGCCACACCATTAAACCCAATGCGTCACATGCCTCGTAAAATGCCGGAGCGGTAACATGCGCATGAACCCGCACCGTGTTGTTATTCGCATCCAACATTAATTGCACATCGCGCTGAAAATCCGCAGGCCGCATATCCGCTAACCACTGATTGGCAATGTAATTCGTGCCTTTTAACAAGATACGCTGATCATTGACATACCAAATGCCTTGCGCGGATTTTTGAACCTTACGAAAACCAATGCGTCGTTCCACACTATCCAACACTTTGCCATTGACCACCGCTTGCAACGTTAGCGTGTACAACTGCGGTTTGCCATAACCGTGCGGATACCACAGTTGCGGGTTGCTAATCGGAATCACAATGTGCTGACTGAGCGCACTAACGCCTTGCCAATCGCCGATTTTCCATGCCAACTGCGTGCCAGCAGGTAATGTGCCCAGCGTTTGCAAATCGACATTCACTTGCCACTGCGTCACACCATGAAGCGGTTGCACGCTAATGTTTTGTGGTACTAACTGCACCTGAGGGGATTGTTTGAGGGTAACATCACCCCAAATCCCACCGGTATTGCCTTCTTGCGCCCGTTCCGACCACGCACCACCAGGGCGGGTATCGTGATGCGCAAAAATGCCTTTAATCAAACGTTTGCGTAAGGAAAAATCCGCTGGCTTTTCCAGCGGACTGTCCACCTTCACTAATAAGGTATTCACACCATCCTGCAAATACGGCGACACATCGAACTGAAAAGCTTGGAAATAACCTTCATGCGAGCCTAATGAATGCCCATTCAGCCACACATCCGCGAAGTAATCGACACCAGCAAAGCGCAATGTCGACACCACATCCGAAGCATTGTGCGCGGTAAAGTTTAAGCGATACCACGCAACCCCGTGATGATCAAAACCTTGGCTATACCAATTACCCGGTACGGCAATACGCTGCCAATGTGCTTGGGGAGATGGTTGACTGGCTTGGGGTAAAAACTCCCACGATCCCGCGAAGGAACGCGGCGATGCTGCCTGTAAAGTAGTCTTTACTGCATGAGGAGCTGCGACATTAAACGGCATCACCGTTCCACAACCTTGCAGGAATAACAAACACACACTCAATACCCCAAGCCAGCTACGCATGGTTCACCCCACCTGTTTAATAACGTATAAGTGATTGCCTTCAGGACTGCACACATAGCGAATCGAATCGGCTAAGGCATGAATCAAAGCTAACCCCCACCCACCATCGGGTAAAGCGAGAGGGTCTGGCATTTCAGCAATCTCTTCTTGCACTACGGCTGGAATAGGTTTGCCGCGATCAGAAATAATGAGGTAAACCGTATTGCCACGCTGTTCAAACCGCACATGCACATCATTTCCTGCTTGTAATTCGTAAGCGTGCTCAATCACATTATTCACGGCTTCGACCATCATTAATTCAAGCTGACCGATTTCACTCTCGGATAATGCCAATTCTTTGCCAATACCCCGCAATGCACCTGACAAAACTCGCACCTGCTCCAAACGGCTATCGATGGAAAGGCGTATGTCATACATAACAAGTTCCCCTACGTCGTCCTAACACGCTTAGGCTGCGGTGGCTTCCGCTACTGCATCCACATTCGCCACCAGTCGGAACACACGATCCATGCGTGTCAGTTTAAATAAATCAGCCACAATACCGCGCACTCCGGCAATGATTAAATCGCCACGACTACCCACCATTTTGAGTAAAGTGACTAACACACCCAGACCGCTACTATCCATAAACTGCACTTGGCTTAAATCCAAAATAATGCGATTTACCCCTTCGTTCACTAATTGTGTCATCGCTTGTTTAAAGGCGGGGGCTACTGCGGCATCCATACGGGCTTCATTGATACAGACAACGGTGAAATTGCCTTGTACATAGTGAGAGAGTTGCATGTTTATTCTCCTCTTTGTTAGATGGACTTATCATTTTTATTAATGGATTCATTCTATAGCGTTACCCTTGCTTTTGCCAGTTGCAAAAATCAATGATTAACAATGAAATATCATCGGGGCGATGCGTATCATCATCCCCCAATACCAATTGCTGACTTAATCCTGCAATGACTTGTGCTGCTGGCTGATGCGTAGATGCTTGCAAATAAGTTTGCAACCACGCCTCTGAAACCTGCATTCCCTGTTCAGTTTCCAACTCCAGCAGACCATCGGTATACACAATAAAACGGCTATTGGGCGGGAACGGTACGGTAATGGTTTCGTAATCAGCTTGCGGTAATAAACCCACGGGGAAACCCGTGCAAGCCAATTGCTCAACCTGACCAGTGGTCGAATTAAACAATAAGGGTTGTGGATGCCCCGCTTGTACAAAATACAATTGCTGTTGCACAGTATCGACCACACCCAGAATCATGGTCAGGTAATGGTTGTCCACATCCAACAAATGGCAAAGCTGATAATTTAACCGTTCGGCTAATAATGCTGGAAAATGTGGTGCGTTACTGCGCGTTAATTCATCCATGCAATACAATTCACCCGTCGAACCCAATAAGGTATGAATACTCATGGATAACAAAGCAGAAGAAATGCCATGCCCAGAAACGTCAATGGAATAAAACATCACTAATCCATCACCGAGCGTAAAATAATTAAAGGTATCGCCACCAATGTATTCGGCTGGTTGATAAAACCAATCCAAACACAAACGTCCGACCACTTTTTGCATGGGTAATACCCCCGCCTGCAAAATAGCAGCACGTTTTAAATCGTGTTGAATACGTTGTTGTGCCACTGACAAAGAACGATTTACTTCAGCCAGATGCCGATTTTTTTCTTCCAAGGTATGTTCTAACGCCAGCACACGTTGCGCTGCCCGCAAACGCACTGCTAATTCTTCACGCACAATGGGTTTAGTGGCGAAATCATCAGCACCCGCATCCATGCCTTGAATCAGGCTTTGTTTGCCCGACATGCCGGTTAGTAAAATGATGTAAACATAATGCGGAAACGATGCAGCACGAATTTTACGACATAAGGTAGGACCATCCATTACAGGCATCAGCCAATCACTAATCACGACGTGAAAAGCTTGTTGTTGTAATAATTCCCATGCTTCTTGACCATCACTTGCCAACTGCACGTGATGTCCTAACAGCGTCAGGATACGGCGTAAAATCAGCAACATATCCCTCGCATCATCAACAACTAGAACATTCATAGGTGCTTCTTATTTTAGTCATTCATTAACACTCTCTATTGTTTTATAATAACATTGGCACAGCGTCAAATGCATATAAATATAAGACAAGCGTAGGTAACGATTCATGACCAATACAGACACACAGCCAGTAGATGTGGAAATTTACACCATGCTGCAAGAAATCATGGGTGACGAATTCAATGAACTTGTCGGATTTTTTCGCGAGGACTCAGAACAAGCCTTAACGCAACTACAATGCTCAATTGATACCCAAGATAGTGGGCAAGTTGGTAGTATTTGTCACAAATTAAAATCCAGCAGCCGCTTAATTGGTGCAATGGCAATGGCAGAAATTGCACGCACACTTGAAGAATATAAAGACCACCACGTTCAAGGCACTGCGCATAGACACCTGCAAGACCTCACACTAGCGTATAGGCAAGTTACCACTTGGTTAGATGAGCAAACTGTCAATAAATTAGACAATACGAAGTAAAGCCTTTAGCATCAATTCCTAACAATAAAAATTTACCACAAAGAGGAAAGCATGAAAGGTCTGGTCTTTAACGAGTTCCTAGAAATGGTTGCAGCGCAATTTTCAGAAGAGATGCTTGATGACATTATTGATGCTGCTAACTTACCGACGAATGGAGCATACACAGCCGTTGGTACTTATCCACACAGCGAACTGCTGGCTTTAGTTCAACAATTAGCCTTACGGACTGGTTTAAATACAACCACTTTAATCAAGGTGTTTGGCAAACATTTATTCCGGCGTTTTGTGTTACTTTACCCACATTTTTTTAGCAAAGCGCAATCCGCTTTTGAACTCCTCGAATCGATTGAACATCACGTTCACACCGAAGTTCGCAAACTGTATCCCGATGCTGAATTACCCACTTTTGCCACAATACGTTCAGCGGATAATCAGCAATTATTGATGATTTATAGCTCTCAGCATCCCTTCTCGGCTCTTGCTGAAGGTTTAATCGAAGGCTGCTTAACCTATTATCAAGAACCCGCCACGCTTCAAATCGTGGATAAGTCAGAGGGGCATAAACAGCACGTTGAATTCTACATTACGCGGATTGCAACATGACTACGGTAGAAGACAAAATCGCACGGCTGGAAAAACGCCTCATCCGCGAACGCACCGCCCGCAAACAAGCCGAACAATTACTCGAAAGTAAAAGCTTAGCGTTGTATGAAATCAATACAGAACTCCGAGCCTTAACCACATCACTCGAAAACACCATCTTAACCCGCACCACTGAATTAACCGAAGCACGCGATCAAGCCTTAGCAGCTAGTCGTGCTAAAAGTGCTTTTTTAGCAGCCATCAGCCATGAAATTCGCACCCCCATGAATGGCATTATTGGCATGACCACCTTATTACAAGATACCATATTGGATCATCATCAAACCCGCCAAGTTGAAGCCATTTTACAATCTGCTCAATCGTTATTAGGTATCATCAACGATATTCTTGATATTTCTCGTTTAGACGCAGGCAAATTAGAACTAACACCATCGTATTTTGAATTATGCCACGCACTGCCTAGCATTATTGAAACATTAGGCATTATTGCCAATCAAAAGCAATTAGAAATTTTCTGCATCGTTGATAAGCAACTACCCCGTTTACTACACGGTGATGCATTACGCTTCCGCCAAATCGTCATGAATTTACTAGGCAATGCCATTAAGTTCACCAACAAGGGAGAAATTGTCTTACGCATTAAAGCCTCACCAACGAATCAAGCTTTTGTGCGGGTTGAAGTACAAGATTCTGGTATTGGCATTCCCATCGAAAAACAACGAAATCTATTTCGTGCATTTAGCCAGATTCGCCCTGATGACCAACACAATCATGGTGGCACAGGATTAGGCTTAGCCATTAGCCGCAAGTTAGTCAGCCTGATGAATGGCTGTATCGGTATGCACAGTACACAAGGTAAAGGCAGTACCTTTTG
The DNA here is from genome assembly GCA_039797295.1 of Pseudomonadota bacterium. GTDB lineage: Bacteria > Pseudomonadota > Gammaproteobacteria > Thiotrichales > Thiotrichaceae > Thiothrix. The sequence continues at coordinate 103,557 of JBDKID010000003.1, read as the reverse complement.
GTTTGAAGTACCATTCATTCCTGCTAATGCAGAACCACCGCATGTCAGACCAAAGTCCATGCAATGTTTAATCGTGGCTTATCCCTTGTTACATGCACAATTATTGGCGGAACAACTCCAAAACATCGGCATTACACCTATTATTACGGAAAACATTCTTCATGCTCAACAAATCATAACAAAACAAACCGCGTTATCCGCCATTGATTGGTTATTAATTGATGATCGCAGCATTCCTATTCTACATCAACATTTAATACACAATGTCTTAAACCACTTAAACCAAAATTCACCCACAACCCAGCTTATTAAGATCGTACCGCAAGACAGTTTCTCCACAGAATGCAACTTAGGTTTACCTAATATTCAATGCCAAGACCTTGCTAAACCGGTTACGCAATCTAAACTAGCTGCTATATTACTAAATAGAACCGAAAAACCTTTGAGTCATGCAAATGAGCTTCCATCTGAAACTGTTAATCCAGCCAGCATGACCTCAGAAAAGACCGCTTCAACTACACAACTGCCGATTTTGGTGGTCGAAGATCATAAAATCAATCAGATGGTTGCTAAAGGAATGCTGAAAAAATTAGGGTACAGCATGAGATTAGCCGAAAACGGTTTTCAGGCTTTAGAACTGTTGCAACAACAAGAATTCGCATTGGTATTAATGGACATTCAAATGCCCGGCATGAATGGTGTCGAAACCACACAATACATTCGGACGCAGCTTAACAAAACCGAACTGCCCATTATTGCACTCACAGCTAATGCAATGAAGGGCGATGAACAAACATACCTAGCGGCGGGAATGAATGCTTGCCTTACTAAACCGATTCAACTGGAAGATTTAAGCAAAACATTAATAGAATGGTTAGCCATAAAAAGCTAATCTAAAAAAATCAAGCCCTGCCAAAGCAGCAAGCTTATGACAACAATAATGAGATAACACTAATGCACCATTTACAACACATGCTATTAAGTGCCTTGCTGGTTTTAGTGGTTTACTTACTCTATCAACAACAGCAAATGGCATTAGACACTCAAGCCATTTATCAGCAGCAGACCAAAGCAGCGGAGGTGTTAAGCACCGCCCTTACACCATTGACGGAAAAAGTCACTGTTATTCAAACAGTTACCGATCAGCTCGGCAAAGCTGCGGATGATGCCACCAAACAGAAATTAGGGGCATTGCAAAATCGCATTAAGCTGTATCAAGCCTTAGCCTTAGTGAACCAAGCGAATCGTTTACGTGCTGATAATAAAGGCGAAGAAGCCGCTAAAGTATTGTTATCAACTAAGTCGCCAATCTGGCAAGCCAGTACCGAACTGGCAACTTACACCAGCCGCTTACAAGCACTGATGACCCCCATTGATCAATTAAGTGCAGCTTGGAAAAACAAGGATACCCAATCAGCACCTGACAGTGTGCGTCAAGAATTGGAAACCATTTTAGGGGAGTTGAACCATGACTGAAGAAAATCGCGTTAATCGACTGGGCAAAATGCGTCACAGCCTGTGGTTGATAGGGGGTATTCTACTGGCTGGCTTGATTATCTTCTTAATTCAAGCCAATGGTGGTGCTCAATCAAACAACGCCACATCCACTTTTAGCTTATTAAACATATTAAAAAGTCAAAATACGGAAACGCGCAAGGATTCTTTTTGTGCGTTGATTGATAATAAAAGCAATAGCTGTTTAGGTGATCCTGCACCGCTGTGTGAGAAAGACTTGCAAATAGCAAAAATTGCTTGGCAATACTTTGAAAATAATTACAGTGCCACAACCGGGTTTTATAACGCTGCCGACAATTACCCATCAACAACCATGTGGGATACAGGTTCAGCATTAGCCGCCACAATTACAGCTTATGATTTTGGCTTTATTGATGATTACACATTTGATGAACACATCAATGCCATGTTGAAAACTTTAACCAAAATGGAGTTATTCAATAAGGATGCGCCCAATAAAGTATACAATACGGACAAAGGTGAGATGGTGGATTACCGCAACAAGCCGACACCGGAAGGTATTGGCGTTTCCGCACTTGACCTTGCGCGAATGATTTCATGGCTGAATACGTTAGGCTGTATGCACCCTAAATACGCCTATCCTGCCAAAAAAGTGATTGAACGTTGGAATTTGAAGAAACTTATTAAAGATCAACAAATGTTTGGCTTGTTGTATGATCCAGTCTCGAAAGCCACGCAAGAAGTGCAAGAAGGACGTTTAGGTTACGAACAATACGCGGGGAAAATTTTCCGTGGCATGGGCTTCGAGCAAAACATTTCTGCCACTTACAATAATGAGTTTCGGGAAAGCATTAATATCTATGACATACCCATTGCTTATGACCGTCGTGATCCGCGCGATTTAGGGGCTTATAACTATGTTGTAACCGAATCTTACGTGTTGGATGCCATAGAAAATGGCATTAATAGCGAAAACAGACCCTTATTAGAAAACATTTACCGCGTACAAAAACGCCGTTGGGAAGAAACGGGCATTGTAACGGCCGTTTCTGAAGATAATATTGACCAAAAACCTTACTTCTTATACAACACCATTTTTACTGCGGGTTTACCGTGGAACACCACCACCGACAAAGGTGTGCGTTATGATAATTTAAAAACCACCTCCACCAAAGCCGCTTTTTCACTGGCCTTATTATTCCCGGAAGACCCCTACAGCAAACAATTAGCGTACCTTTTGAGTACGGCTTATGATCCCAAACGTGGGTGGTATTCGGGTATTTATGAAAGTGGTGGCGGGTATAATAAAGCCATTACAGCAAATACCAATGGTATTATTATGAGCCTGCTATTGTATAAGCGTTATGGCGAATTCAATCAGATGTGTAAAAAATGCAAAAATAAAACCGCCTCATCCACCACTAAAGTTAGCTCGAAGAGTGAAGCTTGTCCGCTTAAATAGCCGCAATACTCACCCTCTCAACTGGCTGCTGGTTATTATGGTCGGGGGGATTTGGAGCGTACAAGCTGACATGTCAGTGCTTCAGCCCCCATTGTTGCAAAAGATGGCGGCATTGCATTGCACAACCGACCTCAAAACCGCACAAAGCACCGTGGACGCGCTCTTTCACAGCAGCGCACAGGGTTATGCATGGCCAGATGAATGGCTGGGTGAAACCAGTGCCAGCCCTGCCCTACACGCCGGTACGCTGGATATTTTACTGTACACGCTCAAAAGTACGGCGGAACGCTTCCCCAGTTTGCGCGAAGACATTGAACGGGTCGCACTCCAATGGAATTACTGCGATGTTGTGGAAGATGCGCAATTCTTCGACCTATCCCAGCAAAGCAAACAACTGCATAAGCAATTAGCCGCGACCGATGTACCACTACAATGGCAAGGTTTTAAGCAATGGGGATTCCTAACCCCCGACCCAACCACTCGCTTCGTGCCGCACTTGTTGGATGAAATCCGTCTTTCCCCCTTGGGTTATCAATACTTTCTGCACCGTATTTACCGTAAACAATGCTTTCCACACCCCGAAACTGGGCTACTCGCCACCGAAGCTGAAGCCGCACCGCTGGTATTGTTTAGTCGCGTCCCCACTTTGCCAGTGGAATACCCTCAGAATCCTGTAGCGTATCCATACACTTGGAATCCAGTTTGCACGGTTGCTGCCAATGAGCCACCGCCACCTGCACCCAGTGCGCAGCTCGTTACCCCCGATAAAACGACTAATAAATCGACCAATACCCCGCCGCAAGCTCAGCATGAGCAGCCGCCAGCCCCACCAAACAAAACCGAGACTAAAACGGCAGCAATACCAACACCGCCATTGATATTACCGCCAGCAAATCCTGTGAATCCCCCCGCTGTTGCGCCGCGTGTCGTAATCATTATGGACGATATTCCGCCGCATCAAGCTGTACCGCCAGTGCGCACGGCACGCGCTCTAACACCTGTAACACGCAGTCCATTACCGCAGCGCAAGGTACCGAGCATGAACCCAGCCAATGGGTACGCCATCCTGCCCACCATTGTGTCGAATGCTCCGGCGAATGATATTCCCATCTTTTTTGATAACGATGAACTCGACACCGACGCGCAAAACGCTAAAGATAAAACGGCACGTCATAGCAAACATGGTGGTAAAAACGGCAAGCAGGGGAAAAATGGCAAAAAGAAAAAACTGCGCCTTGCAGGCAATATCGCGGATACCTACTCACTGAAAGATGGCAGCAATACCTTATCCGCCAGTGCTACGTGGTCGCCCAAGGAAAATTGGTTCGTGAATGGCAATGTTTCCATGAAAGATGGCAAATTAGGCTACTCATGGGGAGCAGGTTATGCCGATTGGCGACCGGGAACATGGTCAGCGCAAGTAAATAATTATGGCCCTATCACACCGGGCAAAGGTTTGGACTTGGGGAACGCTTCCGCAAGTGTGGGTTATAAGGTTAAATCCGCTACACTGGATAAATACAAACTCAATGCCTCAGCCGGAGCGAACCTCAATGGCAAAGGGAAAGGCAGCGTTAATGCCACCTTGCAATGGAATCCCAAACCGAAATGGTATGCCCGTACCACGGCATCCATGCCACTCTCAGGTGGCACACCGACTTGGAGTTATGGTGTTGGTTACTCCGATCCGCGCCCCGGAAAATGGCGAGTTGAGTATTCCAACTATGGCAATAATAAATTTCCGGGCGATAATCTTAAGGACGGCTCAATCACCATCAGTCGTGGTTGGCAATTTTAATCACAGGAGTGTCTTATGAATCGGCTTGCCCCGTATGCGGCTAACCCTGCCCAAAGTCGCGGACGCATGTACTTGGAACTTCCCCCCGCTTACCGTGACGAATTTCAACGCGACCGTGACCGCGTGATTCATGCCAAAGCTTTCCGCCGTTTGGAATACAAAACCCAAGTCTTTGTGAATCATGAAGGCGATTTGTACCGCACGCGCCTGACGCATTCTTTGGAAGTCGCACAAATTGCCCGCACCGTGGCACGCAGCATGGGTTTGAACGAAGACCTCACCGAGGCCATTGCACTCTCTCACGACCTCGGTCACACGCCGTTTGGGCACGCCGGACAAGACGAACTCAATACTTGCATGAAAGCCTTTGGTGGTTTTGAACACAACTTACAATCACTGCGCGTGGTCGATCTACTGGAAGATAATTACGCAGATTTCCCCGGCATTAATCTCACCTTTGAAACGCGCGAAGGCATTCTCAAACATTGCAATCTCGCTAATGCACAACAATTAGGTGAAGTCGGTGAACGTTTTCTCAACAAAACCCAACCGAGTTTAGAAGCACAACTCACCAATCTCGCCGACGAAATCGCTTACAACAATCATGATATTGAAGACGGTTTACGCTCTGGTTTGATTACGTTGGCACAATTAGCAGACGTTCCCGTGTTCGCCATTGAACACCAAGATGTGATTCAGCAATACCCTGAATTGACGGGCAGACGTTTAATCCGCGAAATTTTGCGGCGTTTGATTGGCAAAATGGTGCTGGATTTGATTGACAGCAGCCGCGCACGCATTCAAGCCGCTGGGGTACGCAGCCTCGAAGACGTTCGCCAACAATCCATGCCCTTGATGACTTACGGCGAAGCCATGCGTCATGACAAAAATGTGCTGAAAAAATTCTTACGCGAAAATCTCTATTACCACCCCACCGTGTACCGCATGACATGGCGAGCACACAAAGTGGTACGCGCTTTGTTTGAAGCCTACATGGAAGACCCGCGCTTACTCACCCCGAAATACCTCGCATTTGCCAAACAGTATGAAGCGGATCACGGTGAAACCGGACGCGCACGCGCCATTGCTGATTTCATCGCAGGCATGACAGATCGCTACGCCATGCACGAATACGGGCAATTATTCGACTTATCTGGCTTGCATTAACGCCGCAATCTGTCAACAAAATGTTGGTTTAGTGGCAGTGCATTTTGAATACTGTCCACTAATTGACTACACTTAACCAGAGAACAAACCGTTTCAGATTCTTCATTTGCTGATTGCCTACTGAGGGGTAGTAAGGTCAGTGCATGGGTTGTCCTGCAAATAAGCTATTGACTATATTCACATATCGACAAAGGTAGGGTATGCCAAGCTTATTGATTACAGACGACCATCCACTCTATATCACCGGGTTGGAGACCGCACTCAAGCAATGGTATCCAGCCTTGCATGTTTTTACAGCAAACGACATTGAGGATAGCAAAGACTGCCTCACCAGTTATCCCGACATTGATTTAATGCTGTTAGATCGTACCTTGGCGGGCACAGATGGCTTGCAACACCTAGCGGAGTTGCAGGAGATGTCACCGAAATTGCGCATCGCTATCATTTCTGGCTGGGAATCAGAGCATTACCTCCAAGAAGCCATTCAAGCTGGAGCAGCAGGCTTCATCCCTAAACGCTTTGATGCTGAAGCCATTGCCAATGCTATTAGGCGATTGTTAACTGTTGGGTTATACATTCCCACTGATAGATTTGGTTCACCTTCACAGCATACCGTCGGTCAAGCGTTATTTACCACGCAACAATACAAGACACTATTGCTCTTGGTTCATGGGCTGTCGAATAAAGACATTGCGCAACAACTCGATGTCAGCGAAGGCACGATCAAGCAATACGTTTATGCCATTTGCAAGAAACTCGGCGTCAAAAATCGTCTCCAAGCAGTTCGAGCAGCACAGATGCGAGGTATTATTTGTTAAGGTTGCCCACCTTGCGAATGGCTTGGCCTCAGTCGCATCGTTTACGTGCGGCTGACGTGCTGGACGAACGCATTCGTTTGGAAAGCATTAGCACCGCAATTGGTGCGAGTGGGGTCATGGTCATTGCCTTTATCATGTACCTCATTTTTCCGCGTGATTTGCCACAAGCCAGCTATTTAGGATACTGGCTGGTGACACAATTGCTTGCCGGTTTTACTTGGTTAGGGTTTATTGCTTACTACCACCACTATCGCCACCCGCAAACCCGTCGTTGGTGGCCTTACCTTTCCACCCTGATTTGTTCGTTTTACGGCTTCATTTGGGGAGCGGGCTGGGTATTTTTTGTGGGGGATACGGACATCGTTCACGCACAAGCTGCGGTGGTATTCACCATTATCTTGGGTGGCGTATTTACCGGCGGGGTATTGGCGACCATTTTTCATTTGCCATCGTTAACGTCTTTTATGCTGTGCTCTTTACTACCGCCCTTAATCAGCACCTTTGTTAATCACGGTATTTTCCACCAATGGTTTGGCGTTAGCTTGGTGGTCTACATGCTGGCGTGCACCTTGTTCGCCTTAAACTTGCACTTTTTCCTCATGGATACGCTGCAACAACGCGAAGAAAAAGCCTCTTTAGCCCAACAATTACAGGAAGAAAAACTAAAGGCTGAACAAGCGAGCCAAGACAAAACCCGTTTTTTAGCCGCTGCCAGTCACGATTTGCGCCAACCGCTACAAACACTCAACTTGTATCAAGGTAGTTTAGCTGCTGTGATTCAACAGGGTAATACGGTGGAGCAACAACGCATTTTGGATAACATGAAAGCATCCATTGCCTCATTAACAGACTTACTGAATGCGATGTTGGACATTTCCCAACTGGAAACGGGGCATTTTTCGCTGCAACGCCAAGTCTTCCCGCTGAACGACTTACTGCACCGCATTTACCAACAATACGAATCCCTCGCCGCTGAAGCCGACATCGCTTTGCACTACGCTACCACCAGCTTGTATGTCGAAAGCGACCCCACGCAATTAGAACGTATTCTGCGTAACCTTGTCGAAAATGCCATCAAACACATGGGTAAACACACAGGACGCTGTGGGCGGATTTTGTTAGGCACACGACGTAAAGGACAAACCTTGCGCATTGAAGTGTGGGACAACGGTGTTGGCATTGCAGAAAGTGAGCAACAAGCCATCTTTCGCGAGTTTTATCAATTACACAATCCCGAACGCAAACGTGAGCGAGGAATTGGCTTAGGGCTAGCGATTATCAAACGTACAGCGATAGCACTTGGGCATCGCCTTGAACTGCGCTCGCAACCCAATCAAGGCAGCATGTTCGCCATCACCGTACCGCGTGCGACACCACTTTGCCCCACCTACTCGCCATTGCACTCAACAGAATCACAACCTCAACCAACCTTGCAAGGCAAGATCCTCATTATCGAAGACGATACTGCTGTCGCTGAATCATTAAGCACCTTACTCACACTCTGGGGCTACCACACCATTACCAGCAGCCTGCCCAACCCCAAACAATTAATAGCCCAACATCCCGATATTCGTTTTATTATCAGCGACTACCAATTAGCCGCCGGTGTGGATGGCATTAGTGTGATTCAACACCTGCGCCAAGTCGCACGCAATGACATCCCCGCCTTACTCATTACGGGAAATACATCCCCCGCATTAGCGCAACAACTCCAGCAATTAAATATTCCTGTTAGCTATAAACCTATCAACCCACTTAATTTAAAACTACTCATTAACTAAATATCACAATGCATAAAATCAAAATAACGGTTTATTATTTCCATAAATAAATTAAAGAAAGCTAAATAACAATAAAACCATTAATAATAAAAACTGTTACTAAAATAACGACTGATTCACAGAAAAACGTACCATTCTGCGTACCACTGTATGAATCCTAAAAATTTCACTTATTCCTTTCAATAGAAGTCGTTATTAATGAAGCTGTATTTTTTACCAATTTTAATACCTATGTTGCTGAATGGTTTCGCTCATGCTACTGAAGAAACCAAACCCCCTACAAAAGTTGAAAAAAACGACCAACCCAGTTCATGTGCAGAATCCACGACTGATACCAAAAAAGCCGAAGAAGACAACAAAGAACAAACCAAAGAGCAAACATCGGAAGAGAAAGACAAAGTAAAAGATGAGGAGGAAAACAGCAGTAATGGCCTTGCCATTGGTACTAAAATCGGCAGTTTAGGCGTGGGTTATGAAGCAGCAAAGCCCCTAACATCTATGGTAGATATGCGACTTGGCACGGCACAAGGTCGCGCTAATGGTAGTTTAAATGTCGCCAAAATTCATTACAGTGCGGGCTTTGATTTAAACACCATCATGGCATCCATTGATGTACACCCAACTCATGGCGGTTTTTATTTGAATGGCGGAGCAGTGGTTAATAATAACAAAATAAACCTATCAACCAAACCCAATAAAATTCACAGCATTAAAGTCGGCGACGTTACCATTGATTCTGGAAAAGTTGATGCTGATATTAATTTCGATGCTATTAGCCCTTATGCTGGTATTGGTTATCGCAGCTCGATTGCTAAAGAAAAAGGGCTAACGTTTACATCCGAAGTAGGTCTTTTATACCAAGGCAAACCCAAAGTCGACTTAACCGTTAGCAGTTTAGATGATAATGACCCCAATATTACAAAAGAAGAAAGCAGTATGCAAAAAGACCTAGCGGCAATGCGCTACTGGCCTGTCATTTCGCTAGGAATTGCTTATAACTTCTGAACAGAGTCAATATTACTTACTCCTACACTGTCACGTTATGCACGAGATTAGCAGCATAGCGTGACGGCAAACTTGCCAAAATTCAAACCTTAAAAATAAAACCAACTGTTTTAGTAAACTATTATTCAGCATTAACTTTAGTTAGCAATACATAAACCAACAACAACAAGCATCAAAATAGTTAATAATTACCTTTGACATTAATAATTAAGCAGACTAATCTTTAATCAAAATCAACTTTTTCTTAGTATTCGGGCAGTCATTTTATTTGCCAGCAATGTATTGTGATCCACATCACAATATTTGGGCTTGAGTGTCGTTCAACAAAAGGTTTTGTCATTTATGAAAAAATTTATCCTGTCAGTGATTAGTCTCACACTTCTTACAAGTAATGCTTTTACAGATGAAACACCAGCAAAGAACATGGCTGTTGGTGCAAAAGTCAGTACCTTAGGATTAGGTATTGAGGCTGTAAAACCCGTCGGCAAAGTCGACCTGCGTTTAGGTATCAACCAAGCGACTTATAGTGCAGATGGCACAATTGATGGTGCGGATTATAAAGCCGACCTCGATGCGCAAACCGTTTCAGCATTAGCTGATTGGCATCCAGCAAAAAACGGCTTCTTTGTTAGCGGCGGGCTAATGCTTAACGATAATAAACTGGCAGGAACAGCAACTGCTAATGGCACAAAAACCATTAAAATCGGTGATGCTGACAAACCCATTTCGAGCGGCACTGTCACAACTAGCATTAGCTTTGATGATGTGAGTCCTTATACTGGCATTGGTTATCGCCATGCTATTGAGGGTAAAAAAAGTTGGGGATTTACCTCTGAATTGGGTGTTTTATACCAAGGCAGCCCTGAAATTGGTTTAGCCATTGATGATGCGACTAAAGCAAGTGCGGGCATTACAGATACCGACATTGCACAAGAAGAAGCAAAAATGCGTGATGATGTGAAAGATTTTAAATACTACCCTGTTGCTTCCATTGGGTTAGTTTACAATTTCTAAAGACTCCTGCTTGTGCCTGTCAATAAGTCTGATATTTAGCGGGGAAGACATTCCCCGCTATTTTTAAAAACTCAATCTTTACAACCACATTGCTGTTGAATCTCGCGCGCTTGTTGTTGCTGTTTGGCATTGCCTTGCCAAAAGTGCTGGCGGATTTCGCTGGTAGTGAGTTTTGCGGGTGATACGCGCAGTAAATAATGCGGTGTGTCGGTATCGTCATCACGGCAAAGAATGCCGTAACTGATTAAATCATCTAAGGCATTTTCTAATAAAAAGCGTGATATGGGGATCACCATCCGCAAATCGTCTAAACTCGCTGGGACAAGTTGCGCCGTAAAGCGATGTTCGACTTCGCGCAAAATTGCTGTGGCAATTAATTCGCGGGTTTGCACACTCGGACTGGTGGGTTGTTGTGGTAAATACACAGCATCAGAGTATTGAAAGTAATACGCTAATCGTGCTCCGGTTAAGACAATCATCCACGCCACGTATAACCAGAGCATGAATAAGAACAAGCTGGCGAAGACTGAATAAATCGCGGTTTGTTGCCCCGAACTCACGACAAAAGATGCGAATAACCAACCGCCCATTTGCCATGCAATACCCGCTAAGACTGCACCGCCAAATGCTGCCGAGGGTTTAACAGGGGTATTCGGCATGAATAAATACAACAAGGCGAAGGCTAATACCACTAACAAGGTGGGTAATAACTTCAGTAAAATCGCTAATATTGTGCCGAAGGGTTCTAAAGTGGCAATGCTTTGCACGATATTAGTGTTACTAAGCGATGTCCATAAACCCAATGCGGAAAACATTAATACAGGGCCAACCATAATCACGCTGAGGTAATCGCGGAACTGCGTCAATAATGGACGGGCGCGTTTAACGTGCCAAATGTAATTAAAATCGCTTTCGATTTTCTGCATTAATGACATCACGGTGTAAAACAATACCGCCAAGCCGGTAAATCCCAATACACCGACCTGAATATTATCAACGAAACCTAAAACCTGTTGTGTTAATTCATCCGCTTTTGCTCCCATTGGCATTAGCATTCGCCGCAACAGCGGTTCTAACTGATTGTGTACACCAAAGCCTTTGAGCACCGAAAAACTCAAGGCCAATAACGGAGCCATCGACAAGAGCGTGGTGTACACCAAACTCATGGCACGCAAACTGATTTCGCCTTGCAGCATGTCGTAAAATAGTGCTGTTGGTAAGGCACGTAAAAAACTCAGCGTGTTAGGTCGTAACAGTTGTTGCATACTTATTCAACACGTCTTGCAATAAGTGTCTAACGCTTGCTCAATGATGGCATAGGCTTGGGCAAGCTCGCTTTCCGTCACGCAATACGGCGGCAATAAATACACCACATTCCCCAACGGACGTAGCAATAAACCACGTTCGTGGAAAAACGCCTTGAATTGCGCCCCAATCGCCGAGGTATAACCTGCGTCCGCCACTTCCACATCAAATGCCGCAATCGTCCCCGTCACCCGCACGCGCTGCACCGCCGGATGCTGCTGTAAACGCGCCAAATGCTGGCGATGCCACGCCTCAATTTGCGGCAACTTGCTTAAGGTTTGCTCGTCTTCAAACACCTGCAACGAAGCCAACGCCGCCGCACAACCCAACGGATTCGCGGTAAACGAATGCCCATGCACCAACGAACGGTCAAAGGTTTCGCCCAAAAATGCCGCGTACACCGCTTCCGTCGCCACCGTTACCGACATGGGTAAAAAGCCAGCGGTTAAACCTTTCGACAAACAAATAATGTCCGGCGTGACTTGCGCTTTCAAACTCGCAAATAACGCACCCGTGCGCCCAAAACCCGTCATGACTTCATCGAAAATCAATAAGATATTTGCCTCACGCAAACGTTTTGCCAAAGCCTGCAAAAACGCAGGGCGGCACATGCGCATACCCGCCGAACCCTGAATCAATGGCTCGACAATCACACCCGCAATCGTCGCGCCGTGTTCCGCGATGAACGCATCCAACCGCGCTAACGCCGCCTGTTCACGCGCCGCGACCTCGGTATCAGCGTCCCACGTTGCCGGAAAAGGCAGCAAACCCACCTCAAACAACAAACTGCCGTAAGTATCAAAAAAACCGCAACCTTTCCCCGCCGACATCGCCCCAACCGTATCACCGTGATAACCGCCCTCAAACGCCAAAAAGCGCGTGCGCTGCGTCTCGCCTTGGTTGTGCCAGTATTGCAACGCCATTTTCAACGCCACTTCCACCGCCGTCGAACCATTATCGCTGAAAAAAACCCGCGTCAAACCCTCCGGCAAACGCTGCACCAACTCCCGCGCCAACTGCACCGCAGGCTGATGCGTAAACCCCGCGAAAATCACCTGTTCCAAGGTTTGTGCCTGTTGCGCAATCGCCGCCGCAATCGTCGGATGCGCGTGCCCGTGAATATTCACCCACCACGACGACACCATATCCAAAAACTCACGCCCATCCTGCGCAACCAAACGAATCCCCCGCGCGGACACAATCGGAATCGGATCAGGCGCGGTCTGCGCTTGTGTAAACGGATGCCAAACGTATTGGCGATCTAAACCAATTAAACTAGTCATGAATAATTAAACTTTCCCACATAATCAAATTAGCCATAATGGGCTTTACGGTGGCAGTTAGGACATAATGCAACAGCATTTTCGATAGAATCATCGCCACCTTCTGCCAATGGCTTACAATGGTGAACTTCAAGATATGGAGCATTATCAGAACGTTTTAAAAATGGAGCAGGTTGATGGCAGCTTTCACAGATTCCATTTGCACGATACAAAACTTCTGCAACAACATCAGGATTGCGTTGAAAAGACCATGTATCTAATTTTATTTTCCTAGGCTGTTTATTGGCTAAAGCTAACTTCATTCTACGCCTTTCTGGTCGTTCGTTACTTGCTCGCTTAACTCTCTCGGCAAAAATCATTTCATTTCTCACTAGCGTGGAGTAGTCTTGATTAAAAATTTCTGTTAATCGCTTTTTCCCCCACTTCAATTGCACCGTATCCCGATCTACCCCACTAGGAACACAATTAACTTTTACTGAAGCAGAATAAAATGATTCCCATAACAACCGATTTTCTAATAACTTAGGCAGTAAAGCATAAGAACTTACTAATCCCCATTGCAAAGGAAATAACGACTTAGTGGTTGATTTTACGGGGACATAGTGCAAACCATTAATTAAAGGAGCAGTTTCATCAACTAACAACCAAATACCTTGATCATTACCTGCGGATTTATGAATAGCAATCACATAAAGCTGACCGACAACCAGACTTGCACGACTAGAATGCAGTCCAAACCATGCTTTATCCGGCTTATTAATCAAAGCAAACGCCTTCTCAAAAAAAGCAATTGCACTATCCTGAAACTCCACTGGAAATGCCTTATACTTTTCCAACCAAGACCTTAGCTCTAACTGCCAAATATAATCCATTCTTTACTTTCCCATAACTACTAATGAAATCGAAGAGTCACGCGGAACAACTCACCGATTTCTTCAAATTGAATACGCTCTTGCATGAGTTTAATCATCATGGGAATACCACGACCTAAACCATCAAAATAGCGTAGATTATCGAGAAATTTAACGAGAAAAATATTACGCGGTGCAGAATTACCATAACGGATTTTGGATAATGTCAACGTATTAGCCAATTTACCAGGCGATGTTATTTCAATACGATCTCGAAAAACATGTACTTGTATTTTACGCTGACTGAGTGAGTAATCCCGATGCACTACAGCATTCACAATAGACTCGCGTAAAACCTTTAACGGAATTAAAGTCGTTTCACTACGGCGCGTTCCCTCTATTGTTGAAGGATTTGGTAAAAACAATTGCAACAATACAACCACTTTATCAATTAATTCTGGTAGAGTACCGATGATTTCTTTTTTATCAAGCAAATCATCAGTAATATCATTACCATTAAATACCGCAAACATAATAGAACTGTGTGGTAAACGCCGTTGTGGTTGTTTGCCAAACATTAATAAACCGCCAACGGTTGCAACTTGTTTACCTTCCAATTCCGTTAAAATATCAGCATTTTGCAAGAGACTCTGTTGCTCATCAGCGGGTAAATCTAGAAAATCCGTTTCATAGTAAGCACGGTAATAAGCATCAACTGAACGCAAATCAATCCCTTCAATGCCCGTATCCGCAACAGGTGTAGTATTGGCAAATGCAGTGATTTCACGCGCAATAGCATCGGGTCTAACATCACTTGATTTAAACTCGACTTGCGCATTTTCACCTTGAGTCAGCAGTTCTTTGAGTTTATCCACGCTATTGATCCTTAACTTAACGAGCCGGAAGTATTGTGCCATCAGTATCCAGCGCAGCACATCGAAATTATACGCCGTACCTGCGTATTTGCTGCTAAGGTTATGGGCTTCTTGCAGCAAAATACCGCAAGCAATTAACTAACAACAATGGAGGACGAGGATGGAAGGTAGTTTCTTTTTGCATCTACTGGAGTTTATGGCAGCACTGTTTGTCGCGGTGGTGGGTGCATTGGCATTGATAGGTGTGGCGTTGTACATCCACGACACCCACCAAACCAAAAGCGCGATTTTGCGCAATTACCCGGTGGTTGGGCATTTTCGTTATTGGTTGGAGCATTTAGGCGAATTTTTGCGCCAGTATTTTTTTGCAATGGATCGCGAGGAAATGCCGTTTAACCGTGCGCAACGTTCATGGGTGTACCGTGCGGCAAAAAATCTCGACAATACCGTGGCGTTTGGTTCGACCACGAATCTCAGCACTCCCGGTACAGCATTGTTTACTAACTGCGCTTATCCAGTGTTAGAAACCGATCTTGCGCCCATGAAACCGCGCATTATTGGGCAATATTGCCGCGAACCTTATGAAGCACGTTCATTTTTCAATATTTCCGGCATGAGTTACGGCGCGTTATCCACACCTGCGATTCGCGCCCTGTCACGCGGTGCAGCGCAAGCAGGTTGCTGGATGAATACGGGTGAAGGCGGTTTAGCGCAAGCGCATTTAGAAGGCGGCTGTGATGTGGTATTCCAAATCGGCACGGCGAAATACGGGGTACGCGATTTACACGGCAATCTCAGCGATGAGAAATTGCGCGAAGTCGCTGCCATTCCGCAAATCAAAATGTTTGAATTAAAACTCAGCCAAGGTGCGAAACCGGGGAAAGGCGGGATTTTACCTGCCGAAAAAGTTACTGCCGAAATCGCGCACATTCGCGGCATTCCCGTCGGGCAAGCGTCGATTAGCCCGAATCGCCACCCTGAAATTAATAACGAACAAGATTTACTCGATATGCTGAACCATATCCGCGAGGTCACGGGCAAACCGGTGGGCTTTAAAGCAGTGGTCGGTGGTTATCGTTGGTTGGAAAAGCTGTTCCGCGAAGTGCAACGCCGTGGCATTGAAAGCGCACCAGACTTCATTACCTTGGACAGTTCCGATGGCGGTACGGGTGCAGCCCCCATGAGTTTGATGGATTACGTCGGTTTGCCGATTCAAGAAACGCTGCCGAACGTGGTCGACATGCTGTACAAGTTCGGCTTGCGTGATCGCATTCGCATTATTGCGGCGGGAAAATTACTCAACCCGTCACAAGTGGCATGGGCGTTGTGTGCAGGGGCAGATTTCGTGAATAACGCACGCGGTTTTATGTTCTCGCTGGGCTGTATTCAAGCCATGCAGTGCAATAAGAATACCTGCCCAACGGGGATTACCACGCACAATCCGCGCTTGCAAAAAGGTTTAGTGGTGGAAGATAAAGCCACACGGGTAGCGAATTATCATCACAATCTGGTGCATGAAGTGGAAACCATTGCGCATTCGTGTGGCGTGCATGAGCCGCGTGAATTACGCCGTCAACACTGCCGCATTGTGCAACCCAATGGCAAAATCATTCCCTTGGATCAGCTTTACCCGTATCCCAAACGCAGCGCGAAACCCGCCGCCACGATGGAAAATAATCCCAGCGATATGATGGATGTTTAAGCTTTAAGCCTCGCGCTTACTTATAAAACACACTTTTTAAACTCAAATTACCGGGTGGGGGTGGGTCTTTTAGTTCCACACTCACCGTAAACAATTCCGCTTTATCAACGGTATAGGCAAAAATCCTGACACAGGCTTTTTGCGCTAAAGTGACTGTTTCTACTCGAATTTCCACGCCACGTTCTGGTAGGTCGAGATGGCTGCGTAGCAAAGTCGCAATGTCTTCTGCGAGGCTTTCTAGCATGTCGATTGTTAATTTTTCGCCCGTCATGAAGCAATACTGTCTAACAGCTACGGTTACAAATGAAGGACAAATTATAAACAACATGCCTTATAAATCAATCATTAAAATTTCTCATGATAACCAAGGTTAAGTATCATTAGAACTTATCATCGCGCGTGCGCAACCACCCCGTTAGACTGAAACGCTCACAACGTGCTGGTAATACTTCGTGCCAGAAACGGCTGCTCATGAATAACACTAACTGTCCAGCATGGGGAAATATGTCGACATAATCATTGGGTTTACCGTGGTCGGTATACAGACGCAACTGCCCACAATCACCTTCATGCCAGTCTTCATTCAAATACAGGATGGCTGTCACCTTACGGGCTGTCGTACCTTGAAAGTTATCCAAATGCCGTCGATAAAATGCACCCGGTGGGTACATAGCGAAATGCGCTTCAAATTCAAATAGCCCCAAATATAAAGCACGATTTAAGCTTTGGCGAAGGTCTTCAATAAATGCTTGGTAATCCCCTAATGCGCCGCAATCCGTGCGTTCCAACCATTGCACATGATCATTACGAATCGACTCATTGACATTCAATTCTTGCCCACGCCCAATACCAGCCGCATGGAAATCACCCGCATCCCACTGTGCTTGCGCTTGTTCACGCAGTTCACGCATTTGTTCCAACGGGAAAAAATCCGGCAGAACCACCCACCCCTCTTCAACCAACTGATCGATAATCATCTCCAGATCAGTCGTCTGACGTGCTAACGCATTCATCACTTTAACCCCAATCCACGTGCCAAACGCGTTTGTCGCTGCCGCACACCCATTCCTTGTCGCGCATTCCAACGTCGTAAGGGTGCAATACGGTCAACAGCCATGAGACCCACCGCTCGCGCATGAGCTAGTGGGGCAAAATCATTGGAAAACACGCGCACCAGCGTATCGGTGTAACGCACAACGGCTTGCTGATCCGGTTCACGCAGTGCTTGATAACGTGCCAGTAAATCCGCAGCACCGGGATCACCAGCGACTTGCGCGACTTCTGCCAGCAAATCAGCCAATTGCGCCACATCCCGCAAGCCCAGATTCAAACCTTGCCCAGTCACAGGGTGCAAAGCATGTGAAGCATTACCAATCACCACGGCTCGTCCTGCAACCTCTTTAACCGCTTTCACCAGAACTAAGGGGTAAGTCGCCCGCTGCCCCACTTTGGTGAATAGCCCTTGGCGGAAGCCGAACTCGGCCTGTAATTTACGCAAAAAACCCGCATCATCCAATTGCATAGTGGCAGCAACATCTTCATCACGATGCGTCCACACCAAAGAATAACGCCCTTGCGTCAACGGCAGTAATGCTAAAGGACCACTACTGGTAAAACGTTCGTAAGCCATATTCGCATGAGGCTTTTCAGTCGTGACATTGGCAATCAAAGCGGTTTGATGGTATTCGCTGCGAGTTGCCTCAATGCCTAGCATGTCACGCACGCCAGAATCACGCCCATCCGAAACCACTAACAAGCGCGTTTCCAGTACATCTGCCACACCATTGCGCTCAATGTGTACCGTTACGTGCTCAGCACTTTGTTCCATCCCATACACTTTTGCCGGAACAATCAGTTCCACTTCACCGTTTGTTAACTCGTCGTAGAGCAGTTTACCGAGCACACGGCTTTCCACCACGTAACCCAAAGCTGGTACGTTTTCTTCCACCGCCGCCATGCGCGTCGCACCAAAATGCCCACGATCCGAAACGTGGATGTGTTGAATACTTTCCACACCTTCACGCAGCTTGCCCCACAGCCCCATGCCCTGATAAATGCGGCTCGAACCATACGACAATGCAATCGAACGGTCGTCGTAACTCGGCTGTTCCGCCACACCGAAGTTAAACGCCTCAATCAAACCAACTTTCAGCTTTAAGGGCTTGAGCGCGACGGCGAGACTCGCGCCGACCATACCACCACCGACAATCAGGACATCAAACATGCATCAACGCCTCAATTTCGTCTATTGTTTTCACCACGTCGCGGGTCAAAATTTCATTACCGTCAGCAGTAATCAGCACGTCGTCTTCAATACGAATGCCGATATTCCACCATTTCGGGTCGACATTATCCGCTGGGGAAATGTACAAACCCGGCTCGACGGTTAGCACCATTCCGGCTTCCAAGGTGCGCCACACATCGCCGATTTTGTAATCACCGACATCGTGTACATCCATGCCCAACCAGTGTCCGGTTTTGTGCATGTAAAACTGCCGATACGGGGCTTCTGGTGGCAACTCACCAGCAGCTACGGGTGGTGGGTTTAAGGCATCTTCCAACGTACCGCTTAAAATGCCCAAATCCAGCAAGCCTTGTGCTAAAACTTTAACCGCTGCTTGATGCGGATCATCCCACGTTTTGCCCGCGACAGCTTGATCTATGGCAGCTTTTTGCGCATCTAACACCAATTGGTACAAAGCGCGTTGTTCAGGGCTAAACTTGCCGTTCACAGGGAAAGTACGGGTAATGTCCGCTGCGTAATTATCGTGTTCCGCCCCCGCATCAATCAGCAATAAATCGCCATCGCGTAAGGCTTCATTATTTTCGATGTAATGCAGAATGCAGGCATTTTTGCCGCCGCCAACAATCGTGGTATAGGCGCAATCCATGCGGTGTTTGCGAAAGATGTGCAGAAATTCAGCTTCGATTTCATACTCATACATCCCCGCTTTGCACACTTGCATGGCACGGGTATGGGCTTGGGCGGAAACTTGCGCAGCGTAACGCATCACCGCGATTTCTGCCTCAGACTTGAACAAGCGCATTTCGTGCAGCATTCGATCCAACATTACAATCGCGTGTGGGGCACGAATACCTGCCCGCGCTTTGGCACGAAGCTGGTTAATCCAGCCAATCATCTGCTGATCAAATTCCGCATTCGCCCCCAAATCGTAATGCACCTGATCACGACCAATCAGCAACCGTGGCAAACGATGCGCCAAGTCATCAATCGAGTAAGCAATATCTGCACCGTGTACGTCTTGTGCCCCTTCGATCCCTGCACGCAAGCCCGTCCAACGTTCCATTGCCGGATTTTTTTCACGGCAAAACAGCACATACTCACCACCTTCACACCCCGGCGCGAAAACCGCGACGGCTTCCGGCTCGTTAAATCCGGTTAAATAGTGAAAGTCGCTGTCTTGGCGAAAGGGGTATTCGGCATCGCGATTGCGCACTTTCAAACTGCCCGACGGCACGACCGCAATGGCATTCTGACCCAGCTTATCGAGTAAACGGCGGCGACGTGCAGCGTATTCTGTTGGGGGAATCGTGACTTTTTGCATAATCAATGTACCTGTGGTGCAGCTTTCATCGGCTGCATTTCTTCGTTCATCATTAACACGCCAACGCGCAGGTATTCGATGATTTCCGCCAAAGCATCTTCGGATTCGTCTTCATTATCCAAATCCATTTCGCCCGAAGCACCGATATTCACCACATCTTCCACCCATTCGCGCGAATCGGTGGGTAATTTTTTGAAATCTTTAATACCCGCACTGGCTAACCCTAAGCCAAATCCCTGACACCACGCTTGCATGGCATCCACTTGTAAGGCTAATTCGGTATCTTCGGGCAAAAATAGCGCGAAATCCAAATCCACACCATTCATTTGCTGACGAGTCGTGGCGAATAATTCGCGCAATAATTGCCGCGCTTCTTGCACGTAAAAATCTTTAGGGTCGCCGGTAACAAGCAATTTAAGCCAGTTCGTCGGATCAATACTCTGATTTATCACCAGCAAACCACAGGCAATACCCTGAGCTTCAGCAGGTGAATAATCACAGTCTATGCGCGTCAGAGCTTGCTCTAAGCGTGAATAAGCAGGGGGCTGTTGAGGTAATGCGTCTTGCAAAACTTTCTTCTCCGTTACAAATCCGTATTATGAGATGATTGACCACCTTCCGCAGTCTTTACTAACATTATCGCATGAATGCACAAGCCCCGGACATTACACTGAAAAATCACCTAAACGCCCTTGAGGGACGCATTACGCGTCTGCTGGAACTTGTGGAAAATTTGTCAGCGGAAAATAGCGACCTGAAACAACGTGAAATCATCTTACAAGAGGAATATAACGTGTTGCGCGGTCGTCACGATAAAGCACTAGCACAACTTGAAGCGACGATAAATCGCCTAAAAAACACCATTCAGACTTCTTAACCCCTGACAATACCTAAAACATGGAAAAAACAATCATCAAACCTGTCACGGTGCGCATCCTTGATAAGGATTATGTCGTGGCTTGCCCTGAAGGTGAACAAGTTGCCCTTACCGCCTCTGCCAAGCGTGTGGATCGTGAAATGCGGCGAGTGCGTGAAACTGGCAAAGTGTTAGGCACAGACCGTATTGCGGTGATGGTCGCGCTGAACCTTGCTCACGAACTCATGCATACCAGCCTGACGAATACCGCACCGTCGGCTGAAATACTCGAACAATTAGAAAAATTACAGCGTCGGGTCGACTTTACCTTGGAGAAGCACAAAGCCTAAGCACTTGTCAATTCTTCCCCCCGACACATAAATGTAATAGTATGGGTTCAAGGACACCTCTGGGGTTATCGTGAGGAGATGGGTATTATCCTTGAGCCTAATTTTTTGCCCCGGGAGTGGTCGTAGTGTCTTGGTGTGCATGACCGCAAGACGGTAAGCCTGATATACACTCACCGCACCCACTTGAACCATTGGTTCAAGGTCGAAGTCTTCCACGACGTTTTGGAGCGTGTCCCTCTTTCTTTTCTCACCCCATTAGCCATCGCTAACGACATCAATCCCCGCTGAATCCTGCAAACACATTGGATAACGGCATTCCCCTCGCTGACACTGACACGCTGCTTGTGCTGCCTGCATAATCAAACTCGGCATTAAATCCGACACGCCCAAATACGGTGCGAACTTCACCGCAATCTGTGGGAAAGCCTTTAGCTTATCGTGTACTTGCTGTGGCACATCCGTGACCACATGCCGTCCTGCGGATAAGAAAAACGGCATAATGGTAATGCCTTGCGCTCCAGCATCCATGCATTGCTGAATCCCATCCGCAATCGACGGTGCGGCTAATTCCAAAAACGCACTACCGATAAAGCCATACGCATCACCCGTGAGTTGCGCCACACGCTGTGCCAGCACGCGAATTTCCGCGTTGGATTCCGCACGGCGGCTACCATGCGCAATAATCAGTAAAGCTTGCATTGAAGGTTTCCTTGCTTAACCACAGGCACGCGGAATGCGTTGCACTTCAGAAGTCGCATCAATCGCCGCACTCCACGTTTGCACGGGCGCATTGCTGCTAAATGGTTCGTCGTAATCCAACCAAAACACTTCGCGCGGGGCTTGTTGTTCGGTGTACTGCGCGTCATAGCCTAAATAACGAATGTATTCCGCATGACGCTTGGCTTTATTGAGGTTATTGAAAAAGCCTAAAGAAATGGCATTTTGATAAGGGCCATCATTGATAATCACCACATCTTGCACATCGGCTTTGGCAATGTCATTAGCGATTTTTTCGGCGGCGACGTAATTGTCCTGCGGTGGGATGTAAACCAAAAAGTTCAGGGTTTCCATGCTCTGCATTGACCGAATCGCCACCGCCAAACCAAAGCCGCGAATTTTCCCCGCCACCAATTGCGCAGCACGTTCGCTGTTATACGGCCCTAAGGTGTAACAACTGCTTTGCGTATTGCCGTTCGTACTCTGATACGCCGCTTCCGAAACATCTTGGCGCAATTCCAATGACGGAATGTGCTGCTCAGTCAACGCCGGACGTGCATAAGCGGCATCTGGTGACAACACCACATTCCACGCTAACACCGAAACATTCAACAGCATAAGGGTAATCAGCAGTGGGTACATGCTTCCTGTTCCGTCATATAACGCAAGCCTTGCATGAGCAAATCCGGTTGTAACACATAATCCCCTTGCAATAACGGGCGTAACCTTTCGGCATCACCACCCGTAATAATGCGCACTAATGGCACAGCCATCGTTTGCTGGATACGCGCACAAATGCCTTCGATTGCACCAATCAAGCCGAACAAACAACCGCCACTAACGGCGCGACTCGTACCATCGGCAAAGATACTGGGCTGATCAAACGAGACGCTGAGTTTACCTTGCGCCCGCGCGATCAAAGCATCGGCGGACAATTGCAAACCCGGCAAAATCGTTCCGCCCAAATGCCGCCCAGCAGCATCAATCGCATCAATCGTCACCGCTGTCCCGCAATCAATCACAATACTCGCCGCTTGTTGGGCTAATTGCCGCGCGGCGACTAACCCGACAAAACGATCTGCCCCCAAGGTATGCGGTTGCTGATACCCCGACGTAATGCCGTAAGCGTGTTCCACCGAGCGAGCAATGCATAACCGAATGCCACGTTCTTGGCACAAATGTTCCACACTTTCGGCAAAGAACGGCGTTAACACATGCACCAAGGTAATGTGGCGCAAATCCGCGTAATCATCCAATAAGGCAAGGAAACTCGCTAACGGCGGCTGACCACTATAGGCTCGCGCCTGTTGGGCAGATGTATTCCCCGCAGCATCAAGCTCCGACCATTTCAGGCGTGAATTGCCTGCATCTACCAACAAAATTGTCACATCCGCACCGATACGTCCGCTGAAGAAAATACTTTTAATAATCCATTGCTTAATTGCAGTCGTAATTGTCCCTGACTATCGACTCCATCGGCAAGCCCTTCCCATACCGTTTGACCCGCAATCACCCTAACCGCACGTTGGGCTAACACATCCCAATCTTGCCAAGTTTGTTGCAGGGTCGAACTCTCCAATTGCGGGAACGCTTGCAAATGTTCCACCAAACGATTGAGTAATGCCGCCACCAAAGTATTGCGTGCCACGGGTTTACCTTGAATCGCCCGCAAACTCGTCCACGGCTGATCAATGTTAGCAGTGGTGTGATCGGGCAGCATGTTCACATTCAAACCAATGCCGATCACCACTTGCTGTAATGAACCGACCGCCTCTAACAAAATGCCACCGAGTTTGTGATGGTGGTGGTAAATGTCATTCGGCCATTTTAAACCATGCCCTTGCACACCGCACATGGCTAATGCTTCCGCCACGGCAATGCCCGTGACCAAACTCAATAATGGTAATTGTTGCGGCACACTGGGAAAACACCAGCGTAATGACAGGTAAACATTCACACCAGCGGGGGATTGCCATTGCCGTCCGCGCCGTCCGCGTCCTGCCGATTGTTGTTCTGCTAAACACACTTCGGCGCATTGGGCGTGTTGCAATACCCAAGCATTAGTCGACGCTAATTCAGGGAAAACGTGAATTGCCGCCAGTGCTTGGCGCACATTCGGTAACAGTTCCGCCTGTACGCTTGCCGCGTCCAGTGCATCAATTGGCATAAGACCTCCCCATGTTGAGCATTGCTTTGAGGCTTAAAAACAAACCGATGTTCACCACAATGGTTGCGGCGTAAAACGTTTGTTCTGCCCCGAATAATTCCCAGCTATAGCCGCTAAGCAAACTGCCAGCCGCGCCACCCAGCCCGTAGCTTACGCCGGAATATAACGCTTGCCCACGCCCTTGCAAACGCCCCGGAAACACATGGTGTATCAAATGAATCGCCGACGCATGGAATAAGCCATAAGTTGCCGCGTGTAATAGCTGCGCCAATAATAACACGGGTAAGTAATCCACACCTTTCGCCAACAAAATCCAACGCACGCCGGTTAAAAATAACGCCAGAATGAACAAACGGCTTGCACCAAACCGTGGAATCAAACGGTGCATGAACAGGAATAACACCACTTCGGCAATCACGCCCAATGCCCACATCCAACGCACGAAACTCAGCGAATAGTGGTGATCTTCCAAGTAAATGCTGAAAAATGTGTAATACGCCCCGTGACTCGCTTGTTGCAAAGCACACGCCACCAGCAACAAACCAATTCCCGGATGACGCAAAACTTCGCGTAATTTCGCGGGGTCGGCGTGCGTCAGTTGCAACGGTTTATCGCGCACCAACCAAGTGCTCAACCAAATCCCCGCAAAACACACCAGCATTACATCCAACATTTGCGCAATCCGATGCTGTTCCAACCACGTTGGCAAATACAGCACCATCACAATGAAGCCAATCGAACCCCACAAACGAATCCCGCTATAACGCCGTACTTCTGTCCCCAAATGCGCCAGCGTCAATGCTTCAAACTGCGGCAAGGATGCATTCCAAAAAAACCCAAACCCCGCCATTACCAATAACACCCACGCGTAAGTTTGCTGCCAATACATCCCCGCAAAACACACGAAAGCCGCCCCGCTCGCCAGCCGAATAATGCGCAAACGTTGCCCCGTGTGATCCGCCAACCAACCCCAAATAAACGGCGCAATGATTTTGGTGGCCATGAACACCGCCATTAACTCGCCAATTTGCGCGGGGGAAAAATGCGCGACTTGTTGCAGGTACAGCGTCCAATACGGCACAAATACGCCCAATGCCAGAAAATAGACAAAATAAAACGTCGAAAGCCGCACATATGGCGGCTTGGTGGGTGCAGGTGTTGAAGCTAATGATGTCATGACGTGAAACGACAACGCGGTAATGGAAAGCCCCGCATACTACCACAGCGCGGGGGAATTTCCGTTGCTACCAAGAAACCCCACCCAGCCTCCCCTTGTCAGGGGAGGGGCTTAAAAGTACCGTGATTTCCTGTTCTCTGATAAAGGGAGATTAGAAGGGTTGATTAAACAGAGGCGGGAATATCGGGCAAAGTGGTAACGACATCGGCGTTTTGTGCACGGTGACGTAAGGCGTGATCCATCAGCGTAATGGCTAACATTGCCTCGCAAATCGGTGTGGCGCGAATCCCAACGCACGGGTCATGACGACCTTTGGTAATCACTTCTACCGCTTCGCCGGACAAATTCACGCTTTGCCCCGGAATGCGCATACTCGACGTGGGTTTGAAGGCGGTATGCACCACGATTTCTTGCCCCGATGAAATGCCACCAAGAATGCCGCCAGCGTGATTGCTTAAGAAGCCCTGCATGGTGATTTCGTCACGGTGTTCTGTGCCTTTTTGGGCGACACAAGCGAAACCCGCACCGATTTCGACCCCTTTAGCGGCATTAATCGACATCATCGCGTGGGCAATGTCGGCATCCAAACGGTCAAAAATCGGTTCACCCCAACCCACGGGAACGTGGCTGGCAACGGTGGTGATTTTCGCACCGACGGAATTGCCTTCTTTGCGCAGTGCGTCCATGTAGGCTTCCATTTCTGCGACTTTCGCGGCATCGGGGCAGAAGAATGGATTGTTCGGAATTTCATCCCAATCCAAATTTTCCGCCACGATTGGCCCTAATTGCGACAGATAACCACGAATCACCACGCCGTAACGTTCGTGCAACCACTTTTTGGCAATCGCCCCAGCCGCCACGCGCATCGCGGTTTCCCGTGCTGACGAACGCCCGCCGCCACGGTAATCGCGGAAACCGTACTTTTTGTAGTAGGTGTAATCCGCATGTCCGGGGCGGAAACGATCCAAAATGTCGCCGTAATCTTTCGAGCGTTGATCTGTGTTGTGAATGATCAACGCAATCGGCGTACCCGTGGTTTTACCCTCGAAGACACCGGAAAGAATCTGCACTTCATCGGGTTCGCGCCGCTGCGTAGTGTGGCGGCTTTGCCCCGGCTTGCGCCGATCAAGGTCAATTTGAAGATCAGCTTCCGTGAGGGCGAGTCCGGGCGGGCAGCCATCCACGATGCAGCCGATTGCGGGTCCATGACTCTCACCGAAGGAGGTCACGGTAAAAAGTTTTCCAAAGCTATTTCCTGACATAGCGCGGATTGTAGCAGTAATTCAAAAACCTTAGCAGTAGTTTGCTTCATGATTAGTTATTGAACAGAGCTTGATAGTCCTATAGAATCCATTACTGCCATCATAAAAATAACTGTTGATAATGAATAGACGCAAAAGCCCGATAAGAGGGATGCCCGTTCCCTCTTTTTTTTAGCGTTAGTCAGCAACAGACTGGCAAGCATTTCAAAAAAACTGCTAGGAAAAGAACACCATTTCACTCCCCAGTGGAATGAGTAAATTTAAAACAGGGGTGGAATAGGCCGGAACTTATTCGGCCGATTCCTTTACTAAATAAAAAGCTAAAACGTAACAATACGTAACAAAAAAAGACAATGGGGACTTGGGCTTATGGCAGATTACAAAACGTATCATCTGGCAGCGTTGGCAACGGGTATTGGAGCTGGAGCGATGGTTTCCGCGTTCGTGCCGAGCATTTCCATGACAGCAATCGCTGTAACAACCTTAAGCGGTTATGTGGGGGCTTTGCTACCGGAAATTGACGACGAACAATCCAATAGTTACCGCGTTATTCGCCGCTTAACACACCTTGCAGCATTAATTGTGCCGTCTATTCAATTCTTTTACCGTCCAACGGATTTGATTTTGGCGATTTTCTTAGCGTGGTTTTTAGTGACACAATTCTGGGCTGTTTTTCGACAAATCATGCAACGTGGTGGGCAAACACATTCTGTCTTAGCGGCAGTTTGCTTATCGCTTGGCGTGGCATGGGTGGCGTATTTAACCGCAGATGCCAGTGCCATTGTGCCAGCCTTTATGGCATCGGGCGTGGGTTACTTGCTGCATTTACTACTGGATGATTTGGATGGGGTTAAATTACCCAATGCGGGCACAGGGACAAGGCACGATGCTAGCGATCAACCCTTACGCTTGATGGGCAAAGGTCAAAGCACAGAACTGTACAGCATTGTGTTGATTGGGCTACTGAGTTGCTTTGCCCTATGGCTGATCTGAAAACTAAGCCAGTCAACAAGGACTGGCTTTATTTAACGCACCTTAAAGGCGCGGCTTATGGCTGCTGTTGTTCTTGCTCAGCAATGTCAGCGTGGACTTTTGCCATGTCAATGCTACGCACTTGCTCAATGACTTGTTCCAGTTGACCTTCGCTGAGCATACCCGGTTGCGCAAATAACACGACCTGTTCACGGAACACCATCAACGTTGGAATTGAGCGAATTTGGAAGTGCCCTGCCAAATCTTGCTCTTCTTCGGTATTCACTTTCGCAAACACGATGTCAGGGTGATTGTCGGATACTTTGTCATAAATCGGCGCGAAAGAACGGCAAGGGCCACACCAAGGTGCCCAGAAATCCACAATCACGATGTCATTGGTGGTAATGGTTTCTTCAAAATTTTGTGCTGTAATGTCTTCAGTTGCCACGGCAAACTCCTGTAGTTCTCGGTTGTAAATCAAGTGGACAACGATAACGAGAGGTTGCCCGTTATTTGTCTATGCTTCATCTGATAAAGGGGGGCTACCCCAGCGTGGCATGAGTGTTTGCGGAATATCGAGGTGATCCAAGACTCGCGCCACCATAAAGTCCACGAGTTCCTGCACAGTTTGTGGACGTTGGTAGAACCCCGGATTGGCGGGCATGATCATAACGCCCATGCGTGCCAGTTTCAGCATATTTTCCAGATGTATCTCAGAAAAAGGCGTTTCACGTACCACCAATATCAGCTTTTTGCGCTCTTTCAACGCCACATCAGCGGCACGTTCGATCAAATTACGACTGCTGCCACAAGCAATTGCGGAAAGTGTTCCCGTCGTGCAGGGGCAAACCACCGTCGCATCCGCCACACCACTGCCGCTGGCAATCGGTGCTATCCATTGTTCGCGCTCGAAGACTTGTAACTGCCCTGCTTTCGCGCCGTAAAGCTCGCTGAAATACGTTTGAATTTCGCTGGCACGCCCCGGTAAACGATGCTCGGTTTCCATGTTCACCACCACTTGCGCGGGACGTGACAGCAGCAGATACACCCGACACCCGCTTTGCAGCAAGCATTCCAGCAAACGCAAACCGTATTGCGCACCGGACGCGCCCGTCATAATCAGCGTAATGGTTTTCACGCATTCATCCTTTTACTGTTTCGCTAACGCAGCTAACAGCTTGTCATGAATGCCACCGAAACCACCATTACTCATAACTAATACATGGTCTCCCGCTTGCGCTTGCTGTGCGACTAAGGCAGCGAGTTGCTCAATATCTTGCACTAATTGCCCCTTCGCCCCAACTTGAGCAATGACATCGCTCAAATCCCAACCTAAATTCGGTGGTTGGTACAAGAACACCGTATCGGCGGCTTGTAACGATTCAGCCAGCAAGGCTTTGTGCGTACCCATGCGCATGGTGTTGGAACGCGGTTCAAGCAAGGCAATAATCCGTGCGTTACCGACTTTGGCGCGTAATCCGGCTAACGTGGTGGTAATTGCAGTGGGATGATGCGCAAAATCGTCGTAAACCGTAACATCACGCACCGTACCGCGCACTTGCATCCGGCGCTTTACGCCCTTGAACTCCGCCAAACCCGCCATCGCGTGTGCCACGGGTACACCAACATGACGCGCGGCGGCAAGCGCGGCTAAAGCATTATTGACGTTGTGTTCACCAAGCAAATCCCATTCGACCACGCCTTGTGCTTCGCCCTTGAACAGCACGCGAAACGCACTGCCATCGGCTTGTAAGTATTCCGCCTGCCAATCGCCTTGCGCGAAGGTTTCCACCGGCGTCCAACAGCCCATGTTTAAGGTATCGCGTAAATGAGCATCTGTACCATTCACCACCGCTAAACCCGCACGCGGCACAGTACGCATTAGGTGATGGAACTGGGTTTTAATCGCTTGCACATCGGGGAAAATATCCGCGTGATCGTATTCGAGGTTGTTCAAAATCACGGTGCGCGGGTGGTAATGCACAAATTTAGAACGCTTGTCGAAAAACGCGGTGTCGTATTCGTCGGCTTCTACCACGAAAAATGGCGATTCGCCCAAACGCGCCGACACGCCAAAGTTTTCCGGCACGCCGCCAATCAAAAAGCCCGGTTTTAAACCTGCGTATTCCAAAATCCACGCCAACATGCTGGATGTCGTGGTTTTACCGTGCGTCCCCGCCACCGCCAATACCCAGCAATCGCGCAGAATATTTTCATACAACCATTGTGGCCCTGAAATGTACGGCAAATTACGATCCAACACGTGTTCGACCACATCCAAACCGCGTTTCATCACATTCCCCACCACGAACGCATCGGTGTCAGTGGGTAAATCTTGCGGCGCGTAACCTTGTGTAATGTCCACACCTTGTTCTGCGAGCATGGTGCTCATCGGTGGGTAAACATTGGTGTCAGAACCCGTAACTTGATGCCCTTTTGCGCGTGCTAGTAATGCGATACCGCCCATAAAAGTACCGCAAATACCCAAAATATGAATTTTCATGCGTGTGAATTTAACCTTTGTCCAATAGAACGCTATAAGACGTGACGTTTGATAACATCTTCCAGCGGGATGGGTTTAGAAATGCCGTAGCCTTGCCCGTAGTCTACACCAATCTCACGAATAATTTGCATCACCTGATCGTTCTCAACGTATTCGGCAATCACTTTAACGCCCATCAAATGCCCGACTTGATTAACCGAACGCACCATTGCTTCTGCCACTTCATCATTCGCAATGTCTTTAATAAAAGAACCATCAATTTTTAAATAATCGACAGGTAATGATTTTAAATACGCAAAAGAACTCACACCTGTACCAAAATCATCCAATGAAAAACTGCAACCTAAGCTTTTCAATGTTTCAATGAACTTCTGCGCTAATTCAATATTATGAATGGCAACCCGCTCGGTAATTTCAAAACACACCATACCGGGACTAACGCCTGCAATCCGAATTTCTTCCAATACAAACTGCAAAAAGTCAGGCTCATCCAAACTTTGTCCTGATAAATTCACTGCGAAAATAGGACATGGCACACGCTGGGTAATATCGCGCAAGGATTGTAATAACTTACGTACAACCCAGCGATCCAAACGCGGCATCATCGAATAATATTCAGCGGCAGGAATGAATTCATCGGGCGGAATGGGATTTTCTTTTTCATCATACAAACGAATTAATACTTCATAATGATGAAAAGGTTTTTTGAATTCTTTAGGATCGAGGGAATGAATGGGTTGTGCAACGAGACGGAAATTACCAGCTTCAAAGGCTTTCTTTAACCTACCCAACCACACCATGTTACCGCGTTGTTTATTGATTTCTTGGTCATTCGGACGGTAAATATGCACACGGTTGCCACCTTTGGATTTCGCTACCCGACAAGCATTATCCGCTACCGATAAAATACGATTCACCGATGCATTACGATTATTAGCCGTCACTAAAGCTTTATAAAGTGGAACAAAGGCAATACTAGCAGTGATTTGTTGATGCATGTCATTCCAATCAAAGTTGTATTGCGAAAGCTGTTTATAAATGCGTTCTACAACTTGAATGGCAACGGCAGGTTCAACTTCTTGTAACAAAATGCCAAATTCATCCCCGCCTAAACGCGCTAAAGTATCGCGTTTGGCATCAATCGATTCTTTTAGTAACTGTGCAACACGTTTAATTAACTCATCGCCACCCGAATGCCCCATGCTGTCATTAATCAGTTTGAACTGATCCATTGAAATTAAACAAAATGAGTGTTTAACACCGTGTTGCCGCACTTGATCAATTGCAATTTTCAGGCGAATTTCAAAACCTTTACGGTTTAATAAACTGGTGTGGGAATCGTGTAAACCAATGTATTCCATGCGCACTTGTAATTCTTGTAATTCGGTCTGATTACGCATTAATAACATGAAATAAATCGCATCATGGTCTTCGTATTGCAACATTTGCACCGAACAACTGACACGCAAATCACTTAATCCACCCGCACTTAATAAGGCTTGAGGAATATCTAAACGTTCATTGGTGTTGGCTTTGACTCTTTCAAACCAAGTGAGTGGAATACGAGTTTGTGAATCTAATAAGCTAAAAAGCTGAGAAAAATGCTTACCGCGAGCCGTGCGCATTTTGGTTTTTAGCAAACGCTCGGACGCAGGGTTAATAAAACTAACAATTCCTTTATCATCAACCAACATTGCCAATTCTTGTACATCAGCTAAGGCTGACACTAACATATTCTGCTGCGCGAGGTGCACTTGACCGCGTGCTGTGTAACGTGTCCGTCGTGCAAACACACTACCGAACAACATCAACAGCAAAATACCCGCTAAGAAGTAATATAACGGTAATGAGCTATGTGAAGAAAAATCGAAAAAGTTACCCACTTAAGCCCTCAAACCTATTGGTATTTTTATTGAGTAAGCTGTCACGGTGCTAATCATATGCATTGCATAACCCACTGTACAGTTTTCAAAGAGTAACGGTCGAGTACAGCAACTAAAATGCAGAACTGTCTAAAGTTAAGACAAAGAGCCGCCACTTCACCAAACAGTGAAATAACTAAAAAGCTAAGTGCTAAAAACGACAAACTCGATAAACGCTGAACACGCTTACCGAGTTTGAAGGTGTATGCAAGAAAATTAAACTTTTTCTTTGATACGTGCAGATTTACCAGTACGACCACGCAGGTAGTACAGTTTCGCACGACGCACATCACCCGCACGTTTCACTTCAATACTTGCAATGCTATTGCTGTAAGTTTGGAATACGCGCTCTACGCCTTCACCGTAAGACATTTTACGTACAGTGAAAGCAGAGTTCAGACCACGATTTTTCTTGGCGATAACCACGCCTTCGTAAGCCTGTTGACGTTCTTTGTCACCTTCTTTAACACGTACTTGAACAATAACGGTATCGCCTGGGTTGAAATCAGGGATGGTTTTCGTCATTTGTTCTTGTTCAAGCTGTTGAATAATCGCGTTCATGATAATCCTCTACTGAAGTTTACTACTTCTGTCAAACTCGTTTATGTATTCAGCTAGCAATACACGTTCGGTAGCCGTCAGGTGTTTTGCCTGCAATAGTTCTGGCCTGCGCTGCCATGTTCTGCCAAGTGCTTGCTTATTGCGCCAGCGAGCAATGTCTGCATGATTGCCGCTTTTTAACACGGCGGGAATACTCAGACCTTCTAACACTTCCGGTCGGGTATAGTGTGGGCAGTCGAGCAATCCTGCACAAAAAGAATCTTGCGCCGCTGACTCGTTGTGTCCTAATGCACCCGGCAATAAGCGCGTGACTGCATCAATTAGCACCATTGCACCCAATTCACCACCACTGAGTACATAGTCGCCGATAGAACACTCCAGATCGACTTCTAACGTAATAATACGCTCGTCAATACCCTCATAACGCCCACACAGCAGAATTAAACCGTCTTCTGCCGCAAGTTCTGTCACCAAAGCCTGCGTTAGTGGTACACCTTGTGGGCTGAGATAAACGACTTTGCCCGAATTGTGCTGTCGCGCAGCGCGAATGGCAGGTAATAGCGTTTCCGCTTTCATTACCATTCCCGGTCCACCACCATAAGGACGGTCATCCACAGTACGGTGAACATCTTGCGCATAATCACGCGGATTCCAGTGTTGCAACTGAATAATGCCGCGTTTAACGGCACGTCCTGTAACACCACTTTGAATGACAGCATCCACCAGTTCTGGGAACAGCGTCACGACATCAAAGCGCATCACTAAAAATCCGGATCCCAGTCCACCACGATGCGACGTTCATCCAATGCGACAGATTTAATGACTTCATGCATAATCCACGGAACTAAACGCTCCACATCACTACGCACGACTAATACATCATTAGAACCCGTCTCAAACAGGGAATCGACTTTCCCAAACGCAAACCCAGCAAGATTGACCACTTCCATGCCGATCAAATCAGCCCAGTAGTACTCATCTTGTCTTAATGATCGGAGACGCTCGCGTGGAATCGCGATGCTACAACCAACCAAAGTTTGCGCTTGGTCACGGTCGTCGACAGTCTGCAACTGAGCAACAATGCCTTTGCCTTGCACTTGACCGGTTTTGACTTCATACGGTTTCCACTCACCAGCGATCTGCAAAAACCACGGGCTATACGCCAAGATGGATTCACGTTGCTCGGTATGCGAAAACACTTTAACCCAGCCTTTAACACCGAACACACCAGAAATTTTTCCTAGTGTAATCATATCAGCTTGGGTACTAGACTGAGGCATGAGTCAAAAACAGCCGTTGCCTTAACTTACACTGCCGCGCTTTCTGCTGTTTCTTTCAGCAGCTTCGCGACGCGTTCAGTTGGCTGTGCGCCACATTGTAACCAATAGCTTGCACGGTCTTGTTCGATGTGCAGACGCACTTCTTGACCACGCGCTACCGGGTTGAAATAACCAATACGTTCGATATAACCACTGTCACGTGGTTTGCGTTTATCACTGACAACGATGTGATAAAATGGACGCTTTTTCGCGCCACCTCTAGCCAGACGGATGTTGACCATAGAAAAACCTTAAAATAAATCTAGTAAACAGAGGGCAGACTACCCCACCCCGAAGTAAACGCGAGATTGTACGTTAATTTCAGAAAAAGTGAAGTATTGATTACACAGCACTGCAACAAAAAGCCCCCGACGCAGCGGAGGCTTTCTGATAGCATTCTGTGCTAGAAATAATGAGCAGTGAATTAATTAGCAGCAGCGTATTGCGCAGCGGAAGGTACGTAGCCGGGGAAGTAACGGTAATGCCCCGAAATTGGCATCTGGAACAGCACATCTTCCATTTTTTCACCCTCACCGATGTTGTGCACAATCAAGTAACGGTCAGGATCGGCTGATGATTTACGATCCACCACAATCCCGATGTGTTCTTGGTCGCCACCCAGACTCCACGTTACTAAGTCGCCGGGGCGGTAATCGCTAGGCTCACCTGTCACAGGCAGTCGCCCCCCATGACGTGTGAAGTAAGCCTTCAAATTATGTACTCGGCGGTGATCAATATTCGAGTCGGGCGCATTCAATCCCCATTTTGGCAAGTTAGGATAAGCGTAGAAATTGCGTTCCATGTCTTCATGCACCAAACGCTGTAAGTCCACACCTAACTTACGATACGAACGAATCACCGTATCCGTACAAACACCAATATTGCCCGGCACATCACCATTTGGATAAGCAATCGGCATGTACGTGCCATTGTAAACCACACGATGCCGTAGACGATCCAATGCGGCATAAGACAAGCGTTCTGGTGTTGCTACACTCGTCCGAGCTGGACTAGAACGTTGCATCGGTGTTGCAACAGCTTGTTCAGTTTTCTGATTTTGACTGGAACAGCCACTGACGATACCAAGACCCAGCCCGAATACCAGATAGGCTGAGATTTTTAAGAAACTACTCATTTACCCCACTCCTGTTTTAACAACAGAACATCACAAATGCACCAAAAGCCCGCTCAACCATTACTAAATCTATCGTTATCGTTATTAAGACTTGGTTGTTTCTCCCAGCATAAAGAACTGGGAGAAACCTAGGCTTAATACCGTTTAGTAAGTTGGACAGTCCGCGACAAACGGTTCTTTCACAATACCCCAACGATATTCTAATGACGCATGTGGATCGGAACTCAATGTACCCGCATCAACATTTTGCCGTAATTCACGCAATGACATGAAATAGTTAGGCTCATGTGCATCTTCATCGACCAACGTCATTTGCACCTGACAGAAATTATTCAAATTCTGCATTTCTTGTGGTGGTGGTTGATCATTAGAGAATACCGCTTTTGCCCAACGTGCAGGTTGTGAGCGTGGATCAAAACGTCCAACTCGATCTAAATGACGACGAATGGAATCGAAGAACATTTTCAAGCGCTTATCACGCCCTGGGGTGGAATGATCGTCGTATTCTTTCGCATTCATGCAATGGCGGCCTTCATTACGAATCTTTTGCAGATAGAACAAAGCGTCATAGACATACACACTGCGATCATTCGCGTACATGCACAATGCTAACAATAAGCGTTGGGTTTTCTCATCAGGACGTTCTTCACGATGTCCTAATTTTTTAGAAATGATGTCAGTAAATGCAACGTAATCACCATTCAACTCTGCCGCCAATTGGAACTGCTCTTCGCTATAACCCGGTTGCGCATTCGCAGGTTTCATTATGTTCTGCGGTGCTTTGAAACGACGATAACCATCACCTAAATGTTTATCTTCAGGAATATAGAACGGGAATGATGGGGTGCGCAGCAAATAACGTGCTTGTTTAGGTGTCGTCGAAGCCATGACCTCAGCAATCCCAGCATCCGTGACTTCTACGATTTGATAAGAATGCACACCGGGTGCTACATAAATATCACCGGGCTTAATGTCATTCAGTGCAACCGGGTAAGTATCACTCGGTAAAGAAGCACTGCTGGTCATGTCAGCAACATAATTCATGAACTGGCGAACCCGCTGTGGTGGCGCGAGGCTGTCCCAACTGTTCAGGCTATTGTTGATCAACTTGCCCGCTTTATCACGGTTGTTAATCGCAAATGGTAAGCGGTTCTCGTAAGAGAAGATTAAACGCATCATGTAAACAGCGTCAGCACAATCGTTCTCGAACTTGTAATAAATGGGCTTAGATGAATCCATGAAAATGTCATCTTTCCAACTGGTACGCACCCAATCACGGTAACGAGCTTCCCAGGAATCATCCCACGTATTCTCATTAGGCCAAACCTCGGCAGATGCCAACGAAGGCATCAACATAGAGGCAGTAAGCAAAAGCACTAGGCTAAAAAACTTTTTCATGAAACTTGCACTTGATGTAGTTAAACCAGAAGAACACTCGATAGGTGAAGACCTGCCAGGTTCACGCTTATAACAGCCCTGACTTGAGAACATGCCCATAAGTTCCCAAAGATGCCTAGCGTAATTTGCCTTATCTTGAATTTCAACCAAAAAAATGCCCAACCTCATCGCGGTTGGGCATTCATGCAAAACTTATTGTCAACTTTTCACAAGATTAACAATGTACTGCGCGTACCAACAAGATTATTTTTGTTGATATTGTTTCAATGCAGATTGAGAAGCTTTATCCATCGCGACTGGACCTTTGTAGTTGCCTTTCGCTTTAACATGAGGAACAGCAGGACCTGCACCTTTGTGAGCTACGCCCGGTTTGCAGCTATAGTGATGAGTATGGTTTGGATCAGTGAACGGATGGCTATGTGTAATGGAGTTCGTGCAAGCTGGAACTGCTGGGTGAGTATGTGCATTACCAGTAGCAACAGGTTGCTTCACATCATCTTTCTTCGTTTCAGTTGGAGCAGCAGTTTGTTGTTGACCTGCACCAGCCGTTTGTTGGCTTAATTGTTGGCAGCCAGTAGCGAACATGCCAGCTACGATCAGGGTTGCAAGCGTGAGGTGAGATTTGATTTTCATCGTCTTGGTCTCTTTCATTGTTAAAGGGATAGCACTCGGCCAATTAAAGTGTAGCAAAGAAGTCACATTGACTTCATAGGACACAATGGTCAAATTTAGCACAAATCCTTGTGAAAAGCCGTTAAGCGACACCACTCATTAATTCACGGCATAAACGTCCATGCGGTGCAAAGTCATGCCATGCAATAGGTTGCATGGATTTTCGTAAAAATTCAAACAAAAAAACCCTTGTCGTTAACGGCAAGGGTTTTATGCAATACCTAGCGATTAATGCTGATATTGCTGCATCACGGCTTTGGAAGATGGATCCATCGCCACTGCACCTTTGTAGTTACCTTTGGCTTTCACTTTAGGAACGACAGGGGTAACAGGTTGCACTGGTGGTGGTGGACGTTTTACCGGCGGTGGTAAATGTGGTTTCACAGGCACAGCAGGTGGTGGTGTAACTGGTTTTTCTTTATTGCAGTCACAAGCTTGCTGTTGTGTCATTTGTTGGCTACCCATAGCAGCTTGTTGTTGACTACAACCAGTCGCCAGCAAACCGATACACAATAACGCCGCAAGAGTCAATTTGGACTTCATTTCCATGGCTTTAGCCTCAATTTATTGCCTAAAAAGTCAGTAAGTTTATACAGTGTAGCGTTTAAGCGTCATTTCCTTAATTGCTACACACCAATATGTAGCACAAAACGCACTTAAACGCCGACCAATGGTGTACAGATTCCATACTTCAAGGCAAAAAAAAAGCCTCTTGAGTTCAAGAGGCTTTCTGGCTACTGCATCCTAAAAGGTTGCCGTGTCCACGAAACAATTACTTTTGGTATTGTTTCAGTGCAGCTTTAGAAGCTGGCGCAATTGCGACTGGACCTTTGTAGTTGCCTTTAGCTTTAACATGAGGAACTACTGGAGCTGGAGCAGCTGGACGTGGAGCTGGAGCAGCGTGTGCTGGAGCAGCAGGAGCAGCAGGAGCAGCAGGAGCTGGAGTAGCAGCTTGTTGTTGGCTACCAGCAGCTTGTTGTTGGCTACCAGCAGCTTGTTGTTGGCTGCAACCAGTTGCCAACAGACCAGCGAACAGCAAGCCAGCGATAGCAAATTGCGATTTCATTTTCATAGTTCAAACTCTCTCACGATATAAGGAAAGGGAAAAGCCACATTAGCACAAACAATGCACTAACATCCAAGAGATTGAATGCATCGACCCCGTTCGTATGACTCACGGAAATCTCTGGACGATGCGCATCATACAACTAGATAAAAGAACAGGCAAACCCCGATTATCACAAATAATCGAAGATAGCCCATTAAATGCTTCAAAAATCAATTAAATTAACCTGGGAAACCGCCCATCGGTGGAAAACCGCCCCCTGGTGGCATTTTATTACCCATTTTCCCCATCAGTTTGCGTAATGCACCACCTTTAGAGAACTGCTTCATCACGCGACTCATTTGCTGATGCTGTTTCAACAAACGATTCACATCTTGCACTTGCAAACCACAACCTGCCGCAATCCGCCGTTTACGCGAAGCCTTGATAACATCGGGATTACGCCGCTCTTCCAATGTCATGGAATTAATAATCGCAATCATGCGGCGAACTTCTTTATCATTCGCTTGTTCTTTCAAATGTGATGGCACATTACCCATTCCCGGTAATTTATCCATCAATGCACTCATGCCACCCATTTTGAGCATTTGCTGCATCTGATCACGCAAATCTTCAAAGTCGAATCCCTTCCCTTTATTCAACTTTTTCGCGAGTTCTTGCGCTTTTTTATGGTCGACTTTGCGTTGCGCTTCTTCAATCAAGCTCAACACATCGCCCATGCCCAAAATCCGCGAGGCCATACGGTCTGGGTGGAAAGGTTCTAAAGCATCTAATTTTTCGCCGACACCAATGAATTTAATCGGCTTACCCGTAATCTGACGCACCGACAATGCCGCACCACCGCGTGCATCACCATCCGCTTTCGTCAGTACGACACCAGTCAAAGGCAATGCATCACCAAAAGCTTTCGCCGTGTTCGCCGCATCTTGCCCCGTCATACTGTCAACGACGAACAGCGTTTCAATCGGGTTAATTGCGGCATGGATGGCTTGAATTTCTTGCATCATGAGCGCGTCAATGTGCAAACGCCCCGCCGTGTCGATAATCAGCACATCCATGTACTTGCGCTTGGCTTCGGCTACCGCAGCATTGGCAATGTCGACCGGTTTTTGTGTGGCTTCGCTGGAGAAAAATACCGCGCCCGTTTGTCCCGCAATGGTTTCTAACTGTTTAATCGCCGCCGGACGGTACACGTCACAACTGGCAACCATGACGGATTTATTCTGACGTTCTTTCAAGAAACGGGTTAACTTGCCCACCGTGGTGGTTTTACCCGCACCTTGCAAACCTGCCATTAAGATCACGGCGGGCGGTTGCGCATTCAATGACAAATTTTCATTAGCCTTACCCATAATGGTGACTAACTCGTCATTGACGACCTTGATAAATGCTTGCCCCGGTGTGAGGCTTTCTAACACCTCATGACCAATGGCTCGCTCACGCACACGGTTGGTGAACTCGCGCACTACCGGCAAAGCCACATCGGCTTCGAGCAGAGCCATTCGCACATCACGCAGCGCGTCTTTAATATTGTCGTCGGTCAAACGTGCTTGACCGCGTAGCTTTTTTACCGTCTGCGAAAGACGTTCACTTAAATTCTCGAACATGTTTGACTTCTTTCTAGTCCCGTTGCGGCACAAGTTGCTATCATAGCATTAAAGTAAAAACGAATGCGTTCCACGAACAAGGCACGCCCATCCAAACTTTTAAAACTGACTTTAAAACCGACGTACAGAATCTGTTTGACAATGACAATAATGCTCAACCTGTTTGCAGCAATCGCATGGCTGGCAACATGGCTGCTCATCGGCACGCGCTTGCGTGATCGCCTCCAAGGCAACACCCCACCGTACAGGCATGGGATGGTAGTGGTTTGGCTTATCGCGCTCCTACTGCACGGCGGAACGATTCTCGTCGCCATCCTACAAACACCCGACATTGTGATCAACTTTGCGGCGGCAAGCTCCATCGTCATGTGGCTGTGTAATGGGCTATTATTTGCGACGATGTTGCACCGCCCACTCGAAACGCTAGGGATATTTGTCGTACCGTTTACCCTCGGCGCAATGCTGTTACCTTTATTAGAAGCCAAACACGGCGCATTGTTAAACCTCAATACCGGATTAGGGATTCATATCTTTACCTCGTTATTAGCCTACAGCATACTGACGTTAGCCGCCTTGCAAGCCTTACTCTTAGCCTTACAAAATAAACACTTGCATAACCACCATCCGGGCGGTTTAATCCGTACCCTTCCCCCCTTGCAAGACATGGAAGCCCTATTATTTAAGCTGCTGTTACTCGGCATTATCTTATTATCGGGTGGTTTGGTCAGCGGCGCACTGTACGTGGATAACCTTTTCAGTCAGCATTTAGTCCACAAAACAGTGCTTTCCATTATTGCTTGGTGTGTATTTAGTGCATTGTTATTCGGACATTGGCAATATGGCTGGCGTGGACGCATCGCCATACGTTGGACATTGAGTGGCTTTTTTCTGCTCATGTTAGCCTTTTTTGGTAGTAAATTTGTTTTAGAATTTTTGGTGAAATCACCGTGAGTATTGAGTCGATACCCGTCAGCATTATGCTGAGTGTTTTGCTGGTGTTAATTATTTTATCAGCATTTTTTTCTGGTTCTGAAACCGCCTTAATGGCTCTGAATCGCTATAAATTACGGCATCGTGCCGACAAAGGTCATGCCAGTGCCAAACTAGCACAAAAACTACTGCATAATCCTGATCGCCTCATTACGATTATTCTCATTGGTAATAATCTCGTTATTATTCTCATTACTGAAATTGCCGCCATATTGGGCTACCGTCTTGCTGGGCAAGCTGGCATTGCCATTGCCACTGGTGTATTAACATTAGTCCTATTGATTTTTGGTGAGATTCTACCGAAAACCCTAGGCGCAACACACCCCGAACCCATCTCATTCTTTGCTGCACCGATTTTTAATATCTTGCTGAAAGTCTTATGGCCTCTGGTGTGGCTACTGAATACGTTAGTGAAATTCTTTCTCTTCCTATTACGTGCCCCTGCTCACCATCACGGTGAATCCAGCCGCATTGCACTGAGTCATGATGAATTGCGCACCGTGGTGAGTACAGCCAGCACGCACATTCCACAAAATCACCTCGATATGCTGCTACGAGTGATGGACTTAGAAACCAGCACCGTTAGCGACATCATGATTCCGCGTAACCAAGTGATTGGTTTAGATTTAAATGACGACTGGAACGAGTTAGAAACACAAATCGTCAACAGCAACTTCACTCGTCTTTTGGTCTACCGCGATAACATTGATAACGTGCTGGGCTTCGTGCATTTACGCAAACTATTGCCTTTATTCCGCGATGGGCACTTGGATCGTGAACGCTTTGAAGCCAGTGTGCGGCCAGCCTATTTCACCCCTGAAACCACGACACTGACACAACAATTGCTGAACTTCCAAGAAGAAATGCGCCGCGTTGCCTTGGTTGTGGATGAGTATGGTGAAATCCTCGGCTTAATCACCCTCGAAGACATTCTGGAAGAAATCGTCGGTGAGTTTTCCACCGTTCCGACCCAGCAAACCCGCGAAATCAAAAAATTAGACGATGGTAGTTATTGGGTCGACGGTGCTGTGCCGATTCGCGAAGTCAACCGCGAAATGGGCAGTAACTTTGCATCCGAAGAAGCCAATACCATCAATGGTTTAATCTTAGAATACTTAGAATCCATGCCCGTTCCCGGCATGACAGTATTGATGGATAACTACCCAATGGAAATCCGTAAAACCCGCAATAATGCGGTGAAAACCTTGATTATCCATCCACGTATTCAACGCCAACGCGCGGAGACTGATGAGTAAAGCCAAACTGCAATACTATTGCACCGCATGTGGCAGCGTACACAGCAAATGGGGCGGACAATGCGGTGATTGCGGGGCATGGAATACCCTCGAAGAAAGCATTAGCTTACCCACCAGCAAAGCATCCGCTCCACGGAGCGGCGGCTACGCTGGGGAACAAGTTGCGATTCGTTCCCTACACGAAGTCAGCCTCAGTGACAACCCACGCATTCTCACGCAACAAGCAGAATTGGATCGCGTACTCGGTGGTGGTTTGGTTAACGGTTCAGTGGTGTTAATTGGCGGCGACCCCGGCATTGGTAAGTCGACGATTCTGTTGCAAACCTTGACCGAACTGGAAAGCCTGAAAAGTTTGTACGTCACAGGGGAAGAGTCACTGCAACAAGTCGGCTTACGCGCCAAACGCTTGGGTTTACCCACGCAGCATTTGCGTTTACTCACCGAAACGTGTGTAGAAAACATCATCACGCTGGCGGCACAAGAAAACCCTAGCTTGATGGTCATCGACTCGATTCAAACCATTTTTACCGAACAACTGCAATCTGCCCCCGGCTCTGTTAGCCAAATTCGTGAATCAGCCGCAAAGTTGGTGCGTTTTGCCAAGCAAACCCAAACCGCGTTATTCATCGTTGGGCACGTTACCAAGGAAGGCACGTTGGCGGGGCCGCGCGTGTTGGAACACATGGTCGACACAGTATTGTACTTTGAAGGCGACCCCGGCGGACGCTATCGCATTTTGCGGGCGGTAAAGAATCGTTTCGGGGCGGTCAATGAACTCGGTGTGTTCGCGATGACCGAGCAGGGACTCAAAGGCGTGAGTAATCCTTCAGCCATTTTCCTCTCCCGTCACGAAGAACCCGTTTCTGGCAGTGTCATTATGGTGACGCGCGAAGGTACACGTCCCTTAATGGTCGAAGTGCAAGCTCTC
This sequence comes from Pseudomonadota bacterium, assembly GCA_039797295.1. Classification (GTDB taxonomy): domain Bacteria; phylum Pseudomonadota; class Gammaproteobacteria; order Thiotrichales; family Thiotrichaceae; genus Thiothrix. The sequence continues at coordinate 60,596 of JBDKID010000003.1, read as the reverse complement.
GTCGATAACAGTCACGGCTCAGCACCCCGTCGTGTTACATTAGGGCTTGAACAAAACCGCTTAGCTATGTTATTAGCCGTTCTGCATCGTCATGGTGGGGTGTCGATGTTTGATCAGGACGTATTCATAAATGTTGTGGGTGGTGTTAAGATTTCAGAAACCGCTGCTGATTTACCATTGCTACTTGCAGCACTCTCTAGTTTTCGGAATCGTCCTTTACCTGCCGACTTGGTGGTTTTTGGGGAGGTTGGGCTGGCAGGCGAGATTCGCCCTGTCCCAAACGGTGAGGAACGATTACGTGAGGCAGCAAAGCATGGTTTCAAGCAGGCCATTGTTCCAAAAGGTAACAAACCGCGCCATCCGATAGAGGGGATGAAAGTGGTTGCCGTTGCACGATTGGAAAAGGCGATTGAAATGATGATGTAAAATAACCACATTTGACGTATAATTGTTGACTCCGTACAACGGATATAATAATTTTATCGACTAGTTCGAGACGCAATTTACGTTATAAATACGGTTTCCGGGCAGCGTCGAGGGTTCGTTATTGCTGGCATCCCCTCTCCAGTTCGACATTTTTTTTAATGACTCTCACCCAATATACGACGGGGAGTATGTGTCTTGTCTTTCTCAGAATTAGGCTTAAATCCAGAATTCGCGGCAAAAATTCAGGCCGCAGGGTATGAAAATCCAACCGAACTGCAAAAGCAGTTGATTCCATTAATGACGCACAACAAAAGCGTAATTGTTTGGACTCAATCCGCGTCCGGTAAAACAGGTGCATTTCTGATACCTGCGATTAACTATATCCTGAGTAATCCGCTTGAAGAACACCGCCATGCGCGTATCTTAATCCTGACTTCGCGCCGTGATCGCGTTAATCAGATTAACTACACTATTAAACGCTTACTTGGCGATGAACAACAAATCCGTTCCGGTTTTATTGTGAGTGGTCGTCCTTATCAGCCGCAAATGCGCCTGTTACGCCGTCCATTGGATTTAATGATTGCCACACCGGGGCGTTTAAACGATTTAGTCGATAACAATAAAGCCGATTTTTCCAAATTGGAAATGCTGATTATTGACGACCTCAGTGCCATTTATCACAAGGGTTTGCACGGACTGGTGAATAAAATTCTCGCCGAACGTTCCACCGCTTGCCCAGTAGTCACGTTTGTGCGTCAAGAAGATGACATCGCGGCTTACGCCCGTGCTATTTTCGCCGGTGCTGAAGAACTCGAAATCGAAGATGATCGTAATCCATTGCTGCAAATCCCACAGGTTGTGCATTTAGCGGATGACTACACACACAAAATCGCACTCATGGATCACCTGTTAGATGAGTTTTCTGGTGAACCGACGTGCATTTTCACTGTTAGTAACAAAACCGCCAAAGCCCTTGCCGAAAGTCTTGCGAATCACGGACACATTGCTGAACTAGCAAGTGAGTTAGATGAATCCGAACGCAATTATGATACTTGTTCCATCTTAATTTATGCGGATCAAGACGGTATAAACCCGTATTTTGGTGGCGAAGAACACATCATTAACTTTGAGCTTCCAGCCAAAGTTGAAGATTACGAAACCCGTTTACAAGGCATTCCAACCGAAACGCGCGAAGAAGCCGTTATCGCGATTGTTCTGCCACGTGAACGCGAAAATCTCAAGAAAGTTGAAGATTTCCTTGGCGATTCCATCGAACAATGCACGTTACCGGGCTTAGCCCCACTGCATCACACCTCCGGGTTTACCCCAGCCGTGCGCTCCCCACGTGCCAATAGCAATGGCGGTGGAACACGTAAAGGCGGCGGCAAAGACCGCGACCGTAGCGAACGCCCCAACAATGGGGGGCGAAATCATGGTGGTCAAGGTGGCTACAACGCCACACAAAATCGTCCACCACGTACGCAACCGAGTAATAACCCTGGTCATAACAGTATCCATAACGCAACACCGGGCAATCAAAATCCGAACCGTAGCGGCGATGCTAACTGGCAAGACGATAAAAACAATGCTGATCGCCAACGCAAAGGCCCTTACGGACGCTTAAACGGTGGCGCACAACGCAAATATGGTAATGGCAGCAGTGGGGGTTATGCTCCTGCCAACCCGAATACGCGGCGTGATGGCGGTGGCTCTTATGAAATTGGTGGCTGGGAAAAGAAACAGGATTATCAGTCCGCAACACCCGCTGAGAAACCACAAGGTGACAAAAAGGTTGTGATCCGGTACAAAGAAAAGCGTCGTATTCTAACCAAATAGTAACGCATGACAACTGACACGGAAGCTCTACACCAGAAACTTGCTCTGCTTATCCAAGAACACCGCGACTTGGATAAGCAGATTGATGCCTTACACACCCAAAATCATTGTGATGAATTCATGGTTTCGCGCATGAAGAAGCGCAAATTATTGATCAAAGACATGATTGCCCGCTTACGCAGCCAACTGATTCCCGACTTGAATGCTTAATTGCTCCACAAGCCATGTATTGCGGCAATACCTTGTCCACCGTGAGCACGCGCAATCTCAATGGTGGAGGGGCTTAACCCACCTAGCGCAAACACAGGCAAATTCACCGAGGCAACCATCTCCGCAAAATTGTCCCAACCTAATGTTGAGGCATCAGGATGTGACAGCGTGGGTAGCACAGGCGATAAAAACGCAAAATCGACACCAACAGCACTCGCTTGCTGTAATTCCTGCGCACTGTGGCAAGCAGCAGACAACCACTTTTCAGCAAGTTCATCAGCGCGAGCACTGAATGCCATTAATTGCGCACTGGTCAGATGCAAGCCATCAGCTTCTGCCAACCATACTGGCGGTGCATTCAACAAAACTTTCGCACCTGCTTCATGCGCTAAACTAATCACTTGCCGTGCCAATGTGGTATAAGCTTCGGCAGTTAAGGATTTCGCACGGAATTGCACCAACCGCACGCCGGTTTGCAGTACACGCGCTAATTGCTGCAAAAACGCTGTTGTGTCTTGTGGTTCAGGGGTAATTAAACAGGTATCAGGCAATTGTGCTGCCATGATAATCGGCAAGTTTGCGGCTGGGAATGTTAAATGAGCCATTGCAGTTTCATCAAACCACGCGGTTTCTTGCCCTTCTTTGCCATGTGGTTCGCCACTGAAATGCGTTACTTCCCACACATCCAAGTGTACGAGACGCTCGACATAACGATGACACACTTCAATTAATGGACGCGCTGTCAGAACCGTAATGCCGATTTCCTCCTGCAACTCACGCGCTAAGGCAGCTTCACGGGTTTCCCCAGCTTCAACTTTACCGCCGGGAAACTCCCACTTCCCACCTTGTGAAATGTGCGCAGGCCGCTTGGCAAGGAACACTTTGCCTTGTTGCTCACCGTGACCACGAATCACCGCCGCCACGACATGCAAAGCTTGCGGCGCGTTAGCTACGGTATTCGGCATTGATTTTCACATAGTCGTAAGAGAAATCGCATGTCCAAGTCGTCGCATTGGCGTCACCGCGCCCTAAGTCAATACGAATCAGGATTTCTTCCTGTTTCATTTCCGCTGCACCCAATGCTTCGTGATAAGTGGGCGCAGGTTCACCGTCTTCAATCAGCAAGGTTTCGCCCAACCAAATGGTGACACGACCGACATCTAAATGGTCAATGGAACTACGCCCCACGGCTGCCAAAATACGTCCCCAATTCGGGTCACTCGCAAATAATGCGGTCTTCACCAACGGCGATAAAGCCACGGTATTACCAACAATCCGGGCTTCCGCGCGGGTCGTTGCACCTTGCACCTCAATGCTGATGAACTTCGTCGCACCTTCACCGTCACGCACAATGGCTTGCGCAAGGTACATGCAGATTTCTTGCAAAGCGGCTTGGAACAAAGGCAGCGCGTCACCACCAACATAAATCCCCGAACTACCCGTTGCCACCACCACGAGTGAATCGTTGGTTGAGGTATCGCCGTCGACGGTAATGCAGTTAAACGTTTCCTCTGTCACCGCCTTAAGCACATCTTGCAGTTTGTCTTTTTCAATCAGGGCATCGGTTGCCACATACGCCAACATGGTCGCCATATTGGGGTGAATCATACCCGCACCTTTGGCAATACCCGTAATGGTGATGGTCTCGCCAAAGATTTCGACCTGTTTACTAATGGCTTTTGCCACTGTATCCGTGGTCATAATGGTGCGTGAAGCTTCTAACCAACCGTCCGTGCTCAATTTGGCAAACGCTTCTGGCAAAGCAGCCGTGATTTTTTCCACGGGTAACTGCATCCCAATCACGCCCGTGGAAAACGGCAGCACTTCTTCTGCCCAACAAGACGCCTGTTCTGCCACTTGCTCACAACTTTCACGCGCAGTACGCATCCCTTGTTCACCCGTTCCAGCGTTTGCATTCCCAGCATTCACCAGCAAATAACGCGGGCTAGAATGCTGCAAATGGTGGCGACAAATGTGTACTGGCGCGGCGCAAAACGCATTGCGGGTAAAAACCGCAGCGGTGTGACTGCCATTTTCTAGCTCAATCAATAATAAATCATGACGATTTTTGTAACGGATACCTGCATTCACGGATGCTAAGCGCACGCCCGCCACCGGTAATAAAACTTCGGGTGCTTGTAAGTTGACTGCCATGTTACCTACTCCTACTGAGCGCGTTTACTTAACCAATAATTACCAAAAATTAGCTGAGCTTGCCGTGGCAATGCTTGTATTTTTTGCCAGAACCGCATGGGCATGGGTCATTACGCCCCACTTTATCCGCTTCACGCTGATAAGTGTCACTGGCATCCGCCGTTTCAGCCTCCGCTTCTTCCTCGACAAATGCGCTACCAGCATCAGGGTGTGAGAATTCCATTGGCTGAGCGGGGTGCTCTTCCAATTCTGCCATTGCTTGCTGGGGTTCAGCCAATTGAATACGCATTAAGAATGCAATCACATCGTGTTTAATGCGTTCTAACAATTGCTCGAACATCTCAAACGCTTCACGCTTGTATTCTTGCTTCGGATTTTTCTGCGCATAACCACGCAAACCCACGCTTTGACGCAAGTAATCCATCGCTGCGAGGTGATCTTTCCACTCCGTATCCAAAACATGCAGCATGACATCGCGTTCTAAACGACGCATATTCGGCGCACTAATCAACTCTTCTTTTTGCGTCAGCACGGCTGCCACTTGGGCTTGAACCCGCTCACGCAAGGTTTCTTCGTAGAAGTTTTTCTCTTTTAACCAATCTTTGAGTGGTAAATCCAAGCCAAAATCGGTGTAAAGCTGTTTGTACAACCCATCAATATTCCACTGCTCATCCACGCTACCCGGTGGTACGTGCGCACTGATCATGCTATCCACCACATCTTCACGGATGGAATCAATCATGTCTTTAATGTCATCCGCTTCCAACAATTCATTACGTTGTGAATAAATCACTTTACGCTGATCATTGGCAACGTCATCGTATTCCAGCAAATGCTTACGAATGTCGTAGTTGTGCGCTTCCACCTTACGCTGTGCATTCTCAATGGATTTGGAAACCAAACCCGCTTCAATCGCTTGACCACGTTCCATACCCAAGCGTTGCATCATGCTTTTAACACGATCAGAAGCGAAAATACGCATCAAGTTATCTTCCAATGACAGGAAGAACCGTGAAGAACCGGGGTCGCCTTGACGACCTGCACGACCACGCAACTGGTTATCGATACGGCGTGATTCGTGACGCTCTGTACCCAAAATATGCAAACCACCAGAGGCTACCACCGCATCATGGCGTTTTTGCCACAGGGCTTTGATTTTTTCGACGGCTTCAGGTGTTTCATTCTCACCGAGTTGGCGCACTTCTTCTTCTAATGAGCCGCCGAGCATAATGTCCGTACCACGCCCTGCCATGTTAGTCGCGATGGTGACAGCACCCGGACGACCCGCATTAGCGATAATGTGTGCTTCACGCTCATGCTGTTTCGCATTCAAAACTTCGTGCGGAATGCGCAAGGCTTTGAGTTTTTCTGATACCAATTCCGACGTTTCAATCGATGCTGTACCCACCAAAATCGGGCGGCCTTTGCTCACTTCGCTTTGGATTTCGCTAATAATCGCTTCGTATTTTTCTTCAGCAGTCAAATACACCAAATCATTCGCATCTTTACGCACCATCGGGCGATGCGTTGGAATCACCACCACTTCCAAACCGTAGATTTGTTGTAATTCAAAGGCTTCGGTATCCGCTGTACCCGTCATACCTGACAGTTTGTTATACAAACGGAAGTAATTTTGGAAGGTAATGGAAGCCAGCGTTTGGTTTTCAGCCTGAATTTCGACTTGTTCTTTGGCTTCAATCGCTTGGTGTAAACCTTCTGACCAACGACGACCCGGCATGGTACGCCCTGTGAATTCGTCGACAATGACGATTTTGCCATCGCGCACAATGTAATCCACATTGCGTTGGAACAATACGTGCGCCCGCAATGCAGCATTCAAATGGTGCAGAATACTAATGCTCACGGTGTCGTACAAACCTTGCCCTTGTGGCAATGTACCCGCTGCCCACAATAATTCTTCGGCACGGACTTGGCCTGCCTCCGATAAATAGACCTGACGTGCTTTTTCATCCACTAAATAATCGCCAGAACTTTCTTCTTCTTGCTGACGTACTAGATGCGGAATTAATTGGTCAATGGCGACATACAACTGAGAAGCATCATGGCTAGGGCCAGAAATAATCAGCGGAGTCCGCGCTTCGTCAATCAGGATGGAGTCCACCTCATCGACAATCGCGTAATTTAACGGACGTTGCACACGATCTTCTCTACGAAACGCCATGTTATCGCGCAAGTAATCGAAGCCAAATTCGTTATTAGTACCGTAGGTAATGTCCGAAGCATAAGCGGCACGACGTTGGTCTTGGTTTAAGCTATTGATGATGACACCCGTGCTTAACCCCAAGAAACCGTACACCCGCGCCATCATATTGGCATCACGTTGTGCTAAGTAATCGTTCACCGTAATGACGTGCACGCCATGTCCGGGTAAAGCATTCAGATAAGCGGAGGCCGTAGCGACCAAGGTTTTACCTTCACCGGTACGCATTTCTGCAATCTTGCCATCATTCAGCACCATACCGCCGATCATCTGCACATCGTAATGGCGCAAACCCAAAACGCGACGCGCAGCCTCACGCACCACAGCAAAGGCTTCGGGTAACAGGGCTTCAGTGGTTTCACCTTTGGCTAAACGCTCACGAAACTCGCCCGTCTTTGCGGTAAGCTGGGTATCCGACAAAGCCTGACACTTTTCTTCCAAAGCATTGATTCTTTTGACAACCTTAGAGTAAGACTTGACCAGACGATCATTACGGCTGCCGAAAATCTTTCTGGCTACGGAACCCAACATATGTTTTTCTCTCTTGTATCCATTCCAAACAGAAAAAATCCGGCTGTAATAATAGGCTACCCTATCACGACACCGGACGATGCGATTGTATTATATATGGAATAACTGGCTGTACGGTGAATTTTTAGAAAACGCCACCATTACCATTTTTTCATTATTCTGCGTAGCCGAGGTACTCGCGTGGGTCAAGTTGTTCCCCATTTTTCAATACCTCTAGGTGCAAATGCGGTCCGGTAGAACGTCCCGTATTTCCCACTAATGCGACTAAATCACCTTTTTTCACGACTTGCCCCTCCGTCGCTTTTGCGGCACTTAAGTGACCATAGCGGCTAACTAAGCCATCGCCGTGATCAACTTCAACCGCAGTGCCATAACCAGATTTCTCGCCAGCAAAAGACACCACACCACCGCCAACGGCATAGATTTCTGTGCCAATCGGTGCGGCAAAATCAATGCCTTTGTGCATACGCACGCTGCCATTGAAAGGGTCTCGCCGAAACCCGAATTCAGAGGAAACATAGCCTGCATGTACTGGACGCGCAGACGGCAAAACTTCTTCTTGTAAAGTAATGCCTTCCAGAATTTTTTCTAGGGTTGCTAACGCACCTTTTTGGCGTTCAACATGATCTTCAGCGGATTGAAATGCAGACAGTAAAGCTGTTGATGACGGTTGTTCATGCAACACTTCAGGATCAACCCCACCACGCGCTGGCTTTTCATCCAGCGAAAATTCATTCGGGTCAAGCTTAGCTTTATTAGCAACACGTTTTGCCAAGGCATTCAGACGAGCGATTTCGGCTTCTAGTGTGCCCAAACGAGTCGAAAGGGTATCGACATCCACCGTGTAATTGGCATAGGCTTTCTTGATTTGATCGACCGTGGAAATTTGCTGGTCGATAGCTGAGATAATTTTACCCGCCTCAGCTTCGGATAAAGCGGTATTCTGTTGTGGTGTCGCATCCAATTGGTATAAACCAAGCATTTGGTTAATGGATAAACCAACCAGCAACAAGGCAATCAAACTGGCGGGAATAATGAGATGCTTCCACGGATGGAGATTAAACGACGCGCGACGTGAACCATCGTCGCTCAGACATATGACCTTCATGGTACGAATTCCTGGGGGTTCTGTTCCGACTCAACGCGCATGACGGGCAAAGCCTGCGCTGACATCGAAAGGATTAACACGGGCATGAAAAAAATTAACCGCTTGATTCAGCGTGATCTGACGGATAGGCTGCAACGCACAGACGCTGTGATAACATTGATTGAGCAATTTTTAAATATCCCTCTCGAAAACCGGCTTTGGCTCACACTAAAAAACCAACGCCTGACACTCCTGACCGACGATGCGCACCTTGCAACACACTTACGCTTTCAGCACATCACGTTATGTAGATACATAAACAAACACTTAGATGTAAAAATCCGCGCTGTTGATATTAAAGTGATTAGCCTACCGTTGGCAAGGTTCGAGCAAAAAACAAGCGGCTTTAGTTTTTCTCATGATGCCGCTAATGTGATGTGTAGCATCGCCCAGAGCATTGATGACCCTGAACTGCGCGAGGCAGTCGTACAATTAGCACAAACCGCCTCCCAACCTTCGCGATTAGCTTAAACCTTAGAGACCAACAAACGCATAATTATCGATAAAGATGACTTGCTCGCGCTGATCGTCATCCAATGTCACCATTTCCCATGCTTCGCGTTGTTGCAATAATTCACGTACCAATAAATTATTAATCGCATGACCTGCTTTGTAGCCATGAAATGCGCCAATAATACCGTGTCCTAATGTGTATAAGTCGCCGATAGCATCTAAAATTTTATGGCGGATAAATTCATCGTTATAGCGCAAACCTTCTTGGTTCAACACACGGTATTCATCCAACACAATGGCGTTTTCCAAACTACCGCCTAATCCAAGGTTACGTGAACGCAGTAGTTCCACATCTCGCATAAAGCCGAAAGTACGCGCACGGGCAATTTCGCTGGCATACGCTTGACGCGAAAAATCGATCTCAATGGTCTGCATGGTGGCGTTCACCGCCGGATGATTAAAGGCAATCTCAAAACTCGCCTTAAAACCGTCATAAGGTAATAACCGCGCCCACCCTTCACCTTTGCGAGCTTCAATGGGCTTTTTGATACGAATGAAACGCTTAGGTGCTTTCAGTTCCTCAATACCCGTTGACAGCAATAGGTACAAGAATGGTGCAGCACTCCCATCCATAATAGGGATTTCTGGTGCATCAAGGTCAATGTACAGGTTATCGATACCTAAACCTGCCAAAGCCGACAACAGATGCTCAACCGTGGCAACCTTCGTATTGCCATCGATTAAAGCCGTGCACAACAAAGTATCCCCAACACGTTCTGGGTGCAATTCCAGTAAAGCAGGTGGTGACATGTCTACGCGGCGAAAAACAATACCGGTATTAGATGGTGCTGGGCGCAAGGTCATTGCTACCTTTTTACCCGAATGCAAACCGATACCTACAGTGGATACGGTTGCTTTGAGTGTTCGTTGCCTTAACAAGGTGTCCCCCTTTTCGTTCTGGCTTATCACTTTTTTACAGTGGGCAAATTCTAATGGATTTTGCTAATTAGAATCTGAATAAAACTTTAGTCCAGCCACGAAAAATCACTTGAAAATCTATTTATGGCAATTGACTTTCATTTAATTATGCGAAATAGGCGAATTTTATAGCGGCCAAAGATTAAACTTTAACCGCTAGACGGGCATAACGAACAAATACAATAAGTTGAAGCTAATCCGCCTGTTTACGCAAAAATGCTGGAATATCCAAGTTACCTTCTGCTACCCCCTGACGGTAAATCGGTGGCACATCCAACACATTTTCGTAGCGACTACCCTTTCCGACCGATACTTTTGGCATTGGTTCCAATTGTACCGGCTGAAGCTGACGAACCCGCTCTTTTTCACGAGATGCTTTGGATTGCACCGGCTCAACCGCACGCAGTGGTGCAGTAGGCGGGGCAGAACTCACCATGCCCATTTCTTCCAGACCGGTTGCAACCAAGGTGACACGAATTTCATCGCGCATTTCTGGGTCAATAACCGTACCAACCACAACCGTTGCATCCGGCGATGCGAACTGGCGTACCACTTCACCCACTTCCTCAAACTCATGGATACCCATGTCTAAACCGGCGGTGATATTAACCAGAATCCCTTTCGCCCCATCCAAACAAATGTCTTCCAACAAAGGGCTGGAAATCGCTGCTTGAGCAGCTTTGGCAGCACGGTCTTCACCTTGCGCTTTGCCCATCCCCATCATTGCAACACCCATGCCAGACATAACCGTGCGCACGTCAGCGAAGTCAACGTTGATCAAACCGGGGCGAGTAATGAGTTCAGCAATGCCCTGTACCGCATTCAGCAACACATTATTGGCTGCTTTGAAAGCATCCAGTAATGACACGTTTTTACCCAACGAAGTCAGCAGCTTTTGGTTAGGGATGGTAATCAGGGAATCCACGTATTTGCTCAACTCAGCAATACCAGTATCCGCCGCTTTCATGCGTTTAGGGCCTTCAAAAGGGAAAGGCTTAGTCACAACAGCGACAGTCAAAATCCCCATGTCCCTTGCAATTTCTGCAACCACGGGTGCTGCACCTGTCCCTGTACCGCCCCCCATGCCCGCAGTAATGAACAACATGTCAGTACCACTAACCAATTCTTTAATACGCTCGCGGTCTTCTAAAGCAGCCTCACGCCCAATTTCTGGGTTTGCGCCAGCACCCAAACCTTTAGTGAGAGAGCTGCCCAATTGCAGCATGGTTCTGACACCCATACCCTGCAAAGCTTGCGCATCCGTATTGGCACAGATGTATTCAACACCTTCAATGCCAGATTCCAACATATTTTTGACGGCATTACCGCCACCGCCACCGACACCGATGACCTTGATGACAGCCCCTTTGGCTGCACTGTCCATTAATTCAAACATGCCCGTCTCTCCAACTGTCAAAAATTACCGTTAAACCAGGACTTCAACTGCGCCCACCACCCTTCGGACGCATCATTGGGGGTCGTGGTATAATAAGTGCGCCTGGCCCCGTAAGCCTGCTGTGCAATCCCATACAGCAGCAGCCCTACCCCAGTGGAATGGATAGGGTTTTCAACTTCGCCGCGCAAACCGCCAATATTCCGGGGCATACCAATGCGTACCGGCATATGGAACACTTCTTCAGCCAACTCGCGCACACCTTTCATTTTGGAAGAACCACCTGTTAATACAATGCCCGCACCGATACGTTCCTCGTAACCGCTGCGGCGTAACTCTTGCAATACCAGTGAAAACAGCTCTTCATAACGGGGTTCGATAACGGATGCCAATGTTTGCACGGACAAACTACGTGGCTCACGCTCACCAACACCCGGAACTTCAATGAGATCATCCTCAACCACCAACTGGCGTAATGCCTTTCCGTATTTGATTTTGATCTCTTCTGCGTGTTGAGTCGGGGTTCTGACCGCAACCGCAATGTCATTTGTCACCTGATCACCTGCAATCGGAATCACGGCAGTGTGATGAATAGAGCCATTAATGAAGATAGCAATATCACTTGTGCCACCACCGATATCCACTAAGCATACACCCAATTCCTTTTCATCTTCTTCTAATACTGCATAACTGGATGCAACTTGCTCTAGGATAATATCTTCAACATTTAAACCGCAACGTTCAACGCACTTCACCAGATTTTGTGCGGCACTGTGAGCAGCGGTGACTAAATGCACCCGCGCTTCTAAACGTACCCCGGACATTCCAACTGGCTCGCGAATCCCTTCTTGTTGGTCAATCACGTATTCTTGTGGCAAAACGTGCAAAATGCGCTGGTCGGCCGGAATTGCCACCGCCCGCGCCGCATCCATGACCCGCTCAACGTCATTATCCGTTACTTCTTTGTCTTTAATTGCCACAATCCCGTGGGAATTCAAACTACGCACATGACTGCCAGCAATGCCCACGTAAACGGAACGAATTTGTGATCCCGCCATTAACTCGGCTTCTTCGACGGCGCGTTGAATCGATTGAATCGTGGATTCAATATTCACAACAACACCTTTTTTCATACCTCTTGACGGGTATGAACCCAACCCGATGATTTCCAGACGTCCACTATCATTGATCTCACCGACTAAAGCCACCACTTTGGATGTGCCTAAATCCAGTGCAACAATGACATTATGATCCGTTTTCTTTGACATCGTTAACTCCTGCGGCTTTCGCTCACAATACCTTGCTGGCTAACTGACGATTGCTTCCATTCAACGGCAAAACCATTGGTATAACGCAAATCAATTCGCCGAATATTGCTAAACTTACTGGCCAGTTCTTGCTGAAACCCAACCTTAAACCGCTGGATGCGGCGTTCCTGATCATCATTGCCAACCAAAATTTCGGGGCCGTTTTTAATCTTGACACGCCACGAATTGCTTTCGTCTTCCGTCAACTCAGCAATTTCGAGCGGCAATCCTTTTAACCAGTCCCGAACTTTTAAGTAACGCTCCCCCATTTCATGCCCCTTATCTTCAGGGCTATACAGCAGAGGAAAGATACCACGTTTGGTTGGGAGATCGGCTTGAAACAACTCACCGTATTGATTCATCAAACGATCAGTACCCCAAAAAGCAATGGGATACTGTTCTTCCACTTCCACTACCAAGCGCGTAGGCCATAACTTACGCAAACTAATGGAACGTACCCACGGCTGTAATTCCAAATCTGCTTCCAGTGCATTGTCATCCAATAAATACAGATTAGTTTGGGTATATTTTTCAATGACCTTTCTTAACTCCGTATCTTTGACGTATTGTAGACTACCTTGTATATCAATCTGACTAATGCGCATGTTTTCGGGATTATTTAACATGGCACGTCCAAACATGAACCCGCCGAGCACCACCAAACACAACGCCCCTACGGTCGCAAGGCGCAACATTGCCGGAGTCAATTCCGGTATCTGCCACGGCTGTTGTGGGCGTTTTTGCGATGTGGGTCGACGACGCGGAGTCATGACAACGTAGTCTCCAGAATACGTAATACCAGTGCGTTAAAATCTAAACCTAGGGCGCGCGCACCCATTGGCACTAAGCTGTGATCGGTCATACCGGGGTTTGTATTCACTTCAATCAGCCAAGCCTTACCAGCAGCATCGCGCATCATATCGACACGCCCCCAACCACGTCCACCCACCGCGTCAAAGGCTTGTTGGGCAAGCATTTGCATGGCTTGTTCATCGGTTGGGGCTAAACCACAGGGACAATGGTAACGCGTGTCATCACGCAGGTATTTTGCCTCATAATCATAAAACTCACCGGATACTTCGAGCCGAATTAGAGGCAAAGATTCACCTGCAACAATACCCGCCGTGTACTCACTGCCGACAACCCATTGTTCTGCAATGACAGTTTTACTGCATTGTGCGGCTTTGGCATAGGCTTGGGGCAAATCTTCCGCAGATTTAACCTTACTTAATCCAATACTCGAACCTTCTGTTGAAGGTTTAATCATTAATGGCAGCCCCAGCTCCGCAATAACGGCATTAAAATCCGTATCGGCTGTTAACACGCGATAAGCCGGAGTCGGTAAACCCGCCCCCAACCACACCCGTTTCGTCATGAGCTTATCCATGCTAATCGCGGAGGCCATCACGCCACAGCCAGTGTACGGTAAACCGAGGATTTCCAGCGCACCTTGAATAACGCCATCTTCCCCACCCGCACCGTGCAAAATATTAAACACGCGCTCAAACTGCCCTGCTTGCAGGGTTTGAATAATGTGACGATCCACATCAATGCCGTGAGCATCCACCCCGCTTTCTTGCAAGGCTTTTAAAACCGCCGCACCGCTTTTTAAAGAAACCGGACGCTCGGCTGACCAACCACCGTACAAAACCGCGACTTTACCGAATTGTTTTACGTCAACACTCATGCACGCTCTCCCTCAGCCTTCCAATTTAACCGTCAATGCTTCTGGCAAACTCATGGCTAATGCCCCCACGCTTCCCGCACCTTGGGTCAGGATGACATCGCCGTCTTGCAGAATGTGTTTCAAGATACCGGGCACATCTTCCACATCCGCCGCAAAAATTGGGTCAACACGCCCACGAATGCGAATCGCACGCGCTAAGGCACGACCATCGGCCCCCGGAATCGGTTTTTCGCTAGCGGCATACACATCCATCAACACCAAAACGTCGGTTTCAGACAATACTTGCGCGAAATCTTCAAACAAATCACGGGTGCGCGTGTAGCGATGCGGCTGGAATACCAATACTAAACGGCGTTCAGGCCATGCATTACGCACCGCATTGAGGGTCGCTTGCATTTCACGCGGGTGATGTCCGTAGTCGTCCACTAACGTTGCTTTGCCTTTGCCGAAATCAATGTCACCGTACATTTGGAAACGGCGACCGACACCATCGAACTTGCGTAAACCCGCTAAAATCGCATCGTCAGACACATCCAATTCCGCTGCGATTGCCAAGGAAGCCAAGGAATTCAGCACATTATGGCGACCGGGCAAGTTCAATACCACGTCGAGTTTGCGTCCACTACGCGCACATTCGACGGTAAACAAACTTTGTGTCCCCACATAACGCACATTGGTGGCACGCACATCGGCTTCTTGATCAATGCCATAAGTAATGATCGGACGATTCACTTCCGGCAGGATTTCACGCACATGTTCATCATCGACACACAACACCGCCAAGCCATAAAACGGCAGGTGGTGTAAGAATTCGACAAATGTTTGCTTCAAACGTTCAAAATCGCCGCCGTAAGTATCCATGTGATCCGCGTCGATATTCGTCACCACGGCAATCATCGGCTGCAAATGCAGGAAAGAGGCATCGCTTTCATCGGCTTCTGCCACCAAGTATTCGCCCGCACCAAGTTTGGAATTACTTGCTGAACTATTGAGCTTGCCACCAATAACATAAGTCGGGTCTAAACCACCTTCCACCAACAAGCTGGTGGTTAAACTGGTGGTCGTGGTTTTACCGTGCGTACCCGCAACAGCAATACCGTGACGGAAGCGCATTAACTCCGCGAGCATTTCCGCACGACGTACAATCGGCAGGCGCAATTCGCGGGCTTGCATGATTTCAGGATTGGCATTGTCAATCGCCGTCGACACCACGACCACATCCGCACCCATGACATTTTCCGTGGCGTGACCTTTGTAGATCGTCACACCCAATGACTGTAAACGCCGCGTCATGGTGTTTTCGGCTAAATCTGAACCGGATACTGTGTAGCCTAAATTGGCAACCACTTCGGCAATACCGCCCATACCCGCACCACCGATGCCAATAAAATGCAAGCGGTTGATGCGTTTACGTGCCAGTTGGTCACTCCCTATTTTCATTGTTGCTTTCCCGTCTTGTTGTCAAAGTCATAACCCGCATACGCTGCACAAATGGCGGCAACTTGCGCGGTGGCATAAGGTTTTGCCAATTGCCGCGCTGTCGTGCCCATTTGTTGCAGTTTTGCACGGTTGGAACACAAATCACTTAATACTGTCGCCAATTTTTCTGGCGTTAAATCGCGCTGCTGCATGAGTAATGCAGCACCATTATCGGCTAAATACGCACCATTCGCGGTTTGATGATCATCCACCGCATGAGGGAATGGCACTAAAATCGCGGCAACGCCTGCGGCTGCCAATTCCGCAATGGTTAACGCCCCTGAACGGCAAATCACTAAATCAGCCCACGCATACGCCGCCGCCATGTCTTCAATAAACGGCATGACTTCAGCTTCAACACCTGCGGCTGCGTATTGTTGACGTGCATCGTCAATGTTTTTCACACCCGCTTGATGACGCACGCTAGGACGTTGTGCAAGCGGCAATTGTGCTAAAGCTTGCGGCACCATCTGGTTTAAAGCTTGCGCCCCTAAACTGCCACCGACCACTAAAACGTGTACCGGCTCTTGCGCACGACTGGCGGCACGTTCAGCAGGTTCAGGGAGATTCGCAATGTCTAAACGCACTGGATTCCCCGTTGCCATGACTTTTGGGCTGGGCGGAAACGTATGGGGGAAACCTTCCAACACGCGCCGACACACTTTCGACAGCAGCTTATTGGTTAAACCCGCCACAGCATTTTGCTCATGAATCACCACAGGTTTACCCATTAAGGCGGCAACCAAACCACCGGGACCCGCAACAAACCCACCCATACCTAAAATCGCGGCGGGTTGGTAACGCCGCATAATCCGCACGGATTGCCATAACGCACGTAGCAAATTCACCGGCGCGAGTAAGGTGGTCATCACGCCTTTACCGCGTAAGCCATTGACTTCCAACCACGCCATTTCAATGCCAGCTTCGGGAATGACACGCGCTTCTAAACCTTTAGGCGTTCCCATCCACACCACGGGAATACCTTGGGCAATTAAGGCACGCGCGACTGCCAAGCCGGGGTAAACATGCCCACCCGTACCACCAGCGGTAATCATAATTGGGCGTTGCAACGTTGCATTCGTAGCAGCGGTTGCGGGGGAACGGGAATCATGTACCACGCACAGTTCTCCTTATGGTTGTTGTACGTTTTGTCAAAGCTTGTTGCGTACTACGCATGGTCGTTGCCTTGCGTTCTGATACGCCAAATTGGGTGGTTTGGGTTTCACGGTACACACGCATTAATAGTGCCATAGCTATTAAGGTCATCATCAAACTACTACCGCCATAACTCATTAGAGGGAGAGTAAGACCTTTATTTGGCACAATCGCCAAATTCACCCCAATGTGCAGAATGACTTGTAATCCGATCCAAAAGCCAATGCCATAGGCTAAATAAGCCCCATAATGCTGACCATTTTTATCCGCCTGAAAGCCAATCACAAACGCACGCGCAACCAACCAACCGTATAAACACAGGACGATTAACATGCCAATAAAACCAAATTCTTCAGCAATCACCGAAAAGATGAAATCGTTGTGTGCTTCGGGCAAGTAAAACAGTTTTTGTACACCACCACCCAAACCAACACCAAACCAACCACCATCACCGATTGCCATTTGCGCATTGACGACTTGATAACCGATGTCAGACTGGTAATCCCACGGATTCCAAAATGCCTGTAAACGCCGCCCCCGATAACCCATAAAAGCTAAAGGCAGCATAATAAAAATCGCACCACCTAATAAAACGCCTAGGCGTTTTAATGGCACACCGCCGAGGAATAACAAGGCTAAGCCCGTGGAAATAATTACCACAGTTGAACCGAAATCCGGTTCTAGCATTAATAAACCGCCGGTTAAACCTAAAACTAACAGTGGTATCAACAATGGTTGATAAGAGGGCGACGCAGCTAAATTTTTACCGTGTCGAATTAAATAGCCGGATAAATACATGAGCATAATGAGCTTAGCAAGCTCGGACACTTGCACCGGCATGATAATCAGATTTAGCCAACGCCGACTGCCATTGACTTCTCTACCCAAACCGGGAATTAACACCAGAATCAGCAAGAGCATCACAAAAGGCAGCAGACGCACACCCAATTGTTCCCAAAACGCCAGCCGAATTTGGTACATGATCAAACCTAAACACAACCCGATACCGAGGAATGTCAATTGCCGATCCACATAAAAATAAGCATCTTGATACTGTTTTTCTGCCACCCATAATGAGGCTGAAGCCAGCATCACCACACCAATACCAATCAATGCTAGTAATGCAATCACAAGGTCGCGATCCACGTAGCGTGCCCACCGATTGGCGGGTAGTGGTAACGGAGCGTTAGGGGGGGTCATGCCAACTCCTTCACCGCAGCACTGAACACATCACCGCGATGAGCATAACCTTTGAACATATCGAAACTCGCACAGGCTGGTGACAGCAATACATTATCCCCTGCTTGTGCCAAATCAGCGGCTAATGCCACCGCTTCGTCCATGCTATCGGCAAAGACATACGGCGCATAACCTTCAACCACAGCGGCAATTTTCGCGCGGTCTTCGCCGATCAACACCAAGGCGCGGGCTTTACTGGCAGCAACTTCCCGTAATGGGGAAAAATCCGCCCCTTTCCCTTGACCACCCGCAATCAACACGGTTTTATTGGGCAAACCCGCCAATGCGGCTAAAGTCGCACCGACATTCGTGCCTTTGGAATCGTTATACCAATTCACGCCGTAACGTTCGCGTACCCATTGTGTGCGGTGCGCAAGCCCGCCAAAGGTTTGTAATGCGTCTAGCATTCCCACCAAGGAAATCCCCGCCGCTTCACCCAACGCCAAACACGCCAAGGCATTGGCAACGTTATGTTCACCGGGGAGTTTCATTGCAGCGGTTGCCAACAATAATTGCTCGCCTTTGGCTAACCAACGTTTACCCGCATGTTCACGCACCCCGTATTGCCCTGCGGCGGGTGTATCCAAACCGAAACTCACCACGGATTGTGCCGTATCCGTCGGCATTGCCATCACCAGCGGATCATCACGATTCAACACAGCACAAGCGCAATGCTGATAAATCACTTGTTTAGACGCAGCATAATGCGCGTAAGAGTCATAACGATCTAAATGATCTTCACTGACATTCAGCACCACCGCCGCAACCGCTTGCAAGGAATGCGTGGTTTCCAATTGGAAACTGGACAATTCCATGACGTACAAATCGGGCGTGGGCTGTTCCAATAAATCCAACGCGCTGAAACCCAGATTACCGCCTGCGTAAGCGGTCATGCCTGCGGTTTGCGCCATGACTTCCACCAAGGTTGTCACGGTACTTTTACCGTTAGAACCCGTAATGGCAATGATCGGGGCTTGTGCGGCTCGGACAAACAGTTCGATGTCGCCAATTAATTCCGCCCCACGTTCGCCCGCCGCTTTGATTTCGGGCGTAGCAATCGCAATACCGGGGCTAACCACCAAGCTTTGCGCGTGCGCAAAAAATTCAGGTACGTGCGCAAACGCACCGAAATGAGCAGGCACATCGGGGTATTGTGCATGGAATTCATCTTTACCCGGTGGACTCACTCGGCTATCCACCACCGCAAAACGAACCCCTTGACCACGCAAATACCGTGCAACCGACAAACCCGTTTGACCTAAACCAACAACCAGTGTTGTCCATGTCATCGTTTGATCTAACTGTGCCATGCTCACCTCAGTAACGTTCAGGAATTAACGGATTTTCAGCGTTGATAGACCAACCATGACCAAAATGACGGTAATGATCCAAAAACGCACAATGACTTTTGGCTCAGGCCAACCCACTTTTTCATAGTGGTGATGCAACGGTGCCATACGGAAAATCCGTTTGCCGCCAGTCATTTTAAAATAACCCACTTGTAAAATAACGGACAGTGTTTCCAACACAAACACCCCGCCCATAATGGCTAAGACGATTTCTTGACGAACCACAATCGCCACGCTACCCAAGGCCGCACCTAAAGCCAACGCGCCCACATCGCCCATAAAAACTTGCGCAGGGTAAGCGTTAAACCACAAGAAACCCAAGCCTGCGCCAAAAATCGCCGCACAGAACACCATGACTTCACCAACGTGGGGCAAATGTGGCATGGCCAAATAATGCGAAATCGTGGCGTGACCACTGACATAACAGAAAATCGCCAAACCACCCGCCACCATAATGGTGGGCATAATGGCTAAGCCATCCAAACCATCCGTGAGGTTAACCGCATTACTCGAACCAATTAGCACGAAATAAACCCACGGAATAAATAGCCAGCCCATATTCCAATAAACATCTTTAAAAATGGGGAAGTATAAGGTGGTTTCTGTCGCGCTTTGTGCCGTGAAAAATAAGAAAAATGCCGCCGCAAAACCCACGATGGTTAAACCCACGGTTTTTTGCCGCGCAGTCAAACCGAGATTCCGGCGCATTTTGAGTTTAATGTAGTCGTCTAAACCACCAACTAAACCGAACCCCAGCGTTACCAATAACACCAACCACACATAACGGTTGCGTAAATCGCCCCATAACAAGGTTGAAATAGTAATGGCTAAAATAATCATGATCCCACCCATCGTTGGCGTACCCGCCTTCATTTGGTGTTGCGGACCATCTTCGCGAATATACTGACCAATTTTTAATCTTGTCAAGGCGCGAATCATCATCGGCCCCGTCCAGAGCGCGATAAATAATGCCGTCAATAAGCCTAAAATCCCACGCAAGGTCAAATATTGGAAAACATTAAACCCGCTGTAAAACTGACTGAGAAACTCAAATAACCATACCAACATGTTAAGCAGCCTCCTGCATTATTCCCATTGTCAAAGCATCTACAACGCGCTCCATTCGCGCAGAACGAGATCCCTTAACCAGCACCGTCGTTCCCGGCTGCAAATCCTGTTCCAGAACCGTCAATAAATCAGCGAGTGCCGTAAAATGCAAAGGTGCATGACCAAGCATTTCCCCAAACGCTTGACTGGCTGCTGTACTCAATGTACCCAGCGTGTACAACGCATCCACCCCTTGAGAGGCAGCTTGTTGCCCAATCGCTGCATGAAGGGCTACGCCCGTATCGCCCAATTCGCCCATGTCCCCAAGTACCATGATTTTGCGTCCCTGTACGCTGGCTAACACCGCCACCGCAGCGGCAGTCGATGTCGGGTTAGCATTGTAAGTGTCATCAATCACCATGCCGCCGTGTTTGCCCCGTTTTGGGCACAAACGCCCTTTTACAGCCTGCAACGTTGCCAAGCCCTCAGCAATCGTTGCCAGCTTAATGCCTAATGCCAACGCCGCAGCCGCAGCCGCCAGCGCGTTCAATTGATTATGTCGCCCTAACAAATGCAGGTTAACCGCAACTTGTTCGCCTTGGGCATGAATGTAAAACTGATTTGCCGCATCCACCGTGCCAAACACATCGGCAGCGTTTGTCATGCCAAAGCGTAAGACTTGCCGCTCGGTATTCAGCCCTAACCAATAAGCAGCGTAAGCATCATCAGCATTGATAATCGCAATGCCACCCGCCTGCAATCCCGCAAAGATTTCACCTTTCGCGCGTGCCACACCCGCTAAATCGCCGAAACCTTCCAAATGCGCATTACCCGCATTATTCAGAATCGCAATATTCGGTTGCGCAATCTCAGTTAAGTAAGCAATTTCGCCAAAATGATTCGCACCCATTTCAATCACGGCGAATTGATCATCTTTACGCAAACGCAATAAGGTCAGCGGCATCCCCAAATCATTGTTCAAATTGCCAATCGTGGCTAAGGTTTGCCCCTGTTGGGATAAAATCGCGGTGAGCATTTCTTTCAGCGTGGTTTTACCATTACTACCCGTTAAACCAATGACAGGTTGGTGAAATTGTTGCCGCCAAGCTGCCGCCAAACGACCTAAGGCTAAGCGCACATCATCGACCACGACTTGTGGGATTGCTGCATCAATCCGCCGTACCACCAATGCGGCACTGGCTTTGCCCGCCACTTGTGGCACGAAGTCATGCGCATCAAAGCGTTCGCCTTGCAACGCGAGAAACAAATCCCCGCTTTGTACGGTGCGCGAATCGCGTTCCACACGTGCAATCGCCACATCGTCACCGTGCAATGTCCCACCCGTCATCTGAGCAATTTGTGAAAGCATTAACCAGCTCATGCGCCACACTCCTGTAATGCCAAAGCAGCTTGTACACGATCATCGAATGGCACAGTGCCATGCGCGAGAATTTGCACGGTTTCGTGCCCTTTGCCTGCAATCAGCACCGTATCGCCCACTTGCGCTTGCGTAATCGCTAAACGAATCGCGGCGGCACGGTCATGTTCCACCAACACCTGCGCGGGGTTCTGGAAGCCTTGCAGAATATCCGCCATGATTTGCTGTGGATTTTCAGTGCGCGGATTATCATCGGTCACAATCACCACATCCGCCGCCGCTTCCACGGTTTGTGCCATGAGCGGACGCTTACCACGATCCCGATCCCCACCGCAGCCAAACACGCACAGCAAGCGACCACGGGTATGCACGCGCACTGCTTTTAATACCTGCGCTAACGCTGCTGGGGTGTGGGCATAATCCACCACCACCAATCGCTCGTTATCCCGTTCAGCGACTGGATCAGCAATAACGCGCTCTATACGTCCCGGTACAACCCAAACGTGCTGTAAACGTTGCAAAGCTTCGCTCATGGGAATGCCTTGCGCGACCAATACGCCCAGCGCGGCTAACAAATTATGCAGATTGAATTGCCCCAATACCGGAGCTTGTAATGTTCCCGTTCCCCACGGGCTAGTGACTTGCGCACGAATACCGCTGTGATCAAAAACCGCAGCCGTTGCCACCAGTGTATTAGCGGGATAAGCAGCAGGATTGCCCACACCATACCCAATGATTTGCACACCCGGCGTAGATTCAGCGACTTCACGCGCCAATTGCTGCCCGAATGCATCATCAAGATTCAACACCACCGCGCGTAAACCTTGCCAATGGAACAAACGACGTTTGGCATCCGCATACGCCTCGACCGTACCGTGATAATCCAAATGGTCGCGCGTCAAATTGGTAAGCACCGCAACATCAAAACGAATGCCATTCACACGCCCTTGATCCAAAGCGTGCGACGACACTTCCATTGCCACACTTTGCAATCCAGCCTGCCGTAATTCGGCTAAGACAGTGTGTACGGTTAATGCATCTGGCGTGGTGTGCGTTGCCGGAGCTAATTGACCGGGGCAACCCAAACCCAACGTACCAATCACCCCTGCGGTAGCGGTGACGGTGTTGGCATCCAACTTAGCGTTTAAAGCTTCAGCAATGAAGTGCGTGACAGACGTTTTGCCATCCGTACCCGTTACCCCGACCATGAATAAGTCGGCACTCGGCGCGGCGTTAAAACGGTCGGCGAGTGTACCCAAATGCTCGCGTAATGCAGGCACGGGTACAGACTCGACCGACAAGGGTGGCTGTTGCAAAACATTTTCTGGCTCATACAGCACGACCACAGCACCCGCTTCGACAGCCGCTGTGGCATAAGCCAAACCGTGTTGGCGCGTACCACGCAGGGCAACGAATGCCATGCCCGCTTGCACTTTACGGTTATCCAAGGTCAACCCTGTGACGGCCACATCGGGCACAGTGGCAAGATCGGCAACCACATCGGCTAATAAAAGGCGTAGAGACATCATTCTACCGTCCCTCCCTTGCTGGTTGCCGCTGCCCCCATCGGCACAGGCGGTTCGACGGCTGTTGAGGATGGCGACACCGCTTGAGTGGGCGCGGTTGGTGTAGTCATTAATTGTTGCTGTTGTTGCACAGGTTTCACATCAGGTAAATTATCAGGTGGAATATCAAGCAAACGCAAAGCTTCCCCCATCACTTTGGAAAACACAGGTGCCGCAGCACGACCACCACTGTCCTCCACTTTGGGTTCATCAATTTGAATGGCAACCACCAAACGCGGACGGCTTGCTGGTGCAACCCCAATAAAGCTGGTCATGTAACGATCATTGCGATAAGCATTATTGATGTATTTGTATGCTGTCCCCGTTTTGCCCGCAACCCGATAACCTTCAATCATGGCTTTCTCGCCCGTTCCGCCTTTTTGCACGACGGCTTCCATCAGGCGTACAACCGCACGAGCATTATCGGCACTCATTACTTGCTGACCAACGACAGGTTTATCCAATTTGTAAATCGTAGCGGGCACCATCATGCCATTCGCTGCCAATGCGGCATAAGCATGGGTAATTTGTAACAAACTGGCAGATAAACCGTAACCATAACCGTGCGAAGCCCGATCCACCATACCCCAAGTGGTGTAACTGGTTAACTGACCGGAGGACTCACCAGAAAAACCAGCATCGGGTACACGTCCGAATCCGACACGATTTAAAAACATCCATTGATCGCGTGCACTCATGAGCAAAGCCACACGGCTTGCCCCGACGTTACTGGATTTCGCCAAAATGGTTGCCAAACTAATCGAGCCGTAATCTTTCGGGTCTTTCACCACGTATTTGCCAAAGTTAATCCGCCCCGGTGAAGTATTAATTTCCACATCAGGGCCGATTGCCCGCGCTTCTAACGCAGCCGAAATGGTTAACGGTTTCAGTGTGGAACCGGGTTCGGATTTATCTGTTACCGCCCGATTACGGTATAACGAGGCATCAATGTCTTTGCGATTATTGGGGTTAAATGACGGCACATTCGCCATTGCCAAAATCTCACCCGTGTGGGCATCCAATACCACCGCCGAACCCGCTTTGGCATTCAGTTCATAAACGCGCGTTTTTAATTCTTTGTAGGCTAAATACTGAATGCGCCGGTCAATGCTTAACTGCACGTCTTGTCCGGGTTGCATTTCATCCAAATGCACCACGCTTTCCACTAATTTGCCTTTCGCATCCCGCACCACGCGCGTTTTACCATTTTTACCCGCTAACGTGTCATTGCGTGCTTTCTCAATGCCTTCAATGCCATTGCCATCGATATTGGTCATGCCAACAACGTGCCCTGCGGTTTCGGCTAATGGGTAATAACGACGGTATTCGCGCGTTGAGGTAACGCCCGGTAAATCCAGTGCCAAAATCTCATCAGCAACTTCTAATGGCAACTGCCGACCCAAATAGAAAAACTGTTTATCACTGGCTTTTTCGAGCTTTTCGACCAATTCGCCCGACTTCATGCCCAGTTCTTCCTCGATGTGCTGTAAACCCGCCTCCAACTGCGCAAACTTTTTCACAGCCCGATCATGCTCTAATGATGCATCAATGGGGTCTCGATCTTTGGTTTTATCGGTGGCAGATTTCTCAGCGGTTTTAGCATCCGGCACAGATGCGGCAGCTTCGTGGCGCAAATCTTCGCGTGCTTTGAGTAAGTCTTGCGGGTTACACCATAACGAGGATACCGGCGAACTGATCGCCATTGGGTCGCCATTACGATCCAAAATCATGCCACGATAGGCTGGAATCGTCACCACGCGCATTTGGCGTTTATCAGCTTGTTGTTGTAACCATTGCTGCTGAAAAACTTCTAACCATACTGCACGCAATAATAAAATGCCGATCACCCCCAACAAAGTCAGCATCAAGAATAAGCGTCTACCCTGAAAAACGGGTGATTTAAGCTGCCGACGTTTCACTCACGTATAACCTTGATATTATCTGCGGAAGGTTTCTGCATTCCCAAATCCTGTCTAGCCCGCGATTCCACCAAGATTTGGTTTAAACGCGCACTTTGTTCTAACTTTAAACGACTCCAATCTGCACTTTTTTCATCACGTTCTTTCTCTAACTCTTGGATTTCCGCGAATAATTGACGTGCATGATGGCGGTTATTCACCACTAACAATGCCAATCCCAACACCACAAAGTACAAAGTAAATACACCCAGTACCTGCCACCGACTCATGTCACCCGCTCCGCAATACGCATAATCGCACTCCGTGAACGCACATTATTAGCAACCTCTTCATCACCCGCGCGGACTGCTTTTCCCACCAACCGCATGGGTGGCTGCACTTGCTGCGGCATCACAGGCAAACCTCTAGGTAATGCAGGTGGTGTGGAAACCTCACGTAAATAATGTTTCACGATACGGTCTTCCAAGGAATGGAAACTAATCACTACCAACCGACCACCGGGAGCTAATTGCGCCACCGCTTGGCGTAAGCACAATTCCACATCCTCTAATTCACGGTTGACCTTAATGCGGATGGCTTGGAAACTGCGTGTTGCTGGATGCTTACCCGGTTCACGCTTACGCACAACATCCGCGATTAAATCCGCCAGTTGCAAGGTTGTCACTAAAGGTGTTTGTATGCGCACGCTAACGATTTTACGCGCAATGTGCCGCGAAAACTTTTCTTCGCCATAACGCCATAATACGTCGGCAATTTCAGCTTCGGGAGCACGCGCCAACCATTCGGCGGCACTATCACCCGCCGCCGTATTCATGCGCATATCCAAAGGCCCATCACGCATAAAGCTAAAGCCACGTTCCGCATCGTCAATCTGTGGTGAAGACACACCCAAATCCAGCAATAAGCCATCAATACGATTGCCTAAACCTGCTACGGTTAATGCTTCAGGAAATTCACAGAAAGAACCATGCCAGACCGCTACTCGCGCATCTTCGGCATATTGTAGCCGTGCGTGAGCAATTGCGGTGGGATCTTTATCCGTCACGACGAGGTGTCCCTGCGTTCCCAACTGACCTAAAATCAACGCTGAGTGACCACCACGCCCGTATGTACCATCAACATAAATACCAGAAGACTGAATATTCAGAGCTTCAACAGCCTCTTGCAATAAGACTGTATCGTGTTTCCAATTGCTTATTGTCATTACTGGGAAACCTGATTGAGTTCCGCTGTATGCCCTACGATCAGGCGTTGCATGTTACGTACACGTCGATTCATATTGGGTAGCGACATCAGAATTTTTTCCACTTTTACCCATTTATTGGGTAAATCAGAAGGCATTTATCGGTGTGATCAACCATGACAATGACTTGTTTGCCCGCTGTTTGTGCCAGCACGTCACGGTCTCTCGTTGGGATGGCAAAGCTGTCTTTGTTATCTCAGAACAACCACTGAAATACCACGTAACACGTAGTGCATCCCCAGCTAGTTATCAGGGAAATCTTCCCACTTTTTTCCACATTTTTCTACTGCAACGGAAATATAGGCAGACATTGACAAGCTGTCAATGAAATCACGAAGAAGTAGCATTAATCTACAATTACTTACCCTAAAGTTTGTTTAAAAAATAAGAATAATATATTAATTTTCATTCAAAACATTAAGGTAGAGTAAAAATTTGATATTCCACTTCAAATAAAATAATGATGTATTTAAATTTAAAGTGGCAATAAAGAAAACTGAGCTGATCTATAAGCCGGG
Organism: Pseudomonadota bacterium; assembly: GCA_039797295.1. Taxonomy (GTDB): domain Bacteria; phylum Pseudomonadota; class Gammaproteobacteria; order Thiotrichales; family Thiotrichaceae; genus Thiothrix. The sequence continues at coordinate 33,361 of JBDKID010000003.1, read as the reverse complement.
TTCTGTCGTGGACAATCATTCATCTGGGATGTACGTCACCGTACACCTCAAGCAACCTACCCGGATACAGTGCGGGTCACACCATAGTATCCCTATTTGGTCTTGCTCCAGACGGGGTTTGCCGTGCCGTCGACTGTTGCCAGCGACGCGGTGCGCTCTTACCGCACCCTTTCACCCTTACCGACGCAGAATCATTGCTGAGAATGCGCAGGCGGTTTACTTTCTGTTGCACTTTCCGTCGGCTTGCGCCGCCTAGGCGTTACCTAGCGTCTTACCCTATGGAGCCCGGACTTTCCTCCGCCTTGCAAGCAAGGCCGCGATTGCCCGATCAGCTCAGGGGCGCAACAATAGCAGATTACTTTTAGGGTTGCACCTTAGATGTGCCGTTCGGTACAACATCATTTGTCACACCGGAAACCGCATTGGTGACAGTTGGCGTGACAGATACGGGCTTAGCCACTTGCCAATAACTGAAAAACTGCGCTGGGAAAAACTGCGGATAATGCACAGCACCGTACCATAACAAGCCAGTTACGATCAGAAATACGAGCAAAACGTCAACCAAGCGCGTGAATAACCATTTAAACATACGAGTATCCTCCCATCATTCCCAGTGTCAGCGTCTCGTTTGAAGTATAGCAACCCGCTATTCCAATACCGAAACGACGACTTATACCTGCGAGTTAATGAATCTGTTAAAGTAGTTGACCGCTAATATGTAGAGCTGAGTGAGCAACGATGAGTGCAATCCCTGAATCATTTCTAAAAAAAACTGCTGAACTGTCCAGTGAAATCACACAACCTTTTCCCCGTTCGCGCAAGGTGTATCTTACAGGTTCGCGCCCTGATCTTCGTGTCGGCATCCGCGAAATCGACCAACACCCTACTGCTGCCAGCTTTGGCGCGGAAGAAAACCCACCGATTCCGGTTTATGACACGTCTGGCCCATTCACTGATCCGAATGTCACCATTAACTTGCTGGAAGGCATTCCCGATGTGCGCCTGAATTGGATTTTGGAACGTAACGATACCGAAGCCTTACAAGGTCCCACCTCAGAATACGGACAAGCGCGACAAAATGACCCACGCTTGGCGCATTTACGCTTTGCCCATTTGCGTGCGCCGCGCCGTGCAAAAGCGGGCAAAAATGTCTCGCAGATGCATTACGCACGTCAGGGCATTATTACGCCAGAAATGGAATACGTCGCGCTGCGTGAGAACCTGAAGTTACAGGAGTTACGCACCGATCCGCGTTATGCCAAACTACTGCGTCAACACCAAGGTCATGCGTGGGGTGCGAATTTACCCGCAGAAATCACCCCAGAATTTGTGCGTTCCGAGGTTGCCGCAGGTCGCGCGATTATTCCCGCCAATATCAATCACCCCGAACTCGAACCGATGATTATCGGGCGCAATTTCCGCGTCAAAATCAATACCAATATCGGTAACTCAGCGGTTTCGTCCTCTATCGAAGAAGAAGTGGAAAAAATGGCATGGTCGGCGCGTTGGGGCGGCGACACCTTGATGGATTTGTCCACGGGCAAAAACATCCACGAAACCCGCGAATGGATTTTGCGCAACGCCCCCATGCCGATTGGTACTGTGCCGATTTACCAAGCACTCGAAAAAGTGAATGGTAAAGCTGAAGATTTAACGTGGGAAATTTTCCGCGATACGTTGATTGAGCAAGCCGAGCAAGGTGTCGATTATTTCACCATTCACGCAGGCGTGCGTTTGGCGTATGTGCCCATGACGGCGGAACGTCTCACGGGCATTGTCTCGCGTGGCGGTTCAATCATGGCGAAATGGTGTCTGGCGCATCACCAAGAAAACTTCCTGTACACGCATTTTGAAGACATTTGCGAAATCATGAAGGCTTACGACGTGAGCTTCTCGTTAGGCGATGGCTTACGCCCCGGTTCTGCCGCCGATGCAAATGACCGCGCCCAATTTGCCGAACTCGAAACGCTGGGCGAACTCACCAAAATCGCGTGGGAACACGACGTACAAGTGATGATCGAAGGCCCTGGTCATGTGCCATTACACATGGTCAAAGAAAACATGGATAAGGAACTGCGCGACTGTTTTGAAGCACCGTTCTATACCTTAGGGCCATTGGTAACGGACATTGCCCCCGGTTACGACCACATTACCTCCGGCATTGGCGCGGCGAATATCGGCTGGTACGGTTGCGCAATGTTGTGTTACGTCACACCAAAAGAGCATTTGGGTTTGCCGAACAAAGAAGACGTGCGCGTGGGCATTATTACCTACAAAATTGCGGCACACGCGGCGGATTTAGCCAAAGGCTGGCCGGGTGCGCAAATCCGCGATAATGCCATGTCCAAAGCGCGGTTTGAGTTCCGTTGGGAAGACCAATTCAACTTAGGGTTAGACCCTGAACGCGCTCGTGAATACCACGATGAAACCCTGCCGAAAGAATCCGCGAAAGTCGCGCATTTCTGCTCAATGTGTGGCCCGCATTTCTGCTCAATGAAAATTACGCAGGATGTGCGTGATTACGCCGCCAAGCAAGGTTTGGAAGCACAAGCCGCGTTACAGCAAGGCATGGCAGAAAAAGCCGTGGAATTCGTGAAAACGGGCGGCAAAATCTACCATCAGGCGTAGATTTACGCGTAGGTTTACGTTGACACCAGACGGACGCTCTCTGCTTTAACTGGAGAGCGTCTGTTCGTACATCACTGCAACAAGCTGAGTTCGACCGTTAAATCCAATTCGGTTTTGCCACCACGCAGAATGTGTACCTGCACCGTGCTATTCGGTGCATACCCATCCAACACGCGCGACAAATCGTCTATCGAACGCACTTCTTTGTCATCAATGGCTTGGATAATATCGCCAATAATCAATTCACCATCGGAAGTGATTTGCGTACCCCGCATTCCGACTTGCGCGGCAGGTGAATCCGGCGACACTTTCAGCACCAGCAAACCAAACGTATCCAGTTTATCGGTGAGTTTTTTACTGACGGAATCTTCCGACATAACGCCCAAAACTGGACGCGCATAACGCCCGTCTTTGATTAAACGCGGCACGACACGATTCACCGTATCCACCGGAATGGCGAAACCGATCCCCGCCGACGCACCAGATGGACTGTAAATTGCCACATTCACGCCGATTAAACGTCCGGCACTGTCCAACAATGGCCCGCCGGAATTGCCGGGGTTAATCGCCGCATCGGTTTGAATTAAACCTTCCATGCCTTTGCCATTTTCGCCGTCAATGCTGCGGTTTAACGCGGAAATAATGCCGGAGGTCAAGGTATGATCCAAACCAAACGGGTTGCCAATCGCTAGGACTTTTTGCCCCACTTTCAGATCACGACTGCTCCCCACTTGCACGGCTTGCGGTACGTCTTGGGTATGTTGCAATTTGAGCACTGCCAGATCGTGTTGGGGACTTGTTCCCACCACAACGGCATCCAAGACGCGCTGATCCGAAAGTCGTACTTTGGCGGTTCTATGCCCTTCGACGACGTGGTTATTGGTAACAATATGCTCTTCATCATCCCACACGAAACCACTACCCGTACCGCTCGGTACTTCGCTGACATTACGTGTCCACACATCCATGACTTTTTCAACAGTGGTGATATAAACCACGGAAGAGCTGTTTTGTTCAAACACACTAATGGTGCTTTGTTCGTCGCTGGTCAGATCACCACGGCTAGTCACGGCTCGCGGCTCACCAACACCTTTCGCATCAGCAGACCACGGCAACCACACCGCACCTAATGACAGTAAAATGCCGAGCAATAACCACAGTTTCAGGTTTCGGTTTGCACTCATTCCAAATACTCCAAGCACAAGACGCAAGCTAGATTCAATTTCATTCAATTTAAGGTGAATAAGGTCAGGGTGGTATTGAGCAAGCTTTCATCGCCATCGTCACTGACCATCAGGTATTGATTACCTTTAATATGAGTCAAACCTTCGTAGTTATCAATGAAGATATGGCTGGAAATCACCTGCAAATCTTGCACACGACATTGCCCATTTGGTACGCACTGCTGAAAATCCAAATACCGCAAACTCACGGTTAAAGGACTCAATAACCCCGACCATGCACGTTCCAAAATTAATAAGTTACCATCGGGTAACGCTTCCAAAGCACTAATGCCGCTATTTTCCGCCGGATACGCTGCAAAAGACCAATGCTGACCGTTCATGGCATAAATCGTGTGAACCCCCAATGGCTGACCACGCAACGGTAATTCGGGAGCAGTCAGAAAGCCGTAACGTGGGTGAAAAGTCACGGATTCCAATTGCTTATTATTGGTACGGTAAACACGGCGATTTTGCAGCACAGGCGGCAAGGCAATGTTCTTAATCGCTAAACCTTGCGTGGTAAAACGAATAATGCGCGGTTCACCTTCAAACGAAATCACCAATTGCGAGTCACCGTGCTTACCATTCGCTGCATTTAAGATGGTTAAATCTTCGGAATCGCGCCGTCCTTTCTTAATTTGTTCGCCCGCCAAGTCCATGAGATTAGCGGCATAAACCGGCGTTACGGCAGCAATGCGATTCCCCGCTAACTGCAAGCGAAAATGGAACAAGCGACCTTTGTCGGAAAGGGCATACAGCAATTGTTCATCTTGATCCCACGCTAAACCGGATAACTCACTGAGTTTGACCCCTTGTACCGTTTGCGCGGGGATTACCACCGAATCTTGTATCGTAAGCTGCGGAGCACCATACACCGGTAACAGACTCCCCAGCCACAAACCCAGCAGTGCCAAACAACGTTTCATCCGATTATGTTCTCCGATTTTGCCTACATTAAACATGATAACGCACATTACTGACACTTTTTGGTCATTGCGCACGACACCTGTATACTAGCAAACGCAGTTTCACAGGTCTTCGCTCTAAAAACATGCATAAACCCACACAAACTGTGCGTCAGCTATGCTAGGCTTAAATGCCTATAGAGTTGTGTGTTTCGACTAACCTCGGAGGAGAATGGATGCAATGAAAGCCGTGCATGTCAAATTATTGGGGCAAATTCCCTTACTCACTGGCTTACCAGAAAACTTTTTAGCATCTTTGGCAAAAGTGTGTCGGTTTGAACATGCCAGCAAAGGCGACTACATCATTGAAGAAAATGATACGTCCCGCCGCCTCTTCTTCCTGTTGAATGGTCAAGTCCGCATGTTAGCCACCAACCGCCAAGGGCAAGAAGTCGCCTTAGCAATCATTGATGGCCCGACGCACTTTGGTGAACTGGCAGTCATTGATGGCTACCCACGTTCCGCTGCCGTACAAGCCACCACTGGTTGTGACGTACTCTCGATTGCCCCGAAAGATGCTGAAACCCTGATCTACACCGTACCCCAAGTGTCGCAACGCATTATGCAAAACATGGCGGGCATTATTCGCAAGAACAACTTGCACCGCATGGTATTGCAGCAACAAAACATTTCAAACCGTTTAGCAGCTTACTTATTGGCGCAAGTACCCCCCAATGCTGATCCGCAACAAGTAATCAACATTAAAAACATTCCCACACAGTACGATCTTGCTATTTTGTTAGGTACAACACGCGAAAGTATTTCCCGTACCCTAACCTTGTTAGATAAAGAAGGTTTGATTAAAAAAGACGGCAAAACGTTACACCTGACCAATATTCAAGGTTTACGTCGTTTATTGGACGCAGATTAGGTTGAATCTGAGTCTTTAGTGCGTGCCCTAATCGAGCTGCCAACGCACCCCCAGCGTGACATCCACCGCCGAGTTTTCAAACAAAACCAGCTTGGATGTCTGGCGGCGCGATTGCACTTTTGCTTCATAGAAATAATTACGCCCTGCTTGTTTTGACCAGCCAATATCAAACACCTTTTGGTCTAAATTACGCTTTTCATCCCCGAAGAGCAGGGTGTCATAAGGATTAGCATCACGCTGTTGCGTAATACCGTAACTTGCTGATAGTAATTGATTCGATTTGGGCATCACCCCAGCCCGCACGCGCACCGAAGTTTCTTGGTAATCGGCTAAACGTTCCGCATTAGCTGGCCATTGATAACCTGCATCCACTGCCCAACTGACTTTTGCTTTGTCGTTAGATAACGGCACACTCACACTCACGCGATGAGCTTGGCTGTCCGTATCCTCCAAACGCCGGTAGTTGCTATCAGCGAACTGATAACCAAGTGCCACCTTGCGTTTTCCCACTTGCGGTTGAATTTGCCCCCCAATAGCCAAGTCTTGCCGATAGTATTGACTACCCAAAAAAATACCACCGCCAGAAACGACCACACGCGGCTCTAACTTTTTCCAATGACGGGGTTTGGTTTCCAACACGGTACGCACGACACCAAGATCAAGGCCATCATTACTAAAATGATCACGCCACGCAGCATTAACATGTACCTGCGTATTATCGTTTAAAGCCTCGTGATACCCCACTTCTAAATCCTGCCATTGCCCCGATTGAGCTTTACTTTGCTCAGCGAGGGGTAACGTTAACCCTGAGCCGAAAGTAAATTGATCAAATGACACACCATTATTGACATTATCACTCTGACCTACCCCCACCGCTAATTGCCAATGCGGTACTGGCTTTGCCTTATGCACATTTTCAAACTGCTGAGATTGTTGGTCTTGCGTGAGTTCCCACATTTTCACTGCTTGCTGACGTAACGGTGCAGGAATGTGTGAATCACTGAGTAGATCAACTAATAACGGTTCTGCCTGATCTAAATTCGCGGATTTAAAGTAAACGACGGCAAGATCGAGTTTTAAATTAGGACAAGACGGGTGCTGATTCACCAACATTTGAAATTGGGCGGCGGCATTTTGGTATTGGTTTTGCTGAAAAAGCTTTACAGCTTCAGGATAAAGTGGGTCACGTTCTCCACATGCCCATACCATACTTAATGGCAGACACTGCAAAAATCCCAGTAAAACTCCAATGACGCACTTATTAGGCATTACAGTGTCCTTATCTATGCCATTAACGTATAAAATTATCGGGGTATCATTTCATGAAGAGAACATTCACACAGCAGCAAGGAGATTCACAGCAAAGACTTTAACTTTGTGTGAGAACTTTTTACTACTGATTAAGCCTAAATCCGTAGTCATCTCAATAGGCAAACGTGCAGATGTCCCCTCACTGACCAATATATCATATTCTGTTTCACGGGTAAGCTGCTGAATTGCAGAAGCAAAATTTACCGCTGAACCCATGACCGTATAGGCATGACGCTGTGCAGAACCCAAATTACCCACCAGCATTATACCTGTATTAATACCAACACCGAGGCGAATGCGGATATTTTGCTGAGCAAAGTTTTTCTCATTCAAAAGGGTTACAGCCTGCTGCATCGCACACGCTGCTTGAGTAGCATGAAGTGCGTGATCCTCATCCGCTAACGGCGCACCCCAAAATGCCATTACTGCATCCCCCATGTATTTATCCACCGTTCCCCCATGTTTATGAATAACATCGGTTATCTCAGTAAATAATTGAAAGGTAATATCCGCCACTGCTTCGGGTTGCATGGTTTCCGACATTCTCGTAAAACCGCGCATATCTGCAAACAATACCGACATGTCTCGGCGTTCGGGTTTTAACCAATCTCTACCAGTACGATCATTCGCAATCCGCTGCACGACAGGTTCTGGCAAATAAAAACTAAACATTTTACGCACATGTTGATGCCTAGCATTAATTTCTAACAAATCATTAACAATGATATAAGTCATCATTACTATGATGAGTATTACCAACGGCAACACTGCCACCGCTAAATTCCACCACGCCCATAACCAATAATTTAGACCAATCCACCCCAGTAACAACACCGGCGCAATGATTAATAATGTGCGAATACCAAAACTGCGTGCGAATAATAACAGTCCCGTGGTAATAATTAATAAAATCAATTGAAGCCATGTTTCATTCGACGGCTGAATTTTAAAAGATTGCACCCCATCCATCGACTGATCAAGCATTGCACTTAACATTTCCGCATGGATTTCAACCCCCGGTAAACGTGGATTCAATGGTGTGGCAACTAAATCATCACCCTGCGCTTCAGCCGATGAGCCAACTAAAATAAACTTGCCAGCCAAATCATTAATCGCGATTTCTTTATTCAGAATCTTGGAGGCGGAAACCGTTTGCACACGATTATGGTAAGGAATTAACACCTCACCATTTTCATTCACAGGTACATAATAAGGCGAAGGCTGCCCACCATAAGACAAATACCATTTGGGTGAATCTAACCAGTTATTGAGATGATCATCATAAATTAGCCCATCCGCCCCCAAACTTTGTCGCCACAAAGCCAATGCGAGGGTGGAAAAATAACGATTATCGAGTTTGTATAATAAATTTAAACGACGTTTTTTACTGTCAGAATCATCAATCGGTGTAATGTGCCCAACAATGCGCTCTTGTGAAACAAATAGTGGTAAATTCCCCACGTAACCGACGGCTTGCCCCAATTGATTGGCCGGAACATTACCATGCAAAGCCTGTACTAATGCACCGCTTCCTGCCTCACCAATGTGCATTGGTGCAACACCCTGCTTCTGATCTTCCACCGTAATTAAACGCAATGCCATAACGGGTGAATATGCTTGCAACACTTGGGCTAAACGCTGATCAGCAGCATCGCCGCGATAAACTTGGTAAGGAAAGTGCGCATCCAACCCAATCCAACTCGCTTGATAATCGCGCCCTAGGGTTTCAATTAACTGTGCCGTTAAGTCGCGAGGCCAAGGCCAACGCCCAAACCGTTTCTGACTCTCTTCGTCAATATCCACCACCACAATGCGCGTATCAATCGCCGCATCCGCGACTGCATTACCCACTTTTTGAGCAACTGTCGTTGCCGCAGATTGTGCAGTGTGGACTGCGTATTGCATTTTCATGTCATACGCTAAAAACTCCAACCACTGCAATGGCTCTGGCGTTTTGGCAAATGGCGTTACCACGTACACCATGATCAACATCAACATGATGAGCGAAATAATAATCCGCTGCATCTATGGCAAACCTATTACTGTGCTTGCCAAGTGGTTGCACCCACAATACCAGTCGCTGCCTGATCAAAAACGTACCCAGCTTGTCTGCCATCATTGGATAATGCACCTGCCACAACCATATTGGAGGCATCAGCATTGCTTGTGAAATTACTGCCAGTTACTGAACCGGCTGCATTCAAGTTTGCACTACCACCAGCTAAAGCATCGGACTTCACTGTCAATTGCGTAGTAAAGCTATTATTGTCAAAATTCACTGCCAAAGTTGGATCAACCACTTGAGCAGTCTTTAACGTGTCACCAACCCGTACAGCCGCAACACTTTTATCCAGAGCAAAACTTAATGAACCTGTTTTGGGTAAATTCGGGGCATTGCTCTCATTGCTACCCACCCAATATTCACCGTTTTGTGCCACCACTTGCTCACTACTAGTAGCGGGGGTGGATTTATCTTTAGAATAAAAGACTTGCGGCTTCGTACTGGGGTTGCTATCAACAGGCGGCGTAGTGGAAGAGGTAGAAGATGTCTGATCCGTCGCATCGCTAATACTCTTCACACTTTCAGCGGCTGTCGCTTGGGCAATCACTTGACTGGCTAATTCTGAAGTCACCGAATCTTTCGCACCCACTTCACCCGTTACTGGTGTCAAAGATGCCACCTCTGCTGTTGAACTGGTACTGGTAGTCGTTGCTGTTGTACTCGTAGCGGATGCTGTGGTCGTTGAGGAGCTTGTATCCGTATTTTGCGTAGCTGTCCCCGCATCCGTGCCAGCGTCTGTAGTTGTTGTGGAAGTGCTGGAACTGTTATCCGCAGTTGTCGACCGCTCACTTGTCGCATTATCACTGGCTGAATTTTTGCCATTGTCAGTAGCTTTCTCACCCGCGTTGGTATCATCAGTCGCAGCAGTTTTATCTGTTTCCGTTTCATCAGTTGTTTGACTGCCATCGTGCTGCTCGTCAGTGTTATTTTCTTTGGTATCGGTTTGTGCTGTATTTTGCTGAGTATCTACCGCACTACCATTAACACCTACTAATGGTACAATTTTGGTGTCTTGCGCACTTTTATCTTCCACCGGATGGGCTGGCTGCATTTCATCGGGAACGAGCTGAGTATCCGTTTTATTCACCAAAGTTGCCTGCTCTTGTGCAGCATGAACTTCAGCTAACAGCGACTGATTGGTTGCGGCTGCCAAAACAACAGCTTGATCGCCATTGCAAGCACCTAAAGCAGAGCGGCTGCACCATGCCGAAAAGGGTGAAACGACAACACCACCTTGGCGAATGCTAACGCTGGAATTGAAATTATCGGTATAGACCGTAAAATCCGTACCGCGAATACCAATGGCAGCGACGGGCGTGTTTAAACGAAAACCGGATTTATTGCTTTGCCCACCTTTTCCAGTCACAGAACGCACCACACCTTTGTGTACATCTAACTGAATTTGGGTATTAGCTGGTTGGGCAAGATCAATATTATACCGTTTGACTTGCACCTCGGCATCTGGACGCAAACTAATAAAACCACCATCCATCATACTCAGGTGTAAATGGCTCGTATTATTAGTCGACAATGTTTGACCAACGAAGATCGCATTCCCTTGCTGAAGCTTAACTTTGGCTCCCGTTCCAGTCTGTGCGTAGGCAACACCCACGACAAAAGCAACTTTCCCAACCACGAGTGCATTAGCCCCCGGTTGTGCCATTGTTTGACCACCGACCGCAAGTAAAAACACGAACAAGAGAACTTGCACGAGTTTCACCGGAAACCTCCTGTTGTTGCTTAAAACTGAATCCAGCGTACTACCAAGAATAACACGGATTGCGTGATAACCATCACAGAACATCCATAAAATTTATGATAGCAGACTTATAAATTTTAATAATAATTAACCTAAGTTATCGCTATTCACTCATTGCGAATATTTTTGCTGCCCAGTTGGCACGTAGGTTTCTAGCGGCAAATTACCCCAATTCAACCCTAACTTCGTCATTTGCAGGTTATGAATCCGCTTATCAAGGAACACCAATGACTGACGGCGCATTAAAAAAGTATAAGGCTGATCTTCATGCAAAATTCGTTCCGCTTGTTGCCATAAAGGCATCCGCTTATCATCTGCCACTGTGGAACGCGCCTGCTCAATCAATTGGTCAAGCTGCGTATTTTTGTAGCTAATAAAGTTATCGCCCTTATCTTTCGCCTGTGAACCGTGGAACATTTGGTAAATATCTGTTTCTATACCGCTCGTCCAACCCAGCGTGGCGGCATCAAAATCTTTTTTACCCAAAGCATCCAACAGCACCGGAAATTCTTGTGGAAACGGTTCTAACTGGATACCCGCACGCGCATACAAATCTTTCAACAGCAAGACCATGCGCTTAGTATCTTCATTTTCACCGAAGTACATTAACTTGAAGCTAAACGGTACATTGGCAGCATCTTCTAACACACCATCATGATTGCGATCTTCATAACCCGCATCTTTTAGTAAGCTAGTCGCTTTATCCAAATTAAAGGCATAGGGCTGTAGACTCGGATCATGCTGTTTACTGCTATTGCTAAATGGGCTAACCGCTGGTTCTGCATAATTCAAGAACACATCCTGAATAATGCGTTGCACATCGGTGAGGTAACTCATGGCTTGGCGCACACGTTTGTCCGCAAAGCGCGTCGGTTTACCCGCACGTTCCTGATTCCACGCAATGTAGCTATAACCTACAACAGGCGGCATGTATTCAAAGTTATGGCTTTTACCCATTAACTGCGCATCGTCTTTGAGTTTTTTGTATTCCACGGGACGCGCACTGTATTCATCAATCTCGCCATTGCGATAAGTGGTTAAACGCGCACTGTCGTTTTGAATCACTTTCCATAAAATGCGGTTGTAAGAGGGCTGCACATCGCCCCAATAACGTTCGTTACGCACCAATTCCACCGTACCTTTGTCCGGTGTCCAACTTTGCAAATCGGCTAAACGGTAAGGGCCGCTACCAATCAACAAACTTTTCGATTGGTTAAAATCTTCTGGCTTTTGCAAATACGGCTCGTAAACGTGCTTGGGCATGACTGACAATGAACCTGCCAATTCCAGTGCCTCAAAATACGGTTCTTTGTAGATGAACACCACTTCGTGCGGATTAACGGCTTTGACTTCTTTGATTTTTTCGAGGTAAGCCCGTTGGCGCGGTGCATTAATCGCGGGGTTCATGATGAAGTTAAAGGTAAATAGCACGTCATCTGCTGTCAGTGGTTTACCATCCGAGAACGTTACATCATCACGCAACTGAAAGGTAATGGTTAAACCATCAGGGCTAACTTGCCAGCTTTTCGCAATCAAACCTTCCCACGCTAAAGTGTCTGGATTGCGCGTCAGCAAACCTTCCTGCACATAACCTTGCACTTCCGAGGAATACGCATCGCTGGAAACCAATGGTGTGAGCGTTTGCAAATTCGTACCAAACACGTTCACATTCCAATCACCTTGCGCGTAATCGGCTTGTTGCGTCATGGTTTTTGCACGTTGGAAAGCTGGTGCAACGTTTGTGGCGGGAGTCGTGGTCGGTGCGGCAGCCGCAGCAGCACTCGTACTGGCTTCACCTGCTTGATTAGCAACCGCTGGATGCAATGCACCAGAACTAAGGGCAGTGCGTAATTCGCGCAAATCTTTGGCTTGATCCGCTAAGGTGGTTTGCATTTCGGTCAATTTCAGCCATTGACGATCCACTTGATACATCGCCAATACCACTAACAAGATCAACAAGCTAACCAGCAGGTACAATACCCAGTCGCGGGCGTTCAGTCGTTTTTGCATAGATTTGTTTGTTATACTGCGCGATTGATTGGAATTTACTGAAATAAGTTACCAAAGCATAGCATACAAACCCCACTGGGGTGCACATAAGCTCAACATCTAAGCTCAAAACACAAGGAGTCAATATGGGTTTTCTCGCTGGCAAACGCGCCCTGATTACGGGAATCGCAAGTGACCGTTCCATTGCTTACGGCATCGCGCAAGCCATGCACCGCGAAGGTGCAGAACTGGCTTTCACCTACCAAAATGACAAACTCAAAACGCGCGTCGCAAAGGTCGCTGCGGAACTTGGTTCAAGCATCGTACTGCCTTGCGATGTTTCTACGGACGAAAACATTGCTGAAACTTTCCGTTTACTGGGTGAGCAATGGGATGGCGTGGACATTGTGGTTCATGCGATTGCTTTCGCGCCGAAAGAACAACTCGAAGGCAGCATTGTCGACAACACCACGAAAGAAGGCTCACAAATTGCCCATGACATTAGTGCGTACAGCTTCCTCTCAATGGCACGTTATGCTCGTCCACTGATGAAAGGTCGCAATGGTTCATTGTTGGCATTGAGTTACTTGGGCGCGATTTCAGCCATTCCGAACTACAACGTCATGGGCATGGCAAAAGCCAGCCTCGAAGCGGGTGTACGTTTCATGGCTGCGGATTTAGGTCCAGAAGGCACGCGCGTTAATGCCATTTCCGCCGGGCCGATCCGCACGCTAGCCGCATCGGGCATTGGTGGTTTCCGCAAAATGCTCAGCCATTTTGAGAAATACGCACCACTGCGCCGCAATGTCACCATCGAAGAGGTGGGTAATGCGGCGGCATTCCTGTGTTCGGATCTGGCTTCTGGCATTACTGGTGAAATCACTTATGTCGACTGTGGCTGGAATATCCTCGGCATGTCTGGCATGGGTGACGAGTAAGTAGCTAAGCGATTTCATACGCTTATCAGAGAAAACGGGCTTCCTACCTGTTTTCCCTGATTTATCGCTTTATTTACTAGGGCGACTAGCGCATAATTCTTCGTTTCCTCCTGATCTTTTGCGCCTGATGTCCCCAGAAATGAAGACTCTTCCCGCGTTCACCGAACTCGGACTCGCCGCCCCTATACTGCAAGCTTTGCAAGACATTGGTTATGAAACACCCTCAGCTATTCAAGCGGAAACCATTCCGTATTTGGTTGCAGGGCGTGATGTACTTGGTCAAGCTCAAACGGGGACAGGCAAAACGGCTGCCTTTGCATTACCGTTACTCTCACGCTTAAACCTAAACTGCAACGAGCCGCAAATTCTCGTGCTCGCACCTACCCGTGAATTAGCCATTCAAGTTGCTGAAGCGTTCCAAAAATACGCAGCTAACTTGCCCGGCTTCCACGTTATGCCCATTTATGGTGGTCAAGACTACCGCACCCAATTCCGCCAACTCGAACGTGGTGTACACGTCGTGGTCGGTACACCGGGTCGGGTTATGGATCACCTGCGACGCGGTACGCTGAAACTCGGCGGCCTGCAAGCTCTCGTCCTCGATGAAGCGGACGAAATGCTACGCATGGGCTTCATTGAAGACATTGAATGGATCATGGAACAAACACCGGCAAGTCGTCAGATTGCCCTGTTCTCTGCGACCATGCCACCGGCGATTCACCGCATTGCTCAGAGTTACCTGAACAATCCGGCAGAAGTCAAAATTCAAGTTAAAACCACGACCGCCGAGACGATCCGTCAGCGTTATTGGTTAGTCAGCGGTTTGCACAAGTTGGATGCCTTAACACGCATTCTCGAAGCCGAACCGTTTGATGCCACCATTATTTTCGTGCGCACCAAAACCGAAACCGTCGACTTAGCTGAAAAGCTGCAAGCACGCGGTTACAGTGCTGTCGCCTTGAATGGTGATATTCCACAAAACGTGCGCGAACGGACTGTCGAGCAACTCAAAAATGGCAAAATCGATATTTTGATTGCCACTGACGTTGCTGCTCGCGGCTTAGACGTGGAACGTATTAGTCACGTTATTAACTACGACATCCCAACGGATACCGAATCCTACGTCCATCGTATTGGTCGTACCGGACGTGCGGGTCGTAGTGGTGACGCGATTTTGTTCGTATCCCCGCGTGAACGCCATTTGTTACGTGCGATTGAGCGTGCCACACGCAAACCGATTGACCTCATGGAACTCCCTTCCACGGAAGTCATCAATAATCGTCGCATTACGCAATTTACCCAGCGCATTACCGACACGTTGGCAGAAGAAGGCTTGGATTTCTTCTCACAACTGCTGGAAAACTACGAACGCGAACACAACGTCCCAGCCATTGAAATTGCGGCGGCACTGGCGAAATTGTTGCAAGGCGATGAACCTTTACTGCTGGAAGAAAAGAAAGCACATCCTGCTTACAATCCAGCCGGACGCGAGCGTGAGCGCGAACGTGGCGAACAAGACCAACGCCGTCAAGGCAGCAAACGCAAGCCAAACTCTGCTTTCAGTAGCGACGAAGACACCATTGAAATGGAACGTTTCCGCATTGCTGTCGGACGCAATCACGGTGTGAAACCGGGTAATATCGTCGGCGCAATTGCGAATGAAGCGGGTTTAGACAGCCGCTTCATTGGTCACATCGACATTCAAGACGGTTATAGCTTGGTCGATTTACCAGCGGGAATGCCGAAAGAAATTCTGCTGGATCTGAAAAAGACCCGCGTTGCTGGTCAGATGATCAATATCGAACCCGCAGGCGAAGCCGCAGCCGACTACTCACCGAATCGTGGTGGTGGTGCTGCGAAACGCCGTGATGATCGTTCAGATCGTCGTCCGCCACGTCGTGAAGATGGTGCAGCACCACGTCGCAGTAGCGGTAATGGTCGTTCTGACGAACGTCGTCCGCGTAGCAGCTTTGGCAATGGTGATCGTCCGCCACCGCGCGGCGACAAAAAGCCTGTCAATAAAGACAAGCCGAAACGCCCTACCGTCTGATCGCCTTAACGCGCATCACTGACACCCAATGCCGGACGCGTTCCGGCATTTTTTTGGGCGTGTTTCAGTAACTGAGCAAATGTCACCGCAACACTTAAGCCACGCCCATCATTACCGCCCCCAATCTGTAATTGCGCCTGATGAATTTCTGCAATGCGTTGCACGATGGAAAGCCCTAAGCCGCTACCACTAGCAGATGTGCCGAGCGGACGATAAAACCGTTGGGTGATTTTCGCTAATTCTTCGGAAGGCAACCCCATACCATTATCGCTGATGCGTAGGCAAGGCTTACCATCCTGATAAGCAATCGCTACTTGTACCATTGTCCCCGCAAGGTTGTAACGCACCGCATTATCCAACAAGTTACGCAACATCACCTGCAACAAGGCGGGCAAACCTTGCACACGAATCTCCTCACCCTCCAGCAACTCCAAATGGATACCCGCATCCAGTGCTTGCGGGGCAAGCGTAGCAATCACCTCAACCGCCAACGTGCGTAACGGACAGGTTTGAAAATGGGCAGTATCGGCACTTTCCAGCCGCGCCAAAGTCAGTAATTGCTCAATCAGGTGAGTCGCACGATTGCAGCCTTGGATAGCATTGTCCAAGGCACGAGCTCGTTCTGCTGCATCCGTAGCACCTTGTGCCACCTGTACTTGCGCCTTGATAGCAGCCATCGGGGTGCGTAACTCATGGGCAGCATCAGCGGTGAAACGGCGTTCATTTTCAATCAGCTTGCCAATGCGGGTAAACAAGTGGTTAAGGCGTTCAATCAATGGCATGACTTCACGCGGGGCGACCACAGTCAACGGTGCAAGGTTATCTGGCTGACGACTGGCAACGGCTTGGGTTAATTTACCCAAGGGTCGTAAACTGCCAGCGACTACCCACCACAATACACCTGCCAACAACGGCAAAGCCAACAACAGCGGCGATAACAAGGTAAAGGTGATTTTCCCAGCCAGTTCATTGCGCAACTCCAGCAATTCAGCATCACCCTCCATTTCATCATCGTCCCGCTCATGATGGCGATGCCGAAAAACCGATGCAACTTGCTTGGAATAATGCGTTAAAACATCATCCATTTCATGGCGGGTATCGTAATAAACGAAAATTGCCACACCGCCCCACACCAACGTCACCACACCCAATACCAATAAGAGCAAACGTTGTTTCAGTGACATATCAAACCGCCTTCGCACGCGGAATCAGGTAGCCGACACCTCGGATGGTTTCAATCAAACTGGGGTACAACTTGCGCCGTAAGTGGTGAATGTGGACTTCCACCGTATTGCTTTCCACCTCTTGCCCCCATGCATACAGCTTGTCTTCCAGTTGCACGCGGGATAATACCCGCCCAGCATTCAGCATTAATGCCTGCAATACCGTGAATTCGCGTGAAGACAGCTCAACCATTTCGCCCTGATAAGTGACACCATGCCCCGCTGGGTCAAGTTCCACCCCACCCACTTGCAATAACGGGGTAACATGCCCGTTGGCACGACGGATCAAGGCGCGCAAGCGGGCAGAAAGTTCACCCAGATCAAACGGTTTGACGAGGTAATCATCGGCCCCTTGATCCAAGCCTTGGATACGATCTTCCACCGTGTCGCGAGCGGTTAGGATCAGCACGGGTAACGTGGAATGACGTTGGCGCAAGCGTTGTAACACTTCCAAACCAGACAGGCGCGGCAAGCCCAAATCCAATACCACCGCCGCGTAAGACTCACTCGCCAGCGCGTGATCGGCTTGCATTCCATCACGCACCCAATCCACGGCGTAGGCCGCTTGTTTCAACCCTGCCTGAAGCGCATCACCTAACAGTGCATCATCTTCTACCACCAATATCCGCATCGCCTAACCTCTTTGCCATTACAGGCTTGCTATAGACCAGCCTGTAATACGCTTACCGCAAATAAACCACAAGAAAAGCCGCAACCGCCACCAGCATGACGCCACCCAACCACGCATAAGCACGAGGAATCGCCGCATCCGCATCAGCCGTTTTATAGCCCGTCAACATTGAGCGCACTAAATTTTCACGGTGTAACACACTACTCAGCAATACCCCTGCGATATGCACAAAAACAAGACCTAACATCAAGTTGGCGGCTATTTCGTGCAATTCTTCGAACAAGTCCTCATCGCCAAACTCCCAATACAAACCCAAGCCGCTTACGCCAATCACTAAACCCAAAGCCAGTAACAGAAAAATAGCAACGCCCCCCGCTGGATTATGCCCAACATAATGTTGTGGCTGCTGGCTGCGCAAAGAACGCAAGTACTGTACGACCGCTGCGGGTTTGAAAGCGAACGAGGCAAAGCGAGCATAAGCCGTACCCGCCAAACCCCACACCAGCCGGAAAGCAATCATCCCCAGCATTAAGTAACCCAAGGCAAGGTGGATGTCACGATAACGTTCCGATTCTGCCGTTAAGTACGCGCCAGCAAAGGACAATGCCAGCGTCCAATGGAATACCCGCGTTGGCACATCCCACACCAATACACGTTGCAACATGGTGTTATCTCCTTACTTTGGGATGCGCACGTTATCTTCATCAAAGTTGCCTTTGTCCGCCGCAGTGTGACAAGCCATGCAATTAGACGCGCTTTTGATGGATGGACGTTGCCACGTAGAAGCAGATATTTCATCGTGCTGGCGCGTAAACCACGACGTTTCAGTAATACGCAGCACTGGCTTATCTGTCGTTGGGGATACATTACGTTCCTGCATCGCATTTTGTTCCAGAAATGGCAGAATTTCAGCAACCGTAGCGTCATCCAAGCTGGCATCACTACCAAAATGCTTATCCAGCGTGCCCATCATTTCCTTCCATGAAGCCGCAGGCAACATACCGGGTGGGTAAGCCATGTGGCAGGCACTGCATTCACTTTGCCACTTAGCATTGGTAGCGGTCAGCAAACCGCCAAGCAGACCTTCGCCGCCCTCACCGCGTTCACCGTGCTCCCCATGTTCACCATGTTTGCCGTGTTCGCGACCACCATGATCATCATCGGCAAAGACTTGCATGACACCGAAACCGGACAGCAGCAAAACGGACATGGCGATAACCACAGTGGATTTTTTTAGTGTTGATAACATGGTTAGCTCCTTATTTGATGGACAACAGGTAGGTCAAGAAATCGCCTTTTTCCAGCGCGGTACACTCGCGATCCAGCACATCACCGCAGTTACGCTTAAACCACTTATCCACTTTTTTCGGATCGGTGAAACGTTCGGCATTGGCGGACGGAGCTAATGGCTCGATCACTTTATCGGTTTTGGCGTGTTTGCCAGCATTGACGGGGTTAGAAGTATGGCAAGAAGCACAACTCCAATCATTACCATGAGTATCGTTGAAAAACAGCTTGCCGCGCTCGGCATCAAAACCTTTAAAATCAGGCAGTTCAATTTTGGCTTGCGCGGTGAAACCATCGAGGATTTCTTGCGGGGTTTCCGCAAAAACAGGGGTAGCCACCCAAACGGCACAAGCCAGAGCGGCATGGATCAGATGCTTAATTGATAACATAGCAAATTCCTATTCAAATCATGATGACTTGCATGATGGAACAGGAATCTTAAACAATGCTTAAGGAATGCTACGGTACGATAAACCCCACAACCCACGCCAGATTGCTGCCTTGGGTAATGGGCGTGCCGCGAGAATAAATATTCAACGACAAAAAGCCGGAACGTGTCCGGCTCGGTGGTTGGTGATGCAGTGATTACGCGGCTGATGGTAAGTCAGTTTTGTGCATTTCTTCACGAATGATACGCCGTAGGGTTTCTTCCAGCGTTTCGCCTTGTTGTTTGATATGAGCTTTCAGGGCTTCATTGATCAAGCTTTGATAATTGCCACCGCCTTGTACTTGATCTTTGAACCATTGGATAACGTCAAGATCAAGGCGAATGGTGATTTTCTCTTTGCTAGTCTTGGCAACCGCGCCCCGCGTACCCTGACTAAAATCGTAGTGTTCTTTCATGATTCACCTGCAAAAGCTGCACACTCTTTGGGGTCTGCCTTACGTGCGGAAATAATACGAATCACATCAACGTCGCGGTATACATGCACCACGACAACCACGCGATTTTTCACATCCAGACCTAATGCAATATACCGCTGTTCGGTGTGGCGTTCAGGGTCCGCAATGATGATGGTTTCTTCATCGTAGAAAATCCCTGTCACGTCTGCGAAGTCGACACCATGTTTTTTCAAATTGGTCTGACGCTTATGTTCATCCCACTCAAAATACAATTCTTCCATATATGGCTTTTGTACATACACCGCATAGAACTGTCAAGCAACACAACCCGCTCAAACTTTCTGCTTTACGGCGAGGATGCGCCCCGCGTGTTCGCGTTCTAACTGGACAATCACGCCGCTTTCTGTGCCGTCGAAACGGTTTTAACAGGATTTCAGGGGATTTTTGGGATAAAGGGGAATCAAACTAAACAGGGGAGTGGAGCGGGTGATGGGAATCAAATAACAAATATAACAACTTGATTTATCGCAAGTATTTCAAAACACAACCATAAATAACAGATAACTAACACATTAACCATGCTCACCCTTTATTTATCAATGAGTTATTAAGATTTAATCGCTCATTGCCGCTAGGCTAGTCAGGGTTGCGGTGCGGTAGCTCCTCACCCTGTGCGATAGTCTATTCAGGATAGTGCGCGTCAAGGGTGAAATGCACGGCTTGCGCCGCCCTTGACTCGCTCAAGAAACCACGCTGCACGAATACAAGTGACTTACCCCGAATGGAAGTGAGTTCCACCCAAATGCATTTTAGGTTAACTGGTTGGGCAGAAACGCAAAGAACCGGAACGTGT
Source organism: Pseudomonadota bacterium (assembly GCA_039797295.1). Lineage (GTDB taxonomy): Bacteria > Pseudomonadota > Gammaproteobacteria > Thiotrichales > Thiotrichaceae > Thiothrix. The sequence goes on along the minus strand of JBDKID010000003.1, from coordinate 12,728 downwards.
CCGGCTCTGTTTGAGAGGGTGCAAAACGGAAAGGGATTGCTTTTGCTTGCGGCTTTTGTGTCGCTTGTTGCGTCTCGCTGGTTTTGGTTGCCGCGCTGCGTCGCTGGTCGCTCCTTGCTTGCGCCCGTCACGCGCTCACTTCACGCGCTCACGACTTGCGGTGCGCCGCTAGGAGGCTTGACGAACCATGCTATCGAAAATGGCTTTGTGCTCTTTGATGCAGAACACTTGCCCACAGTTGGTTTTCTGGAAGTGCGTGCCGCAAGCCGGACAGATTGCCACTTCACCGAATTTTGTATCCTTAGCGGTTTGCTTCAGTGCCATTAATTCCGCTACGGATAAGCCAACATAAGCCGCCCTGCCCATTGGTTGTGGGATGGGTTTGGATGCACTTTGCTGTGATCTGCTGGCAGAGGGTGCAAATCCGAAGGGGACTTTCTGGCTTTGCTCAAATGCCGCCATTGTGTGGCGATTGTGTTGCATGTTTGGCATTGGGGAATAATGCGCGGTAGCAGTTTTGCCAAAATCAGCGGTAAAGCCCACCGGACGACGCACTTCACCCGCTTCTCGGAGTTTATCCATGTCGAGTATTGACGTGTCGGTGAAGTCATCCAAGGCGTGAACCTTACCCGTGCCGGTCACGTAATGGGTTTGAAGGTCAATCAGGGAGTTTTCCAAGTAGGCGAGGTATTTTTCTTTCTGGCGCATGACCAGCACCAAGAGCGCGTGGGATATTTCAAAGATGATGGATACCATCGTCGCCACCAACATGACACCCGTGGAAATGCTCACGCCGAATACATCCCGCGCCATTTTGTACACTGGCTTGAAGTTGTCTTCTTTCATGGTTGAAGCGGCTTTGGTTTTGGCTTGAATTGCCGCGACACTGGCTTGTGCGCTGGCTGCACTGGCGGACTGCATCGAAGCCTTGAGGCTTGCCACTGTCGCCTGAGTACCATCACAGTGTTTTTCCTTACCTTCCGCCAACCTTGCCCGACATTGGGATAATTTCGCTTCAGCTTTCGCGAGTTGCGCCGCCATGCCGGAATTGTCGATAGTCGCCGCACCTGTACCCATCACCGCTTGAAAGGTTGCGCTACTCTCTGCACCTGCATGGGCAATGTGTTGCTGTTGCCCGCTGGAACTGATTGCCTCATAAGTCACACCCGCCAACATCAGGAATAGCACGATCACATAAGCCCACATCAAGCGCACATCGTACAAAGCAATGTGGTTGTACATGATGGATTTAATCCGCGCCATTGAATACGGCAAGGTCACGCTTAACACCGAAAACACCGGTAAGGCGATGGTTTCCGTCCTGTTCTTATCCAACCAAGAGGCAAAGCCCCACAGGTCGGCAACGTACAGCCCCCACACGAACACGAAGTACACCAAGAACGTACCGACAAATGCACTCCGTTCCGTCCAATGCGTGCCATTCAGTTCCGTTTTCACCCGCGTGATCTTCTTATAGGTTTGCTCAATAACCTTGTGTAAGCGGTATGCACCCGCCACCCCTTTAGCGTCTGGCGTAGTGGCTTCAGGGATTAACTTGTCGCTATTGTCCATGTTCGCCACCTCACAGCAGTTGAATTAAGCCAAGATTGCCGAACGCGCACACAATCGCGTACCACGACCATTTTTCAGGCAATACCGTCACCAGCAAGGTGAAAAAGATGCTAATGAACGTCCAGCCAATCGCGGGAATAGCCGTCCACACATCAAAGCGCAAATACTGGTAAGTGGTGTAAGCAATAAACAACGTCATGCCCGCGTTGATGGTAAAAGCAATCACGATGTACACCACCTTAAAGTCGATACGCGCAAACATCGCTGCGAAGTGTTCCGCGACGGTTGCAGGTTGGTGAATAGGCAGATTAGCGTTAGAATGGTTTTTCATTTTCAGCCCTTTGATTAGATGGAAGTGAACCGCCTGTACCAACTGCGAATTGATACAGGCTTTTTTTTGGCTGGCGTTTAAGCTGCTGCTTTCATGGCTGGCTCTGAGCCGTTGCGCTTGCTGATGATATTTTGATGCTTCTTATTGAGCTTCTCGAATGCCGCGCCATCGTGCGCCAATACGTCGTAATAAATCGGTGCTGCGGTCAATGCGTGTGGCTGCATGTTGGGTGTGAGTTCCACCACCGCGTTAACGTTGGCGTACATGCGTTTGCCGCCATCCTTTGAATCAGCTAAGCGGTGAATGATTTCCACTTTGGCGGATTTGCCCAACAGCACACGCAATTCCTGACCTTCTGCCAGTGGCTTGCCCGCGTTCAGGGACAAGATGCGGGAATACAATTTGCTGTCAGGGTTGTAGCTCAGGCTGCATTCTTCCACCACGGTATGCACTTCCCCGCTGTTTTTATCCAGAATCTCCCAGCCCAAACCAACGTATTCAAGTACCTTGGTTTCTTCGGTTTCGCCGTTTTTCACCGTGCGGGTGTGTTCGCCCAAAAATGCCAGCGATACCAAGGCAGCAGCAAAAGTGCCGGAAGGCGCAAGGCTGAATGCGCTACGTTCTACGATCTGGAATACGCGGGAATTGGTTTTAGTGGTTTGGTTAGTCATTGTTTAGTACCTCAGTGCGTTAGTTGGCTTCTTTGCCGTTGGTTGGTTGGGTTTCGTTGTCTTTCAGTTGGCGTAAGGTGTGATTGATTTCAGCATTCACCGAGCGCGAATTTTTCTTCGCGTGATCTTTTACCCACGCTTTCACGTCATCCGCCAAACGGAGTGGGTAGGAACTGCGGTTATCTTTTGCCATCTTTCTGGTTTCCTCTGGGTGTTTTCTGGATTCATTTTATCTTAGGGGGTGACATCACGAGGTGTCAACTGGAAACCTGATAATTTTGCGTTTTTGGATGCCAGTTTGATAACATCTGGTTTCCACTATTTGCAGGAATAACACCATGCCTTACGTTGATACGCGCCCGTCTGCCTACCCATTACGCTTAGAGCCAGCGTTACGCGCCAAAATAGATGCCATCGCCAAAGCTAACGGCAGGTCAGTTAACACAGAGATTGCGATACGTTTGGAAGCCAGTTTAAAGGCGGATGAACAAGGCGAGGCGGTGGATGATCTTGAAAGCACCATACGCCGTATTGCTTATGAGGTAGCCATGCAGGTGGTTAGCGAGGCGTTACCGAAAAAGAAAAAGCCGCAATAGCGCGGCTTATTTCGTTTGGTGTGTAGTCAGATGTGATTAGGCGGCTATGCCCTTTAGCGTGAACTCGGTGTGAATCTCAGCGAATGGGGAATATACCCGCCCTTCGGCATCACGTTCTAATAAACCCATGTCCAACAATTTCGCCACGTCGGTATGGACGTTTTTCACATCGCGCCCTAAACGTTTGGCAAGTTCCCGAATGCTCATGGGTTCGGTGTTTTGTAGGCGGTTGAGCACATCCCAACGCTTTGGGGTAATGCTGGTAAATAATGCTGCTGGCGTTTCAAAGGTGAACACTTCCCCCTGATATTCACCCGTTTCTAAAGCAGTGGTAAACGCCGCGCCCATGTCCAGTAAATCGGCTTCTAAGTTGGGTTCAATGCGAATAGTAGCGTATCTCATGGCTTACCCCGTTCTTGCATAATATCCGTGACAAAATCACGCCAGACCTGTTCTGGTGTGGTGAAGGTGTAAGGCGTTTCGGTAGCGTAATAATGCTTGTGGTCGCCTTTGCCGCGTTCATTGTCATAACCGATCACACGTTGTCCGGCATAGCCATAGAACAAACGGTATTTGAACAAATGGCTTGAGCCTTCTACCGCTTTCGGCAGTCGCCACGCCACACCCTCAATAATTGCGCCGTCGGCTAATTCACGCCGCCGTCGGTAGATCAATTTCGCCTTATCCATGTTGGTGAGTATACCAACGCTTTGCGTGGTGTCTAGTGGGTTAGTTTAGGGTTAGGTTAACGTTTCAGGAGGTTGCTGGATTTCGTGGGAAGTTATTCCAACAAGTCCAAGGGGCGATAAATCGCCCTGCGAAGATTCCGCCGTTGGCGGTGGTGTGAACATCACAATGCCCGCTTTATCCGCCAGTCGGGTGAGTTTGCCTTGCTGTTTGGCTTGATCAATGACCGATTGAATGTCATCCCCAAAGGTCACGGGTAACGCGCTTTTTGGGGTATCGGATTCACGCAAGTAGCGGTCAATCAGCAATTGCTTAAGCGAACCCACATTCAGCAAGTACCAGTCTTTGAGGCGGGTTTGCTTTTCAATGCCTTCCACCAATAAGCCACGGATTTGCTCAATCACTTCACCGTATTGGTTCAGGGCAACGTGACCATGAACCGGATGGACAACACCGCTTTCAGCATCCCGCTTTTCTTTGCGCATCATGCGGATAGGTCGTTGACGTGCGCCACAAGTCGCGCCACCATTGATTTCGGTGAAGGCTTTCCAGTCGCTTGCCTTAGCCGCAAGGCGTGCGGATTCCAGCAAGGTGTTAGCCTGCACGTCGTTAATTCTGCGAAGTTCGCGCCATGCCATCACGCTAGGGGTATTCCAAAAGGCATACTGGCGTAAGCCCCACACCGATTTTCGTGCCATCAGGTTCATGATGGTTTCATCGGATTTCGCGCCCGCTTGAAGGTCTTCCCAATCCGCGCCGGTCAAGCCCTTGGTGATGTACTTCACCATGTAGGACACCATGCCTTTAGCGGAAGTCATGATCTTGAAGTTGAGGCGACGCACATCAGCACCTTTTTCAGTCGCGTCTTTTGCCTGACCGAATTGGCACACATTGCGCTGCTTCAGGCGGTCGGTGTATGCCCCGCGTAAGGCTTTGTTGTAGAAGATTTCAGTAGCGCGTAATGCATCACTGGCTTGCACCCAAATGGCGTAATGGTAGTGGGATACGCCATCGTGATGCGATTCATCCATGCGGAATCCAAAACCCTGAATGGGCTGAATGTGTTTGGTTTTACGCTTCCATGCGGTTTGCGTTAACTTCCACGTTTCTTGCAACCAGTCGCGGGCATCGGCTGGCGTGGTAGCTTTGTCGTAACGCGGGTTTAGGGTGATCTTGTTGGGTTTGGTGCTGTAACGGTGAAAACGGCTCGGTGTGGTCAGGGTGAAGCAAATCCCCACCATGCCACTACAGTCCGCCAAGGTGGACAGGTGGTGAACATCGGTCAATGCACCACCTTTGCCCATTTTCAGGGTATCGGGTAACAGGGCAATACTGTCATCACTCAAGTAGTTGTCTTCAGCAAGCGCAGACATGCCATTGACGCGCACCATGAATTCCGCAAACTGGATAAACGCTGCCGTGTGTTGATGGTCGGCACTATCCATGCTGATTTCGTCGCCGTCATTGGAAAGCAATACCGCCTGTTTACGCCATGCCGCTAAGGACAATTGCCGATCTTGATAAGCTTCCACGGCTTCTGACGACACATAAGGGGAAATGCCTTTGCAAACATGCCCCGCGCGGATTTGTACCGCTTCCGCATCACGTCGGAATTTCTTGGTCAGTTGTCTTTCCCACCAATCCGCACTACACAGACGTTTTGTCACCGCCTCACGCGAATTTTTCTTGGTTGGGTCTTGGTTGCGGGATTCTTTTGGGAAGCGCGGGACTTTCACACCCTGCGAACGCGCCCAATGTGCCGCAACATCCAAGCCAAACAATTGCACCTGAAGGCTGGCAATTTGCGCATTGTGTTCGTGCGCTACCAAACGCTTACGACTGCACCCCGCGAATAAATCCACCGCGCTCAGTAGGTAGTTGTTTGCTTTGCGCCGTCCTACAATTGGCACTGAGCCAGACGCAAGCAATGCCTGATACTCAGCTTTGATACCCGCGTGGAATTCTTCAGGGATTTTCGCATATTGTTCCGCCACCCATGCCGTAACCACAGGTTCAACGCGCCCGTTGTAATTTGGGGACGGCTGCATATCGCTGGTATCCAGTTTACAACTCAGGTCTGGAACTGGCTTTTTGTAAACCACCGCAGGAGAGTGGTGTGTAAACACCACGCTCATAAGCTTACCCCACGATGATTGGCATCCAAGACGTTACGCATAATCCACCGCACCCACGCCGCTGCCACATAAGCGCAAGGGTTAGCGGGATTGGTTAACTGTTTGCGCCGTTGGATTTCTTGATCGACTAACGCCACACGATCACCAAACGGTAACAGGCTCACGGCTGCCATGCGGTTATGGGGTTGGCTCATGCTTTGCCCCCTTTGTATTTGCCATCGATAAAGGCTTGAATGTCGGATAATCGCCAGCGGCTGGAAGCCAAGGTGAGTTTTAGCGGACGGGGGAACGTGCCTTCGCGGATTAGCTTGTAAATCGTGGTGCGCCCAAAGCTCACCTTTTTTTCAACGTCGCGGAATCTCAACAAACGTTCTTCCGGTTGCACCATGATAATTTGCACCGGAACTTGCGAAGGAACGACTGGCGGTTGCGCCACTGGCGGCATGAGTGTCGCCAATGACGGACAGCGTTTTTTACGGCGTGGTAACAAGCTCATACTGCACCGCCTTGCTGATCTTGTTTGCCGATGTCCAGCCACAGGGCTTGTGCAGCGTCGTCTAGCATCCCCACCCGATCTATGATGACCTCAACCAACGCGGGCAAGTCACCCAAATCAACGCGGTATTTGCATTCTTTTGGCTGTTCTTCTGCTCGGTAAATCGCGGCATTTAACGCCAACAGCAATGAGCGGATTTCGACACAGTGATGGGACAAGTTCATGGCTTTGTCGCGGTAGCTCATGCTGCACCGCCTTGTGCGTCCAGCGCGTCATACACGCGGAAACGTAGGGAGTCGACATCACGGGTTAACTTGGTGGCGAGGGTGCGGATTTTGGCAGGCGTGGATTTGCTGGCTTGTGCCATTGACCAAAGCGTATCGGTCAGGGTGTACAAATCTTCGAGACTGTCAAAAATTTCGTGGAGGGATAAAGAAGGCTTGCACGGGACTTGTGCAGGGATTAAGCGCAAGGGTTGCGCGTGCGGTTTTTGGGCGTGATTGCCCAAGGCGGCTTTAGCGGTCATTTCATTGACTCCAGAATAAAATTCAAAGATTGGGCAAAGTTGCCGGGTACTCTTTTCGTCTTTCTGGAAAACGACGCGCTTATTTCGGTTTGCACCGTCTTGTAGTCCACGCATACCCGACTGTAAGCCGTCGTATGTTGATTCTACAGACTTAGCGTTACCGCCTGCTATGCGACGGTGTTGCCGCCAGAAACTAGGAAAAGAGTCCTGCTTTTTTGCATTGTGTCGTGGTTGTTCACCACGGTGCACGCTGGAATCATAATGGTTTAATTGGATGTTACGCAATTCGGAAAAACCGAACGATAAAGCGCGTTTGTATTGAAAAAACCGAAGTATTGGCATAGCATTGTCTCCGTTACATTAGTTCCAAAGCCCGATTACCCTGCAAGGTGTCGGGCTTTTTTTTGCCCTGTTGTCGAGCTACGGAGACACTCTACTGACTGGCAAACCGAAAAAGCCACGGGGTTTCTACCCTAATTTTCAGAGCGCAACCCCTTAGTTCATATCTTTCAAATAGTTATTTTTTCCTTTTAAGCCATTCTTGCACTGTTTTATCAGTAATACCTTCAAGTTCTGGATAGACCATACCCACCAATGCAGCTATTACCGTGTTTGGATTTTGTTTCAACTTAAAGATGTGTCGCATAACATTAGCCATACGCCGTGAAAAAATCATTGCTCCAACCCTATTTGAAAGCTCATGCCCTTTTGTCATTCCTGTTTTTGAAGCCTCTTTTTTGAAACTTGAAATCTCTTGAATATAACTTTTAAGCGACACAAGAAAATCATTTACCCCTAAATTAGTAGGGTGCTTAACTTTATTTTCGATGCACCATTTATAAGTTAGTCTCGAAACTTTCCTATCTGACCACATTTCTTTTGATGCACCTAGGAAGTGTGTTACCTCTGGAATTTTTGGCATAACGTCATCGTATAATAAACCCTCTAGCTTTTCGATAGCCCCGACAATGGCATTCACCTTATCCTTTCTGTCCTCAGAACAAATAACATCCCATCTATTAATTTTAGATTCCCATTTTATTATTAATCCAAGTTCATCTAGCATGAAAAATGCTGAATATACATCATGATCATAAAACTTGAGTAGCCAGTTAAAAACCGTTTCTAAACCTTTAAAGTTTTCGTGATAAAAGAAGTACGGAGCATTTTCTTTTATACTCTGACTATGATATAGCCATACACCTTCCGTTATATCCCCAATATCACTAACACCTAAATAGTCTTTTATTTTTAACTCGTGCTTGTGATATGCCACATCTTGTTCCATACTTAGCTTTCCTGTTCGATTGTCAGAATGTCCATACAGGTAAACCAAAAGGGAAAGCGGCTAACTTTCCCTTTTTTTATGCCTGCAATCTGGATGATATGCCCAACACGCAAGCAAAAAAAAGCCGGAACGTGTCCGGCTAAGGTCTTTCTATGCAACCATTTGAAATCTAACGCCAGCCGCGCAAGCCTTCACCTTCCATGCCTGTGAACAAAGGTCGTACTTTGTAGCCGTCGGCAGGGATTTGTTTGTTTAACTCGATAATTTCCGCTTCTTTGGCTGCCAGCATGTCCGTGTACTGGGTTTTCCATGCGTCACGTTCAGCACGGATGCTGTTAATTTCTTTGGTGAAGTAGTCGAACATTTGTTTGAAATGTTCGGGTTGGTTTTCACCTGTCATTAGTTTTGGCGGTTCATTAATCGCGCATTCGGCAGGGTCGGAAAAGATGGATTCTGCACGCTCACTGGTGCTGAATTTCATGATACCTGTACCTAATGAGGCGGGTGAGTCCGTGACACCTAAGCCCATTAAATACGCGCCGTTGGTATTGGGCATATTCGGGTGCATTTCAATGGATAGATGCACCTTTTGACCACTACGCACCATTGTGACTAAATCGGGGTGCGGCTCTAATTTAACGTATAATGCCATTTTGCCATTGAGTGCGCCGCCCTTAATGGGTTCGGCTTTTACTTCAACCACATCACCCAAAGCTTTAAACAAACCATCTGGCAATGTACCACGCAAGTGTTCAGTCCAAACACGAGCGTTATACACGTCTTGACTATAACTTTCCGCCATTTGCTGGATTTGTTGTGCAGTGATTTCGCGTCCATCTGCGGTTTTGCCTTCTACTGCGGCACGAATAAAATCAGTTGTTAATTTCATGGTTTAAAATCCTGTTGTTAAGCCGCTAGACCGTGAATACGCCGTTGTTTGAATTGCTCAATATCGTGTTTGCAAAAGCGGAAAGCTTTATGTTTTCCGGCTTGAATGCAAAGGTAGGGCAATTCGTTAGGGTATAACGCTGCGTATTTGGTCATGGTCGGGGATGATATGCCCAATACTTTAGCGGCTTGACGGGTTGGCATATCAAAGTTTTTCAATGTCGCTTTGTTTACGTCCATTACTTTGCCTGCTTTGAGTTTCTTTAAGTGACCTCTCACGCCAATATTGCCGCGCAAGGTTTGTGCTTGTCCCAGTAGGTGAATGGCTTGTTCGGGGTCACTGTTGGCTAACGCTAAACCACGCGCTTTACAGAGTTTCGCGCTAATGCCGTCGCACATATCCAAACCCGTGACCAACCCCGCCAGCTTTTGCAGGTCGGGTAGGTAATCCACAGGGTTTTGTGCCAGCACGGTATTGCACACGGTTTCGGTAATGGCTTCTGGCAGGGAACGGCTAAAGGTTTCAGGGGCAGTCATGCCTTTACCTAGTGCGTATGCCAGCCAGTGTATGGCGTTGCTGATGTCGCCCACGTCTGCCGACCACACGGTACACCAAACTAACACCGTGTCTTGACCGTTACGGCTATGCTTACCTGATAGCAGGCTCTCACAGTAAGCACGGTATTCGTTAAGCACTTCGCGTTTGACGGCTAAACGTCGCCCTTGGCTGCGAATGCTCGACAGCCGTTTTAGGTCAGCGGTGAGCTTGTGCAAGTGCGCCCGATAATGCGCACCTTCACGCGCTGGATTGACGGGGTTAGGGCAAGCGGTTTGCCCTGTTTCCGCCTTGGCTGTGTGTTGCATGGCGGGTGACAGCATGACTTACACCCACTGCCCCGCCTCATTTTTCATGAGGATTGCACCGTCACGCACCCCCGCAAACTTGCCGTAATCTTCCACGGCATACGCGACGTTTTCAGAGATGTATTCTTCCACTCGGTCACGTTTGGGGTTGTCCAAGATAGTGCGCCGTAATGAACCGACTTGATGATAAACACTGAGGTTGTCGTAAGAGGTCACGATCACAGAACGCTTAGGCAGGTAAGGCGGCATGATGCACGGTAAACCCGCGACGGTTTTGGATGCAAACCACGTTTGTAACGCATTGCGTTCGGTCGGTAACGCGCTGTTATTCAACAGGGTTAAACCATGATGCACCCACACTTCGCGCCCAACCATTACCACAAGGTCAGCAGCGTCTTGATGCCACGGGTCTAACAGGTTCATCATCATGTCAAACACCAAAGCGTCCAAGGTGTTGTAATGCCCGCCCTCACCGATTTTGTAGGTGTCGTTGGTTGCTGTACCGCCCGAAGCGTAACCCATAAACCGCTTACTAGGTTGTTTCTTTCTGACTTTTGTAATCCAGCCTTCGTTCACATCTTCAAGCAAGGGATTAGCCGCAAGGTCGGTTTTTTTCGCCACGGATTCACCACGCCAGCCGACCATAATCGTGTCACGGGCAATCTGCTTACTGATTTGTCCTGCATAGATTGCGCCAAAGTTGCCAAGGTGCGCCCACGAATCCATGAGGCTGTATTTCAAGTGCGTGTCAAAGTTGGTTTGTGTACACACATACTTGTCATCGTCTAACTCGCCAAGGTAACGGGTTTGGCGTTCTTCGTCGTCAGTATCCACGCGGGAGGCAATGGGCTTACTAACCCCTAAGCCGATCTTGTCACCCAATTGCGCAGTGACAGGGATTTGATTAATTTTTTTCAAGAAGTCGGTTTGTTCACCTAACGCGGTGTGTAGTGACTGTTGGATTTCAGGAGCGATATTGAACGCTTCGTTCGTTACAGCTTGCAGGCGATTGGCTTGCGCCACTTCTGCTTTGTAACGGTTGAAGCTAATGCGGGTATTGTCTTGCATAGCTTATTCCATGTACCGGATTAGTAAAACGTCATCACGACGTGCTTGTGTTGGGACACGCTCACACATTAAATATTTTTATTATTCTTTGCAAGTAGTTAGCCATGCAGCACAACAGCAACCGCGCCTACTTCGCAGGTAAATCGTGTCAGGGCGGGGGGACTTCGTTGTAACTGCACTGCACTAATCCAATGCACTAAAAACCGCCCTAAGGCGCATTCCAGCAAGGTTTTCAAAAAAGGCAAATGCACGAATTCGTGCACTTTAGTGCATTTTCGTGCAGTTGAAACCGTGAATAATTTTTTTCACACAAAAAGCCGGAACGTGTCCGGCTTAGTGTTGGTGATGCAGTGGTTAAGCGGCGTGTGTATTGCCGTGATTCGGCATGATAGCGAAACGAAACCCAAGACCATGCATGATCATGGACACGGTGTCGTAATGGGGATTGCCTTGTTCTGATAACGTTTTATAGAGGCTTTCACGGTTTAAGCCAGTAATCTCTGCCAACTTCGCTATGCCACCTTTCGCGATTGCAACGTTACGCATTGCCAGCAACAATACGCGATTATCACCATCTTCAATCGCTGCGTTTAAGTATTCGATAATGTCTTCATCAGTTTTGAGGTAGTCGCTACTATTGTAAGGTACTGTTGCCATTTTTTCCCACCTTGTAATCTTTCCAATACTGGATAGCTTGTTTTATATCAGCCTGTTGACTGCCTTTGTCACCGCCACACAAGAGAATGACAAGCTCTTGCCCATGCCTACCATAGTAAATGCGGTATCCTGCTCCAACATCTACACGCAACTCACACACGCCGTCACCAACGGGTTTCCAGTCACCAAGAAGACCAAGTGTTAGGCGATCTAGCCTAATGCTGATACGCGCCCGCGCCCTGACATCCCGCAACTTTGCAAGCCAATCGTCTAACGGAATTTTCCCATCCGGTGTTTGGTACTTTGTTACTTCCATAATGCTTAAGTGTAGCTCATGGGCTACATACTATCCACTAGTGAACCGCTCAAACTTTCTGCTTTGCGGCGAGGATGCGCCCCGCGTGTTCGCGTTCTAACTGGACAATCACGCCGCTTTCTGTGCCTTCGAGGTTGTAACGCACACCGCCCGCGCCAATGTTTTGCAAGTAGCGGGTGTTGTGGGTGTGGTAGTGCAAGAGTTTCTGAACCACGCGCTTACTGGCAGATAGTTGCAGGTCGTTAACGTGCTTGAAGATTTGCTTTTCAATGCCAAGGGCAAGCGGTTGGTAATGCAGCCAGACCATGAAGTTATTCAGCGAGTCATTGAGTTCTTTGGCACGCAGTTCGCTAGGTGGTGTTTTCTTGGGTTTGGGTGGTTGGCGTTTGCGGTTGGGTTTGGGCTTTTTCTGTTTGGGTTGCTTGGGTTTGATTGTTCCGGCTTTCTGTACACCCGTGAGTTCTTCACGCCGAATGATGCGTTTCGCCCCACGTTGCAAGGTTGGTGTGGGTGTGGCGGCTGGAGTCACGGCTAGAGTGGCGGCTGGAGTCGCTGGCGTATTGGTCGGTGTTGCCGTGCGCTTGAGCGTTAGGGTTTTCTTGGGTGCATCAGGGTTGCCCGTGTTAGCCGGTG
>JBDKID010000002.1:0-165938 GCA_039797295.1 Pseudomonadota bacterium | reverse complement strand
TCACTTAAAACTCGACTTCAGTGCCATAAAATCCAGCCAAGCCTTCGCAGACCTCTGTAATTATGGTGCTATCGCTGCGTAAACTGTCCGAAGTGTTGTCATTATATGACGCTATTATATACCGTCAATAGGTGCAATGCTGTTAGATTCCGCGATAAAATCGGCTAAATAATAGCATTATGGATCACTATGGAAACTTTCGGTAAACGTTACAATCTCCCCGGTACGCCCCCCGGTACATTGACCAGCCATACCCACAGCGACGCGCCGCAAATCCGTTTGTTTGAATACGATGCGGAACAATTCACAGAAATCGTTGCGCCAAGTGAGGAACAATGCCAAGCCGCGACGCATAATCAGTTACAGGATTGGTTGGATATTTCCGGCACTTACGATGTAAAAACCGTGAGTCGTTTGGGTGAGATTTTTGGCTTACATCCTTTAGCCTTGGAAGACATTCTCAATAGCGGGCAACGCCCTAAACTCGATTTCCACGAACAATACACCTTTTTGATTTTGAATCTGCCGTATTGGATTGATGGCGATATTGTGTTGGAGCAGGTGAATTTATTCATTGGTAATGGGCATTTACTCAGCTTTTGCAGCAATAGTGCCGCCTTTGAGCCAGTACGGGAACGCTTGCGCAAAGGCATGGGACGAATTCGTGGGCGCGGCGTGGAATATTTACTCTACACGCTGGTGGATGTGGTTATTGATTCGGCGTTTCCATTACTGGAAGCGTTCGGCGAACACATTGAAGATTTGGAAGAACAGGTTTTAAGCAACCCGAATAAACGCTTGCTCAATCAGTTGCACGATTTAAAACGCGATTTGCTGCTGTTACGCCGTGCATTATGGCCGCAACGCGAAGTGCTTAGCCGTTTGATTCAGCACGATGGTGATTTGGTGAACACTGAATTACGCCCGTATTTCAGTGATTGTTACGACCATGCTGTACAAATCATTGATCTGATTGAAACGTATCGGGAAATGCTCAGCGGAATGTTCGATATTTACCTTTCCAGCCTGAGTAATCGCATGAATGACATTATGCGCGTGCTCACGATTGTCGGGACAATCTTTATTCCACTAACCTTTATTGTTGGGGTGTACGGCATGAACTTTGAGAACATGCCGGAACTGCATTGGCATTACGGCTATTACGACGTGTGGGGAATAATGCTCGTGCTTGCCATTGCCATGCTTGCCGCGTTCAAATGGCGCAAGTGGCTGTAAGCGTACTGCTTAAGCCAATTCGACTTTCGGCGCAGGAATCCAGCCATCTTTGCGGTGTTCGACCACGACGGTGGTGTAAATCCCGCCGCGCACATTCCACACGCCGGTTAAACGCATGAAGCGCGGTGCGGTTGCTGCGACTAAATCTTCGAGGATTTTATTGGTCACGGCTTCGTGGAACGCGCCTTCTTCACGGTAGCTCCACATGTAGAGTTTCAGCGATTTCAGCTCGACGCATTTGTCATCCGCAACGTATTCGATTTTGAATTGCGCGAAATCGGGCTGACCGGTTTTCGGGCAAATGCAGGTGAATTCCGGTACATCAATGCGAATGGTGTAATCGCGTTGTGGGTTAGGGTTTAAAAAGATTTCGAGTTCTTTGCTAGGGCGTGTGGACATTGTATTGCTCCTGTCTAACCCGATGCACAGTCGGGCGGATGTTGAAAATGCGCTGGTTTTATATCATGCTTGCCGGTTTGTCCATTACTACGCCGTAAAATCAGGAAAAATTCGAGTGCGTTTGAGCAAAATCCGCATTGCTGGCTTTAAGAGTTTCGTCGACCCTGTGACGCTGGATTTGCGTAGTAATCTCACGGGGATTTTAGGTCCTAATGGCTGCGGCAAATCCAATACCATTGATGCAGTACGTTGGGTAATGGGCGAAACTTCCGCCAAAAACTTGCGCGGCGCGTCAATGGACGACGTGATTTTCAACGGCTCATCCTCGCGCAAACCCGTGGGTTTAGCCTCCGTGGAATTGGTTTTCGACAATAGCGCGGGGAAATTGGATGGTGAATACGCACAATACGCCGAAATTTCCATTAAACGCCAAGTCAGTCGTGACGGCGATTCCAAATACTTTTTGAACGGTACGCGCTGCCGTCGCCGCGACATTACCGATATTTTCTTGGGCACGGGTTTAGGGCCGCGCAGTTACGCGATTATCGAACAAGGCATGATTTCGCGCCTGATCGAAGCCAAACCCGAAGAATTGCGCAACACTTTGGAAGAAGCCGCTGGCATTTCGCGCTACAAAGAACGCCGTCGCGAAACCGAAACACGCATGGCACATACCCGCGAAAACCTTGAACGCTTAACCGACTTACGCGACGAAATCGCGCAACAACTCGAACGCCTCGATAAGCAAGCCAAAGCCGCACAACGTTTCCGTGAATTGCGCGATGTCGAACGCCGCACCCATGCCAGCGTATTACTACGCCAATGGCAAGTCTTACAAGCCGAAAACGCCCAGCAATTACAAGCCTTAAGCCAGCACGCGCAAGCCTATCAAACGCAATTAGCCCAAGTGCAAGCATTGGAAGAACGCCTTACTGAATTACGCGAACAACACACCCAAGCGCACGACACGTTCAACACGGTGCAGGGCGAGTATTACCAAACGGGTGCGGACATTTCGCGCCTTGAACAAAGCATTCAGCACCATCAAGATTTGCAACACCGCCAACAGGCCGCCTTACAGCAACTCGAACAAAGCATTAGCGAAGCCTTGCACCACCTTGCCGAAGATCGCAATAAACTGTTCAACAGTAACCAGAAAATCCGCGAACTCGAACCGCAAGAAACCGCGTTAAACGAGCAGTTAGCAATGGCGGAAGAACGCTTGTGCGATGCGGAAAACGCCCTCAGTGATTGGCAGGAACAATGGCACACGATTCAACAACAAATCGCCGAACCCACCCGTCAAGCGCAAGTGGAAAAAGCGCGGATGGAACAAATCGAACGCCAATTACAGCAAACCACGCAACGCCTCGAACGCTTACACCAAGAAGCTACCAATCTCAGTACGCAACGTTACCAAGAAGACTTTCAAGCACTTGCCATACAACGTGAGGAAGCCAGCCGCGAGTTAGCCGCAGCGGAAAGCCAATTAGCCACCTTAAACACGACCTTACAGCAACAACAGCAAACGCAACGCGACGTGCAAGCGACATTGGATCAGCAGCGTTCACAACGCCAAGCGGCACAAGGGCGTTTAGCCGCGCTGGAAACCTTGCAACAAGCCGGATTGCACAAAGCCAATAAAAATCTGCAACACTGGCTGCAACAACACGCTTTGCAACAGCAGCCGCGACTTGCGGAAACATTGCGCGTTACTGCTGGTTGGGAAACGGCGGTGGAAACCGTGCTCGGTACGGATTTAGAAGCGATTTGCGTAACACATGGCGATATTGCACTGCCCGCGCCCAATGCCAGCGTCACCTTGCTGGATACGACAGCAGCAAGCAACACGACAGACCATGCGATAGATACGGCTTACCTTGCGCATGGCATTCACACCCCCATTGCTGCTCGCGCTTTGCTTGCAGGGATTCGTTGTGTAGAAGATGTCACCGCCGCCTTAGCGTTACGCCCTACCCTACGCGACGGTGAAAGCTGCATTACGCGCGATGGCGTGTGGGTGGGCATAAACTGGATACGCTGGCGCAAGCACGATGATGCCACCAGCGGCATGTTGCAACGCCAGCAAGAAATCGAACAATTACGCGAGCAATTAACCACACTGGAAGCCAGTTTGGGTGCATTACACACCCATGCAGAGCAGTTACGCGAACAATTACGCGACACCGAACAGCAACGCCAACTCGCACAAACCACCACGCATCGTTTGCATCGCAGCGAAGCCGAATTGCACAGCCGCCTTACCGCCTTGCAACAACGGCTGGAACAAATCGCGCAACGCCGTACCCAAATCAGCCACGAACATGACGAATTGCACGCGCAATTAGCCGAACAACAAGAAGAACATTTACTCGCTACCGAATGCCGCAACGCGGCGTTAGCGCACTTGGAAATCGCCCAAACTGAGCGCGAACAACTTGCCGCCGCACGCGCGGAACGTCAGCAAAGCGTTAGCGAACAACGCCGTGAAGTACGTGACTTGCAAGATGAAGTGTTGGAATTACGTTTAGAACGGGAAAACCAGCGGCAGCAGCGCGTTCACAGTCAACAACAATTGGAGCGCGTGCAAAGCCGTCTAGCCTTACTCGAAGAACAACGCGAAACCTTGCTCCTGCAAGCGCAAGCCCAAGACGACCCTTTACACGATTTACAAACCCAACTCAGTACGGCGCAAATCGCCTCAGCTCGCGTCGAACAGCGTTTACAACATGCCCGCCAAACCTTACAAACCTTGGATCAAACCATTCGGCAGCACGAACAAGCGCGGGCGCAAGCCGAACGCCAAGCCGAACAACTCCGCAGCGTGCAAGATAATTGCAAACTCGCGTGGCAAACCAGCCAAGTGCGCGAACAGACTATTGCCGAACAATTCGCCCAAACCGCATTTGACGTAACGCAGTTACAAACCGCACTCGGTCACGCCACGCTCAGCGAACTGCAACAGCAATTAGACAGTACCCAACGTAGCATTCAGCGTTTGGGGGCGATTAATCTCGCAGCCATCGACGAATTCCAAGCGCAAAGTGAACGTAAGCAGTATCTCGACCAGCAAAATGCCGATTTGGTCGCCGCATTAGAGACTTTAGAAAGCGCGATTCGTAAAATCGACCGCGAAACGCGCACACGTTTCCAAACGACATTTGAACGGGTCAATGCTCGCTTGCAGGAAATGTTCCCACGTTTATTTGGAGGGGGCGAATGCTACCTCGCCATGACGGGGGATGATTTACTAACCACGGGGGTGGCTATTATGGCGCGTCCGCCGGGTAAACGAATTTCGAGTATTTATTTAATGTCAGGTGGCGAAAAAGCTTTAACAGCGGTAGCCTTAGTGTTTGCCATTTTTGAGCTAAACCCTGCACCGTTTTGTATGCTGGATGAAGTCGATGCACCACTGGATGAAGCCAATGTTGGACGCTTCTGTGAGCTGGTGCGCCACATGGCAGAACAAGTACAATTCATTTTTATTACGCACAATAAAACCACGATGGAACTTGCCGAAAACTTGATCGGTGTTACCATGCGTGAAGCAGGTGTCTCGCGGCTGGTCTCGGTAGATATGGCTGAAGCGGTCAAACTAGCGAATGGCTGATGAAACGCCTAAGGCAAGGATACAGAAGGATTTAAAATGGAACTCATAAGCCTCGTTATCATGGTGTTAGGGCTGGTAGCATTGGTTGCAATCTACATCATTAGCCGCATGTCGCGTCGTCATTTACCGCAAAAACGCGACGACAATATCCCCCTATTACGCGATGCTGACGGCAATGAAACCTCTAGTGTGCTAGAGGATGTCGTAGCGCGTGATGGCAAACGTCCTTCTGCTAATGCCCGCAATATGTCGGATGCCATGATGTCTGGCGTAAGTGGACGTACTCCATCCAATCATGATGCGCCCCCTGAAAAAGCTCCTGCGCCACAGGCAACACAATTACCGCCGCAATTAATTCTATTTGTGGCAGCCGACACTGAAATGGGTTTTCCGGGAGAAGAAGTCCTGAAAGCTCTGGAAAATAGTGGACTGTATTTTGGGGATATGGATATTTTCCACCGCTACATTCTCACCGAAAAAGGCGAAGCCAGCTTATTTAGCATTGCCAATGGTGTGAAACCGTGGACGCTTATCCCTGAAGAATTGGTGGAAGAAAGCACCCCCGGTTTATCCTTGATCTTAAATCTGCCAAGTCTGATTGATAATGGCGATGCGATTCAGGACTTTTTGCGCACTGCTGAACGTTTAACCGCAGCATTAGGCGGCATTCTGAAAGATCAAAACCAACAGCCTGTCACTCTCGAATACCGCAATGCATTACTAGCGCTGGCAACTTGAAACCCACGGCTAAAGTTGCCGCGAAGCAGCAGTATTAGCCCTGGGTTCATCCTTAGCTAATACTGCAACCTTTTTGCAACCTTTTTATTCCCCCAACACCACGCGCCCAAACAGCGATGGATTGCGCCATGCGTCGTCCTGACTATCGTGCCACGTCAATTTACCATCACGCGCCCCACCATCATCGTCATCACCAACGTGGACATCCACGCCTAAACGCAAGCCCGCTTGTGGCTGAATGCGTAACGCCGACCACGGGATGATGGCGGTCAAGACATAGCCATTGCCTTCGCGCGTTACTTGATGATTCATGGGAATGCGCTGATCTTGCGGCGAATTCTTACCCAATGCCACACGATTATCTTTCACACTAAAAATAAAGTGGAAGTCATTCGAGCCGTCATAACGCCCCAACCCTGAACCATTAGCGTCAATGTATAGCTCCACCGCATCGTCATCCCACGGAATGGTCGAATCACCTTGGAAACTGTCGTCTTCCACCGCTACACGCACATACAAATCGTGCTGATCCCAACTTGCTTGCCACACTGCGGCTAAATCTTTAGCATCACTAATGTGCCCATTTACCACCGTGCGTAACGGGTAAGCTGCCGCGCCTTGCCACGGATCACGCGCATTTCGCGCCCCACGCACCACGGCATCCGCGCCCACCACACTCGGCACTGCTACACCATTGGCATCGCTGCGCATGGAAACCAACATGCGAGTGGCAACAGTATCATTAGCCGCTTGCTGATCTAACATAGGCGGGTTCGTCGCCGGAACAGCCGATTCGCTGTATTGTGGCGCGGAACTGTCCAACGGCTCGGACAAGGTTTTCATGGCTTCCAGCGTGGTGGCGGGTTTGGTATGCCGCACCAAATCATTCCCCGAACAACCATCCCACCAGCAACGATTGGCGCGTGAAAAGTTCACCATCGCTTGGTATTTCGGAGCTTGGGTATTCGGCTGGGTAATGTATTCTTTCGCACCGAAACTGCCGTATTTGCGGTAAATGCGCGGCGAAGTGTAATGCACAAACAGCTTCCCACCCGCTTGCTTCCAACCCGTGAGCAATTGATTGTAGATCGTACCCATTTGCGGGTGGCGATTCGCTTGGTAGAACAATTGATTGAGTTGGTCGCTATCCGTGCGCGTATTCCAATCCACCAAATGCTGCCCACCTTCGTAAGCAATCAAATCCACCCCAAAACCGTTGGTAATGTCCGCTTGTTTACGAATCGAGGCCAATTCATTGGGTAAGGAATGCGCGTATTTCGGATTCGTCATGATATTGAAAATTTCCCCCACGCTGTGCGCCTGACGCAACGCATTGGTGTCGCCATACACATACGGCGCGACGGCGTAAGCATCCGCTGAACGATACGCATCACGATACGACAAAATCGTTTTGGTCATTGGCGTGCTGCCCACTAAGCCGGACAAAACCCGCACCAAACGCTCTTTTCCGCCAAACGCTTGTTCCCAAATCGTGAAAACTTCCACGGAGCGTTGGGAATAATATTTGTAAGCGGCTTGATTCGGATCAGGGTCTAAGCCCAAACGCACACCTTGCTGCTTAACATAAGCGTGTTGGGTAAAAATGCCATTCCACGCTTCATTGGTGTATTCCACGTACACTTTCAAGCTGGGATCAAGGTTAACGCGCACATAATCGGCAAAGCGTCTCACGAAGTCGTCATTCGCCGCATGAGGTAAGGAAAACCACGGGTCAGCGTGCAAACGATTCGCCAATTCCACCATGACTTCCATTGGTGCGCCGCGAATGCCTTCTGCCCCGCCCCATGTTTCCTGATCAATGCTGGCACGATCTTCCCACGCATACACTGGGTTGCGCGTAATACCGCTCATGTTCATGAAACGAATCACACGGAAATCCCGCATGTAAGTCAGGTAATCCGGGTTAAAAATGATCTTGCTGGCGTTTTGCTCGAAAGATAAGTAATCACCACGGCATTGCCCTGCCCCATTCACACGTTGGAATGGATTGCTCGCGCAAATCCCCCCTTGCGGCAGAATACGAATATTGCGCAGGTAGTTCGCCGGATTGGTGGCTTTGATGTACAAAGTCGCATTCAGTTCATTATCGCTACCCGGTGCAATCATAATCACATCGCGACCCGCGCCGTGCTCGACCAAGCTGGCATCATTGCCGTATTCGAGTTTGCCTTCGCCGTCGTACAACACGCTGTAATAACCTTGCGGAATCGTTCCCGCTGGCAACTTGCTGATAAAGCGCGTCCCCGCTTGTGCCCCATCACCTAAACGACTCACCCAACCGTAATTATCGTATTGCACATCGCCCTTGGTTAACGGGCTGGCTTCACGAAACGGTAACGACATTTTGAACAGGTCAATGAATGGCGCACTGGAGTCGTCTTCACGGATTTCGTTGGTATTCGTCCCCAATGCTGAATAACTGTTATAGAACGCATGAGCAGTATTGCCGCCCATTACCCCCGCCAGCAACAGGAAAGACACCCACAGGTGTTTCCCGCAAAAGTTCCCTACTTTTGTCATGATTGTTTTAGCCCCAATTTGTTTTTAAACAGACTTGCACTTGCCCCCGCTCGTACAGTCTGCTCCCCAATCACGCTACGTTTGATGCGGTATCACATTATTTAGTTCCCGTAAGCGTGACCGATGCCATGAAAGTTTGCGCTACGCGATGAATCCAGCAACAATTTTCGTTATTATTCCATCCTTTTGCTGACAAGCGACTGAATCGGATATTAATGCAATGCAAAAACTGATTATCGAAGGTGGGGTAGCACTGGACGGGGAAGTGGTCATTTCCGGTGCGAAGAATGCGGTATTACCCTTATTGGCTGCCACCTTACTGGCAGAAACCCCCATGACCATCCGCAATGTGCCGCGCCTGAAAGATGTCACCACCCTCGCGGCGGTGATTGCGGGCATGGGCGTACACGTTGCGTTTGACGACGATAATAATATCCATACCGATACAGCAACGATTCAGCACTTTTGCGCACCGTATGATTTGGTACGTACCATGCGTGCTTCCATCCTCGTGTTAGGGCCAATGTTGGCACGTTACGGCGAAGCGGAAGTTTCCCTGCCCGGTGGTTGCGCGATTGGTACACGTCCGGTCAATATCCACCTCACGGGTTTGGAAGCAATGGGGGCGCAAATCGTGGTCGAAGAAGGCTACATTCGTGCCAAAGCCGCTCGCCTCAAAGGTGCGCGGATTATGATGGACATCGTAACCGTTACCGGCACGGAAAACTTGCTGATGGCAGCGGTACTCGCGGAAGGCACAACCGTGCTGGAAAATGCCGCGCGTGAACCGGAAGTGGTGGATTTAGCCAACTGCTTGATTGCAATGGGCGCGAAAATCCACGGCGCGGGCACGGATAAAATCACCGTCGAAGGTGTTGAGAAACTGCAAGGCGTGGATTACAGCGTATTACCTGACCGCATTGAGACTGGCACATTCTTAGCCGCCGCTGCCATTACGGGCGGGCGTGTTCGCGCTTTGAAAGCCGCGCCAGATACATTGGATGCGGTATTACACAAATTCACCGAAGCGGGCGCATTGGTGACAACGGGCGAAGATTGGATCGAAGTCGATATGCGCGGACGCACGCTGAAAGCAGTGGATATTCGCACTGATCCGTACCCAGCTTTCCCCACCGACATGCAAGCGCAATTCATGGCAATGAATGCTTGTGCCAAAGGCATTGGCGTGATTGTCGAAACGATTTTTGAAAATCGCATGATGCACGTTGCGGAACTGATGCGTTTAGGCGCGAACATCCGTTTGGAAGGCAATACCGCGATTGTAGCCGGAATGCCGGAACTCAAAGGTGCGCAAGTGATGGCAACCGACTTACGCGCTTCGGCTTCCTTGGTGTTGGCGGGTTTGGCTGCCACGGGTAAAACCACGGTTGACCGTATTTATCACACTGACCGTGGTTACGAACGCATTGAACAAAAGCTGTCTGGACTCGGTGCAAACATCCAGCGGGTAAACGAGTGATATGAAAGAAACCATTACCATCGCGCTCTCCAAAGGGCGCATTTTCGACGATACCAAGCCGCTGTTAAAAGCGGCGGGTATTGAGCCGATTGACGACCCCGATACCAGTCGTAAACTGATTATCGACACCAATCACCCCAACATTAAAATTGTGATGATTCGTGCCACCGACGTCCCCACTTACGTGCAATACGGGGCGGCGGATTTGGGCGTGGTCGGTAAAGACGTGCTGATGGAACACGGCGGGCAAGACGTTTACGAATTGCTCGACCTGAAAATTGCCCGCTGTAAACTAATGGTAGCGGGTTTCCCCAATAAACCGTTGCCGGAAACGGGCTTGAAAGTGGCGACCAAATTCGTCAATTGCACGCGCCAATACTTTGCCCAACAAGGTCGCCAAGTCGATGTCATTAAGCTGTACGGCTCAATGGAACTCGCGCCATTAGTGGGTTTGGCGGATTGCATTGTCGATGTGGTTGATACCGGCAATACCTTGCGGGCAAACGGGCTTGCACCGCTGGAACACATGGCGGACATTACGTCGCGCTTGATTGTGAATAAAGCATCCATGAAACTGAAACACGCGCCGATTCGTGAGCTAGTTGCCCACATCCAGAGCGCGGTAGAGCTGAGGACTACACCATGAAATACGAAACCGACGACCTGCGCATTATCGGTATGCACGAACTGACTCCGCCAGTGGAATTACACCGCGAGTTCCCCATGACCGAAGCAGCCACCGAAACGGTTTATAACGCCCGTCAAGAAGCACACCGCATTCTGCACGGCGAAGATGATCGCTTATTGGTCGTTACGGGCCCTTGCTCCATTCACGACGTGGATGCCGCACTGGAATACGCCGCACGCTTACAACCATTGCGCGACAGCCTGAAAGACCAATTACACATTATTATGCGCGTGTATTTTGAAAAGCCGCGCACGACGGTGGGTTGGAAAGGCTTGATCAATGACCCTGATCTGGATAATAGCTTCCACATTAACAAAGGCTTGCGCATGGCGCGTAAGTTGCTGTTAGACCTGAACAATCAAGGGATGCCAGCCGCTACCGAATACCTCGACTTGATCAGCCCGCAATACATTGCGGATTTGATTAGCTGGGCAGCCATCGGCGCACGTACCACCGAAAGCCAAGGTCATCGCGAATTGTCTTCTGGCATTTCCTGCCCAATTGGTTTCAAAAACGGTACTTACGGCAACCTCAATATTGCCGTGGATGCGATTGGCGCGGCGTGCCGTCCACACCATTTCTTATCGGTAACGAAAGAAGGGCGTACCGCGATTTTCGCTACCAAAGGTAATGAAGATTGCCACGTCATTTTACGCGGCGGTCAAGAACCCAACTACGACGCAACAAGCGTTGCCGCCGCCGTTGCTGCCTTGGAAAAAGCCAAATTACCACCGTACTTAATGGTCGATTTCAGCCACGCTAACAGTTACAAAGACTACCGCCGTCAACCGGAAGTCGCGACTGACGTTGCAGGGCAAATTGCTTCCGGCAGCAAAGCGATTACTGGCGTAATGATTGAAAGCCACTTGGTCGAAGGCAACCAAAAAGCCGATGGCAAAAAGCGCGAAGAATTGGTTTACGGGCAAAGCATTACCGACGCTTGCATTAACTGGGATACCACCGATGCGGTATTAAACCAGTTAGCGGAAGCGGTCGAAAAACGCCGCCAAGGTTAATCGGAGTAGCACTTTATGCTCAATGTCAGAACCTTAACCACCACCGACGCAAACTTCTGGTCAGACCTGCAAGATTTGCTGGCGTGGGATAGCGTATCGGATGATGCGGTATTCAATACCGTGAATGGCATCCTCAAAGACGTGCGCAAACGTGGTGATGCAGCGGTGGTCGAATACACCAATCGCTTTGACCGCATGAGCGTAGGCAGCATGGCGGAATTGGAAATCCCGCTGGAACGCTTACAACAAGCCTTGCACAACATCACGCCGGAACAACGTACCGCGCTGGAACAAGCCGCCGCGCGTATTAAAGCCTATGCCGAACGCCAGAAAATGGATTCGTGGAGCTACACCGAAGCCGATGGCACATTGCTGGGACAACAAGTCACCGCATTAGACCGCGTAGGCTTGTACGTTCCGGGTGGCAAAGCGGCGTATCCGTCGTCGGTATTAATGAACGCTGTTCCGGCGAAAGTCGCGGGCGTGCCGGAATTAATCATGGTTGTGCCCACACCAGACGGCGAAGTCAACGAACTGGTATTAGCCGCCGCTGCGATTTCCAACGTCGATCGCGTGTTTGCGATTGGCGGCGCACAAGCAGTAGCAGCCTTGGCTTACGGCACACAAACCGTACCGCCAGTGGATAAAATCGTCGGCCCCGGCAATATCTACGTCGCCACCGCCAAACGCATGGTGTACGGCACAGTCGGTATCGACATGATTGCAGGGCCTTCCGAAATCCTCGTGGTCTGCGACGGCAAAACCAACCCCGATTGGATTGCAATGGACTTGTTCTCACAAGCCGAACACGACGAAGACGCGCAATCCATCCTCGTGTGCCCTGATGCGGATTTCATCGCGCAAGTCCAAGCCAGCATTAACAAACTGGTCGAAGCCATGCCGCGTAAAACCATTATCAGCACCTCGTTGCAAGGGCGCGGCGCACTGATTCTTGCGCAAGACATGAACGAAGCGGTGAAAGTCGCCAACTACATCGCGCCAGAACACTTGGAATTATCGGTCGAAAATCCGCGCGAAATGGCGAAACAAATCCGCCACGCGGGCGCGATTTTCATGGGACGCTACACCGCCGAAGCCTTGGGCGACTACTGTGCAGGACCCAACCACGTTCTGCCCACCTCACGCACCGCGCGATTCTCCAGCCCGTTGGGTGTGTACGACTTCCAAAAACGTTCCTCACTCATCGACTGCTCGGCACAAGGCGCGTCCGAACTCGGCAAAATCGCCTCGATTCTCGCGCACGGCGAAGGCTTAACTGCCCACGCCCGTTCTGCCGAATACCGCATTAAAGACTAAGGCTTTACTGCAACGCTCAAGCGAAAGCCCCAGCAATGGGGCTTTTTTCTGCTTAATGCAGAAGGTTTATGCGAAATATTGTACGGAAACCATGTGTACATTAAACTGTGACTATCTTCACTCAGCAACAGAGGAAATCACTCATGGCTATTGCCGCACACCGCATTGACATGCGTGTTAATGAGCAAATCAAACAACTCGCAGAACGCGCAGCAACAACATTAGGATGCACTGTTACCGAATATTTAGTGCGGCTAATTCAACAAGATGCCCCTAATATCTTACGCAATGAAACCGAAATCCTGTTGAGCAATGCGCAATTTGAACGCTTTGCCACCTTGTGTAAACAAAGCCGCCCACCTAGCCCTCGTCTGCGTGCAGCAGCTCGTAAACTGGACACAGAAGGCTTTTAAGCAGCAATGGCATTCATTCAAACACTCGCCCGTCTCGACAAAACGCTGCACAACACGAAAACCTTCCACTGCGGCAAACCGAGCATGGATCAATTCCTAACGCGATTTGCCGCTAAACATGCTGAACTCGGTTTAAGCAGTACATGGGTGTTGCTTGAAGATGTGCAGGTAGAAAAACTCCCCATAGCTGCGTATTACACACTCGCCGCCGCTAATGTTAGTAAAACTAGCCTACCAACCCACCAATCGTTACCCCAATACCCCATTCCTGTTGTGCTCTTAGCAAGACTCGCTATCGACCAACAACACCAAGGTAAAGGTTTAGGGGCAAAAATACTGATTAGCGCGTTACGCCATGCCGTGCAACTCACTGACCAAGGTTTGCCTGCATTCGGCTTGATGCTCGACATACTGGATGAACAAGCCCTCAGCTTTTACCAACATTTCGACTTTTTTGAACCGATGACTGACGACCCAATGCGTTTGTTTGCCAGCATGAACAGCCTGCGTAATATTTAAAAACGGTTTTGGCTTAATAACGTTTGCACGGTTGCAACAGGTAAGCCCGTCATCTCAGCGATGGTGGCAATATCCAAACCTTTAGCTGCCATTGTGTTCACAATCGCTGCTGTGCCTTTCTCCATTCCAATTTGCTCACCTTCCGCTCTGCCTTTTTCGATGCCGATCTTTTCGCCTTCTTCCAACCCTTCCTGCAAACCTTCCAATCGCGCCGTGTCGTTGGAGTTTTTCAAGTCGCGGTAATGTTTTAAGCTGTCTTCGTAGGCTTGGCGTTCTTGCGGGTTGAACTGGGCAATTTGGGCAATTTGGAACAGTTTGTGAAACACGCTTTCTTGCAATTCGGGTGGAATTTCGTCCAGTTCCGCGAGGTGGCGAAACACATACAGCCACTTATCTTGCAACGTTCTCAATTCAGCGCGAGATTTAGTGAAATTGGGTAAGGTCAGGTAAATAAACGATAATTTATCGTAGAAAAGCTGGTTGTGTTGATCTTTTAATTGCGCGTAATAAATTACGTCTTTGGCATCATCACTGATTAAAAAATCAAGAATGCCAATCGTGTAAACGGCAGACAATTTATAGTCCCAATCGCCGCGCTGCGCTTGTTCCTGAATCGCAAAGGTCGCGTAATAAATACTTCGGTCTTTGAAATACATCTGTTTGACCTTCTGCAATTCAACAATGAACCGCTCACCTGTATTGCTGATACAGTTCAGATCAAAAATTGCCTTGCGATCCGTTGGGCTAACGCCTTGGTATTCGTTTTTGGTGTATTGCAGCGTGGCGATTTGATGCTTTTCCGGCAACAAAGTATTGAGAAAGCTAATCAGCAAATCCTTGTGCGGTTCTTCGCCAAACAGCTTTTTAAAACCAAAGTCGGTGAGGGGATTGAGGTAAACGGCTTGCATGGTGGGTACTCCATCCTATCTGCGATGCGGCGATTTTAGCACGAGGGCGGTGATTCGTGCGCACTGCCCCCGTTACCATTTTCAAGTCGGAGGGTTTAATCCGAATCGCAATGTAAACCCACCTGTTTCAGAATACCCGCAATTTGCCCCGCTTCGGGAAGCTGCATCTGTTGCGCGGCTTGCAATGACCAGCAAAGCAATGTATTCGCCTGTTGCCAATCACCTTCTGCACCACGTTGTAAATACAATATCGCTAGATTAGCTCGCCCCACTAACAATGCGCGTAAATCGCCGAGCCGTTCATACACGGGCAGTTGGTCTTCGGTTCGGATGCGCAGGGCTTCGTCGAGTTGTCCGCGTGCTTGCAGGATGTCCGCGATTTGGCCTTTCGTGATGGCGATTTCACGCACCTCGCCGAGCCGTTCATACACGGGCAGTTCTTCTTGTTGGCGGATGCGCAGGGCTTCGTCGAGTTGTCCGCGTGCTTGCAGGATGTCCGCGATTTGGCCTTTGGCTAGGGTTGCTTCACGTTCATTATTATTTTTTCCGTCCAATGTAACCTTGTCGTGTGCGATGCGTAAGGCTGTCTCAACATCACCACTGCTATGAGCCACATAAGCAAGCGTGAATAACACATTGGAACGTTGCTCGTCCGTCAGGGTTGGGTTTTGCAAAGCACGTTGGCAAAGATTCACCCAATGCACAAACGGCCCATTGCGCATAGCGTATTGTGATCCTGCTCGTTCGACCGCTACTTGCCAATCCGCTGGCACGTTGGCTAACCATTCACTTAACGCGACGTGTTCCGCATTGAGTTCATGCCAACCGCTGTAATCCGGTTGTTGCCCTGCCGCTGCTGGTGGCTCAGGCAAACGTTGCAAAAACCAAGCGTGTAAACGTTCGCTGGCGGTGTTATCGGGCAACCCTTGGCGCAAATAATCCGCCAATAGCGGATGCACCTGCCAACGCTCCGGTTTGGCTTGCATCAATTCGACCAACGACAGTTTTTGCGCGGTACGCAATAAGCGACGCGCTGGCATTTCATCCAGCTCCATGAGCGCGGTAGCGATACTCAAACCAAAACCCGCACTGGGGGCGTACCCTAAACAAGCCAATAACGTCGGTGCATTGTCCCATTGCCGTGCTTGGTCGGCGAACAAACGCAGGGAAAGCTGGAAAGTGGAATGCAATACCGCCCGCACTTGATCGCGGTTATACAGCCCATCGCTGACATCTTCCGGCGGCAGATTAAACCCCGTGGCGTGCAATTCGTACAAAAAAGCTTCCACATCGTAACCAGCAGCTAAATACCCCGCAGCTAAGTGAATCGCCAGTGGCAAACCACCCAATACCGTCACCAACCGTTGCGCAGCGGCGGGTTCGGGGTTTTCTGCCCCCAACCATTGCAATTCTTCCTGCAATTGCGCCAACGCATCCGTGGTATTGAACGGTTTGAGCGTGACCTGTTGCCAGCGTTGCGCCGTACCAAAATGGTCAATCCGCCCACTGAGCACCATGCTACAGCGCGGCAACAACTGACAAAACTGAGTTGCCACCGTTAGTGCTGCGTTTGAATCTACGTTTTCCACATGCACCAAGGTACGCGGCTGATTCAAACGCCACGCCACTTGTGCAGCTAATTGCGCTTTTGGTGCGGCAATTTGCAAACGTTCGGCTAAATCCGCCAGCAATAATTCCGCACTCATTGGATTATCGGGGTTTAACACCACGCGCTGATAACCGCCTGAGAATTGGTGTTGATGCGTCACATAAAAATGATCCGCTAACCACGATTTTCCCACGCCTGCCATGCCGTGTACGGCGGTAATCGCTACGGGCTGCTGCGGGTTCATCAGTAAGGCGCGTTGCAATTGCTGCAATTCCTCACGCCGCCCGACGAATACCCTTTCAGCGCGTTGCAACTCGCTAATATCTTCCGTGGCTATGCGCTCCTGTTCAGGTAATTCCCCCAAACAAGCACGAATCACATCAATCGGAATGCAGTAGGTAATGATCTTGCTTTCTTCATCCCGTGCTTGAATCAGCCCGATCAATTCGCCGTCACGCAGCACCGCACCACCACTCATGCCCGCTTTCACACCATCGGCAATGTTCCAAGTGTGTTGCACATTCACATAGCCACTAATGTGCGTCTGGCGTTGGTGTAAGGATTGTTGTGCATCAAAAAAGCCGCACAGCGTTACCGCATCCTGCAACTTGGGCGGACTTCGTGCCAATAACAACGGGGTAATGGGAAATGCCCTCGGCAAATGGATAGTGGCAACATCGCGTTCAAAGGCTTCGACCCATTGCGACTCAATGGCTAATACGCCACCGTCTGGCACGCGCAAAAACACCCCGTTCGGGCAGCTTTCCAGCACATGCCTTGCGGTGAGTAATTGTTGTGGACGAATAAAAAACGCTGTGCCTTCAAACCCACCGCCTTGTTCTGGGTTGCCATTAAATACACGCACAAAAGCCAGTTCCAAGCTCACACATCACCCCGCTGTTTAGTTAGTTATCGCGGACAACTGGGTCAGTTACGACTTTTTCCATTTAGCAGTGACTTTTATGCTGCCTTCGCCTTCGCTACTGACCAGCACCGGAATAATGGTCGCTTTGCCTTTTAAACCGATATTTAATTCCACCGACCATTCGTCCGGTTGTAAGTTTTTCAGACTGTCGTACACACTTTGCGCCGTACCTGCGATGGTTTCTTGCAACAACTTACTACCAACAATCAAATCGTCCATCACGCTGGTGGGTTCTGCACCGGGCGGCAAATCGCTGGGGGTTTTGCGCGTCATGGGTGCGTTTTGAATCTCGGTTTCTTCAACTTCAACGTAAATGGTTTGCCCATTGGGTAACTGAAAAGGTTTGATCATGAGATTAGCCTTATGGAATGTATGGTGATCAAAGTCTAACAAATATTCATAAAGAAAATAGATCAACCTTATTGTTATGGGGGATTCCAACAAAAATTATTTACACATCCCCGACGATGGAGATTTTTCTGCTTCATGAAAAAGGTTTATGCAAAATATTGCATGGATTTCAGGCATTCAGCCTCTTCACCAACCTTTTATCAACCTTGTACATTTAGTATGCTGACCAGAGGTTAATAACCTCACCTTATCAATACCGAAGTGTTTCGTTATAAGGATCACTGTGCATGTGCATTACCCAATCGTTGCGAGTTTTGTGTTTGGTTGTGTGTCTGCACAGTGCGAATGCTGTAGCGTTTAAAATGGATTTTGATGCTGATCCACCGCCAACGACGGAGACGCCCGAAACGGCTATGCCGGAGTTATTTGCGGGAACATCTGACCCGAATGCCGCAATTGAAGATGCCGCCCCACAAAATCCGCCCAATATTTCACCGTTATTAGAAACCACGCGCATTGCGGTGAATCAAGCGGGTTATTTACCACATGAACCTAAACGCGCCATTGTGGTTTATCCGCATTCGCAAGACCCCGTGGAATTGGTGATTGCGAATACCAATATGGTGCTAAAAAAACTTACGCCCATGACTTTGCAGAAAACCAAAGAAGGCGTGACCTTGCAATGGTTGGATTTCAGTAGTGTGCAAATCGCGGGGCAGTATTTTTTACGCCAAGGTGATAGCCAATCCCCGACGTTTACCATTGGCGAGGATGTGTATGACACTGCCGTGTGGTTATTGCAGCGCAGTTATTATTTGCAACGTTGTGGCGTGGTATTGCAAGACACCATTACGCATTTGGAACACGCCGCTTGCCACACGACGCAGGCGTATTACGCACGGAGCGATGCGGTGAATAAAGCCGAAGACATGCACGATGTCACGGGCGGTTGGCATGATGCTGGCGATTTCGGCAAGTACATGGCGACGGCGACGGTCACGGTGAATCGCTTAATGAGTTTGTATTTAATGCAACCTGCGCGTTATCAAGACGGTGATTTGTACATTCCTGAATCCAGTAATGGTAAGCCGGATTTATTGGATGAAGTGGCTTATGAATTGGAATGGATGCTGAAAATGCAGCGCATGGATGGCGCGGTGTACCGTAAAGTATCGGGCACACAGTGGGTTTCGGAGCGCAAACCGGAAGAGGACACTGCACAGCAATACATTTTCGGCACATCATCCCCCGAAACCGCGAAATTTACTTCCAGCATGGCATTAGCCGCACGTGTATTCCGCGAAGTAAGCCCTGCGGATGCCAGCCGTTATCGCACAGCGGCAGAAAACGCTTGGGCATGGTTGGAAAAACACCCCGTAATGGAGGTGGATTGGCAAAAAAGCGATGATAACGGTTCGGGTAAATACTTATCTTCCGAAACCGATACCGAAACCAGCCTTGAATTTGATGATGATGACCGACTTGCCGCTGCCATCGAGTTGTATTTAACCACCAATAAAACCACTTACCGCGATTTTATTCAGAAAAATGTGACGGATATTCCTTACAACTTGTTCGAGTGGAAAGATGCGTCTTCATTATCGTTATGGCATTTACTGACGTTTGATCATTCCGACGCGCTCCTGTCGTTACGTTCCGTGGTGAAAACCCGTTTGTTAGACCGTGCACGCCAAGCCTTAGCACAGGTGCAGCAATGCCCTTTGCACATGGCAAATCATCGGTTTTTGTGGGGATCGAATAAAATGCTGGCGGAAGAAGGCATTACCTTGCTCCACGCTTGGTACTACACCAAAGACCCCGATTATTTTGCCGCCGCATTGGATCAAGTGGATTTTTTATTGGGGCGTAACCCGTTTGCCCTATCATTTGTCACCAGCATAGGCGAACAAGCTGTCAAAACGCCTGTGCATTTATTTGGTACAGCGATTCAACGCACCATTCCGGGCTTATTAGTCGGCGGCCCCAATATCATAGGGCAGGATAACATCGTCCCCCAAAATCAGGGGGTCATGAGTTATGTGGATAATCCACGCGCTTATTCGGTAAACGAATACGCCATTGATTACAATGCATCCTTAATTGGTTTACTTGAAATTTTAGCGATTTACCGCCAATCCATGCCCGCCATGCCATTAGCCAGCGAATTGCAAACGCGCTTATCACGTACCAACTAATGCTGTTTAATTGCTGCGCGGCTTATAGATAAAATTTGCGTTTTTATTAAGTTGTCATAGAACTGACACATTTTTTGGTTTTAATGCCTGCATGGACGAGTATTCACGCAGGTTTAACCATGAGCACCATTCTGATTGTTGAAGATGAACAGCCCATTCGCAAAATGGTTGGGTTAGCTTTAGAACGCGCTGGCTATGAACTCAGCGAAGCCGCGAATGCGGAACAAGCTTATACGGAAATTGAGCGCAAACGCCCCCAATTAATTTTAATGGATTGGATGCTACCCGGCATTAGTGGCATAGAAGTGGTGCGCCGTTTGCAACGCGACAGCAATACCCAAGACATTCCGGTCATTATGCTGACAGCGCGTAGCGAAGAAAAAGACAAGATCGCGGGTTTTAAAGCGGGGATTGATGACTACATCAGCAAACCGTTTTCCCCCGCCGAATTGATTGCACGGATTCAAGCAGTATTGCGCCGCACGCACACCACGCCGCCCCAAGAATCCTTGGAATTTGCGGGTTTAAATCTGGATGTGTTAAGCCATCGTGTCACCGCGAATGGCGAAGAATTGGATTTTGGCCCTACCGAATTCCGCTTACTCAAGTTTTTCATGCAGCACCCTGACCGCGTGTATAGCCGTGAACAATTGCTGGATAACGCTTGGGGACGCAATGTATACGTGGAAGAACGCACCGTGGATGTACACATTCTGCGCTTGCGTAAAACGCTTTCGCCCTTCGGTTTTGACCATTACATTCAGACCGTGCGCGGTGCTGGGTATCGGTTTTCGCCGGAAGGTTAATCAGCTTTAATCTGTTTGTAATCAAACCATTAAACTGTAACCGCACTGCAAAATAACTGTCACGCCCGTGTCACACGGGCTTTTTAAGCTGTCTGGGTAAACCGAAGGAGTGTATCCATGACCGCTGCGACCCGACATCATCACACTAACTTACGCCCCCACGCACCGCTGTTGCGTGTTGAACTGGCTGCCACACCAGACGATGTGTACGCCTCACAGCGTTTGCGTTATGACATTTTTGCCAAAGAACAAGGGGCGCAACTCGACAGTGCCAGCGAAGGCATTGACCGTGACCATTACGACGCTTTCTGCCACCATTTATTAGTCCGCCTAGCCGACACTAATGAAGTAGTCGGTTCAACCCGCATTCTGACCACGGCGAATGCGCGACGCGCGGGTAGCTTTTATTCCGAAAACGAATTCGACTTACGCAGTTTATTCCCACAATTACGCGGCAATGCCATTGAAATCGGGCGGACTTGCATTCACCCCGATTTCCGCAATGGTGCGGGCATTGGCATGTTGTGGTTAGGTTTGGCGCAATTCATGGAAATGCACCGCGTGGATTATATGTTCGGTTGTGCCAGCATCAGCATGAACGATGGCGGCGCACAAGCCACCGCGATTATGCAAGAAGCGCGTGCCAATCACTTAGCCCCTGATACGTTGCGTGTTAAACCGAAAGTGCGTTTACTGCCAACGCAACCCGCAAACAAAGTGAATATGCCCCCGTTACTGAAAGCCTACCTCAAATTAGGCGCGTGGGTAGCGGGCGAACCGTGTTTAGACCCTGACTTCAATGTCGCCGACATTTTCATCCTGCTCGATGTGAATAACCTCAACACCCGTTATCACCGTCATTTCGTGCAAGGCAGCTTGCAACGCCGTTCCAGTGGCGAACTCACACTGCAAGATGCAGCATAAGTTCGTTACTCCAGACAACAACACTCCTACTCCAGCGATTCGTGCTTCAGGATGGCGCGAATCTGCTGCTCGCAATGCGCAGCAACCCGCTTACGTTCCATACCTTCCGTGGTGATGGGTGGCAGAAAATGAATTTCCACGGCAATACAGCGTTCCCCTAACAAACCTTGCAAATTATCCCCCAACGATTGCTCATCCACATACGGCACAATGGGATTCGTCAGCCCTGTGCCAGCCATCGCGGGGTAACGGATTGCCACGGGTTGCACCGGAACTTGCGCATCAAAAGCAGGCGCAAACAAACGTGCATGAAAGGTGCGGACATCTTCGCCTTTGGTTGTTGTGCCTTCAGGAAACAGTAAAACCGCGTGCTCGGTACGCAACGCTTGTAGAATGGTTTGGGATGCTTCCACCGCCGCCCCCGCTTTACCGCGTTCAATAAATAACGTACCGGATTTATCCGCCAACCAACCAATAATCGGCCAATGGCGCACTTCTTTTTTGGACAAAAAACGCAAGCACGTCGCGCCCCCCAATAACGGAATATCCAACCACGAAATGTGATTCGCCACCATTAACACGCCGCGCCCAGCAGGTTGACCAAATATTTGCACTTGCGCCCCCAAAATTTGCGCTACTTTGCGCAACCACCACGTAATCAACCGTTGGAAAAAAGCTTGCTCCACGGAAAACCGCAACACTCCGGTTAACAATGCGGTTAAACTGATTCCCACCACGATATGCACAAACAAACGGCTTAACCGCCACCAACGACGTATTCGTTGCATCATTTCCCCCATTCTTTACTAGACAAAACGTTTTGATCACAAAGGTTAGAAGCTTTATAAAAATCGTGAAAGTTCCACAACCCAAAAATTTCGGGGTTGTCACAGAATTGTCATATTCACTGCTTAAAGTACGCAGCAGTTCGATACCGATTTTATCTTGGAGATAGTGACATGAAGAAACTTGCTCTGGCAGTTGTTGCTGGTTTGGCATTCACCACCACGGTTGCACATGCGCGTGATAACCTCGAAATCGTGGGTTCTTCCACCGTTTATCCATTTGCTACCACCGTAGCAGAACAGTTCGCCAAAAAAACTGGCAATGCAGCCCCGAAAGTGGAAGCCACCGGTACTGGTGGCGGTATTAAATTATTCTGCTCTGGCGTAGGCATTGACACACCAGACGTTGCAAACGCATCACGCCGCATGAAAAAAGGCGAGTTTGAAAGTTGTGGCAAAAACGGTGTCGACAAAATCACTGAAATCCAAATCGGTTTTGATGGTATTGCTATTGCGAACGCAAAAAGCGCACCAGCTTTTGAACTGACCTTGAAAGATCTGTTCATGGCTTTAGCGAAAAAAGTACCAAACGACAAAGGCGAATTGGTCGATAACACCGCTAAGACGTGGAAAGAAGTCAATGCGGCATTACCAGACAGCAAAATCGAAGTGTTAGGCCCACCGCCAACCTCCGGTACACGCGACGCTTTCGCAGAAATGGTCATGGAAGGCGGCTGTAAAGGCATTGCCCCATTGGATGCCATTAAAGACGAAGCGAAAAAACTTAAAGACGCAGGCAAAAAAGATGAAGCTGAAGCCAAAGAAAAAGAGCACAAAGCGGCGTGCCAAACCGTTCGTGAAGATGGCATTTATGTCGAAGCTGGCGAAAACGACAACTTGATCGTGCAAAAACTGGAAGCCAACCCGAATGCTTTAGGCATCTTCGGTTTCAGCTTCTTAGAGCAAAACGAAGACAAAGTGAAAGGCTCTAAAGTGGGCGGCGTTGACCCGACTTTCGACACCATTGCGGATGGTAGCTACCCTGTATCACGTCCGTTGTTCATGTACGTGAAAAACGCACACGTTGAGCAAATCAAAGGCTTCAAAGACTTCATCACTGAATTCACCAGTGAAGCAGCATGGGGCGAAGACGGTTATCTGGCGGACAAAGGTTTCATTCCTTCACCAAAAGACAAACGTGATGCAACCGCAAAAGCAGCAGCTAGTCTGCAACCGTTGACGGCGGATGGTCTGAAATAAGACCGCCCCCAACCAATCAATGCTTGCATAAAAAAAGGAGTGCCCAATCAGCACTCCTTTTTGCGTTGACTCGCCGCGCAACTTAAGCAATCACGGCATCATTCCCCACGGTTTCCGTTACTGACTCGCTCACCACTGCTACATCACGTTCTACCCAATGCACAATGCGTAAGCTACCATCCCATTCTTCCACTAAGGCGGTGCAGCTTTCGACCCAATCGCCATCATTGCAGTACACAATACCGTCGATGTCACGAATTTCGGCATGGTGAATGTGCCCGCAAATCACGCCATCCAATTGGCGTTTTTTCGCTTCTTTCGCCAGCGTTTCTTCAAATGCCGAAATGAAATTCACCGCTGATTTGGTTTTGTGTTTCAAGTAAGCTGAAATCGACCAATACGGATACCCCAACCAACGCCGCACACGGTTGTAAACGGTGTTCAATACCAGCAAACGTTCGTAAGCCCAGTCGCCGAGTTTGGCGAGCCAACGCGCGAACTGCATCACACCATCGAATTGATCACCGTGTAACACGAGGAAACGTCGTCCATCCGCTGTGGTGTGTACCACTTCATCTTCTAAACGAATCGCGGTCACTTGATGATGAATAAACGGGCGAATGAATTCATCGTGATTACCACTGACATAGGTAATCGTCGTGCCACGCTGCGCACGTTCAAACAATAGGTGTAAAATTTGATCATGAAAGGCATCCCAATACCAACGTTTGCGTAATGCCCAACCGTCAATAATGTCGCCGACCAGATACAACTGTTCGGCATTATTGTGTTGCAAGAAATCCAATAAAAACTCGGCTTTACAGCCACGCGAGCCAAGATGGGTGTCAGAAATCCAAATACTGCGGTATTTGCGGAAGTTCTGATTGATGGTCATCGGGTTCTCCCCCCTTCTGGTAGTGAGCCAACAAGGCGTATCGCCCCGGCAAATGGCGCATACGCAAGTGGTCTTGAGAGCGGGTCGCTAATTGCTCCAAGTACGTCGGTACATTGGGGTCTGGGTGAACGTGAAACCAATCCAACCACGTCAGTAACATTTGGCTAAACCAATGCGGCATGGTTTGTTGATCGGAAAAGTCCACCACATGCAAATAACCACCCGGCTTGAGGATGCGTAAGGCATGTTCCAACGCCAATGGCCAACCGGGAATCATCGACAACACATACGAAAACACAATGTGATCAAACGGTTGTACCAAACCAAAATCTTGCGGGGTAATTTGATCCGCTAAACCTTGGCGCAAGCAAATTTTGCGGGCATACAATGTGCCAGCCAATTTTTCACGCGCGGTGTCCAACATCATGTGGGAAGCATCCATGCCGAATAAACGTGCATTCGGGTGTCGATACGCCAGCTTCACCAAATTACGCGCGGTGCCACAACCGATTTCCAATACGGTTTCTCCGGCTTGCACGTCCATTTCATTGAGCAAGGTATCGCGACCCAATAAATAATACTTGCGTGAAAAATCATAAACATACCGCTGATAACGGTATTGTCGATCCATTTGCTGTGCTGCATCCATCGCCATAGCCCTTATTCCACTGCCTTACGGTATAAATGAAAGCCGCCGTAAATTGCCGAGCGGTCTTGTTGAAATAATTGTGCGGAGGTTTCCGCTTCGTATACAAACTGCGCACGTAATGCTGCGGGTAATGCCTGTTCCAAAGGTGATTCGGCAGCAGCAGTGCGGAAAATAATGCGCGTATCGGGCTTACCCACCCGTGCAACTTCCGTCCACAACTCGGTCAACACCGCATCCGTCATCCAATCTTGCGCATCCAAGAACACAAAACGGTCATAACTGTTCGCGGGTTGTTGTTTGAGGAACTCAATCATTGAACCTAAATGCGTGTCGACTTTGCCCAATTGCTGACGAATCAATTCGTGGTTATCAGCCTGCAAATACAATGGAATCGCACAACGCTTATCGTGGTCATAGCTGTGGCTAAACCCTTGCCACGCAAAGTAGTTATCCTGAATCGGGAATTGGCACGCCAAACGCTCCACGCGCTCACAATATTGCCCAATCAAATTGCCCTGCGCTTGCATGGCTTGGTATTGCTGCGGTGGAATGCCGAGGCTGAATACCGAAATCGGCAATTTGCCCAATAATTTCACCAGCGCGTTGTCAAAAAACGGCGCGATGTGCTGGCGGAAAATTGCTTTTTGCTCGTACAAACTGGTGGCTTGTAATAGCTTTTCCGGCTGGTAATCAGTACGACGCGCAATCCAATGCAAAAAGCGCATGAAATAACCAAAGCGCGTGTGACGATACAAACCATCACGGAACATGTGAATGCGCTTTTGCCCCAGCAAACTGCGACCTTGCCAAAACGCATCCACGTCGGCGGCTAAATGCGGGCGTACATAGGTTTCGTAACGTTCGAGGTTTTCCGCACGATCCGCAAAGCCAAAGAAATCGTAGAACGCGGCGTGATCCGGCAGGTGTTTCATGGCAGCCAGTTTCAAGCGCGTTAAAGACAAGTGATACGGGTTTAAATCAATCGCGGTAATGTGCGCGGGTGATGCCGTGAGGTAATTGAGAATATTACAACCACCCGAGGCAATGGTTAACACGCGGCTTTCCGAGGTTAATGCCAATGCTTGCATATCCACGGCAGGGTCTTCCCAAATCTGGTTGTAAATAAAGCTATTGAACCAGAAGCTAAACAAGCGTTGCTGCATCCCCATTAAGGACGTGGGGGCGTGTTGATGAACCGCGTCATGCAATGCTGTGGAATGACCTGCCATGAACCATCTCTCGTGTTGGATTGTTCATGGCAGGTTAGTGCCTGTGAATGACTGAAAAATTACGCCTACATGACAATTATGTGATGAAACACATGCTTATTCCGTGGCTAAGCCACCGCGCACAATGTAGTTCGCGGCAAAACCAGTATTCAATGGGTGCACAATAATATTCCCCATTAACACACTGGCATCATTGCTAGGGCCAGAGAATAACACTTTGCCATCCAAATTCACGTCGGTGGCTAAGTAGCCGCGCAATACGTAATTGGTATTAGCTTTGCCATTATCCGCCGAGGTCAACACGCTACCCAGCAACAAGGTTACGTCATTATTAGGACCACTCGCGGTTAAGGTGTTATTGCCATTAATGTCGCCCGCCCACAGCAAGGCTAAACCACCGGAAACGAGGCGCGATTCCTCACCCAGAACAGGTGTCGCAGCAAGGCTGAAATCCACCAAACTGCTATTCGCGCTCAAGCTCACGGGGCTGGCAGTCATCGCCGCAAGGTGGTTGCGATGACGCACGCTGACGTAGTAATTACCCGCTGCCACATTGGGGAAATGCAACACCGTCGCACCGGTTTGCGCATCCACCAAATCACCATCGGCTTGCACCGCCACCGCGCGGGTCGCCACGATTGCCGAGGTACTGCTGCGTAAATCCACCAGCATCCAATCCACCAGCGTGTTGCTACCCGTCATGGCTGTTACCACCGTACTTAAAGTTTCACTGCCTGTGTAATTAAACGGTGCAACGGCATACGGTTGGGTAATGGGCACAAAACCTTGCGCCAGCAATTCGGTATTCATGAGATCGGTTTGATTGTTATACGCACCTTGTAACAGCGCACGCACTTGCAATTTCACGCCATCATCCGCCGGATTGTTCCCCACCGTGACATTAAAGGTTTTGCTATTACTTAAGCCACCGCTGTCGGTAACGCTAACCGTGACCTCGTAGACATTGTTTTTGTCCGCATCGCTGGGCGCGTCGTAATCCGGTACGGCTTGGAAAGTCAGCACACCCGTATTCGTATCCACCACAAAGAAGCTGCGATCCGCGCCCCCGGTAATGCTGTACGTCAAACCACTGCCTTCCTTATCGCTGTCTTCATCCTGCGCCTTAATGTCCAACACAGTGGCAGCGGTATCCTCGGTAACACTCACCGCAGCCGTTGAAGTAATGATGGGGGCTTCATTCACGTTCATTACCGTAATGCTGAGGGTACGCACGTACTGTTGCCCGCTGGCATCCGTTGCGGTGAGTTGCAAGTCGTAAACGTTATCGTGGTTACTGTCTTGCGGCACTTCGTAGTCACCAATCGGAATACTGCTGGAGGCACGGGTCGTAGCATCGACGGGTAAGGATTTGGTAATGACCACATCCTGCGCCGCGAATTTCAGCGTGGTGCAATCCATAGTTGCGCCACTCACGGGCGCGGTAAGGCTGAACAAACGACCATCCGCACCACCACTAATGACGTAAGTAATCGGATTACCACTGCTGTCTTTGGCTTCTAACAGCGAAATCGGGCTGGCATTTTCATCAATCACCATGCTTGCCCCCGTGCCATTAATGAGGTCGGTACAAACCGTGGTATCAATCCCTGCTTTCACGCCAGAGAATTCGGAAGTTGACCCGTAACTGCCATCCGCTGCTTTTGCGGTCAACGTTGCAGCAATCAGTGCGTCTTGCGCTACCACTTGATTGGCATTTACCGTGCCTTTGAAGTTCAAGCTGCCTGTACCAGCGTGCGTAATGTCTTTGTAGCCAATAAAGGTTTTACCCTCGCCATAATCGGACGGATCACGCGCATCATTGACAAAGAATTCCACACGATAAGTACCGGCTGGTACATCCAAATCAAAGTCATAAGTCACAATGT
The DNA here is from genome assembly GCA_039797295.1 of Pseudomonadota bacterium. Classification (GTDB taxonomy): domain Bacteria; phylum Pseudomonadota; class Gammaproteobacteria; order Thiotrichales; family Thiotrichaceae; genus Thiothrix. The sequence continues at coordinate 137,556 of JBDKID010000002.1, read as the reverse complement.
GCGAACCATTCGTACCAAACGAATTCATTTGCACTTCGGGGAAGTTGAGCAAATCATTCGCGCCAGTATCGGCATCCTTCACATCATTGGCGGTAACACCATCGCCATTCAAGTCAATACCCAGACCACTGTTATTGTCGTAGATATTATTACCCAAAATGCTGTTTTTCGTGGAAGTGGTATGCACCGCCACGCCCGCGCCAGTGTTATTCGCAATCACATTGCCGTTGCTGCTGTCGGTACTGCCGATTAAATTGCTATTGGCAGCATCCAAACGCACCCCGCCGCCGCCATTGCCGCTTGCTCCTGTACCAGCAGGGTTCACACCAAGGTAGTTGGCTTGCAGCGTGTTATTGCTTGAACCATTGAGGTAAATACCCGCGCCGTTAAAGCGATTAATGGCTAAAGATTTCACGCTACTGCCATCACTGCCCGCACCCAAGGTAATGCCATTCACACCATTACCCGCGCCATTGCCGACTAACTCAATCACCGGTTTATTCACAAAACCCGCTTGCAATGCACCATTGATGCTGAGCGGGGCGGTAATGCTAGGCAAGGTGGATTTCAGCGGAATGCTCCAGTACGCATAAGTGCTGTTGTAATTGGCATCGTTACTGAGTAATTGCCACAGCAGGTTTTCTTTACCAGCAGTCAACGCCGTTTGCGCCAACGCACTGTCGCCACCCAACACATTGGCATTCAGCATGGCTTGTCGCAATGAACCTTGCCCGCTGTCGTTGGTGTTGACAATGGTGTCGAAGTTAAAGCCGAAGTTCGCCCCCGTAACATCATTGTCAGCGACCCCGATTTTTTGCACGGTTTGCACCACACCGCCATTAAGCGGACCTTTGTCAAAGGTAAAGATGGTGGTATTCAGTACCGATGCACCTTGTTGCGCATCTGCGTCCACCGCTGCGGGGTAGCGTCCACCCACTTCCGTAGCCGTTGGCGTTACCCCATTAGTCCGGTAAGTTTGCACGCCGACTTCGCTGGTTTTGCCACCAGTACGGGTCGATTTCACCGTACCATTCACCACCCGCACGTAATAAGTGCCTACTTCAACGTCCTTAAAGGTATAGCTACCATCCTGCGTGCCATTGTTCGCCGTCGTGGTGAATTGCCGCAAATCGCCAGAAGTTGCGTCGTACAATTCCACCATCGCGCCATTGATACCCGCCGTGCCAGCCGTACCGAAATCACGCCCTGCACCACCACCGTAGTTGGTGTCTTCAAATACCGTGCCAGTGATGTTGTAGTTAATACTGCCAATACCGTCACGCACTAAGTTGAATTCGGAAGTACCAATCCCCGCCACTGTTGCTGTTGCAGTAATTTTATCACCCGCAACAATGCCCGCTGGCACAGGAATCGCAAAGCGGAACGCCGACATGCCACGGTTATTATTGCCGTCAGAATCGGAAATATGCCCACAAATACTGGTATCGGTATCCTCACTCGCACCTTCGATAATGCTGGTTAGGTAGGTTTGACCTTCACCGTAGTCTTTCGCATTGCCGAATTTATTTGCACCAATCGCATCCGTACCGCCGGGGCTAACATCCGCCTCGAACAATTCAATGGTCGCACCCGCTGGCGCACAACCTGTCAGTACCAATTTGCCGTATTGCAAGGTGGTTTCAGTAAAGTAGGGGAAGTTCAGTAATTCATTCGGACCATGATCCGAGTCTTGCGCATCGTTTTTCGTGACACGGTTGCCGGTTTGCGATTGATTACCGGGGTCAAGGTCGATCCCCAAACCCATATTGGCGTAGATACTGTTGCGGCTAATCACCACCGCAGCCGGTGTCGCACCTTCAGGATTCACCAATACACCCGTACCGGTTGGCGAAGAACCTGTACCGCGTGCCGCCGTAATCACATTCGCCGTAACGCTGACGTTTTGCGAACCGTTATACACCCCGACGTTCGCCGTAAAACCATTAATCAGCGTGTTATTGGTAATGGTGGCTTTGTTCGCACCTGCCACATCAATCAAATTGCCATGATCAATATTGCCGTTACCACCGCTATTACCGCCTGAACTTTTACCCCGACTGTTCTTAATGTGGTTGCCGATAATCACGACTTCTGCACTTGTCCACAGCGTGAGCGAATCGCCATCTTCAAAGCCATTCAGGGCATCTTTTTCGAGGTTAGGTCCGTTGTAATTCATTTGGTTGGCAACGAAGCTGGTATTAATCGCTGCCGTACCATTAAAGACCGCACCGTAACCGTTATAAGCAAAGTAGTTTTCGCTGATAGCGGCACTGCCTTCCACCATCAAACCCATGCGGCGGTTTTGCTTGAGCCAGACGGGTTCAGTACCGTCCGCCATTGTGCCGAATAAGTTACCGCTGATATTGGCACTGGCAGTAGGTGCGATGTACAACGCGGCACTCGGCTCAGCCAATGTACCGGTATTTGCACCATAGAACGCAAAACCACGCACATACGCCCCCGTACCACTGACGGTCATGCAGTATTCATTCGCCCCCGTTGCCGCTGGAACAGCCGAACAATCCAACGCGATTTCAGGGCGATTCACCGGTTTAACGCTTAGCGCATCCACACCCGCCGTGAGCGTATCGCCCACCGTACCGGCATTGGTATCGCCAATATTCAAAGTTTGGGTACGCGCATCAAACACCACACCTGCCTTGGTACTGGCAGGTAACACGGTTTGTGGAGTGAAAATGGCCACGCCGCTGCTCAATGCCGCGCTCGGAATCATAAATACCGTGGCTTCTTTGCCCGTGCCGTATTCGCTTTTCAGGCTGGTGGGCAAATCTTGCGCCATGCCAGTCTGCGCCAGCAGATTGCTATTGAGAATGAATTGGCGCAATGAACCTTGCCCACTGTCATTGGTGTTCACAATCGTGCTGAAGTTAAAGCCGAAATTCACCCCGCTCACGTTAGTAGCTAACACGGTTACGGGCTGCACCGATTGCGCTTGTCCACCACCCGATAATACAAACGTGGTGGTATTCAGGGTTTGGTTGGTGGTATTCGCCGCCGCATCCGCCACCGCAGGTTTACGCCCACCGATTTCATTGGTAATAGCGGTTATGCCGTCGGTACGGAAAGTTTGCACGCCACGTTCCGCACCCGTTGCACCAGTACGCCCCGATTTCACCGTCGCATTCACCACCCGCACGTAATACGTACCGCTGGCAACACCCGCGAATGTATAAACCCCATCCGTTGCAGTTGTGGTGGAACTCACGAATGCACCCGCCGCGTTATACAATTCCAGCGTTGTACCACCGACGCTAACAGCACCGCTCGTGGTTAACGCACGCCCTGCACCGCCGCCGTAATTCACGTCATCAAACACTTTGCCGGAAATACCGGGGGGCGCGGTGACAATAAACACTGGGGAAAATTCGGACGTACCTGTACCCGTTACCGTTGCCGTCGTGGTTAACGCGTCACCAATTGATGCTGCATCCGGTTTTGTCAGGGTAATGCTGAACGCTTTCATGCCAGTTTGCGTATTGCCATCCGCGTCCGCTGCTAAACTACAAGCTGCCGTATCGGTATCACTGGCACTGCCTTCGATAAAGCTAGTGAGGTAAGTTTGCCCTTCACCGTAATCCTTGGTTTTGCCAACTTTATTATCACCCGCCGTGGCTTTGCCGCCAGTACTGACATCGGCTTCAAACAATTCCACCGTTGCTCCGGCTGGCGCACAACCGCTTAATACTAAATTGCCATTCACAACCGTGGCAGCAGATAACACGGGGAAGTTCAACACAGTATTCGCGCCGGTATCCGCGTCATTCGCATCATTGACGCTCACGCCATTGTTATTCAGGTCGATCCCCAAACTGCCATTGGCGTAAATGCTGTTTTGGCTGATAACGTTATTGCTAACATTGGTGCTGTAGAAGCGAATCCCGCCCAACACATTGTAAGCAATGATATTGCTCGTGATTTGATGCCCGCTCGAACCACCGTAGTTCATGATACCAGGGCCGCCATTGCCGAGGGTTTCACCATTGATACCGACACCAATGCGGTTGCCTTTGATCGTGGTATCCGCCACACCACCCGTACCGCCGCTAAAGCCCAGTTCAATCCCGTTATTCAAGTTACCCGCAATCACGTTATCGAGAATTTTCGTGCCTGAACCGCCTTCGGTATCAATCCCCGAACTTTCATTCGGGATTGCTGCTGTACCCGCCGGATTCGTACCAATGAAGTTGTTTTGAATCGTGACGCCATACGCACCGGTATTGAAGAATAAGCCTAAGCTTTTATTACCAGAAATAATGTTACGTTTGGCAGGCGTTGTACCGCCAACCATGCCGGTTTTGGTGTATTCGAGTTCCACACCGCTACCATTACCATCCGCGACACCCGCTGGCGTAATCCCAATGTAGTTGGCTTCCACCACGCTACGTTCGCTGTCCACGGTTAAACCACGGTTGGAATTTTTGGTGCGGAAACCGGTAATCGCCACACCACGCAAGGTACTGTCCGGTGCTAAGTAACCCATCACAAAGCCGCGTGCATCCAAGCCCGTGGCGGGCACAATGTGAATCAATGGTACACCCGGTGTTCCCACCACATAACCGGGTTGCGTGGTTGCATCGACAATCGCAGGCGAAGCCAACGCGGGTAATTCCGTTGCGACCGTGATTTTACAAACCGTGCCGCCACAAATATTGGTACGCCCCAAGGTATCGCTACTGGATGGAATGTTAAACAGCAACACTTCTTTAGTAACGCTGGTATCCAAACCGTAAGTATTGTCTTGTCCGGTTTGCGCTAAGCCAGTATTCGCCAGCAAGTTAATGTTGATAATGCCTTGGCGTAATGAACCCTGCCCGCTGTCATTGGTATTCACCACCGTGCTGAAGTTAAAGCCAAAATTCACCCCTGTGGAATTGCCCGTAATCGTCACCGGCTGCACGGATTGCGCAACCGAACCGTCGGATAACAGTAAGGTGGTGGTATTCAGCGTCAAGTTGGTGGTATTCGCTGCTGCATCAACACTGGCAGGTTTGCGCCCCCCCACTTCATTGGTGACAGGCGTTTTGCCGTCGGTACGGTAGGTTTGAATCCCCAGCTCCGTACCATTAGAACCCGCACGGCTGGATTTCACCGTGCCATTCACCACCCGCACGTAGTAGGTATTATTTGCTAGTCCCGTGAAACTGTAAGTGCCGTCACTCGCAGTGGTGGTACTGTTCGCCAACGCACCGCTGGCGTTATACAACTCAACCCGTGCACCACTCACGCCTACCGTACCCGTTGTGCCCAAGGCACGCCCTGCACCACCGCCGTAATTCACATCGTCAAACACTTTACCGCTGATGTCACCTTGGTTGAGTGAATAGAAACCAAAGTTTTTGTTAGCGGTGGTATTCCCCGCCGTTACTGCCACACTGATCAGCGGATTGGTCGTGCCAATAAGCAAACCGTTAGGCAAATCCGTATCCGCCGTGTCCACTTCCACGCGATAACCGAATAAGGGGTCAACATCACTAAAGGTATACACACCACTATCATTGGTACTCGTGGTCGTTACCAGTACATCATCGGTGGTAATCGCGGGCGTACCTTTATCGTTATACAAACTAACGGTAATGGATTTGATCCCCGCCTCGCCGCTATCCAATACTTTGTTTTGGTTGACATCGCGGTAAACCGTACCGCTGATTATCCCCGGTTGACAGTTAGCAGTTGCCGCAACTTTGACATTATCAATGATTAATTCATTGGTGTGTTTTGTGCCAGAAATGAATCCCCCAATCGAACACCACGCATCCGATACCGAAGTTGGGGTGCACCAACCTTCATAACGTGAATTGACATGCCCGTAGTTCACAAAACTAATGGTTGAAGATGTACCCGTTGCGGTGAATTCAATGCGGTAATGTTGCACGCCTTCGGTATCCCCCGGCGCACGGAAATGTATCGAACCACTCGGCGTATCGACGCGCATAATGCCTGATACCCAACCGTTGTAAGCCGTTGCACCTTCGGGGGCTGCATCAAAATACACGCGGTATTTTTTCCCCACCACCGTGGTAAAAGTACGCGAAAAAGTGACCGGACTAGGCCCCCAATCCGAATAACCTGCCGCACTCCCCGGTGTGGCATCGTCCGCATCATCGCGCAATTCAATCGCATCAATTTGTGTTAATAAATGCCCATTCGCATCGAATGCAAAACCGTAATCAATACTGGGGGAAATGCGCCGTATTGCACCATTACCGAAATAAATGCCCTTACCCAAACTGTACTGACCGAGATTTAAGACCCGCGCGTAAGTGTCTGTCCCACCACCCGCAGCCGTCCAGTTACGGATAACATTGGCATTGCCAGTCGCCACCGCACCCCAGTAAGTGTCATCGGTTAAATCATTAAAGTCGTCGCTAAACACGGTCGAAGAACACGTTGAAGTATCGCTATTCACAATCGTGACGTTCGGGCTATCTGCCGGAATGGGTTGCGCCACTGCCATTGCAAAGTCTTCTACCTCACCATCGCCACCATCACCGTTAGGAGTACTCACCGTAACACTGGTGTCATTGGTTAACCGCGCCCGGAAAAATGTCGTACCCAGCTTAATATCAGCGGGAATACTGCTCCACGTTAACGTTACGCCAAGGCTGTAACTATTGGCTGGCACGGTTGCGACCGCACCTTCTGTGGCTTCAAACGTACCGTTCTTATTAAAGTCGAGCCATGCGTATAACTTTGCATCAGTGCCGTTGGCATTCGTTGCGACAAAATCCACGCTATAGTTAGTCGCGTTCAATTTCAGCACGGGGAACAAGGGGATGTAACTGGAAATACCCGCTATTGCTGGTGCGCCATCTTCATCCGCCGTCCCATTACTGTCATCGCCATAAGCATTGTAGGTTTGGTAAGCGGCGGTTTCGGCATCCGGCATATTCGTACCCAAATACAAGGTACTGTTCACAACCTGACTCGCACTACCGTAAGTGCTCGGCGCATCGCTGTAATCACGGCGCACTGGTGGCGCAAAAGCTTTGTAACTGGTTGAACAGGTTTCAACCGATGACAAAGCCGTCGGACGGGTAAAAGCTTTACGCACGGTAAACAGCGGGAAAATGTTCTGATAATCGAAAATTTGCGCACCGGTTTGGGTTTCGTCGTAGAAATTAATGGTGCTAGTACTGCTCGTACCGCTGAAAATGCCTTGGTTGCGCGTCGTACCCGAAAAGATTAACGCCCCACCCGCCCAAAACGTACTGTTATTGGTGAAATCACCGCCCGCAATCGTGCCCGCAGCGGAGTTATAGAAAATCGCATTGTTTTGCAAAGGGCCACCAATACCACCGCTGGCTGTGGTAATGACAACGTAACCGACGTTGACCGTGCCGGAACTGTTGTTATTAAACCCGCCATACGACACTAACGAACAGTAGTTCGTCACCGTTGAGCCAGAATTAATATTAATAAACTGCTTGGCAAAAACCCGCCCGTAGTTATTCACCACGCCGCTGGGGTTAAAGTTGCCGACTAACTCCATGCGGTAGTTATTGGTCAGCGTTGTGCCACTTTGCGTATTGAAATCTTGCTGCGTGACCAATGTGCCGTCGTTAATCAGCGTTGAACTATTACCCAATTGGAAGCTTTGCGCCATGTTCATGGTCGCGCCCGCACGGTTTTTAATGGTAGTTGCACCATTCATATTCAAACCGGAGGTAAAATTCAACGTGCCGTAGTTATCCAGCACTGTCCCTGCTGCATAGGAAAACGTTTGTAGATTCGCTGTACCGTAGTTTTTTAGCGTCCCTGCCGCATTATTCAGCGTCGCTGGTTTGAAGGTCGCCCCCGTTTCCACACAAATCGTTGAACTACTGGAAAAATTATTCACATTCCCCGTATAAGTGCCTGCTGCAATTTTCAGAGACTGACCGGAGTTCAAGCTATAACTGGCACTACTGGTGCTGGAAACCGTGTATTTGTAAGTGCCTGTGCAGTTGGCAGCAAACGCAGAGGATTGACTAAAAATTGCCAGCAGCAATACATACAAAGTGTACCTAAGCAAACCATACAGCCGCCGGGCGGGGTCTGTTACGGAGTACGAGCTAATCATTGCGATGCTTCCATTATCTTTATGATTGTTAATGCGAAAAAACTAGCCCAAGCTATTTTTTTATAATTATTGGTTTCAGTATACCATTATAATAAAATGATTCAATTGACAATCTTGTGTCACATTATGACAATAAACTGACACTTTCAGCAAAACCAAAAGTGTCATACAAAAAAATCAAATAGTTAATTATTCAATAACACCACAGGCGGAACGCTACTGGATTGATGATGATTACCCATTATCAAATTCACACTTTTTACAGGGTTGTTTAGCAATGAACGGATACGCGAACCGATCTGAATATCGGTTTTGCTATTGCCCGTAAAACGATTATTCACCACTTGGTTATTATCATCTTCCACATTAACGCCCAATGCCACATTGGTAAAAGCATTACCACTGACAGTATTGTATTCAGCATGGTCAGCATAAAACTTCTGTAAGTAATCGCTGTGAACTAAAGGATCACCGCAATTAAAACTGGCTAAATCGCGACTTTGCCGTGAAGCTAACCACACACCTGTTGACTCATCAATGAATTGATTATCAGCAATGGTATTATGATCACTGTGTTGTAGACGCGGCATCTGTGGGGCTTCCGTGTGCTTTTCATAACAGTTTTTATATAAAAATACGCCACCCGCACCGTTATTGCGGAAGGTATTCCCAATAATTTGGTTATCAGCCGAGGAATCCACGGCAATCGCTTCACGGCGTGTGTCACCTAAGCGTGGCAAACTCAAACTTTTATCGCGATCATAACTACTATAACCATTGTGTTCCAATGTCATGTGCCGAATGGTGATATTTTTCGTGCCCGATTCTAAATAAATCGCACTATTACCCGCATTGGTAATCGCACCATTTTCAATCGTAACGTGATGCACATAACGATCCAGATAAATCCCATGTTTATGCGAATCACTAATACGCAAATTTTGCAGTTGAATATTTTGCGGGGCAGTTTGACGCAAACCCTCTTCAATCGCGAAACCATCCGTCGCCGTTTTCAAACGATTAATCGTGGCATTACTCAACACACTTTTAACCCGTACACCATCAATGTAGTTTTTAATTTGGCAGTTACGAATGGTAATATTATCAATTGGCTTACCTTCCTGCGCAGTAATATTAAAAGCCAAGTTTGCTGGTACAGTGCTAGCTGTGTAAGGAATCAAATCTGCATTTTTATTGGTAAAGCCTGAACCATTTAACAGCGCGTTATTGCAATCAAACGTAATATTGGAACGCTGAATCACAAAACTCACTTTATTGTAATGGCAACCACTGGGTAAAGTGATGTTTTCAGTCACCTCTACGGTTTGCCCTGCCGACCAACTCGGACATTGACTCGGTTGCGCTGGTGGCAACTCTGGTGTGGGCAAGGAAGAACAACTGCTTAAACCAATACCCGTAATCACTAATAGTGTTACACCGATGACTGGCAAAGGTTGCGCAACCATTAATCCTGAGTGTTGGGATTTAATTACCGACATAAAATGTGTTCCATTATTTAATGAGTCATGCAAAGTGTATAGCACTCACCTTTGCTAAATACAACTGTCACAAAACTGACATCAGCTTGCAGTATTGCCAGCCCAAAATAACTGGCAATATCGACTGTAAACCGTGTTAGCTGTGCCAACAACAAACTTCACTTTAGTTCATTCTGCTACGCGCCTTGCGGTCGTAACGGAAACATGGCCTCCAGAAATCAATGGGGTAGCCAATACCATTAGCCGTTTGGTGGAAGGCTTACGCCAAGGCGGACGCTACCACATTCAACTGATTCGCCCGCGCCAACACGAGCGCGAATCCGCTGCAAACAGCCATGACAATCACGGTTTTCAGGAGCACTTAGTCAATGGCTTAAGCTTGCCGTTTTATAAAGAAGTGCGTTTAGGTTTTCCGCAATACAACCTTCTTAAACGTTTGTGGAAAAAACAACGCCCCGATATTGTACAAATTGTCACCGAAGGTCCATTGGGTTATTCCGCGATGAAAGCCGCGAAAAAACTCAATATTCCAACCATTAGTGACTTTCACACTAACTTTGATCAATACAGCCGTTATTACCGTTTAAGTGGTTTCTTTAATCTGGCAAAACGCTATTTGCGCCATGTGCATAATCAAACCTTAGTGACCCTTGTACCCACCCGCGAATTACAACAACAACTCACCGCTAGTGGTTATGAGAAATTGGGTTTACTCGAACGCGGCATTGATACCCAATTATTTAATCCGCAACGCCGTAATCTTGCTTTGCGAGCGCAATTAGGTATTCAACCGCAGCAATTATTGGTGGGCTTAGTCACGCGCATGGCACAAGAGAAAAACTTGGATTTAGCTTTCCAAGCTTTTCGGGCGATTCAAAAAGTCGTACCAGATGCACGCTTTTTATTAGTCGGTGATGGACCTGAACGCAAACGTTTACAAGCTCAATACCCCGATGCGTTATTTGTTGGAATGCAAACCGGCGCAGCATTAGCCGAGCATTATGCCATTAGCGATTTATTTCTTTATCCCAGCATGAGTGAAACCTTTGGCAATGTCATTTTAGAAGCAATGGCGAGTGGTTTACCCGTGGTAACTTTCGATTATGCCGCCGCACGGGAATACATCCACAATGGCGTTAATGGTATGAAAGCCCCGTTCAATGATAGCCAAACCTTTATTCAAGCCAGCGTGCAATTAGCCCAAGATGCGGCTTTACGCCAACGTTTAGGTTTTGCGGCTTATGAAACCGCCAGCGGTTTAGGCTGGGATCAAGTCGTCGAACATTTACACCAAACCATTCAAAGCGTCTTACGTGATACACAATCTCGGAGGTAAGTACCATGACATTGCCACCCCTGACTTTGCACGAGCAACTAAACGAACCATTCAACGGACACCTACACGGACAAGTCATACGCCTCGAACCACTCACCGAATGGCACATGCCGGATTTGCTGCACGCCGCGCGCGATGAAAGCTTGTGGCAGTACATGTTCTACGGCAATTTAGCTGAACCCGCGCACCTCGAAACTTTTATTACCAATGCCATCCGTTTGCGTGAAGCAGGCACGGATTTACCCTTTGCCGTGGTGAATCAAGCCAGCGGACGCGCCATTGGCTGCACCCGTTTCCGCGATATTTGCCACAAGCATTTGAAACTGGAAATCGGTGGAACGTGGTATGACAGCGATTTTCACCGCACGGGAGTCAATCTGGAATGCAAATACTTGCTGCTGCGTTATGCGTTTGAAACCGCTGGCATGTTGCGCGTGCAATTCAAAACCGATATTCGCAACACTCGTTCACAACAGTCGTTGGAAAAACTCGGCGCGACGCGCGAAGGTATCCTGAGACGCAGCGCGATTATGCCGGATGGGGTGATTCGCGATACGGCGATTTACAGCATCCTTGATACCGAATGGCAACACGTTAAACAACGCCTCGAAGCTCGCCTTGCGCACCACCCAGCGACACCAGCACCAACCGTAACGCGCCCGCGTGAACCCTTGCCAGCCTTTGCCATGCCGTGGTTAGCCCGCGCTTATGCCATTACCCAAGCGTTGATTCCGTTGGCAAAACCGCCAGCAAACGCTGGATAACGGCCGCCGTATCACGGGTTTCATCCCCCGCCAAACTGTACAGTGGCACAGTGGCATGGCTGTTAGCCCATACCCCCGTTAACTGCGGTGCGGTCACGGGATACAGGGCTAAACCGGGTTTATCCAATGCTGCCGCGAGGTGCATTAACCCCGTATCCATCCCAATAACCGCACTCGCTTGCTGCAAAACACTGGCTAATTGCGTCAAACTACAACGCGGCAACACCTGCACCTTAGGGTTAATCGCCGCTAAACGTTGCGCCCGCTCGAATTCACGCGCATTACCCCACGGCATCAGTACCGCAACACCACGCTGCGTCACGGCAGCAAACAATGCCTGCCATTGTGTTTCCGCCCATTCTTTATCCACACGGCTCGTACCATGCAAAGCCACAAGGTACGGTGGCACATGCCCCTGTGCAAACCCTGCCAGCGTGGGGAAATCCTTGAAAGTTTGTTGCGCAATGCCGTAATCCAACACGGTTTGTTGAATGTCATAACCTAAGGTTTGCGCAGTCAGTAAGCGATTCCGTGAAATCGCGTGCAATTGGCGTGATACACCCGTCCGACGCTGATAAAACCAACTTGCCAGCGGTTCACGCATACTGTGGCGGTCATAACCACACGCGGTGCCATGCGCCAAACGTGTTAACCACGCACTTTTCAACAACCCTTGCGCATCCAACACCCAATCGTAGTGTTCCTGCTGCAAAGCGGTGCTAAAAGTTCGCCACTCATTCCGTACCGCCGCCCGCGTCGCCGACTGCCACGCTTGCTTGCGCCAACGGCGTAATGCCACGGGCAATACACGGTGTACATTAGGATGCCAACGCGGTACTTCGGCAAACGCTTCTTCCACCACCCAATCGACTTGCACGTCGGGGGCATGGGTTTGTAAATCCGTCAGGGCGGGTAACAGGTGAATCACATCACCCAACGAGGAAGTTTTAATAACTAATAACTTGCGCATGAGCCGTGGTATGGGTAGCTAAAAAAGGTTTGACGTGAGCGAACTGGTTTTGCACACATTGCAGAATTAATGCCGTTGCCCCTTGTTGTTGTAGCACGAAAGCGCGGGCTTGTTGCCCAGCGGCTTGACGATCGGGCGCATGACTCAACCAATCCGTTAACACCTGCTGCAATTGTGCGGCATCTTGCACTTGCTTCGCACCCCCGACAGCACACAATGCCGGAAACATATCCGCGAAATTCGCCGTATGCTGACCACTCACGACGGGAACACCCCAAATAGCAGCTTCCAAGGGATTATGCCCGCCGCGTTCCACCAAACTACCGCCAATGAAAGCCACGTCCGCCAAGGCATACCACAGCAATAATTCGCCCAGCGTATCGCCCAGCAAAATTGCCGTGTCAGACGGTAACTCAGCACACTGACTGCGGCGCGTGACTTGCCACCCGCGTGGCACAGCCACTTGCTGACATTGTTCATAGACGGCATCAAAACGTTGTGGATGACGTGGCACTAACACCAGTTTGAGTTGCGGGAACGTTTGACGCAATTGCTGATACACCACCAAAATGATTGCATCTTCGCCCTCATGCGTACTGCCTGCCACCCACACGGGTGCGTCGCCCCATGCTTGGCGTAATTGTTGTGCTTTCGCAGCTAAACCCGCTGGCACTGACAAATCAAATTTCACATTACCGCCCACCAAAATGCGCGAAGCAGGCATTCCAAGCTGCTGGAACGCATCCGCATCTTGCGCACTACGCGCCACTAAACTGGTGACATACGCCAAGGTATGGCGGATCAAACCACCCAAGCGGGCATAACCCCGTAACGAACGCGCCGACAAACGCGCATTCACTAACAGAATCGGAATGCGGCGTTTCGCACAGGCATAATACCAATTCGGCCAGATTTCGGTTTCCATCACCAACCATAACGTCGGTTGTACGCGTTGCAAAAAGCGTGCAATGCCATTCGGTAAGTCATAAGGCAAGTAACTGTGCATTACCCGCGTCCGCGCCACCTCTGCTGCAAATAATTGCAGCACCATTGCCGAACCCGTGGGCGTGGTGGTGGTGATCCAGCAAGTTGCTTGCGGGTGCTCACGCAGCAATGCATCCACCAGCGGACGCGCCGCCATGACTTCCCCTACTGATACAGCATGTAACCAAATACACGGGGCAAAACCCGCAGCCGTGATTGTACGTTGCGGCACATAACCAAAACGTTCCCCAATACGTTGCCGATAACTGGGCACACGCCGACTACGCCATAATAGGTGTAATACCAACCACGGTACACACAAGTTGAATAACACGGTGTAACAATAACGTTTCAACATCGGTAACAACCCACTACTTTAGCCCCTAAAGAGTTCCTCATCCTATAGAGGTAGTTTGAAAATTTGATAGCAGGCATGTGAATAATTGATTGTTTTTACAAGAAAAAAGCCCAGCGAAGACTGGACTTAGTTACCTGTTGTTATGGTTTCATACACTTCTTGATTATCATCGGCTCTTGCAGCTTATTGTTGTCATTCGTCACTGATCGTTTGGGAACTAAACATAACTCAAATATGCTAACCCGGCGGTTCAATGCCTACTAAACTGCCACCTTATTGCCATCATTGCGGGTAATCACAACCGTCGCAGAACGCGGACGAGCCGTGCCACCATTCGGCCAATGGCTTTGGAACGCCGCTGGGTCAGTCAAACTGGTGGTATCTTCGCCCGGATGCTGAATATTCACGAACAAAGCTTTGCCATCTGGCGTTTCGGCAATCCCTGTGATTTCGCAACCACTTGGCCCAACCAAGAAACGTGCTAACTGTGTGGTTGCCAAGGTTTTACCCATGTAAGTGGTAACGGTTTGATCAGCATTCGCATTGGTAGGAACAGCTTTGTTCACCACGGATTTCGTCCCACCGTCGCCAACTTTGCCCGGAATCGCCGCCAACATCATGCAGTTCGTGGTATCGGTGTAAAAACCATCATCCGTTTGTACCCACAACAAACCTTGGCTGGCTTGGCTGAACCACAAACCGTCTGGGCTGGAGAAATCATTATCCGCTGTCAAACCGGACAAGTTGATATTGCTATCCGCATCCGCTTGCGCACCGAACAAGAACACATCCCATTGGAAACTGGTCGCCGCGTGGTTGTCCCCAGTTTCGCGCCAACGAATAATGTGACCGTTGACGTTACCTTTGTTGGTTGCAGTGCCTTTGGTATCTGCGTAGTAACGCGGGTTGGCGGCATCTAACGCAGTTTTCACGCCACGACCACTACTGCTGGAAACACTATTGGTCAAGGTCATGTAAATCTCACCCGTCACAGGATTCACAGCACCCCATTCTGGACGATCCATTTTGGTCGCGCCAACGGCATCTGCTGCTAAACGTGCATTAATGAGCACATCTGCTTCATCCGCAAACGTGTAGGTGGTGTAAGTGGCAATGCTGGTGTTGCTTAAAGTCAGTTGAACCCAGCTACCCGTGCCGTCTGCATTGAACTTCGCAACATACAATTTCCCTGCATTCAGGTATTTATCACCCGCTGCGACACCTTTACCCACGTCGGCGGCATCCCACAGCGCGTCAGAAACGAACTTGTAAATGTATTCGTTGCGAGAATCGTCACCCATGTAGAACACCAGCGGTTTACCTGCAACGGCTTTCGCAGGCCAGCAACCTTCGTGCGCAAAGCGTCCTAATGCGGTGCGTTTTTTCGGCATTGAAGTGGCATCAAATGGGTCAATTTCAACCACCCAGCCGAACGTATTCGCTGCATTGCGGTAATCATCCGCTGCACTTGCCCCTGTCGCGGTAATGTTCCAACGTGCGCATTTATCATCCGCAGGCATTGCATTCGCCCAACCATAACTACCGTCAGTAGCTGCGACACCGTAACGATTACGCGACGTTTTTTCTTTGCCATCCGCTAAGCTGGCGGTATTGGTTTTGAAGTAACCCGCCCAGTTTTCTTCACACGTTAAGTAAGTGCCCCACGGCGTGTAACCATTTGCACAGTTATTCAACGTACCGCGTGTTTGCAACCCTGTTGGTGAATACTTGGTAAACAGCATGTCATCACCAGCCGCCGGACCGCTCATGTCTACGGTTGTGGCAGCCGTGATACGGCGGTTAAAGGCCGAAGCTTTATTCACTTGGAAGGTCGTGCCAGACTTACGAATATCGACTACCGATACACCGTGAACAGCGATTTCTTTGTCCACTTGCGCCGCTGTACGCGCTGTCGCTGCTTCACTGGCGGTATGCAGGAAGATCTGTGTCATGTTTTCGTGGTTCATGCACAACAAACCAGCGTCCGCATTGCTCGCGGCGTATTTATTGGTGCTGGTATCCAAACCAAAATAGTACATGCCGTCGTGATGATCGCCCGCACGGTAATCAAAATCCGTATCCGTGCCATCATTCTTATAAGCAGCAATGTTATTGTTAAGCGGATCACCCACAGCGTACAACACTGTGGCGGTATAACCTGTTGGAATCACCAGCGCGTCCGCCAAACTTTTCGCGACAGGCGTAAAGCTCAAGCTGGTTGGGTTAGTGTTATTATTATCGTTGTTATTGTTATTACTGCTGTTGTCATCGTCACCACAGGCGACCAAACCTGCACCTAATACTGATGCAGCCATGAGAGAAAATCCGCCTTTGAGCAAACCACGACGGCTTAAGCGCACAGCTAAGATTTGATCAAAAGAAGGATTATTTGACGTGTTATGACCAATATCATCGGCATCAATATTGGCATGAACAAGACTATGTTGATTATGCTGCTCGCTCATTGCTACATCCTCTGCGTATCGTGAAAGAACTTGAGACGCTAGCTTACGCGCACTGTTTGACTAAAGTATTTCACTAAGGTTAAGAAATTGTTGCGGCGCATTATCCTTGCATCACAGCGCGTTCAAGATTTGCTGCATGACATTCACATCGGGTAATGGCGTGATCTGCGTAATGGTTTCGGGAATCCCGCCCACATTCAGCACTTCAGGGTTACTCGTCACGCCCAGCAATCCGGTATTGCTGGGCAATCGACTTTTTCACTCCCAAAAGCACAGGCGAACGAAAAATGGATTGTTCATGACGCACCACTTTTTGTTTATCGCCTAACTCAATCCACAAGTGATTCGCGGTCCAAATCGCATCGTAAGGCATCGTTTTACCCTGTTGCAAACCACGGTAAATATCCACGCTACCTTTATAAACCACTTGAATATTTAATGCAGCAATCATAATTCACGCTATGTGACAGTTAAGTGACAACAAGGCATTTACAATAACGATATTAAAGAAACACCTCATCCACTCCACTTCCCAATCAAGTAAATATAAAAAATATATTTAATATATAAAATTAACTTATGTATAAAAAATAATCAACAAACAACCTTATGATTAATCCTTAATTATTTTTAATAATTTCCCACCCCCCAATCAATCAGCACTAAACACACAGCAAAATATTGGAATAAACAATTATTTAGCACCAACAAACAACAACCAAATAATATTAATAATCTTTTAAATAAAACCAATTAATAAAAGTCAAACAAAAATATTTATAAAACATATAAACCAGCACTTATAATAAAAACCTCAATCATGCGAGGAATATTTTTATGCAAACCACTATTGGTAAACCCAATAATCATCTACTGTCTCTTTTGCTAGAGTTTTTCGAATCAGTAGCTAACAAACCAACAGCACGAAACCAACATAGCAATAACACAAGCACTGCAAAGCAAACTCAAACAACACCTGTATTAAATCATCAATTCTATCGTGGCAGATGTAACCCACTAGAAAACAGCAATCTATTAGAACCGAATCCCGCACAGACTTTAGTTAGCAAACCGGACTTTTACTACAGGGGGGGTTATGTCAATGCCTATACCGATACAAAAAATTCAAAATCCGAATCCGAACCTTCACCCGATTTTGGTGTAAACAATCGTTATTATCGTGGCAACGTAACTAGAAAGTAGAGTCAAGCAAAATAGCTCTATGAAGCAATTTGTTCATAGAGCTTATGATGAAATCATGTTGTCATTTTTAACTTTGTATATTAGACCACTAACCAAAGTTAGCGCAGCAACCACTATTAATTCATCTGCTACAAATACAATGGTGCCATTTTACGCCAGTAATGGCCGCGATGGGCGCGTTCTTCCCATTCGTGTAATTGGTGTTTAATGCCTTTGCTGTGCAGGATTTGGCTGAGTTGGTGATTATTGTTTAAGAACGGGTCTTCTTTACCAATCACTAACACAATGTCCATTTGCCGCAAATGTTGCAAACGTTGGGCGCAAGTTAAATTCGGTAAAAAGTGCGAAGGCGTGTGGTAATAAACCGTATCGTCGTAATAACCATCGAAACGATCTTGAAAATGTTCGACTTTTAAAGTCAGGTCATATCGCCCCGAAAATACCGCGAGTTTTTGGAATAAATGCGGGTGGCGAAACGCGATATTCGCCGCGTGATACGCTCCTAAACTGCAACCGTGTGCAATGGTGCAAGGATGATGATTTTTTTTGTGCATGAAGGGAATCACTTCGTGCAGGATGTAATCTTCAAATTGCAGGTGGCGTTTAAGGCGTTCGGTGGGGTGTTTCCAAAAACAGTACAGGGATTCATGGTCGACGCTATCCACGCAATACAATTGCAATTGCCCCGCATTAATCTTAGGGGCAAGGCGTTGCACAATGCGTAGGTTTTCGTATTCGTAAAAACGCCCATCACGGGTCGGGAATACCAACACTTTCGCGCCTGCATGACCAAATACCAATAATTCCATCACGCGCCCTAAACGCGGGCTGTGCCAACGGTGATATTCCCGATGCATCCCTTCACCCTGTTTTAACTCAAGTACGAACTAAAGTGGTGCAAAAAACGTGTGTAATTCCGCGCTTAATGCCTGTTGCTGTGCCTGCATATGGGGGTATTCAAAATGCCCCGCTTCCAACACAAATAAATGCTTTTCGTGTGGCAAAGCATTGTAAACCGCAAATTGCCCCGGTGGCGCAACACTCGGATCAAACAATGCCGCCGCAATGTGCATGGGTTGTTGGATAAACTGTGCGGCGATTGCTGCATCATAATATTGCAATGTTTCAAGAACATGACCTTTGCGTTGCTCGTACAAACGCACGGATTCGCCACTGCCAATGGTTTGACACTGCAAGCGTAATGGCTGATTACCAAAAGTCGGCACGTTTAAATGCGCCCGTTGGATTCGGGCATCCCACGCTGTCGCCATTGCGCCAATCCCGCCACCAAAACTAATCCCTGCATAACCAATGTGCCCTCGCGCGGCGGGGAATAAACTTTCAGCAGCAGAAACCGCCAGCCACACATCTTCCACACAGCCACCAATCAAGTATTCAGCGGGTTTGTCGATATTGTGCAGCACATGAAAATAGGGATTCGTGGAAATCGGCGCACATTGGCTGCGTGATAAGCCGCGAAAGCATGGGAATAACAAAGCCGTACCATCCGGTTTTAAGGTGAAATCCGCGCATTCCCGCCCGCCGTAGCCGTGTCCAATGACCAATACGCGCGTCACCGCTTGTGACTGAGGGATGGCGAGCCACCCCCCAATCGTGAATCCATCCGTGGACTCGTAGCGCAAATCGTACAATTCAAAGCCCTGCTCCGCTTGCCCCGTATGCGTAATACTAGGGCGTGGATGCACCTGCATGGCGCGGGTGTAACGTGCTTGCCAGAACGTGGCGAAATCCGTCACCGGAACGGGCGTACCCACAGCGAGTAATGTTTCCAACGTATAACCATACATCGGATCAAACGGGAAATTATGCACAAAACTCACGCTCATGCGTTCATCCTTCTCACAAAAAACCGTGAGTTATAGCGCACTTAGCTCACACACGCACCACTGAGTTTTCTTCTCCCAAACCGTTGGTAATGTAACCATCCGCTTGCCATTCATTTTCCCAATGCTGTTGTGCATCCTGCTGATAGAGATAACGAAATTGGTATTCCGTTGTGGTCGTGGGTAATTCCACTACAGCAGTAAACTCGCCGTTCTTTAAAGCTGTCATGGGATGAGCATTAACATTCCATGCATTGAAATCGCCCACCACCGCAATTGCCGTGGCGAATTTAGCAGCGTCCTTGCTAATACGGAAGGTGACTTTACAAGCTGGACGGGTTTTCAAATATTGCTTTTTGAGGCTCATTTCCGTTTCCTTAATACCTTCGTCGGGCGCGATTCATGGCTTACTAAGCAACTTCTGTGCCACGCATCACCCACTCAAAATCAAGCATAAAAATGGTTGGCTTGCCGTGATCAAAGCTTATCCCTATGATTGCGCCGTTGATAACTGCCGACTAATCTCTCACGAGTATCCGCCATGAAAAAACTAGAAAACCTTTTTGAACACTTTTTATTTACCAGCCGTTGGCTGCTTGCCCCTGTGTATTTAGCACTGGTGGTAGCGTTAGTCATTTTGATGATCAAAGCGACCAAACAAGTGTGGCTGTTAGCTTCCACGGTGATGACAGCGGATGGTAATGACATTATTACTGGCGTACTGTCGATTGTTGACGTGTCACTGATCATGAACTTGCTCATTATTATTATATTCAGTGGCTATGAAAACTTTGTGTCAAAAATGGAAGACCTACACGGTCACGCCGACAGACCGGAATGGATGGGGCATATTGGCTTTACCGATTTGAAACTGAAACTGATTGGTTCAATCGTAGCGATTTCGGGGATTGAGTTGCTCAAATCCTTCATGGACGTGGATAACGTCAGCGACCGTCACATGGCATGGATGCTGGGTATTCACTTAAGCTTCGTGGTTTCCGGCGTATTGTATGCCTTGTCGGATCGCATCAGTCACCATGCACCGCCAGCACCACCATCCGAACATTAATGGATGAGTCGACTAGCACACTCACACCACTAAATCAGGCTGCGTCAGGTCAATAGTCACCTGACGCC
The DNA here is from genome assembly GCA_039797295.1 of Pseudomonadota bacterium. Taxonomy (GTDB): domain Bacteria; phylum Pseudomonadota; class Gammaproteobacteria; order Thiotrichales; family Thiotrichaceae; genus Thiothrix. The sequence goes on along the minus strand of JBDKID010000002.1, from coordinate 116,916 downwards.
ATAATCCTGACAAATACACCTTCGAACATCTTGAATAAGAACAATAGTTTATATAATAAGCATTGCCCGAATGTGACAGGTCAGCAAAAACCCCATTGTCATCATTTTTTAATATTACAGCCATAAAAGTTTCATCAAAACTGACTACGATTCGCGCAAATCCAACCGGGTTTGCTGATATTGCTTTTGAAGGAGACTTTTAATGAAACAACTCACTCTCGCAGTTGCTTTGGGCTTAGTAGCTGCATCTGGTGTCGCTCACGCGCGTGACAATATCGAAATCGTTGGTTCTTCCACCGTATACCCTTTTGCGACCACTGTTGCTGAACAGTTCGCGAAAAAAACAGGGATGCCGGCTCCTAAAGTCGAATCCACTGGTACTGGTGGCGGTATGAAATTGTTCTGCGCTGGTGCAGGTGTCGACACACCAGACATCGCAAACGCTTCGCGCCGCATGAAAAAAAGCGAGATGGAACTGTGCATGAAAAATGGCGTTGATGCTGTTACTGAAGTAAAAATCGGTTTCGACGGCATTGCCATTGCACAAGCTAAAGGTGCAGCAGCAGTTAAACTGAGCCGTCGTGAACTGTACTTGGCACTGGCAAAAGACGTTCCAACTGGCCCTAACGGTGAATTACAACCGAACACTTACACCACTTGGAAACAAATCAACCCAAGCATGGCTGATGTGAAAATCGAAATCATTGGTCCGCCAAGCACTTCCGGTACACGCGACGCTTTGGCAGAGTTGGGGATGGAAAAAGGCTGCTTATTATTCCAAGGTATGCCAGAACTGAAAAAGAAAGATGAAAAAGCCTTCAAAAAAGCTTGCACAACTGTGCGTGAAGACGGGCATTACGTTGATGCTGGCGAAAACGACAACTTGATCGTACAAAAACTGCAAGCGAACCCAGATGCAGTTGGCATCTTTGGTTACAGCTTCGTAGAGCAAAACACAGACTCTTTGAAAGCTGCACCGATTGATGGCGCAGAAATCAGCTACGACGCCATCGCAAGCGGCAGCTATCCTTTGTCACGTCCACTGTACTTCTACGTGAAAAACAGCCACGTTGACCAAATCAAAGGCATCAAAGAATACATGGCTGAATTTGCCAGTGATGCAGCACTCAGTTCAGATGGTTATCTCGCTGAGAAAGGCTTAGTTGCATTACCTGCGGCAGAAAAAGCAGCATCTATTGCAGCAGCAGCAGCGTTGAAACCTGTTTCCCCAAATGTTCTCAAATAATAGCTATCTTCACATAAAAGCAACGACTTAAACCTAGTTGACAACGGGAGTGTGGCAACGCACTCCCTTTTTTTGTCTGTGTTACGCACCATTCTCGCGAGTGTATGCCAAAAACTTGGGCAACACCTGCTACAAAAGCTTTAACCATCTGTAACATTTCTGTCATATTTCACCTCTACAATCGAGGCACTTTCTTATGGGCTTAACTGACCGACGTTCCCCCGATCAGGAGTTTTCATGAATACACTTGGTATTTTGCTTACCCTGTTGGCTCTAGCAGCCTTCAGTTATTTTATAGGCCGTAAGCGTTCGCTGGCAGTGGCTAGCCGTAGCAAACGCGGCGGCACAAACCTGCATTCCTTACCCGCTTATTATGGCTACTTGGTCTCGGTCTGGTGTGGCATTCCTGCATTAGTCATTATGTTGATTTGGACGGTGGCTGCCACCCCCATCATTACCAATATGACGTTGGCACACTTACCTGCCGATCTACAAGCGCAAACGGCTGACCAAATCAGCTTACTCACCAACCAAATTCATAACATTGCGGCACAAGGCGCGGATACCGCCACTGACCCCGTAATGAAAGTTGCGGCGGAAGAATATTCCCACCTGCAAGCCATTAGTAACATGGCAAAAACTGTCGTGGTGCTGGTGTTAGCCATTGGCGGGATTGCGCTGGGGATGCGTTATGTGCAACCCAAAACCCGCGCACGTAACCAAGTCGAACAGGTTATTCAATACGCCATGATGGCTTGCGCTTTGATTGCGATTCTAACCACAGTCGGCATTATCTTGTCGGTATTGTTTGAATCGACACGTTTCTTCGGCACTGTACCCGCCTCGGAATTTTTATTCGGTACACATTGGAGTCCGCAAACCGCCATGCGTGCGGATCAGGTCGGTAGCTCCGGTTCATTCGGGGCAATTCCGCTGTTCTTAGGCACATTACTGATTTCCGTGATTGCTTTGAGTATTGCCGTACCCTTGGGCTTAATGTCAGCCATTTACTTATCCGAATACGCCAGCCAAAAAGTTCGCGCTTACATCAAACCTGCATTGGAAATCCTCGCTGGTATCCCCACTGTGGTTTACGGCTTCTTTGCCGCTTTGACCGTTGCCCCTTTCATTCGTGATATAGGCACAACAATGGGCTTAAGCGTTGCATCTGAAAGTGCATTAGCAGCGGGCTTAGTCATGGGCGTGATGATTATCCCCTTCATGTCATCCTTATCTGATGACGTGATCAATGCCGTACCACAAGCGATGCGTGATGGTTCATTTGGCATGGGGGCAACCAAATCCGAGACCATTAAACAAGTCGTATTACCTGCCGCGTTACCGGGCATTGTCGGCGCATTCTTGTTAGCGGCTTCACGGGCGATTGGCGAAACCATGATTGTGGTAATGGCGGCGGGTTTATCCGCTAACCTGACCATTAATCCACTGGAAGCCGTTACCACCGTGACGGTGCAAATCGTTACTTTGTTAACTGGCGACCAAGAGTTCGACAGTGCGAAAACTTTAGCTGCCTTCGCGCTCGGTCTGACCCTGTTCATTGTGACGCTGATTCTGAACATCGTGGCACTGCACATCGTGCGCAAATACCGTGAACAATACGATTAAGCGAGAGCCTATATGACTAACACAACGACGATCACTGAAAAAGTGCGTGCCGGTTTAGGCAAACGCTACGCACGGGAAAAACGTTTCCGCGCTTACGGGGTTGCTTCGATTAGCTTGAGCATCCTGTTCCTTGCCTTGTTAATGATCAACATTTTTAGCAAAGGTTTGCCTGCGTTCCACAGCACTTACATCAAACTGGACGTGATACTGGATGCACAAACCTTGGGCGTTACACCTGATGCCACACCAGAGCAATTGCGTACTGCTAACTACGCTGGCGTGATTAACAACAGCTTACAAAACTTGATTCCGGGCGTGGAAGACCGCAAGGAAAAGAAAGCGTTGAAAGCGTTGGTCAGTAGCGATGCACAATACGACTTGCAACGCCTAGTTTTGAAAGACCCGAAAGCCATTGGTTCTAACCAATCCGTCTGGGTATTGGCGGATGACGAAATTGACATGTACCACAAAGGTTATGTCGACCGTCATTCACCAGAAACCGAACGCCGCATTAAAGATTTCCAATTGAAGTGGTTGGATCAATTGGAAGCGGATGGACGTTTAGACAGCCAATTCAATACCACTTTCTTTACCCGTGGTGACTCACGCGAGCCAGAACAAGCCGGTATTTTGAGCGCGTTAATGGGTTCGATTTACACCATGACCCTCACGCTTATGTTCGCCTTCCCGATTGGCGTGATGGCGGCAATTTACCTGGAAGAGTTCGCCCCGAAAAACAATTTCTGGGTGGATTTCATTGAAGTTAACATTAACAACCTTGCTGCCGTCCCATCCATTATTTTTGGTCTGTTGGGCTTGGCGATTTTCATCCAAATCTTTGGAATGCCGCGCTCATCACCCTTGGTAGGTAGTTTTGTTTTAACCTTATTGATCCTACCCACCATTATCATTGCCAGCCGTGCGGCGATGAAATCCGTACCCCCATCAATTCGTGAAGCAGCATTGGGTTTGGGCGCGTCCAAAACACAAGCCGTTTTCCACCATGTTGTGCCATTAGCCATGCCCGGTATCTTAACCGGTACGATCATCGGTATGGCGCACGCTGTTGGCGAATCTGCACCCTTGCTCATGGTCGGCATGGTTGCTTTTATTGTTGATGTACCGCAAAGCATTGTCGATCCGGCAACGATTTTACCGGTACAAATTTACCTATGGGCAGATAGCCCGGAACGTGCTTTCACCGAGCGCACCTCCGCTGCCATTATTATCCTGTTAGCATTCATGATTATCATGAACCTGTTAGCTATCGTATTGCGTAAAAAGTTTGAGAGACGTTGGTGATCCCCATGACAGAAGCAACTTTGAACATGACAACATCGCTGCCACAATCCCGTGAATCCGCCGCTGGAAAACGCGACGAATTTGCCCACGACATTATCGGCACGGTCGGCAACCCGCTGTTGGATGAGCAGTTGACCAAATTCCGCTGCCGTGGCGTAAATGTCTTTTACACAGGTGGTAAACAAGCGATTTTTGATGTCGGCTTGGACATCGGGCGTAACGAAGTCATTGCCATGATCGGTCCATCCGGTTGTGGTAAATCCACCTTCCTGCGCTGCCTGAACCGCATGAACGACACCATTGCGGGCTGTAAAGTCACGGGTGATATTCGTTTAGACGGCGAAAACATTCACGACCGTGAGCAAGACCCTGTGTTGCTGCGGGCGCGGGTGGGCATGGTGTTCCAAAAACCGAATCCATTCCCAAAATCCATTTACGACAACGTGGCATATGGTCCACGCTTGCATGGCTTGGCGAATAATCGTGCAGAATTGGATGACATCGTGGAAGCGAGTCTCACCAAAGCTGGTTTATTCAACGAAGTTAAAGACCGTTTGAACACGCCGGGCACAGGATTATCCGGTGGTCAGCAACAACGTTTGTGTATTGCACGTACCATTGCGGTTAGCCCTGAAGTCATTCTCATGGATGAACCGACTTCCGCGCTTGACCCGATTGCCACCGCGACTATCGAGGAATTAATTGACGAATTGCGCCAAAGCTTTACTATTTGCATCGTTACACACTCGATGCAACAAGCGGCGCGGATTTCACAACGCACTGCGTATTTCCATCTGGGCAAACTGGTTGAAGTGAATAATACCAAAACGGTCTTTACCAACCCGCAGCACCAGCTTACTGAAAACTACATTACTGGCCGCTTCGGCTAAGGAGTGGTCACGGGGTATGGAAAATATGAACACAACACAACACACCTCTCATCAATACAACCAAGAACTGGAAGACATTCGCAGTAAAGTCATGACGATGGGTGGTTTGGTTGAACACCAAGTCACTGGTGCAATCAAGGCTTTGCTCGAACAAGATAGCGAGTTAGGCGAAAAAATCGCGTATTCCGACTATGAAATCAACTCGCTGGAAGTCATTCTGGATGAACAATGCGCAGAAATCATTGCACGTCGTCAACCCGCTGCCAGCGATTTGCGCTTAATCATTACCGTGATCAAAGTCATCACCGACCTTGAACGCATTGGTGACGAAGCCTCGAAAATCGCGCGTCATGCGGTGGAAATTTCTGAAGCGACCACCGTGAGTAATGACTTGCACAATAGTCTGCGCCACCTTGGTGAACACGTAAAAATCATGTTACGTGACACCTTGGATGCATTCGCTCGCATGGATATTCAACAAGCCATGCAAGTGATTCAGAACGACCATCAAGTCGATGCCGAATTTGATTCGGTTTCGCGTCAACTGTTCACGCGTATGTTGGAAGACCCGCGTCACATTAAAGACAGCTTGAACGTAACGTGGTGCGGTCGTTCAATGGAGCGCATTGGCGACCATTGCAAGAACATCTGCGAATACGTGGTGTACTTGGTGAAAGGTAAAGATGTGCGTCACATCAATATCGAAAAAGTCAAAGACGAACTGGGCTTACAATAAATAAGCCCTCCTGAAGAGACGGTGCAGTCGTTACCGTCTCTTCCCTCCACTTAATAATGCAGGTCTAGGTTTTGTGCATCTACACACAAATAACTTGGACGGCTTTCATGCCAATCACCCAATACCACACGCTGTAATTTGTTACCTGTTGCGTCTTGCCACTCGTGAATCGCCGGACGGTGCGTATGCCCATGAATCAAGCACGTTACCCCCGCTTGTTGCAAAGCCATTTGCACCGCTTGTTGGTTCACATCCAAAATCTCATACGCTTTACCCTGCATGGCATTACGGCTTTGTGAACGCATCGCTTGTGCTTGGCGAATACGTTCCGCCAACGGTTGTGCTAAGAATTGCTGCTGCCATTGCGGATGGCGTAACACGCGCCGAGCTTGTTGATACTCCGCATCATCGGTACACAAACTATCCCCGTGCATCAGTAAGGTAGGTGTACCGTACAAATCCGCGATGTGTTGTTCCGGCAGGAGTTCGCAACCTGTCATTTGTGCAAAGCGTTCGCCCACCAGAAAATCGCGATTGCCGTGCTGGAAATACAGCCTCACACCGCTATCATGCAGGTCAGATAAAACTTGAATCACAGGTGCAAAACCCGATTCATCTGCTTGCAACGTATCATCACCCACCCAATATTCAAAAAAATCACCTAAGATATACAGTGCATCTGCTTGCCCAGCGAGTGATTCGGCAAACGCCAAGAAGGTGCGAATCACGCGCGGTTGTTGGGCATCCAAATGCAAATCAGAAATAAACCATGTTTTCATTGCAGTATTTTATCCAAAAAGTGACTCTATGATCATTTATATAAAAAACAGGCGTAAGAGAACATTGACCTTATCATCAGACTCGAATAACTTAAGCTGACCTTAACCACCCTGAACTGACATGACATACTGTATAGGCATCTCTCTTGACGCTGGGCTTGTGCTGACTTCTGATTCGCGTACCAATGCGGGTATTGATCACGTTAGTGTTTACAGCAAAATGCACCGTTGTGAAACCACACCGGATCGTTGCTTAGTCATTATGAGTGCTGGCAACCTAGCGACTACCCAAAGTGTGATTCAACAAGTACGCCGCGACGTACAGGAGAATCGCCCCCGAAATATTAATACCCTAAACTACCTCGCGGATGTTGCCGAGTATTTAGGTGAGGTATTGGTGAATCGCATTCGCAAGCACACCGAACAAACGGGTTTTGTACCGGATGCAACGCTCATCTTGGGTGGACAAATTCAAGGGCGTTTACCGAACCTGTACATGATTTACCCACAAGGTAATTACATTACATCTTCAAACGACACGCCTTACCTGCAAATCGGCGAAAGCAAATACGGCAAGCCTGTATTAGACCGTTTTCTTACCCGTGAAACCTCTTTAGAAGACGCAACGATTTGCTCATTGATTTCAATGGATTCCACCATGAAAAGTAACGCCAGCGTGGGTCCGCCGATTGAAGTTTTGATTTACCCACGCGACCAATTCAACAGTGCACGTCATTACAAATTGGATGCAGAAAACCCTTATTTACTGGCAATACGTCACGAATGGGCGAATCAGCTTAACCATGCGTTCCGTTCAATGCCGCGTCTGGAAAGTAACACAGCAGATACCAACACTTCATACAGTATTTGATTCAGCAATCACTTGGTGGATAAACCGCAGCTTGACAATGACCTGCTTGGTCAGGGTGAACGGATAAGCATCCAGTAACCCCATGCTGCGGTTTAATGAATTCATTAACACTTTGAGCTGCCACCATTCGCTCATTAATAAACCAAAGCCGCTAATGCCTTTAATGTGGCGGATCACACCGAAACCCGTCGCGGTTTCCAGCGTATCCATAATGTGCAGGTAATGCGCCCAAGTTTCCGCCCAATCTTCCCACGCATGAGAACTGGCATACGCACTGATATGCCGTTTTTGCCAATCCTGTGCCGGACCATACACATAATAAGCATCCAAGGCTTGCCGGTAGTTTGCCTCGCTACCGAATAAATAACGAAAACGCGGGTAAAATGCCGAATTTTTTATCATTTTATCCCAATAATAATGCCCACTTTCATGGCGAAAATGCCCCAGCACTGTCCGGTAACGCTCGTTCATGCGTTCACGCGCCGATACTCGATAAGTATCGTCCGCTTCCACCACATTAATGGTAATCACACCATTATGATGACCGGTATACACAAACTCTTTTTTGACTAAAGGGTTACTGCGCTGATCTTCCAAAAAATCAAAGGCTAAACCAAAGCTAGGATTTTGCACCCGATCCACAATCGGTAAACCCAACATCAATAACGAATAAATCAAACGCCGCTTAGCACGCTCTAACACTGTCCAACGCCGCACATTCAGGGGAATATTTTGCTGTGGAATGGTGCGTGTTAAACGACAAGAGCAGCATTGTTCGTGTGGATCATGCTTATTAATCAACCAATTGCAACCCACCGGATGATCACGCAAACCACAAGCTCGCATTCGTACCCGTTTACGATCCACCCAACCGTGCGCAACTTTACTGGGCAAAACTGCCAACATTTCTTTCGTTTCGGGGCTAAAGCCTAATAAACGTCCGCACGCACTGCATTCGCTATCCTCGAACAATATTTCTTGTCCGCAAACACAATGAAATCGTTTCATGTTGTACCAGCTACTGAAGGGAGAAATTAAAACAAATTGACACTAAAACAGGCTAATGGGCTTGTGGCTTTGATTATAGTTGACTTCCTCCCCCAGCTAAAGCAAGGGGATTCCTAATTCACTGAGAACTGGACGACGACACCGAAATGCTATCGCTGCTTACATTCTCTCCAAAGGCTAACACTGCCAGTCCAGCGGCTAGTATATTTTGTGCTGCGTTAATGTCGCGGTCATGGGTGACGCTGCATTCAGGGCATTCCCATTCGCGAACATCCAACGGCAGGCTGTCTTTGACGAACCCGCAACAAGCACAGCGTTTACTGGAAGGAAAGAATCTGTCGATTTCGACATACGTTCTTCCAGTCCAGTTCGCTTTGTATGCAAGCTGGCGAGTAAATTCTCCCCAACTAGCATCCGCAATGTGCTTGGCAAGTTTGGGATTTTTGATCAGGTTCTTCACTGCGAGGTTTTCAGCACAGATTACTTGGTTCTCGTTAATCAATCTGCGGGACAACTGGTGCAAGTTATCCATCCGGCAATCGGTAATTTTCGCGTGAATGCGGGCGACTTTGACTTTAGCTTTCAACCGATTCTTGCTGCCGAGTTTTTTCTTGGCAAGCCGACGTTGGTACTTTGCCAATTTAGCGGCGTATTTCGCGGTGTGGCGGGGATTGCCGGATTTAAAACCATCCGAGGTGACGAACAAATCCTTGATACCCACGTCAATGCCCACTTTTTTATCGGTGACAGGCAGCAATGTAGGTTCAAATTCACACAGACAGGATACGAAGTAGCGACCTGCGTGATCTTTGGAAACGGTGAGAGTGGTTGGGTCAGATGGAAGTTGTCTACTCCACTGGATAGCCAGTGGTTTATCGCACTTTGCCAGCTTCAACTCGCCATTTTTAAAGGTGAATGCGCGGTAAGTAAACTCCGCCGACTGGCGATGTTTTTTGGATTTGAAGGCAGGGTATTTCGCTCGACCTTCAAAAAAATTTTTGAACGCAGTCTGCTGATTCCGCAAACATTGTTGCAGCGGAACGCTGGAAATATCGTTCAAAAAAGCGAATTCAGGCAGCTTTTTAATGGCTGTAAGTCTGGCGTTCGCTGCGGTGTAACCGATTTTTTCCTGAGTCTGATCATAAGCATCGGTGCGGTAACGCAAGATGCTGTTGTACACATAACGCACGCAGCCAAAGGTTTGTGCCAACAACTGTTCTTGTTGCTGATCTGGGTAAAAGCGGAATCGGTAGGCGCATTTTGTTGGCATGACTCACCGTATTGTAGTTCGTGCCGCGAGTAACGGCGGTACAGTTTCTAACCGAAGATAGCTTAACCAAAGAGAGAAGCGAGAACAGGGTCGGCTACCGCCGACGCGCTATCCCTCCCCGACCTGAAGGACGGGGTATCTCACGCAAGATCGATGAAAAATTCACAATGCAAAGCCCTTAAACCACGCGGCTCACTACGGCTTCTCGACACTCAACCACGATTCTGGTTTGCTTAGCAGCGCACCGCTTCAATCAACCACAAGGATGCCGCCGCACCATGCGCCATTTAACTTTCGACAACCGCTTCGTGCGCGAATTACCCGGCGACACAGATCGCCTTAACCTACCGCGTCAAGTCTACGATGCGTTCTGGTCGAGTACACACCCCACACCCGTGGCGAAACCGCACTTGCTCGCACATTCGCCCGAAGTTGCTGCACTAGTCGGATTTAGCGTGGATGACGTTCAACACCCTGACTTTGCCGCGACCTTTGCTGGCAATCAGTTAATGACAGGAATGCAACCTTACGCGGCGAATTACGGCGGGCATCAGTTCGGGCATTGGGCGGGGCAATTAGGCGATGGACGCGCCATCAGTTTAGGCGAAAGCATCAATGCTGCTGGTGAACGTTGGGAATTGCAACTCAAAGGCGCGGGATCGACCCCTTATTCACGTCGTGCTGACGGACGCGCCGTCTTACGCTCATCCGTGCGCGAATTCTTATGCAGTGAAGCCATGCACCACCTCGGCATCCCCACCACTCGCGCCTTAAGCCTCGTTGCTACGGGCGATTATGTGGTACGCGATATGTTTTACGACGGACACCCACAAGCCGAACTAGGTGCGATTGTGTGCCGTGTCGCCCCCTCTTTTATTCGCTTCGGGAACTTTGAACTGCCCGCACAACGTGGCGACACCGCTTTATTAGCGCAATTAGTCGACTTCACCATTGCGCGTGATTACCCACAGTTACAAGGCGACACCGCCACCAAACGCGCGGCGTGGTTTCACGAAATTTGTACACGCACCGCCATAATGGTGGCGCATTGGATGCGCGTTGGCTTTGTCCACGGCGTCATGAATACCGACAATATGTCGATTCTCGGTTTGACGATTGATTATGGACCATACGGCTGGCTGGAAGATTACGACCCATTATGGACACCGAACACCACCGATGCGCAAGGGCGACGTTACGCCTACGCCCAACAACCGTACATTGCTCATTGGAATCTCGCCCGCCTGCGTGACGCGCTTACCACCGTCATACCGGATGCTGCTGCTTTAAAAACTGGGTTAACAGCGTATGCGGATACTTACAGCCGCGTGTTTGGGCAAATACTGGCGGATAAATTCGGCGTGCGAGCCTTGCAGGATGAAGATGCGACGTGGATTAACCAAGCCTTTGACTTACTGCACAAAACCGAAGTCGACATGACGCTGTTTTTCCGTGAGTTGGCTAATATTGATCTTGAGCAACCAACTATTACGCCCTTGTTAGCCGCGTTTTATCGCGAAGATTTACAGCAACAACACCAATCCGCATGGCAAAACTGGTTAACGCAATACGCCGCAAGGGTTCAACAGGATCAATGGGATGCAGCAGAACGTATTGCAAGTATGAACGCGACCAACCCACGGTTTGTCTTGCGTAATTACCTTGCGCAACAAGCGATTGACTTTGCAACCCAAGGTGATCACAGCATGATTGAGGCATTACTGGATGCTTTGCGCCGCCCTTATACCGAACAAGCGCAATACGCCCACTTTGCTGCAAAACGCCCCGAATGGGCACGCCACAAAGCGGGTTGTTCCATGTTATCGTGCAGCTCGTGAATCAGCTCATCACCCGGAAATCAGCCCAAGCGATGGATGGTGAACAACGATAGTGAACAATGACGTTCAAAGCGTGATGGTAGGCATTCTCAGGTTGCTTACTGCGCTGGCTTTCTGTGCATGGGCAAAGCACAAAAAGTGGTGCACTGTTTATTGTCACCGAGATTCACCGCGACGCCACTCTTCTTCTGGTCAGCCGGAGCAGCAGGAGCTGCTTCGACACGAATACTAGGCTTAGGGGCTTCTTGTTCGAGTGGTTTGGCGACCGGTGCGGCTTGTTCAGGCTGTGACGCGACGGGAGCGGGTGCAGCTTGTTGCTGACTAAATGGATTTACTTTAGATAAACCATCACCTGCTGCCTCACTTGTCTGTGAAAACAAGGAACATCCTGACAACGAAAGGCTAAAAAATAATACGGTTGCATACCCTGCTACTATTTTAGAAATTTTTTTCATCACAAACTTCTCCTGAGTCTTTATTACACTCGTTCTCAGACGAATGCTGGCGTAATTCTTGCAATCAATGCAAAGTGTAGCAAAAAAGAAACAGCGAAGTGGCATATTTTACTAAACTGTCGCTAAAAACTGACAAGCGTTAATAAACAAAAACTTAGTTCAATTAATCAGCAACTTATGAGCGTTGCTGAAACTTCCGACCATCAAACGCAGCTAACATCCCACGTAAAATATTCACTTCAGGTTGGGAAACTTCCGCACGACCAAATAAACGGCGTAAACGGCGCATTAAGAGACGCGGATTTTCAGGGTCGAGAAAACGCGCTTCCACTAATGACTGCTCTAAATGCCCATAAAATCCTTCCATTGCCTCAGCCGTGGCAGCAGGCTCGTCTGGCACGACTGGCGCAGGCTCGCCACGCACCGCCATTGCACATTCATACGCTAAAATTTGAATCGCAGCGGCAATATTTAACGACAAAAAATCAAAAGCCATTGGGATGTGAACGAGGGTATGGCAATGCTCCAATTCTTCATTGGTTAAGCCAGTACGCTCACGCCCAAACACCAAGGCAATGTTTTGGGCGGGTAAACGTTCTGCCACAAATTGCCCACATTGCCGCGCATCCATTTGCGGCCATTGCAAAGTACGTTCCGAACGCGCACTTGCACCGATCACAATGTGGCAATCGGCAACGGCTTCTTCGAGGGTCGCAACAATCGTCGCTTGCTCAATAATATCGTTTGAACCGGAGGCCAATGCCCATGTTTCTTGGGTAAAGCGTTGCCGTGGCGCGACGAGGCGTAAATCTTTCACCCCCATCACTTTCATGGCGCGAGCTGCCGAACCAATATTGCCCGGATGCGAGGTTTCCACCATGACAATGCGCAAATTTTGTAAAGCTGGTGTGTACATGAATCAACTACTTTAATGAATTACTTTTTAGAGTTCGCCCAAATACGCGGCTTGTACCGCTGGGTCATTAATGAGGCTCTGTGCCGCGCCACTTAAGGTGATTTCACCGTGCTCCATGACGTAACCGCGCTGGCTAATGCTTAATGCCAAGCGCACGTTTTGTTCAATCAGCAAAATGGTAATGCCTTGTTTCGCGATGGTTTGAATAATGCTGTAAATGTTTTGCACCATGATCGGGGCTAAACCCATGCTGGGTTCATCCAACATCAGCAGCTTCGGCTTGGATAACATCGCGCGGGCAAGAGCTAGCATTTGCTGTTCGCCACCGGATAATAAACCCGCTTGTTGTTGACCGCGTTCGGCTAAACGCGGCAATAGCGTGTAAATTTCGTCGATTTCGCGCTGAATCGCTGCCTGATCATTGCGCCGATACGCGCCCATCAGCAAATTTTCCAACACCGTCATGCGCGTGAAAATGCCGCGTCCTTCCGGCACAAGAGCCAAATTCAAAGCCGCAATCTCGTAGGCGGGCATACCGTTTAGCCGCTTACCATCGAATAACATTTCACCAGCCGCTGCGGGTAATAACCCTGTCAGCGTTTTCAAAGTGGTGGTTTTCCCCGCACCATTCGCGCCAATCAAGCTCACGGTTTCGCCTTGTTCGACCTTAAAGCTAATGCCTTTCACCGCACGAATGCTGTCGTAATTCACGCACAGATTTTGCACCGCCAGCAAACTCATACCGTTACCTCCGTACCCAAATACGCCGCAATGACTTTGGGATCATGCCGCACTTGTTCAGGCGTACCTTCGGCAATTTTTTGCCCGTAATCCAATACCACCAAACGATCACAAATCCCCATCACCAATTTCACATCGTGCTCAATCAGCATGAGGGTTAAGCCTTCTGCACGCAAACTCACCATTAAATCACGCAAGGCATTCTTTTCATTCGGGTTCATGCCCGCTGCGGGTTCGTCTAGGGCAAGTAATTTCGGTTCACTGGCTAAAGCACGCGCAATTTCCAAACGCCGCTGGTCGCCGTAAGACAAATGTTTAGCCAGCGTGTGCGTGTGTTTGCCAATCCCGACCCGATTCAGCAATTGCTGGGCGAAAGCGGCACAATCACGCTCTTCCTCTCGATTGTGTTTGGTGTGCAATAACGCGGCAAAAACACCGGAAGTGGTGCGCGTATGCCGCCCTACCATCACGTTTTCCAACGCCGTCATATTGTGGAACAGGCGAATGTTTTGGAAAGTTCGCGCAAAACCCGCTTTGAGAATTTGATGCGGTTTACGCCGATATAATGACGTACCCACTAAATCAATCGCGCCCGTATCCGGTTGGTATAATCCCGTTAACGCATTAAACAAAGTGGTTTTACCCGCACCATTCGGACCAATAACCCCAAATACTTCGCCTTGATTAACGTGAAAGCTCACATCAGTTAAGGCTTTAATCCCGCCAAAATGCTTGGAAACCTGCGTGACCTGCAATAACACACTCATGCGGCTTCCTCCGCCAATTCACGTTTACGCTGTTTAGACGGTAATAAACCTGCTGGACGGAATAACATCATCATGACCAAAGCAATCCCGAATAACAACATGCGTAAATCGGCTGGGTCAATGTAGACTTTACCAAACAATAACTGTTGCAAATCGCCGGTATAACGCAAAGCTTCGGGAATGACGGTGACAAGAATCGCCCCTAAAATCACGCCTGCAATATTACCCATGCCACCCAAAACAATCATGGCAAGAATCATAATGGATTCCATCAGGTTGAAACTTTCAGGGCTAACAAAACCTTGGAAACTGGCAAACAAGCCGCCGCTCAAGCCACCAAATGTCGCCCCCATACCGAAGGCTAATAGTTTAATATTACGGGTATTGATGCCCGCCGCCGCCGCCGCCATTTCGTCTTCGCGAATCGCTACCCAAGCGCGTCCAATGCGTGAATCTTCCAAACGCAAACACACGAAAATCACTAAGGCAGTAAACAATAGAAACACGTAATAATACAAATGGGGCGAGGAGAAACTCATGCCCAAAATAGTCTGAGTCTTCCCCAAGGAAAATTCGCCGAAACTAATCGGGTCAATCAGGGTAATACCTTGTGGACCATTGGTAATATTCACGGGCGAATTGAGGTTATTCATGAAAATCCGAATAATTTCCCCGAATCCCAAAGTCACGATTGCCAAATAGTCACCGCGCAAGCGTAATGTCGGCGTTCCCAGCATCACGCCAAAAAAGGCTGCTAATAATGCACCAATTGGCAAAATAATCCAAAATGGCAAATGCAGCTCAAAATGCGGCGAAGCCAATAATGCCCAGCAATACGCCCCCACCGCGTAAAATGCCACATAACCTAAATCCAATAAGCCCGCATAACCCACCACAATGTTTAAGCCCAATGCCAACATAATGTAGAGCAAAGCGAAGTCTAAAATCCGTAGCCATGATTTACCCAAGCCCATTTCCACCAGAAACGGTAGTAAAATCAAGCCAATTACAATAGCAGCAGCCATCACCCATGCTTGTTGCTTGGTGTTGCCCGCAAAGAAATTACGCACGTTCAACACTTTTGCTCCCCAATAAGCCGGATGGCTTTAATGTCAGCACTAAAATTAACACCAAGAACGCGAAAATGTCTTGGTAGTTACTGCCTAAGAAGCCGCCCGTTAGGTCGCCGATGTAACCAGCCCCCAAAGCTTCAATTACACCAAGCAATAAACCGCCCAGCATTGCACCTGCCAGATTGCCAATGCCGCCCAATACCGCTGCGGAGAAAGCTTTCAAGCCCAATAAAAAGCCCATGTAATAATGGGCTTGTCCGTAATTCGCGCTGACCATGACTCCGGCAATCGCCGCCAGTGCTGAGCCAATAATGAAGGTGGCAGAAATCACCGCATTCACATTCACCCCCATGAGTTGCGCCACCGCCGGGGCTTGCGCTGTGGCACGCATGGCACGCCCTAAGCGGGTGCGATTCACCAGCGTGACTAATCCCGCCATGATCACGACGGTGAGGAATAAGATAACAATTTGCACATCGGTAATGGATGCACCACCCAAATTGTGGCGACCTTGCGGCAATAAAGTGGTCGGGAAAGCAATGTACTGTTTACCCCAAATCAACATGGCAACGTTTTGCAGCACAATCGAAATACCAATCGCGGTAATCAATGGTGCAAGGCGTGGCGCATGACGCAGCGGACGATACGCCACCCGTTCAATGGTATACCCCAGCAACATGCAAGCTGGTATTGCCACCGACAAACCAGTCAGCACAATCACAATCCCCGGTAAATCCGGTGCGACCCCAAACAATGCGCCAATCACTGCCAGTGCAATCATTGACCCCATCATGGTGGTTTCACCGTGGGCAAAGTTGATTAACTCCAAAATGCCGTAAACCAAGGTGTAACCCAGTGCCACGAGTGCGTACACACTCCCTAGTACCAATCCATTCACAAGCTGCTGCGCGAAAATATCCATGCCAGATTGCCGTGCCTTATTGCTAAACTCATTGAAAACTCATGACAACTGTTACGTCATCATGAGCCAGATAGGGTAAAAGATTAGGGTTGAATGGTTTCCAGAGTGGTCCATTTACCGCCTTGCACTTTGTACAAGGTAATCGGGCCGGAAGTCAGGTCGCCTTTAGCATCAAAGCTGATTTTGCCAGTAACACCTTCGTAGCTGGTTTTCGCCAACTCAGGCAGGTATTGAGCCGGATCGGTGGAATTAGCGCGTTTCATCGCCTCAATCATCACGTAAGCTGCATCATAAGCATACGGCGCGTATAACTGAATTTGCCCGTATTTGGCTTCAAATTTTTGCTTGAATTCCGCACCTTTAGGCATTTTATCCAGCGGCAAACCGGGGATCGAAGCAATCGCGCCTTCCGCATCTGCACCCGCCAATTCGATGAATTTCGGGGTTTGCATCCCGTCACCACCCAATAATTGCGCGGTCATACCCAATTGGTGCATTTGCTTAGCAATCGGCGCGGCTTGTGGATCCATCCCACCAAAGAAAATCACTTCCGGTGCTTTGCCTTTGATGGAGGTTAAAATCGCAGTAAAATCCGTGGCTTTATCATTGGTGTGCTCAACCGCCACCACTTCCGCGCCTGCTGCTTTAGCGGCTTTTTCCACTTCGGCAGCTAAGCCTTGTCCGTAAGCAGTTTGGTCGTCAATGATCGCGACTTTCTTACCCAATTTCGCAGCGTAAGCACCTAATACCTTGCCTTGCTGTTCATCATTGGTCATGACGCGGTAAGCAGTCTTAAAGCCTTGCGCGGTGTATTTAATGGCAGTTGCAGAAGGGGAAACTTGCGGGATATTGTTATCCGCATAGACCTTGGAAGCTGGAATCGTCGCACCGGAATTCAAATGCCCAACCACACCGACAATGCCCGCATCAATCATGCGTTGCGCCACAATGGTCGCGGTTTTCGGGTCAGCTTGGTCATCTTCACTCATGACTTCAAACGTAACGGGTTTACCACCAATCATCGGTTTACTGGCGTTGATTTCGTCGACAGCTAAACGCACCGCATTGTCGTTGTCTTTACCAATGTGCGCTTGCGGGCCAGTTAAAGGAGAAGATTGCCCGATTTTAACAACCCCATTACCACCGTCAGCACCAGTTGAGGATTTTTCACCACAAGCGGTTACACCCAACCCAACAGCCACTGCCATGCTTAATGCCAGCAAAGATGATTTCATGTTTCCTTCTCCTTTGTTTACTCAGTCATAACTTAACGATAGAGACTAACGCCCTTTCATGAGGCGGTCTTTTTCACGCCCCCAATCACGCGCTTTTTCAGTATCACGCTTATCGTGCAATTGCTTACCTTTTGCCAAACCGATTTCAACCTTAACGCGATTATTTTTCCAATACATCGCAAGGGGGACAACCGTGTAACCTTTGCGGTCAACAGCATTATTCAGGCGGGACAATTCGTGAGCATGGAGCAGCAACTTGCGGGTACGCCGCGAGTCGGGAATGATATGAGTAGAGGCAGAAAGCAAGGCAGTGATGTGCGCACCAAAAAGGAACGCTTCGCCCTTTTCGAGGATCACATAACTTTCTTTCATTTGAATACGCCCGTCACGCAGGCTTTTGACTTCCCAGCCTTGTAAAACTAAACCAGCTTCGTAGGTTTGCTCGATAAAATATTCGTGGCGCACCTGTTTATTCAGAGCAATCGTTTTACCGCCGGGTGTACTTTTCTTTTTCGGTTTGGCCATGTTTCGTTATGCAGTTGCGAAAGCATTAAATGATACGCAAGTTTCACGCCAATGTGCATTACTTTCGCTGGCGTACTGGCTAGTGATGCACTACTCGTCGCGATCTAATGACGATAAATAAGCATTCAGCATGACCGTGCGTGACCTCACCACGTCAGCACGCTGGCTTGCCATCACTGGTAGCCATTTTGTACCATCCAATTGAGCGTAAAGTGCGTTAATGAGTGCAAACTCTTGATCGCGTTGCACCAACCAAGTGCGTTGTGCTTGTTTGAGGGCATCTTGCCCTGTTGGTTTTAAACGTTGTTGCAGGGCTTGATAAACACGGTTCAGTTCCGTGCCCCATGATTCTTCGGCATGGGTAAAACATTGCAACTGTCCAGCGGTGGATGGATTATTTGCCAGACAATTTTCCGTGGTAACATCAATCAGGCGGGTAGTGGCATCGCCAGTCTCTCGCATTGTTTCCACGCGGTTTTTGGCAATCACCAGCGCACTTGTCATGCCCAAAGTAATCGCCAGCATCACCTTCGATAAACGCTGCATCAGCCCCCCCCTTTCGCAACTTAATGCGCCAGCACTAATTGCGCATAAGAGAACACACAACCCAAGGTTGCCGCCAATGGAATCCCAGCAATCCCTAACATGAGCCATAACATTAAGCGTTTGAAGATGGCTGTTTGCCGCCAGAAACGAGTAAGTGTGTAAATAGCGATCAATAACAGTTCTAACAAAGCCGTTCCAATAATCAATAGCAGTACTAAATCAATGGTGTCGTGATAACCATTGAGCACTAACTTACTGAGCATGTGGAAACCGTAAGCAATGAAAAACCCCGGAATAGCCAATGCAATCCAACCAAACCAAAACAAGGATTTCTGCCAGACAGCATAGTCTTGCGTTGAAACTTTAACCATAACAGCAAACCTCACCCATGTGCTTTCACCCTAAGTGTAGTACAGTGTTTTTATAATAATGAGGGAAGTAAACCAATGATTAATTTTGACCAATTGACGACTACAGACATTGCTAACTGTCTGCAACAACACGCTTTTACCACTACTTATGATGTACCGTCGGAGATTGCGACCAATAGCCATAAGGAAGCTGGCGTTTTAGTACCGTTTACCCAAATTGCAGGGGCATGGCATTTAGTTTTTATTCGCCGACCGCATTCACCACATGATCGTCACAGTGGGCAAGTGGCATTTGCAGGTGGCAAGCGCGAACCAGATGATACTGATTTAATTCACACCGCATTACGTGAGGCAGAGGAAGAAATTGGCTTAGCCCCGCACGATGTTAAGTTGTTAGGACAACTCGGCACGCATCACAGCATTAGTCGGTATCGCATTAGTCCTATCGTTGCCAGCATTCCTTGGCCTTACGATTTTCGCTTAAGCCCTAGTGAAGTTGCGCGTATCTTCACCATTCCCTTGCATTGGTTAGCACAACCACAACACCACGAAATTCGTTATCACCACATACCCAATGTACAATCCCCGATTCCAGTAGTGTATTTCCAAGAATATGATCATGAAATGTTGTGGGGTGCGACAGCACGCATGACATTATCGTTATTGAATTGCTTGCAATATGCCGTTGCATCACATGCAACCTGAGATGGGAATAAAGGTAAAAAGAAAAATCTCGGAAGGAAGAAAGAGAACACCCACGGCAAGATAGTCAGGTGGAGGAGGAGGAGGAGGAGTAAACCTGCCATCATACGCCGTGGGTGCTTGCAAATGATCCCGCACTAGGAGGAGGAGGAGAGATTGTCGGGATCACTCATCTTTTGCAATGCACAAATCTTATGAAATTTAATGGTAGGCCAACAAGCTATAAATTTTCAACTTTATGGTTAGGAAAGCTAAACTGATAAAAAAACCCGCAGAGTGGCTTGCCTTAGTCGACTTGCCACGCAGCTTCTTCGCGTAACCAATCCAAGAAAACTTGCACTGCACGTTGATTACCACTGGGTTTATTTGGGCGAATCACGTAGTAGGCTTGCTCTAATGGAATCTCAAAATCAAACGGCACGCACAAACGTCCTGCATCAATGTCCATTTCGGCTAACGCTTTCAAACTCAGTAACACACCTTGACCATCAATCGCAGCTTCCATTGCCAACGCTACTTGGTTGAAATGCAAGCCACGATTCGGATTAACCCCCGTAATACCCTGTGCAGATAACCAACGTCCCCACGAAGGATGCCCCAAATAATCGGTATCATCATGCAATAAGGTGTGGAAAATTAAATCTTGCGGCGTGTGCAAGGGGTGTGGGTGTAAGTTATTCGTCAATCTTGGGCTGCACAATGGCACAGCAGAAACATTAAATAGCTTTTCAGCTTGACACCCTAAATAATGCCCTAAACCGAAACGAATCATGACATCCACCGCATGGGAGCGGAAAAATACATCCATGCTCTGTTCTGGGTGCACATCACTGTCGACTAAACTCGCCTCACCTTTGATCTGCATATCAATATCAGGGTGTAAACGCGAAAACCGATGTAAACGCGGCACTAACCATTTCGAGGCGAACGAAGTGGTGGTAATCACAGTCAAGCTTTCGGTTTGCTTTTCGCCACGCATCAAATGCACCGCTTCGGCAAGATTATCGAACGCCGCACGTAATTTCGGCAAAGCCGCTTCTGCCCCTTTACTCAGCACAATGGAACGATTTTTACGCTCAACCAAGGTAAAACCCAGAAAATCTTCCAAGTATTTAATCTGATGGCTAATAGCTGCGCGTGTAACATTTAACTCGGTTGCTGCTTTAGTAAAACTTAAGTGGCGGGCAACGGCTTCAAAAGCACGCAAAGCATTTAATGGGGGTAACTGTTGTGACATACGCTGATGGTGCCTTGAATCCTAAGTTAGGTGCTAAGAATCTGCATTATTACCTGAGAAATCCAGTAATGCATAACTAATTGATTAAAGTCAAAGCAGTTGTTGCGCCGCAACACTCTGTTTGACTTTAGTCAACACGCCTCTCTCTCAATCATGAAACAATGCGACTCAACCACAGTTTATACATGTTCGGAGTTCAACTTAATGAAAAACTTAAAATTAATTGCTTGGTCGCTAATGATAGCTGCCAGCTCAGCCAGCTATGCTGATGGCACGATGCTAGAAACTGCCACCAAAGAAGGTTGCTTCATTTGCCACTCATTGCAACACAAGACCGGCCCTGCCATTCCACTCGCGCCTGCTTACTCCGACATTGCAGATCGCTACAAAGACGACAAAACGGCTGTTGAAACCTTAACGCAACGCATTCTGAAAGGCACAGTCAATGACAAACAAAATTGGGAAGGCAAAGTGAATATGCGCTTCATGCCCCCCAATGTAAACGTGTCGCCGGAAGAAGCCAAACGTTTAGCTGAGTGGATTGTCAGCATCAAAGCCGATACGGTCAGCGAAGAAGTCGTGACTCACGAAGGAATGCTGACACTCGCTGCTCAAAATGGCTGTATTGCGTGCCACGGTATTGATAAAGAAACCGATAGCCACTACATCCCATTAGCACCAACCTACCGTCAAGTGGCAGTACATTACAAAGATAACCCAGATGCGAAAAAAATCTTGGTTGACTCTATCCTAAAAGGGACAGTTGATAACCCTGAGAAAAAGTGGCCAGAAGTCAACATGCGCTTCATGCCACCTAACCCTACATTAAAACAAGAAGATGCAGAAAAGTTAGCAACGTGGATTCTGAGCCTGCCAGCACCAGCGGCGGCAACCACAACACCAGCCAGCCCAGCGAAATAAGACTTCGCCAGCATACTGACTAACGGGAGGGACTCATGCGAGTCCCTTCTGCTTTTGTACTGCGCGTATTTGATCGCGATAAAACAAATTCCACGTATCAAACGGGTAAATCTTGCCATTTGGCTCGACAAAATGCGTGCAAGAGCGTTTCACCGCAGCAATATCGAAATCGTAACGATCCATGAAACTCATAATCACAATGCGAAATACATTTTCGTAAGTTAACCCTGCGCTTTGAATGCGCGGTAAACAACACAGCAAGGTTTGCAAATTTTCCGTGGTTTGTTCGCTGCACGCATCGAGCGAGAATAATTTCAGGAAAGCGTCTTTTAGCCCCGCGCTTTTTTCAAAGGTAATGGTATTATCCACGCCTTTGAGCAATGCCTCACGTGGTAACAGCCCCGTGACTGGTACAATTTCCCCACCGAGTTTAATGCCATAACCAATGGAAATATTTTCAGGGTGGCATGGCAATGGAATCATGTCAGCGTCAGTAAATGGATTTTCCGCCTCAATAATACGCGTGCGAATTTCACTTAACGTAATGCGATTTTCTTCCTTACTTCCTGTATTACGCCCTGCATCTTGTACAGGCTGGAAGGTAATGCCGCGCACGCATTTCCATTGTTGCGCAAATTGAATAATCTCACCCATTTCGTGATCATTTACGCCTTTGCGCACCACGCAAACCAATGTAGTGGAAATATTATATTGTTCGAGTTTTTCCAATGCTTGTTGGCGGATATTACGCATATCCTGCCCGCGAATATTTTGCAATGCCGCCGCTTGTAGCGAATCAAACTGCAAATACACCTCAAAACCCGGTGTTAAAGTGGCAAGTTCTGCAACTAAATTCGGGTCACGCGCAATGCGAATACCATTGGTATTCAGCATTAAATGGCGAATCGGGCTGGCTTTTAAACGACGTAAAATCGGCATTAATTGCGGGTGTAACGTTGGTTCACCGCCTGAAACTTGCACCAAATCCGGCTGTTGTTCACTGGCTAATAAGGTTTGCAGCATGATTTCAATGTCTTGCATACTGCGCGGATTACCGTTACCCGGCGCGGAATTGGCAAAACACACCGGACACTGCATATTGCATTCGTCAATAATTTCAAATAATGCTAAACATGAATGTTGCTCATGATCGGGACATAAACCACAATCGTGCGGACAACCTTTATTAATCGCTGTTTGAAAAACTTGCGGCATATCGCCCGGTTTTAAATACGCTTTGCAACGTTTGAAATACTCAACATCGGTGGAAATCAATGTTTTTTGTACACCATGTTCCAAACAACGCTTTTGGTAATACACATTACCGTTTTGAAATAAGATTTTTGCAGGAATAACCGCTAAACATTCCTCACATAATGACTGTGTTTGCCCATAGAAAATATAAGGACGTACTTTATTACCCATGAACAAACTCCCGTTGTGTGCGCCAAAACAGTACTAGCGCGTAAATGATTAAGCCCAAACACACCCATTGAAATAAACCTAATCCACCCAAAACTGAGGGATAGGGTTTAATAAACTCCCACAAAAAACGCTGCAAAGCATAAATCAAGACAAACACATAAAAGCCTTGTCGTTGCCAAAATGCGGTATGACGTGGGTAATTCACCAATAAAATCACAAGGAATAATGACATGGTAATGGATTCATATAACTGCACAGGATGACGTTGAATACCATCGCCAAAATCCACACCCCACGCTAAATGCGTCGGTGTGCCGTAAGTAAAATCCGGCAATCCCGCCAAGAAACAACCCACGCGCCCCACCGCAATTAACAGAATTAAACCGGGCACAAAATACAAACCCGTGGATTGACGAATCCCCGCAAAATACTTAAAAATTTCCGCCGCGATAATTGCACCGAAAATACCGCCGAGCATACTTTTAGCCATGCCACCCTGCCCCGCTAAATGCAGATTCAGCGTGCCAAATAACACACTCCCCACCATCAAACCAAACAACAGGGTCATTAAATAATAGTGGTGTTGCGCGGCTTGCCTAATGCCAATGGGACGTTCAAGCGCGTATTGACGCCGAAACCATGCACTGACCCATACACCACTTGCCATTGCTAACAAATCAAAAATGAAATGAATGATCACCGTAACTTAACCTGCAAAGCGCAAACCATTCCCCATATCGCTAACGATCAGGCAACCACCCATTCCCAGCAATGGCATGGCAAATGCGGCAGCAGCCACCCACAAGAGTATTTCGGACAGAGGCTTATCCTTACACACAAAATGGCGGACGGTTTTAAATAATAGGTAACTTTCGATCACCACCACCAGCGCATTCCATATCGCGATGAAGGGGGCATCAACAGCGGTGATCAATAAAAATCCACTAAACAGTACCAATACTCCCAATCCAACTAACCATAACAACCAGAAAAAAATACGCCAGCCTAGGGAAGGCATTTGTGTCGGTGTTTCTACCATAGTAACCATGAACCTCACTGTATTTTTCGTTATGCTACAGTCATCATACCTTAAACATTCTCAATCCAATAATCATGGTTAACACCATGTCGTGTCTCCAACAAAATCCTGCACTTTGTAGGATTTAATACACTGTATAATGTTGCCTATCGGTACAGATCATGCAACCCAACCCATTAATAGTAAATGATTTTTCTTAAAAACCATGATCAAGTAAGATGCTTGGCGTGGTTTTTGCTGTTGGATGAGCAGTTTATCTTGATTGCATTATTAAAGGATGGTTGCTCATGTCTGTTGAACAAATTCGTGCATTTTCGGAAAAAACCAAAACCGACCCAGCTTTAGCCGAACAGTTAAAAGCCTGCGTGAAAATGAAAGAATTGTTTGCGTTGGCGCGTGAAAACGGTTTTGAATTGGTAGAAGACTCGCTTTATCCACCCAACGAACCACAATTCACAGCGGATCAACTCTCCGAACGCATGGCAAAAGCTTTGTTACGCGTTTAAATACACGCCATGAAGACCTTTCTCGACTGGTCGGCGTATAAAGATGCAGGCATGGGCGATGCTTATGCCGACATCCCTAAAGCGGGCGGCGATTTTGCCAAAGCAGTCGCTGCTTGCATCAATAGTCGTCAGTGTGAAGCGGACGGCAAACAAGTCATGTGCCCTAGTTACCGCATCACGGGTAACGAACACTTTTCCACGGGCGGACGCGTGCGCTTACTTAAAACCGCCCTGAATAGTGAATTGACCGCTGCCGCTTTAGCCGACCCAGCCTTAGCAGAAGCAATGGATTTGTGCGTGTCGTGCAAAGGTTGCAAACGCGAGTGTGAAGCCAATGTCGACATGCCGCTCATCAAAGCCGAATACCTTGCGCAACGGGCGGCGTGTGAGGGCTGGAGCTGGCGTAGCCGTTTATTCGCGCAAACCCCACGCTGGTTACACCACTTACCCTTGCTCAAAACGCTGGTGGCATGGCGCAATAACAGCCCGTTACTGGCAAAATTAGCGCAACGCTACTTCGGTTTAAGTGCCGAACGCGCTTTACCGCAACCCGCTGCACAAGCGTTTCACACCAAACTTGGCGATATGTGCGAGGTGCAGGTGAATCCCGCCTTGCCGGAAGTTGTGCTATTAGTCGACACTTTCAGCCGTTATTTTGACCCGAACATCCCCCATGCCGCGTTGGAAGTGCTACACGCTGGCGGTTATCGCGTACACATCGCTGTACCAACGACAGACCTTCCCGAACCGGATCGCCCTTTGTGTTGCGGACGTACTTACCTTGCGCAAGGCATGATCGAACAAGCCCGCTACGAGGCGAAACGTTTAGTCGACGCGCTCTTACCGCATGTTCAAGCCGGACGCACAATTGTTGGCTTGGAAGCGTCGTGTGTGTTGGGGTTGCGGGATGATGCACAAGCTCTTGGCTTGGGCAAAGATGCTGCATTAGTCGGTAAAAGCGTGTTACTACTGGAAGAATTTCTAGCCAAAGAAATCACCGCCAAACGTTTGCAACTACCGTTACACAGTCTTGCGGGTGAAACATTGATTCACGGGCATTGCCACCAAAAAGCGGTAGGTGCGCTAAAAGCCATGCGCCGCGTGCTAAAACTGATTCCTGATCATGAGTTTACGGTGATTGAAGCGGGCTGTTGCGGGATGGCGGGAACGTTTGGACTGGAAGCCGAACACACAGCAATATCGAGCGCGATGGCGGAACAAGCGTTAATGCCAGCGTTACACGCCAAACCAAACGCACGAGTGGTGGCAAATGGCTTTTCCTGTCGGCATCAAATGCGCGTACAGGGTGATGAACGGGCGCAACATTTAGCGGTTTTACTGCGTGATGCGCTTAATCGTATTTAATCACGCTCAATAAGCAATCATACGTTTCGGTGTAAGCACTTGGTCTTGTGCCGCACCTAAACCAACAAATTCCCCCGATTCGGCGTACAAGCACAGCAACTCCGTATCCGGTACAGCATCGACTACCCGTACCCGTTGCCCGTGACGTAATCTAAGCAGAGTCGTTTCGTCAATCGTCAAACGCGGCGCGTGAGGCAAAGCTTGATCCAAAGATAGCAATACGGTATCCAGCGCATTGAGGTTCGGCTGCGCACCATCACCCGCGAGTGCCTGCAACTGTTCCATCGTGTACATGGGAAACTGGGTAAACGGCTCGACCGATTCGCGATGCAGCATGGAAACATACGCACCACAGCCCAACACTTCGCCAATGTCTTCGACCAAAGTACGAATGTACGTACCTTTACTACACACCACATCCAAAGTAATGGTGGTTGCCGTGCGTTCCAACACTTGCAGGGAATGAATCGTCACTTGACGTGCTTCACGTTCCACTTCCACGCCTTGACGCGCCAATTTATACAAAGGCTTACCATCTTTTTTTAGCGCGGAATACATAGGGGGGATTTGACTAATCGCACCACGAAAACGGGCTAATACCGCTTCCAGTGCATCATCGGTTAATGCTGGAATGGGACGTGGATTAAGCTTTTCACCCTCCGCATCACCCGTGCTACTAACGTAACCCAAGGTCGCGGTGGTGATATAACGCTTATCGGAATCGAGTAGGAAGGCGGAAACTTTGGTCGCTTCACCAAAACATAATGGCAACATGCCTGATGCTAAGGGGTCGAGACTGCCGGTGTGTCCGGCTTTGTCCGCGAGAAAGAGAAAGCGGGCTTCTTGCAAGGCTTTGTTGCTGGACATGCCTAAGGCTTTATCCAGCAGCAAAATACCATTGAGCTTACGCAACCGCCGCTTAGGCTTCGGATTGCTCGTCATCGGCAAACCGATCAGAAGCCACTGCTTTGTCAATCAGTACAGACAAAGCATTACCGCGTGATTGAGTATCGTCGTAAAAGAAATGCAAAGCTGGTGTCATGCGCAATTTCATCACATGCCCCAATTCACGCCGCAGAAAACCGGCTGCATGATTGAGAGCTTCTTGTGCTTCTAACCCGTGATCCGCTTGTAACACATCAAACCACACTTTGGCGTGGGCGAAGTCTTTGGACACTTCCACATCCAATAACGACACCATGCCAACGCGCGGGTCTTTTACCCGATCACGAACCAGCATAGCCAGTTCGCGGCGAACTTGTTCTGCCACACGATCCGTGCGTGCAAAACCATGAGATGCATGACGTTGTGGCATGATTAGATCTTCCGTGCAACTTCAACGCGGTCGAAACATTCGATCTGGTCGCCGACTTGTACGTCATTGTAGTCTTTAACCGCAATACCGCACTCCGTACCCATGTGAACTTCTTTCACGTCATCACGGTGACGGCGTAAGGATTCCAGCTCACCTTGGTAAATGACCACATGATTACGCAAGACGCGAATCGGCAAACCACGGCGTACCGTACCGTCAATAACCAAGCAACCTGCAACCGCACCGAAGCCTGAAGATCGGAACACATTGCGTACTTCTGCCAAACCAACGAATACTTCGCGTACTTCTGGTGACAACAAGCCGCTCATGGCTTCTTTCACGTCATTAATCACATCGTAAATGATGCTGTAATAACGGATTTCCACACCTTCGTCGGATGCTGTTTTACGCGCAGTTGCATCAGCACGCACGTTAAACGCCACCATAATCGCTTGTGATGCCGCCGCTAAATCGACATCGCTACCGCTGATACCACCGATACCGGAGGAAACCACACGCACTTCGACTTCATCGGTAGACAGTTTCAGCAATTCGCTACGAATCGCCTCCACACTACCTTGTACGTCTGCTTTAACCAGCAAGTTGACTTGTGCTTTCGCACCGGCTTGCATTTGGCTGAAGACATTATCCAGTTTGGCACTGCTTTGTGCAGCAAAGCGGTTATCACGTTGTTTTTCACGACGTAAAGACGCAATCTCTTTCGCTTTACGCTCGTCGTTCAGCACCACAACTTCGTCACCAGCTTCTGGTGCTGCGGATAAACCCAACACCGCAACTGGAATGGATGGCCCTGCTTCTTTCACCGGACGACCAGTTTCATCAAACATGGCACGCACACGACCATATTCAGAACCACACAAGATCAAGTCACCACGACGTAATGTACCGCTACGTACCAGCACGGTTGCTACCGCACCACGACCTTTCTCAATACTGGCTTCAATGACGTGACCTGTTGCTGGTGCATCCACCGGCGCACGCAGTTCTTGAACTTCCGCGACCAGCAAAATGGTTTCCAACAAGTCGTCAATGCCTTGACCCGTTTTAGCAGATACTTGCACCACTGGAACGTCACCGCCCCATGCTTCAGTCTGCACATTGTTTTGTGACAATTCAGCCAAGACACGATCAGGATCAGCCGCCTGTTTATCGATCTTATTGATCGCTACCACAATCGGCACACCAGCAGCTTTCGCGTGTTGAATCGCTTCTTTAGTTTGCGGCATTACGCCGTCATCCGCTGCAACGATCAGCACCACGATGTCGGTTACTTGCGCACCGCGTGCACGCATTTTGGTAAACGCCGCATGACCCGGAGTATCGAGGAAAGTCACCGTACCGTGATCAGTATCAACGTGATAAGCACCGATATGCTGGGTAATACCACCTGCTTCACCCGCTGCGACACGAGTTTTGCGGATATAGTCCAGCAAAGAGGTTTTACCGTGGTCAACGTGACCCATAATGGTTACAACTGGTGGGCGTGCAGCTTGTTCATAAGTAGTATCTTGATCCATCATTGCTGCTAACAATGTTGAATCGTCCACTTCCTGCATTGGCTTAGCTTTGTGACCCAGTTCTTCTGTCACCAGAATCGCGGTGTCTTGGTCGATGGATTGGTTGATCGTCACCATCATGCCCATTTTCATAATGGACTTGATAATATCCGTCGCCCGAATCGCTAATTTTTGCGCTAAATCGGAAACCACAATCGTTGGTGGAATCTCAATTTCGCGCACTACAGGAGCAGTGGGCTTTTCAAAGCCATGCTTATTCGCGGCGGCCGCATGACGCGTATCAGTCTTACCAAACGAAGACTGTTTACCACCTTTTCTTTTACCGTGTTTGCTAACGTTAGGTACGTGCAACTCATCGCGATCACGTACTACTGTTTTCGCTTTTGCCGGTTTTTTGTTTGATTTTTTGTCACCACCACCGCTACGATCTTCTTCGAAATCTTCAGCAACTCGTGCCACAGCAGGTGTAGGAGCTGGTTCAGGCGCAGGCGTAGGTGGTGTGGGCGCAGCAACAGGTGGTGCGACAACTGGAGCGACTTTTGCCGCTTCTGGTGCACTACTGCTACTTTCCACGACCGGCGCAAGCGTTGGCTTTGGTTTCGCTTTTAGTTTGGAGGGACGGCGTTTTAATGCAGCCGCTGCTTCTTCTTTTGCCGCCGCTGCCACAGCTTCACGCTGTGCTTTGGCACTGAGGATTTCCACTTCTTCGCTACCTATGACACTGGTGTTGGCAGTGCTTGCAGGTTGTTCAACATTAGCAGCTACTGTAATAGCTGGGACTTCAATTACCGGCTCACTAACAACTTGGGGTTGTGCTTTAACTGCCGCTGGTTGCTTCATTATAACAGGTTCAGGCGCGACAACGACTGATTCTGATGCAATATCTGCTACTTGTTGCACAACAACTTCCACTGGAGTACTGATAACAGGCTCAACCACTGAATCAGTGGCGACCGTAGGTACTCCAACGCCCACTACAATCGATGATGCTGTGGCAGCCGCCGCGATTACAGGTTCATCTGTAACTGGTGCTGTCACCACAACATCAACAATTGTAGTGGATGAAATACTATTATTTGCACCCGTTTTAACAGATTCTGCTTTTTGGCGTTGCTGTTCTAAACGGCGTGCTTCCAACTGGCGGCGATCCTGCTCAGCTTTTTGAATGGCTGATTCACGCGCTTTACGCTCGGCTGCCAATTGACGTGCGAGTTCTTCCGTGCGGCTAGCATTACCACCGCTATACGTTGCAACATGATCATCATCACCTTGCTGCTCTGAACCCGTCGCAAACGTTTTTTTCCGTCTTACTTCAACGCTAACGGTCTTACCACGTCCAGCACCTACAGTCATTTCACTGGTGGAACGACGTTTTAAGGTAATTTTACTGCTGTTGTTGGTAGGCGTAGTTGTTGACCCCTGACGAATATGTGCCAGCAACGTCAGTTTCTGTGCGTCCGTAATCCGCGAATCCGGCCCGGCAACGCGAATACCTGCGTCCTGTAACTGCTTCAGCAGAACTTCAACGGGGGCATTGATTATCTCGGCAAGTTTTCTGACCGCTATGTCCGACATTTATACTCCTCCCGCAGAATCAAGCTTCTGCTTTATTATCCTCAAACCAAGGGGCACGCGCCGTCATAATCAAGCTAGCAGCACGCGTTTCGTCAATGTCACCGGCTTCCATCAGTTCATCCACAGATTGCTCTGCGAGATCTTCCATCGTGCAAATGCCATGCGCGGCGAGCCGGAACGCCAGTTCGTCATCCATGCCATCCATGTGCAATAAATCCTCAGCCGGTAAGCTGCTATCCTGTGAAATAGCTTGCGACAACAAGGCTGTCTGAGCGCGATCACGCAATTCATTGATTAGATCTTCATCAAATCCATCAATTGCCATGAACTCTTCGACAGGTACGTAAGCCACTTCTTCCAAGGTTGAGAAACCTTCTTCCACCAACATGACAGCGACTTCTTCGTCAACGTCCAATTTATCCATGAACAATTTGACGATGGCTTGTTGCTCGGCCTGTGTTTTGGCCTCCGCTTCTTCAACACTCATGACATTGAGTGTCCAGCCAGTTAAATCACTTGCCAAACGCACGTTTTGACCGCCGCGCCCAATGGCTTGTGATAATTTTTCGCTATCAACACCGATGTCCATCGTTTTGGTTTCTTCGTCCACCACGATGGATAAGACCTCAGCGGGTGCCATTGCGTTCATAACATAAGTCGCAATATCTTCATTCCACAATACAATGTCGACACGCTCTTTACCGCCCAATTCGTTGGTAACGGTTTGAATACGTGAACCACGCATCCCAACGCACGCCCCAATCGGGTCAATGTTTGGCAAATTTGCACGCACCGCAACTTTAGCACGCGAACCCGGATCACGCGCCGCACCCATAATATCAATCATTTCTTGATTCACTTCAGGAACTTCCAGTTTCATCAGTTCAATCAAGAAATTCACATCCGCACGGCTCACAATCATTTGTGGACCACGCGAATCTTGACGAATTTCTTTCAAATAACCGCGCACCCGTGCGCCATTATGCAGCATATCGCCCGGAATCATTTCTTCACGCGGAATAAAGGCTTCAGCATTTTCACCCATGTCCAAGGTAATGCCTTTACGATCAGCGCGTTTCACCACGCCCATGACCAACAGCCCAATTTTATCGCGATAAGCAGAAACAACCTTCTCACGCTCGGCTTCCCGAACCTTGGCAACAATTACTTGTTTCGCCGTTTGTGCTGCAATACGTCCGAATTCTACGGAATCAATCGGCTTTTCAACATAATCTCCGATTTCTGTATCCAAGCCTTCGCTTTTAGCATAACTAATCAGTTTTTGACGCTCAGGGCTTTCAAACTCAGGATCTTCATCATCGACGACTTTCCAACGGCGATACGTTTTGTAATCGCCCGTTTGACGGTTAACCGCAACACGTACATCCATACCCATGCCGTAGCGCTTACGGGTAGCCATTGCCAAAGCAGTTTCAACGGCTTGGAAAATTAATTCTTTACTAACATTTTTTTCGTTGGAAACTGCATCAACAACGTAGAGTATCTCTTTATTCATGCGTGTTTACCGCCCTTGCGCTGAGGTCGAAGATCCAGAACCAACCGTGCACGATCAACGAGATCGTAAGGAATTTCAACGGTAGTACCTTCCACATCCATAGAAATAGTGGTGTCACCTGCACTCAGTAACTTGCCGACGAAATTGCGACGTTTTTGCACAGGCAGGCGTGTACGCACTTTGATTTGCTGATTGAGGTAACGGGCATAATGCTCAGGAATAAATAAGACACGATCCAATCCCGGTGAAGATATTTCTAAGATATAGGCAACGGGGATAAGGTCATCAACGTCTAAAGCCGCACCGATCTGGTGACTAACAATGCCACAGTCATCAACGGTAATGCCAGCTTCAGAATCAATGAAGATACGCAATAGGGCACTTTCTGTTTGCGGACGATATTCGTAGCCCCACAGTTCGTAACCAAGGCCGGTAACTGTGGTTTGGATCAGTGTAGCCAGTCTTTCTTGCATTATGTTTTGCACCTTCTTGTGCAGCAGATAATAAAAAAGCCCCTGTATAAGGGGCTTTTCGTAATTGGTAGCGGGGGCAGGATTTGAACCTGCGACCTTCGGGTTATGAGCCCGACGAGCTGCCAGACTGCTCCACCCCGCATCAGAGGTATGAACTATAGAGACATTCGCTGATGAGCGCAAGTACTATTTTCAAAAAAGCTAAAATTAACGTACATGGCGGTAAATAAAGCCGGGAAATGCGAAGACCATGAACAAAGATACCGTCACGACAAAGAATTCCCAGTCTTTTTGGTAAATATTACCGGTCATTTTATACTCCATTGCTAATGCCAAAGCCCCAGCCACAAAATACAAAATCAGCCACTCTAACAAACGCAACCACGGCGATTTATTTTCACATTGCAAAACTAAGAAACAACGCTGACTCAACCAAGGTAAATTAGCCAACAAAAACATGCTAGCTAATAAAACCCACTGTGTGACTGCTAAATCCATAATACCCTCTTACAAACGGCTCGCCATAATGGCAGTAGAGCATACGCCCATTAAGAAACCGGGGAAAATACCCAGAATCAAGGTTAATAAGCCATTTGCACTGAGTAACGTGGAAAAATCCAGCTCTGCCACGATTGGAGTTGTCTGCTCTGCTTTTTCAAAGTACATGTATTTAATTGCACGCAGGTAGTAAAACGCGCCAACTACTGACATCACTACCATGAAGATGGCTGCCCCAACGTAACCCGCTTGCACGACTGCTTGAATTGCCGACAGCTTAGCGTAGAAACCCACTAAGGGTGGCACACCTGCCATCGACAGCAACAATAACAGCATAATGAAGGCATACCACGGATTGCGCTCATTCAAACCTTTCAAGTCATCCAAGGTCTGTGCTTCTTTACCACCATGCCCTAACAAAATCAGCATGGCAAAACCACCCGCTGCTGTCAGTGCATAAGTAATGATGTAGAACAATGCCGCACTAAACCCCGTTACTGAACCTGTTAAGACTGCTAATAACACAAAGCCCATGTGCGAAATCGTGGAATAAGCCAACATGCGCTTCAGGTTGAATTGCGCAACAGCGGCCAGATTCCCGATCAAGATCGACAGTATTGCAAACACCATGAGCATTTGTGCCCAAGCCGCCAACGCACCACCCAAGGTTTCCGCCAGAACACGCAATAGCATTGCCAATGCGGCGATTTTAGGCACACTACCCAAGAAAACGGTAACAGCCAATGGTGAACCTTGGTAAACATCCGGCACCCACATGTGGAATGGCACTGCACCGAACTTAAAGGCGACACCCGCAACAATAAAGACTAATGCAAACAGCAGCGGAATATTGGTCATCACCTGTTGCGTACTAACCCATGTTGCCACACCCGCGATGTCTAATTTGCCGCTCAAGCCGTACAACAAAGAAATACCGTACAACAAAAAACCCGATGCGGCTGCACCTAACACGAAGTATTTCATAGCTGCTTCGGAAGCCTGCCCATTATCACGACTGAATGCCACCAGTGCATACAGGGATAATGCCATTAACTCTAAGCCCAAATACATAACCAGTAAATTATTCGCCGATGCCATGATCATCATGCCTAATACCGCAAAGGTACTGAGCAGGAAAAATTCGCTTTTCCACAAGCCGTGATCATTGAGGTACTTACGCGCATACACAAACACAAACGATGTGAGCAAAAGGATGCTGATTTTCATCAAACCTCCCATGCCATCACGCACGTACATGTCGTTCAAACCAGTAATGCCGGGGCTACCCAAGGTGCTGTAAACCAGTAACGCGGTTGCCACTAACGCGACTTGAATCAACAAGTAAGTAATCATGCGCCCATCTTCGCGCAGGAATAGTTCGGTCAGTAAGATTAAACAGGTTGCACCGAATAAGAAAATTTCCGGTGTCGCAATCGCAATATTCATCATTACTGACACGCTCCTAAGGCAGAACCGCCACATTTAGTTTGTAGTGCTTGTGCTACCCACTGTTGCACCGATGTCCCCAACAAATCCGTGAGCGGTTGCGGGTAAATACCTAATAACAAAACAGCGGCAGTTAACACACTTAACAAGATCCATTCGCGCTGATTCAGATCGAACAATTCAGCCACTTCACCGTGTTGAATGTCACCGAAGACCACCCGTTTCACCATCCACAGCATGTACGCCGCACCGATAACCAAGGTAGTAGCAGCGATAATGGCAATCCACACATTCGCCTTGAAGCTTGCCACAATGACCATGAATTCGCCGACAAACCCTGATGTCCCCGGCAAACCGCTATTCGCCATTGCAAAGAACACAAAGAACGCCGCCAAGATTGGCATCCGATTAATCACACCGCCAAAGGCATTCATATCAGCGCGATTCATGCGCTCTAATAAAGCACCAATGATCAAGAACAAAGCAGCACCAATGAAACCGTGGGAAATCATTTGCACCACCGCACCTTGTACCGCGACTAATGCCATATCAAGGCTGGTACTATTAACCGTGACATTGGCTGCAATGCCATACACCACGAAAATCCCCAGAATCACAAAACCCATGTGGGCAACGGTGGAATAAGCCATCAATCTACGCATGTCTTGCTGCACCAAAGCGACAAAACCCACGTAAGTAATCGCTGTCAAAGCAAGGAACACCATCAACCAAGCCAAATGCGCAGCGGCATCCGGCACAATTGGCACGAAACGCAAGAAGGCATAACCGCCAACTTTCACCGCTAAAATCACCGAAACGCCAATCGGAGCTTGTTCATGCACATCTGGCAACCAAGTGTGTACCGGCCACATGGGTACTTTGACACCAAAGGCAATCAAGAAACCGAACAGCACCAAGATTTGCGGCATTAAACCCAGCGGAGCTTTTTGCAAATCCGCCAAAGCAAATGTGCCACCGGCTGCATTGTAGAGGTACACCAAGCTCACCAGTAAGAATACCGAGCCGAACAAGGTATACAGGAACATTTTCAGGGTCGCATAACTACGACGCTCACCGCCCCACATCCCAATCAATAAGAATAGCGGGATTAACATGGCTTCAAAGAAAATGTAGAACAGCATGGCATCTTGCGCGGCGAACACACCGTTGAGGATACCTTCCAAGATCAAAAATGCTGCCAAATACTGTGGCTGACGATCCGTTACACTGTCCCATGCTGCCGCCACAATCAATAGCGTAATCAAGGTGTTTTGGATAATGAATGCAACCGCAATCCCATCCACACCCAAGGCATAGTTAATGTGGAAAGTATCAATCCACGGTAGCACTTGCACAAACTGCATTTCAGGTTTGCTTACATCAAACCCCGCATACAGCAGCAAGCTCAAGAAAAAGGTAAAAGCAGTAATTCCCAGTGCGGTTTGTTTAGCCCCCAAACGGCCGCCAACTAACAGCACTGATAGACCGCCGAAAATCGGCAGCCAAATCAGGAAACTCAATAATATAGGTGTCAGCAACTCAAGCATGTCTACTTCCAGTCAGCTACAGGGGTCTAGAAAAACAGAAACCAAGTCATCATTAACAAAATGCCCATGATCATCGCAAAGGCATAGTGATACAGATAACCGGTCTGCACCCGGCGAACTAAACGTGAACAATAGCCCACCACAATGGCAGAACCGTTCACGAATAAACCATCAATCAACATTCGTTCACCAGCCGCCCACAAGCCAGTACCCAAATACACTGACCCTTTGGCAAACACTTTCTCGTTGAAACTATCCAAATAGTATTTCTGATCCAACAAGTTATACAGCCACGGCGCACGTTCTCGTGCCATTTCAGCCACCGAACCGTTTTGGGTATACACGTACCAAGCCGTCCCAACCCCAGCCAACGCCAACCAAAACGGTAACGAGAACAGACCGTGGAAGATAAAGCTAAAGACACCGTGGTATTCGGTACTGATGTGATGCATCACTTCGTGCATGGGCACTGAACCTTTCAGACTAGGATCTAAACCATGCACCAGGTCATTAATATGGATAGAACCGTGGAAGAAATTCCCGACAACAATCGGATCTAACCAGAAACCCGCAATGACCGATGGAATCGCCAACAAAATTAATGGCATTGTCACCACGCGCGGTGATTCATGTAAATGAGCCAACGTGTGATCATCCATACGCTCTTCACCGTGGAACACTAAGAAGAACAGGCGGAAAGTGTACAATGCGGTAACAAATACACCTAACAATAACAATAGGTAGGCGTAACCAGATGCCCACAACTCAGACTTCTGCACCGCTTCAATCACCAAATCTTTGGAGAAGAAACCAGAGAAACCGGGGAAACCAATCAACGCTAATGAACCGATTAAGAAAGTCCAATACGTCGTTGGCATGTACTTTTTCAGGCCGCCCATCTTGCGAATGTCTTGCTCGTGATGCATAGCCATAATGACTGAACCCGCCGCCAAGAATAGCAACGCTTTAAAGAAAGCATGGGTCATCAAGTGGAAAATCGCGGCAGGATAAGCTGATGCACCGAGAGCAACGGTCATGTAGCCTAACTGTGACAAGGTGGAATAAGCAATCACGCGCTTAATGTCGTTTTGCACAATGCCAACCAAACCCATAAAGAATGCCGTTGTCGCACCAATGATCAATATAAAGTTCAAGGCAACTTCGGACATTTCAAAAATCGGTGACATCCGCGCTACCATGAAAATACCGGCTGTTACCATCGTCGCCGCGTGGATCAAGGCAGAAATGGGGGTGGGACCTTCCATTGAATCAGGCAACCAAACGTGCAACGGCACTTGCGCCGACTTACCCATTGCACCAATGAATAAGAAGACAGAGATAACCGTTAACAATTCCCACTGCATACCGGGGAAGATTTCCAACGGCGGTTTACCGATGAATACACCATCAAACACTTTTTGGTAATCCAAGGTGTCATAGAAGGTGAAAATTGCGGCAATCCCCAGTAAGAAACCAAAGTCACCAATGCGGTTAACAATGAACGCCTTCATATTGGCATAAATCGCGCTGTCTTTTTTGTACCAGAAGCCGATCAGCAAATACGACACTAAACCGACCCCTTCCCAACCGAAGAACAGTTGCAGGAAGTTATTACTCATCACCAGCATTAACATGGCGAAGGTAAACAGGGAAATGTAGCTAAAGAAACGTTGATAGCCATCATCATCATGCATATACCCAATGGTATAAATATGCACCATGAGAGAAACAAACGTGACTACCAGCATCATTAACGCGCTGAGATTATCGATCATAAAACCGATTTCAAACTTCAGCTTGCCAATGCTTGCCCATGTATACACCGCACCGTTATAGACTTCGCCACTCGATATGGTATCAATCGCCACAACAACCGATAGCAAAAAGGCAATACCTACGCCACCAATCGTGACCCAATGTGCCCCATCACGCCCAATCTTTTGCCCAAACAAGCCTGCGATAATGGCTGCAAGCAAAGGCGCGAGCGGAATTATCAGATAAATCGCTTCCATCGCTTACCCCTTCATACTATCCAGTTCTTGAATGTTGATCGTGCGTCGATTACGGAACAATACCACCAGTATTGCCAAACCAATCGCGGCTTCAGCGGCTGCCACCGTGAGAATAAAGAACACAAAAATTTGTCCTGCTAAATCACCCAAATAATGCGAAAACGCAATGAAGTTGAGATTGACTGCCAGTAGCATTAATTCAACGCACATCAACAAGATAAGGACGTTTTTGCGGTTTAAGAAAATACCGGCAATGCTAATGGCAAACAGCAAGGCAGCCACGATCAAAAAATGTGACAATGGGATCATGTCATTACCTCACTTCTCAGCGTTCATCTTAACCAAACGCACCCGATCTTCGCGGCGCACTTGAATTTGCTGGGCAACATCCTGTTTCTTACTGTCAGGGCGACGACGCAAAGTCAGTACAATCGCCGCCATAATGGCAACGACCAGAATCACAGCGGCAATCTCAAACGGGTAAACGTAGTCGCTGTACAACACCAAGCCCAAAGCCTCGGTATTATTTTCAGGGTTAGCTGCCAGTGGCTGGGCAATTTGGAATGGTGGACTTTTCACCATCAAAATCATTTCCACCGCAACCACCACTGCCACCAATATCCCCGCTGGTAAATAACGGGCGAACCCTTCTTTCAGCGGATCAAGGTTAAGGTCTAGCATCATGATCACGAACAGGAATAACACCATAACCGCGCCGACGTAGACCAATACCAAGGTAATTCCTAAAAACTCCGCACCTAGTAGCAACCACAAAGCTGTACTGGTGAAAAAGCATACAATTAATGACAGTGCGGCATAAACCGGATTGCGCACCGTGACAACGCTGGTTGCTGCACCGACTAGCACCGCAGAAAACAGGTAAAAAACAATCTGCTCGAATGTCATGTTTGAGCTATCTCCTTCACCTTAGCGGTAGCGTGCATCGGCTGCTTTCATGGTGGCGATTTCCGCATCGTACTTTTCGCCCACTGCCAGCAGTTTATCTTTGGTTTGAATATTTTCACCACGATTCTCGAAGTGATACTCGAAAATATTGGTTTCCACAATGGCATCGACTGGGCAAGCTTCTTCACAGAAACCGCAGTAAATGCACTTGAACATATCAATATCATAGCGCGTGGTACGGCGCGTACCATCTGGACGTTCTTCCAACTCAATCGTAATCGCCAGAGCTGGGCAAACCGCTTCGCACAATTTGCAAGCAATGCAACGTTCTTCACCATTTGGGTAACGCCGCAAAGCATGATGCCCACGGAAACGTGGTGACAATGGCGTTTTTTCTTCCGGGTACTGCACCGTGAGTTCTTGGTCGAAAAAATGCCCGCCCGTCACGGTCATGCCTTTCAGCAACTCTTGTAAGCTGAAAGCCTTAACATACTGTTTCAGGTTAATACTCATACCCACCCCTCACGATAACCACGGTTGCCAGCCAAAACCAATCGCAATGCCTTCGAGGAATACCCACCCCAATGCCACTGGAATCAAGACTTTCCAACCCAAACGCATGATCTGATCATAACGGTAACGTGGGAAAGTGGCGCGTAACCAGAAGAACAACAGCATGAAGAAAGCTGCCTTAATAAACAGCCAATGCACGCCATTGCCGAAAATCCAACCCAATACTGGTAGATTGGTCAAGAAATCCAAACCTTGGAATGGCGATAACCAACCACCGAGGAATAAAATCGCGGTCAATGCAGAAATCAGCCACATATTGGCGTATTCCGCTAAGAAGAAGATCGCAAACGCCATGCCGGAATATTCCACATGGAAACCTGCCACGATTTCGGACTCACCTTCCGCCACGTCAAACGGCGCACGGTTGGTTTCTGCCACACCGGAAATAAAGTAGATCATGAACAAGCCGAATAACGGCCATGCAAACCAGCTAAAAATACTACCGGATTGCGCTTGTACAATGTCACCAAGGTTTAAACTGCCAGCAGCCATTACGACCCCGACCAGTGAAAAACCCATCGCAATTTCATACGACACCATTTGTGCCCCAACCCGTAATGCACTCAATTGCGCGTATTTCGAGTTAGAAGCCCAACCAGCAACAATCACCCCGTAAACCCCAATGGAAGTCAATGCCAACAGGAACAGTAGACCTGCGTTGACATTCGCCAATACCATGCCGTCGCTAAAAGGAATGACCGACCAAGCGGCAAAAGCAGGTCCCATCGACAATAACGGTGCAATCAAGAACAGAAAGCGGTTTGATTTCGCAGGAACAACGATTTCCTTAAAAATCAGCTTGAACATGTCCGCAAACGGCTGGAGTAAACCTCTGAATCCCACCCGATTCGGCCCGATACGCATTTGCATACCGCCGATGATTTTACGTTCCGCATACGTTGCATACGCAACCAGCAAAATCACTGGCACAATAATGGCAACAACTTTCAGCAGAATAACAATCAGCGTGACCAACCATTTCGGGAAAATCACCTGCAATAACATGGCGAATGTTTTCATCGTTCCCCCTAGCCTGCCCGCGTGATTTGTAATGTACCGAATGCATCACCCAAAGCATCAACTGCTTCAAGCCCTGCGGCGACCCCAGCGCATCCGCGCGGTATAGCAGCATCGCACTGCACCGGCAAAGTAATACCAATGCCAGCCTGCGTCACTTGTACACGCTCACCTGCCGCCACACCCAGCTTTTCCGCATCTTGTGGGTGTAAACGCACACAGGCTGGTTCGACCATTGCTTGCAAAGCAGCCGCACGCCGTACCAAAGCATCGCTGCGATACATGGTCACTTCGCCAACGCGCTGGAAACTACCCGCTGGAACAATCATGGCTTGACGCGCGGGCGTACCTCGGTATTGCGTTTTGTGAAGATCCACACCGTGTAAATCGATGCGTAATTCCGCAGCGACTTCTTCTGCACTGCCCCAATCAAATTCTGGAATACCGAAGGTGTTACCCAACACTCGCAGAATTTTCCACGTCGGACGCGCATCGACTGGCGGTTCAACCGCACCACGGAATGATTGCCAAACACCTTCTGCATTCACAAATGTACCAGCGGTTTCGCTAAACACTGATCCCGGCAATAACACCGTAGCGTATTGACGTGCGGCTTCATCGGCAAACGGCGCAATCACCACCACATGATCAGCGGCGGTCAAAGCTTGCATGGCTTGCTGTGGATTCGCAAAATCCGCCAATTCAGTATTCAGCAACACCCACGCTCGCATGGCGTTTTTCAGCATGTCACCGCATGACAAGCCTTGCTGTTTCAATTCGCGACCAATAGACAAGCGATGCGGCACAACACCCGCTAACCACGCGCCATTGGTATTGGCGTTTTCCGCAAAATAACCGAACTTCGCACCCGTTTGCGTCGCAATCTGGCTGGCTAAAGCCCGCAATTGCGCAAATTCAGGGTGTTGAACGGCGAGATTTCCCAACCAAACCACCGCGTTCGGCGCATTTTTCAACGCTTGCATCGCCGGATGGTTCGCATCTGCCAGCATAGCTTGTAAGGTTGCCACCATCTCGCTTGGTGCAACGGCTTGCTGTTGAATCTCGTAGTTAAAATCATAAGCACACGGATTCAAGGCGAAGAGTTGCGCACCATTCAGGCTGGCTTTGCGTAAACGATAATTCAGTAATGGCTGTTCGTAACGAACATTAGCACCGATTAACAAAGCCGCATTAACCTGTTCCACCTCCGCAATCTTCATGCCCAAATACGGCATGACGGGCGCGGCGGTTTGGTCGCTGAAATCGGTTTGACGTAAACGATGGTCGATATTGCGTACATTCAAACCACGCATTAGGCGTTGGAATAAGTACAACTCTTCGACAGTGGAAGTCGCATTTGCTAACGCACCAATTTGCGCGGGACCAACATTACGCAAAGCTTCCACAACAGCTTCTAACGCTTGTTGCCAACTGACTTCGTACCATTGCCCATCGCGTTTCAGCATGGGTTTGGTTAAACGTTCGCTGTGCGTTGCGCCTTGGTAACTGAAACGATCACGGTCAGAAATCCAGCATTCATTCACGTCTTCATTTTCGCGCGGTACACAACGCACCACTTTTTTGCGTGCCACATGGATTTCGAGGTTAGAACCCACGCTGTCATGCGGCGCGACCGATGGATACGCCTTCATTTCCCAAGCACGCGCACTGTAACGCGATGGCTTGGCAGTTAATGCGCCAACCGGACACAAATCAATAATGTTGCCGGATAATTCGGAATGCAGCGATTTCTCAATGAACGTACCGATTTCCAGTCGATCACCGCGCCCAGTACCGCCCATTTCGCGCATACCGGCGATTTCTGTGCCGAAGCGCACGCAGCGTGTACATTGAATGCAGCGTGTCATTTCGGTTTCGATCAAAGGTCCAATGTCCTTATCACGTACCACACGCTTGATTTCCGCAAACTGCGACGTGCTGCCGCCGTAACCTACCGCGACATCTTGCAGTTCACATTCGCCGCCTTGGTCACAAATCGGGCAATCGAGCGGATGGTTAATCAGCAAAAATTCCATCACCGCTTGTTGCGATTTGCGAACTTTTTCGCTGCGTGTCCAGAACTTTTGCCCTTCCATAACGGGAGTAGCGCAAGCTGGCACGGGTTTGGGGGCGCGTTCTTGTTCCACCAAACACATGCGGCAGTTAGCTGCAACGGAGAGTTTACGGTGATAGCAAAAACGCGGAATGGCAATGCCTTGCGCATCGGCGGCTTCGATCAGCATCGCACCTTTACGCACCTGCACTGGCGCATCGTTAATGTGAATCGTGACGAGTTCTTCTGCCATGCTTTACCCCTGCGCCACCATGCTGCGTCCGTGTTTGACGTAGTATTCAAATTCTTCGCGGAAATGTTTGATAAAGCTCCACACTGGCATTGCTGCCGCATCACCGAGTGCACAAATCGTGCGCCCTTCGATGTTGTGTGAAATGTCTTCCAAACGCTGAATGTCTTCGGGTTTACCGTTGCCTTCCACAATGCGCGTCAACATGCGGTATAACCAACCCGTACCTTCGCGGCACGGTGTGCATTGTCCGCACGATTCGGAATAGTAAAAGCGTGAAATGCGTTGCAACACTTTCACCATATCCGTGCTGTCATCCATCACAATGACCGCGCCCGAACCTAAAAACGAACCTGCTTTGAAAATGGTGTCGTAATCCATTGTCAGGCTCATCATTACAGCGGCGGGCATCACTGGCACGGAAGAACCACCCGGAATCACCGCTTTGAGTTTGCGTCCTTTGCGTACTCCACCCGCCATTGCCAGCAATTCGGGGAATGGTGTGCCCATCGGAATTTCAAAGTTGCCCGGATTATTCACATGTCCAGAAACGGAGAACAGCTTTTCGCCGCCCGCATTCGCCACCCCAAGGCTGGCGAACCAATCACCACCGTTGCGCAGAATCGCCGGAATCGAGGACAAAGTTTCGGCATTATTAATCGTGGTTGGGCGACCGTACAGACCGTAACTAGCCGGGAATGGCGGTTTGAAACGCGGCTGACCTTTTTTGCCTTCTAAAGACTCCAGCAAAGCGGTTTCTTCGCCACACACATACGCACCCGCACCGAGTGTGCCGTACAGGTCAAAATCAATGCCCGTACCTTGAATATTTTTGCCCAACAAACCCAATTCATAAGCCTCTTTCACCGCTTGTTCAAAACGTTTGAAAGGCTCATCCATGAATTCACCACGCATGTAGTTGTAACCCACCGTTGCACCGATGCTAAAGCCAGCGATTGCCATACCTTCCACCAATGCGTGCGGATTGAGGCGCAGAATATCGCGGTCTTTGCACGTTCCCGGCTCGGACTCATCCGAATTACACACGAGGTATTTTTGTCCCGGCATGGTGCGTGGCATAAAGCTCCACTTCATGCCCGTGGAGAACCCCGCCCCGCCACGCCCGCGCAAACCGGAACGTTTGACTTCGTCAATAATCGC
The DNA here is from genome assembly GCA_039797295.1 of Pseudomonadota bacterium. Lineage (GTDB taxonomy): Bacteria > Pseudomonadota > Gammaproteobacteria > Thiotrichales > Thiotrichaceae > Thiothrix. The sequence goes on along the minus strand of JBDKID010000002.1, from coordinate 72,724 downwards.
TTCGGGGGTCATTTTTTCTTTGAGAATCTTACGCCATGCTTGGTAGCCACCGATTTTCAGGTAACTTTCCAACGTATGAGACTGATCCCCAAATTGTAAGGTCGTAAAACAGACTTGATTTGCCATGCGCTTACTCCAGTCCGTCCAAAATCTCATCCACTTTGGCAGAGGTGAGATGGGTGTGGTAAACGTGATTGACCTGCATCATCGGCGCACTGCTACACGCGGCAAGGCATTCTTCTTCGACTTTGAGGAAGAACTTACCGTCAGGTGTGGCTTCACCGAGTTTCACACCGAGTTTTTTCTCAATGTGCGCGACGATTTGATCCGAACCACACAACATGCACGACACATTGGTACAAATGGAAATGCTGTATTTCGCTGCTGCTTGCTTATCCAACTCAAACATGGAATAAAAGCTGGCAACTTCGTAAACCGCGATTTCTGGCAAACCTAAGTAATCCGCCACCGCATCCATTTTTTCTACGGATAAATAGTGGTCTTCGTGCATGACAGCGCGTAATGCACCCAGTAATGCAGACTGCTTACGATCGGCTGGATAGCGTTTTAACCAGCTATCAATTTCCTCACGCTCGTGATGGCTGAGGAGGTCGCTTTTGCGTTTAGTGTCACTCATCAGCGGTCAATCTCCCCAAATACAATGTCCATTGTCCCAATCATTGTCACCACATCCGCCAACATATGACCTTTAGTCATTTCATCCATTGCGGAAATGTGTGCAAAACCGGGCGCACGAATTTTTAAACGATAAGGTTTGTTTGCACCATCAGAAACAATGTAACAACCGAATTCGCCTTTCGGGTGTTCAATCGCGGCATACGCCTCACCTGCTGGCAAATAATAACCTTCAGTCATTAATTTAAAGTGCTGAATCAAAGCTTCCATGTCGTGCTTCATATCAGCACGTTTTGGCGGGGCGATCTTGCTATCTTCGAGCATGACAGCACCCGGATTCACCCGTAACCAATCCACACACTGTTTAATAATGCGGTTAGATTGGCGCATTTCTTCAATACGCACCAAATAACGGTCATAACTATCGCCATTTACGCCGACAGGAATGTCAAAATCCATTTCGCGATACATCGCGTAAGGTTGCTTTTTACGCAAATCCCATTCCACACCTGAACCACGCAACATCGGCCCTGAGAAACCCAATTGCAATGCGCGTTCAGGTGACACCACACCAATACCCACCAAACGCTGTTTCCAAATACGGTTATCAGTCAATAACGTTTCGTATTCGTCCACGCACGCGGGGAAACGCTGCGTAAAGTCGTTGAGGAAGTCTAATAAGTTACCTTCACGATTACGATTTAAGCGTTTCAAATCGGCTTCCGTGCGGAAACGTGATGGCTGGTATTGCGGCATGGAATCCGGCAAATCACGGTAAACACCACCCGGACGATAATATGAAGCGTGCAAACGGGCACCAGATACGGCTTCGTAAGCATCCATTAAATCTTCACGTTCACGGAATGCGTAGAGGAACATGGTCATTGCGCCCACGTCCAAACCATGCGCCCCAATCCACAGCAAGTGATTGAGAATACGGGTGATTTCGTCGAACATGGTGCGGATATACAAAGCGCGAACTGGCGGGGTAATTCCCAATAATTTTTCGATTGCCAGAATATAACCGTGCTCGTTACACATCATGGAGACGTAATCTAAACGATCCATGTAGCCGATGCTTTGGTTATAAGGCTTACTTTCAGCCAGCTTTTCTGTACCACGGTGCAGCAACCCCACATGCGGATCAGCCCGCACAATGGTTTCACCATCCATTTCCAGAATCAAACGCAAAACCCCGTGCGCTGCCGGGTGAGCCGGACCAAAGTTCAGCGTAAAGTTGCGAATTTCAGGCATTACTTAGGTCGCTCCTCTGCTGGTGGAAAGCGCGGGTCGTCACGGATAACCCGTGGCACTAACACGCGAGGATCAATCGTCACAGGTTCATACACCACACGCTTTTGCTCAGCGTCATAGCGCATTTCGACTTGACCGATCAATGGGAAATCTTTGCGGAAAGGATGCCCGATAAAGCCATAATCCGTCAGGATACGACGCAAATCAGGGTGTCCATTAAATAAAATACCGAATAAGTCAAAGGCTTCACGCTCATACCAGTTGGCAGAACTCCACACTTCAACCAAAGAAGGAATCATTGGGAAAGCATTATCGTCGCACCAAGCACGCACCCGTATCCGGCAATTTTGCGTAACCGATAACAAATGAATCACGACAGCAAAGCGTTTACCGGTAAATTCTGGCTGCTCATCTGCGGCATCAAAATCGAACGGGTCAACACTTTGTCCAGCTTGCACAGCACGGCTAAACCCACTGCGCGTTGCGGTGGTTACATCCCACTCCGCATCACCGTAAGTTAAATAATCGACACCGCACAAATCCGTTAATTGCGTAAAAGCTAATTTCTCATCGTGACGCAGAAAACGTGCCACTTCTAACCAATGCTCAACCGCCACTTCTAGCGTCAATTCACCCAATGCCAACTGAGCTTTTTGTACTTTGCCCACCAAGCTTTGTTGAATGTGATTGTTGATGAATTCGAGTTTTGTACTCATGCTCTACCGCGCTATGGTGTTAGTTCGACGGATTTTATTTTGTAACTGGATGACCCCATACATCAACGCTTCCGCTGTTGGAGGGCAACCCGGCACATAAATATCCACAGGGATAATACGATCACACCCACGCACCACGGCATAAGAATAGTGGTAATAACCACCGCCGTTAGCACATGACCCCATTGAAATCACCCAGCGTGGCTCTGCCATTTGATCGTAAATTTTACGCAAAGCCGGAGCCATCTTATTGGTCAATGTGCCCGCCACAATCATCACATCGGATTGACGCGGACTAGGACGAAACACAATCCCAAAGCGGTCGAAATCATAACGCGATGCGCCTGCTTGCATCATTTCCACCGCACAACATGCCAGACCGAACGTCACGGGCCACATAGACCCTGTTCGCGCCCAGTTAATGAGTTTATCGGCGGTGGTGGTAACGAAGCCTTTCTCCAGAATGCCTTCTATTCCCATTCCAGTGCTCCTTTTTTCCACTCATAGATGAAACCAACGATCAAAATACCCAAGAAGATGCCCATTGCAACCAATCCGAACAGACCAATTTGATCCAACACGACAGCCCAAGGGAAAAGAAAAGCAATTTCGAGATCGAAGATAATGAAAAGAATGGCAACGAGATAATAACGTATATCGAATTGCATACGTGCATTGCCGAATTCAGGGAAACCACACTCAAACGGGGAATCTTTCGCCGTATCAGGACGCCGAGGTCCTGCTAATAATCCCAAGCTTAGCAATACGGTTGCTAAAGCAAGCCCTACCCCCAAAAAGACGAGGATCGGAAGATATTCTCCTAGCATATCCACTCCTGGTGCAACAAGCGTTACAACTAACAGAATCGCACCAGCAACCCTTGCTTAGTGCCCCCACTATTAGCCGCACATCACGATGTATGAGCCACAAAATCCGCTCTTCGCTAGATGGATTCGGTCGCTACTTTACCAACCTCTCTCTATAAATGCAAAAAGCTCGTTACCTTGCGATAACGAGCTTTTTATATTTGGTACCGACGGCCGGACTCGAACCGGCACGGCTTGCGCCACTACCACCTCAAGGTAGCGTGTCTACCAATTCCACCACGACGGCAATTAACTTAGGAAGCGGATAATACCTTACTGTTGCTTATCTTGCACGGTTTTTTCACTTTCTGCTGGCTTTTTATTCTCAACAGCAGCCGGAACATCACTCTTAGCCGCTTCAGGTTTCACACTACCTGGTGCAACAGGTACATCACCCTTAACAGGCGGTGCTACTTGCTGAGTTGCTGGTACAGCACTATCCATAATACTACTTGCACTTGGCAATGCACGACCTGTTGCTAAGAACGCTAAAGCAATGCAATTGATGAAAAATACGGTTGCTAGAATGGCAGTCGTGCGACTCAAGAAATTTGCAGAGCCTTGTGATCCGAAAACTGTACCCGACGCACCACTACCAAACGCAGCACCTGCATCCGCACCCTTACCTTGCTGCATTAGCACCAAGACAATAATACCAACAGAAACAACAATCTGAACAATAAGTAAAATATTATACAACATAATGTTTTTATTAACCTTGTTGACCAGCTTCGCAGATAGCCAAAAACTCTTGCGCATTCAAAGACGCGCCGCCGATCAGACCACCATCAATATCTGGCATTGCAAATAACTCAGCGGCATTGGAAGCTTTCACACTACCGCCGTACAAAATTTGAACTTTCGCAGCCACCGATTCATCTAAAGCAGCTACTTTACCGCGAATAAACGCATGGACATCCTGTGCTTGTGCTGGTGATGCAGTCTTACCTGTACCAATCGCCCACACTGGTTCATAAGCAATCACACCATCAACCAATGCTGCGACACCCTCAAGAGCAATCACAGCATCAAGTTGACGCGCAACCACGGCTTCGGTAATGCCTTGCTCACGCTCATCCAGTGTTTCGCCTACACATAAAATGGGTGTCAAACCATGCTGACGTGCTGCGGCGAATTTACGTGCAGTGTCTTCGTCTTTTTCACCGTACAAGGCACGCCGTTCAGAATGACCGACAATAACACAAGTACAGCCAAATTCTTTCAACATTGGAGCAGATACTTCGCCAGTAAATGCACCCGTATCTTGTTCAGATACATCTTGCGCACCTAAAGCGATTTGGCTACCAGCCAATAAATCCTGCGTCATTGGTAAATAGACATACGGGGCACAAACAGCAATACCAACGTTTTTAAGGTTAGCAGCTCCTGTTAAAATACCCTGCATTAAAGACTCAATACTGGATTTTGAACCGTTCAATTTCCAGTTGCCTGCAACCAACTTTTGACGCATGATCTCACATCTCCTTCAAAGAAGGGCGAAAGATTACCTGCATAACTCATGGAAATCAATCTTCATTCCGGCAGATTGCTTAAGCCGCAGCCCGCACAGCACAGGCGATTTCTTCCGCATAGGTAAGCGTTTCTTTAGCGCATTCACCTTCTACCATGACACGAATTAATGGCTCTGTACCCGATGGGCGTAATAATACCCGTCCACGTTGTCCCAATTGCTGCTCGACTTGGCGAACAGCTTCTTGAATAGGCGTGGAAGCATCCAGATTAATTTTTTGGGCAATCCGCACATTAATCAAAGTTTGCGGGTATTTTGACATCACCTGCTTTAATTCAAACAGTGACTTACCTGCATCCAACATCGCATGTAACACTTGCAATGCGGCAATAATCCCATCACCTGTGGCAATGTGATCACGCACAATAATATGTCCTGAAGATTCGCCACCCAATGTGCAACCATTCAGACTCATTTGTTCCAACACATAACGGTCGCCGACTTTCGCGCGGTAGAATGGCACATCCATCGCTTGAATGGCTTTTTCCAAGCCCAAATTACTCATTAATGTACCGACTACACCGCCTTGTAACAGACCTTTTTGGAAACGATGTTGTGCAATGATTGCCAATAACTCATCGCCATCGACCACTCCGCCAAACTGGTCCACCATGATTAAGCGATCACCATCACCATCCAACGCCACACCGACATCAGCACGGAAATGCGCAACTGCCGCACACAGGTTATCAACGTGCGTCGCACCACATTGTTCGTTGATGTTAATGCCGTCCGGTGTATTCGCAATGGGGAAAACTTCCGCCCCTAATTCACGCAATACATCCGGCGCAACATGGTAAGTCGCGCCATTGGCACAATCGACCACAATGCGTAAACCTTTCAGTGACACATCCGAAGGCAATGCACGTTTGCAAAATTCAATGTAACGTCCCGCCGCATCTTTAGCGCGTTCCACACGACCTAATTGATCCGACACTACAGTAGCAAAATCTTTATCCAACCAGCTTTCGATTTCTTCTTCAACCTCATCAGGCAGCTTAGTACCGTCACCAGAGAAAAATTTGACCCCATTATCATCATACGGATTGTGTGAAGCACTGATCACAATGCCAGCGGAAGCCCGGAAAGCACGCGTCAAATACGCCACCGCAGGCGTTGGCATCGGCCCTAACAAGCGGATATTCACCCCTGCCGCCACTAAACCAGCTTGTAAAGCAGACTCCAACATGTAGCCGGAAATGCGGGTATCCTTACCAATCAACACCAACGGATGACCGTTGTTAGCCAGCACCTTGCCAGCCGCCCAGCCCAGTTTGAGAACAAAATCCGGTGTCATTGGAAAGCAACCAATTTTCCCTCTAACACCATCAGTACCAAAATATTTTCTTGCCATAGTCCCTTGGAACCTCAATTAGTTATCATCGACAGACTGCTTTAACGATTTTCATCGCATCAACCGTTGCTTTGACATCATGCACGCGAATAATTCTTGAACCTTTCATGGCGGCAATCACAGCGGCTGCAACACTCCCATGCAATCGCTCATCGACTGAGCGATCACCTAAGAGCTGACCAATCATAGATTTACGTGAAACTCCGACCAATAACGGTAATTGGAAATCCAAAAATGTATCCAAGCCACGTAATAACGCTATGTTGTGATCTAAAGTTTTGCCAAACCCAAACCCCGGATCAAGAATCAAACGACTACGGGTAATTCCTGCCCGCTCACAGGTAGCAATACGCTCTGCGAAGAATTGACATACATCCGCAATAACATCCTTGTATTGTGGATTATGCTGCATACTTCGAGGCAGACCCTGCATGTGCATCAAGCAAATCGGTACGTTGAGCGTAGCACAAATCGCCAAAGCATTAGGTTCTTGTAGAGCACGTATATCATTGATTATATTTGCCCCGGCATTAACAGCGGCTAACATCACCTCTGGCTTACTCGTATCAACTGAAATTGGCACATCAAACCGCTGACGAATCGCCTCAATCATTGGCACAACCCGCGCTAACTCCGTTGCCACATCCACAGCATCCGCACCAGGACGAGTGGACTCTCCGCCAATATCAATAATATCGACACCATCCTGCACCATTTGTTCTACATGATGCAGTGCTGCATCCTGTACATGAAAACGCCCGCCATCCGAAAACGAATCAGGGGTAATATTCAGAATACCCATGACTTGCACCGTATTGGATTCCATCTGCCACGCCATTTCTGCCACCTTCATAACGCAAAAGGCGCGGAAAATTTCCGCGCCTTAAACCGTAAACAATTATGCTACGCTGCTTTTAGCCTGATTAATGCGAACCTGCTGTCCCACCAATCACACCATCTTCAGCTTTTTTACCATCGCTAAAACGTGCTTTAGGGGAAGCACCTTTACCACCGTGCGAAGAATCATCATCCGTCCAATCTGCTGGTGGTGGTGGTTCTTCACCACGCATAATGGCATCAACTTGCGCACGATCCAGTGTTTCGTACTTCATCAGCGCGTTAGCCATAGCGTGCAGAATGTCCATTTTGTCAGTCAAAATACGATGCGAACGCTGGTAGTTACGATCAATCACTTGACGAATTTCACTATCAATCGCGTGAGCTGTTTCATCCGACATGTGCTTGTGTTGTGTTACTGCACGACCCAAGAACACCTCACCTTCGTCTTCAGAATACGCTAATGGCCCCATGCGATCAGACAAGCCCCATTTTGTCACCATGTTACGCGCAATATCGGTTGCACGTTCGATGTCATTGGAAGCACCTGTTGTTACACGGTCAGAACCATAGATCAATTCCTCAGCAATCCGTCCACCGTACAAACTGGAAATCAAACTTTCCAAACGCTGTTTGCTATAGCTTAAACGATCTTCTTCCGGCAAATACATGGTCACACCTAAAGCACGACCACGCGGAATAATGCTGACTTTGTAGACAGGATCATGTTCTGGCACATTCAGCCCCACAATGGCATGGCCCGCCTCGTGGTAAGCTGTCATGAGCTTTTCTTCCTCTTTCATGACCATTGATTTGCGCTCAGCACCCATCATGATCTTGTCTTTGGCTTTTTCAAACTCAATCATATCAACAGTACGTTTATTGGAACGCGCCGCAAACAATGCCGCTTCATTGACCAAGTTTGCCAAATCCGCACCAGAAAAACCCGGCGTACCACGTGCGATTAATCCAGCCTTCACATCATCACCCAAAGGCACTTTGCGCATGTGGACTTTCAGGATCTGCTCACGACCACGCACATCCGGCAATGGCACAACCACTTGGCGGTCAAAGCGACCGGGGCGTAACAATGCAGCATCCAGCACATCAGGGCGGTTGGTTGCCGCAATCACGATAATGCCTTCACTGCCTTCAAAACCATCCATTTCCACCAGCAATTGGTTCAAGGTTTGCTCACGCTCATCATGACCACCACCTAAACCAGCACCGCGTTGACGACCTACCGCATCAATTTCGTCAATAAAGATAATGCAAGGTGCGTGCTTTTTAGCCTGTTCAAACATATCACGCACACGCGATGCACCAACACCGACGAACATTTCGACGAAATCAGAACCCGAAATGCTGAAGAACGGTACTTTCGCTTCGCCTGCAATCGCTTTTGCCAACAAGGTTTTACCAGTCCCCGGTGAACCAACCATCAAAACGCCGCGTGGAATTTTACCGCCCAGCTTTTGGAATTTACCCGGATCACGCAAAAACTCGACTAACTCGCCGACTTCTTCTTTAGCTTCGTCACAACCCGCCACATCATTGAAATTCACTTTCACTTGATCTTCGGTCATCATGCGAGCGCGACTTTTGCCGAAGGACATTGCCCCACGACCACCGCCACCACCTTGCATTTGACGCATGATGTAAATCCACAGGCCAATGATCAATAAGAACGGCACCCAGCTAATAACAATATCCCAGAAAATTGAACGTTCTTCTGGTTTAGTTGCTTGGAATTTGACGTTATATTTCATCAAATCATCGACGAGTTTCGGATCATCCGGTGGGCTATAAGTCACAAACTTTTCGCCACTATTGGTTGTCCCAATAATCGTCTGGCCTTTAATTTCAACCTCTTTCACCGCACTGTTATGCACATTAATCAGGAAGTCTGAATAAGGTACTGACGCTGCGGGCTGGGCAGGCACACTGAATTTGCTGAACACCGCAATTAACACAAACGCGATGACAGCCCATATCAGCAAATTTTTGGTTAGATCGTTCAAGTGAATTCTCCACTTATCAACTGCGGTATTACCCGTATGTAACACCTTATATTCGCATATTACAACACAAAACCTTGTGCAAGCACATAAACTTCCCGACTACGGGGTCTTGATGCTGCTGGTTTGCGTATTTTCACTGTTTTGAAACTGCTGCGTATTTCACGTAAATACGCCTCTGAACCATCCCCCTGAAACAGCTTCACGAGAAAAGTACCTTGTGGCTTTAATACTTGCCGTGCCATGTCTAATGCAAGTTCACACAGATGAATGGCACGCGGTTGATCAACAGCATCAACCCCACTCATATTGGGAGCCATATCCGAAATAACAAGGTCCGCTTTTTCATCCCCTAATAAAGTAAGGATTTCGGCTAATACCTCATCGTCGCGAAAGTCACCCTGCACGAATTCCACAAAGGGTAATGGGTCAATTGCCAAAATATCACTAGCAACTACCCGACCTTTGCGCCCAACAAGCGCGGTGGCGTACTGACTCCACCCACCGGGGGCTGCACCTAAATCCACGACCTTCATACACGGTTGTAGAATGCGGTCTTTTTCCTGAATTTCCTTCAGCTTATACACCGCACGGGAACGATAGCCTTCCTGCTGCGCTTTTTTGACGTATTCGTCACTGAAATGTTCGCCTAACCAACGTTGACTGCTTTTGCTTCTTGCCATGCCTCGTTATCACTCATTACACTTCGCAAATTTACGGAAGCGTATCATGGAACTGACCGGAACATTGACAGAAACTCAGAAAAAACGCCTGCGCACTCGTGCTCACGACCTCAAACCGGTGGTTATCGTTGGGCAACACGGCCTAAAACCCACCGTACTCGAAGAAGTGAGTAACGCCCTTGATTACCATCAACTGATTAAAGTGAAATTAAGCGTCGGTGATCGTGAATTGCGTGACGAGATGCTCGCACAAATCACGCAATACAGCCAAGCTCAACTCGTCCAGCGCATTGGCAATATTGCGATTCTGTACCGCCGCAATCCAGACCGCCCAGATATTTTCAAAGAAGCGGCTCACTACTAATACCCAACACCAAAACGGGAATCGCCGACGCGCATGAGTCACACGATAACACCAACAGCTAAACCGACCTCTCGCCAAGGGCAAATTGAGCACATTCTGCAACAATTATCGCACGAACAATTAGCCACTTTCGTGCGTGAAAAAGCCCTACACGATACAGACTTCCGCGACACTTTATTGATTTGCTTTTCCGACTTGCTCAGCAGTGATGAACCTGCCGAACCCAAATACCGGCAAATGCTCAGCGATATGGTGCAACGTCATGCTAACAGTGATGGTTATATTAATATCGCCAGTGCGCAACGTTTAACCGACGCAGTGCATAAATTACTGGATACAGCGCGTAAAGCGACCACGCCCACGCGAGAAACCATTGATTTGTGTCTGGCAGTCATTACCACCTTACCGCGCATGATTGAGCAAATGGAAGACAGCGACAATCAAGCGTATCAGTTAATGCGCACGGCCTGTACCACATTGTGGGAATGCTCCAGCATGTTAACGGAAGAACGCCAACAGCAACTGTTTGAGCGTGTAGTGCAAGAATATGGCAATCCACTGTATGTCGAATTAGACCTCGACAGTTCCCTGCTATCACTGTTGAAAGACTGGGCACGCGATAAACCCACACGGCAAGCAGCGTGTTTGCGCCAACTGGAAAACTTACTCAAAGTCACCAAAGGCGACCACTGGCGTAAGAACTATTTGTTGGAACAAACTAACGCACTCATTGCATTCTGGAGACGCTAAGGCATTCGCCATCTTTAGCTTATTGCTCAACTAACGAGCTTGCTCATAACGCAATTGACCAACCGCATCCGCTGGTACTTGAATCAACAGCGGGTGTGCGTCTGGTTTCAACCATGCCAAAACGCTTAATACATCATCTTTCACCATTGCCGTGCAGCCTGACGTTGGCGTTTCGGGATTCAGCCAGACATGCATAAAAATCGCACTACCTCGCCCCACGGTAATGGGATGCGTATTGTGCTCAATCACCATGCCATATTCGTAACGCTGATCGTCACGGCGCATTCGTTCAAATGATGACCAATAAGCGTGCGGATCATTAGCTTGCCCAGCCTGCAACGTGCACCATTGGTTGTAATCAGGTGAATCCAACGCATCAATGAAATAATCGCGTTCGCTGGCAGTGTGGTACGGCATTTGCCAACCTTGAGGAACTTGCGGCGCGTAGCCAAACGTTGTGCCCAGCGTAAAAATCCCTGCCGGGGCTTTGCCATCCCCTTCGTGCTTTAACACAGCGGAGGCACCAGACGAGTTAGCGTGCAAACCCATCCCCCAAGCCATGCCATTACGCCCCAAGCGCACGGGGATACGATTACCCACCACGCGCCATGCCGTGCCTTGCTTTTCCAAACGCAGTAAAGCACCGGATGACGCATTCCAGTCCTTACTCGTGACCAATAACACTTGGGTCGTATCATTGGGTAATGCCAAGCGTTTTAAGGTCTGTTTAGCCAGTGTATTGGGATTGGGTACATAACCAATCGACCAGAATAACCCTAAGCCACACGCCAAAAGTGCAATAATGAAATATTGATACCACTTAATCATGTTGCATTTTCCCTGAAAATAAACTCGCCACCAAAATCATGCCAGCACCTAACCATTCTTGCAATGCCATGCGTTCTTGGGTTAAGAAATACGCCGCGATGGCTGCAATAATCAATTCAAACAGAAAAATCACACTGGATTGACTCGCCGAAATCCGTGCCACGCCGTATTGCACCGCATACGTTACCGTACCAATTCCCACCGCTAATCCCAATAACCACCACCATGTTGTGGCAGAGTAATCCGCGAATGAGTGCAACGGCGGATAAAACAACAAGCCAATGGCAGTAAAGATTGCCACGCCTAACCAAACCGTGACGGTTTTCACCCCATCATTGGCTTGTTCACCCAAACGCCGACCCACCACCACACTGAGCGCGAAGGTTACGCCAGCGGATAAACCCAACCATTCCGCACGATTCGCAGGTAATGGAATACCACTTTGCGGTTGCCACAGCATGACGACTGCACCGCCTAGCGATAAGGCGATCACCCACCAACCCAGTACCGTCAAGCGTTCACCCAATAACACCCGTGCCAATAACACCGTCCATAACGGCGACAAGTAAAACAGCAGCAATACCCGCATGACTTCGCCATTAAGCACGCCGAGCACATAACCGACATTACTCCAACCCGAAGCCAAACCGAGAATTACCAACCACAGCGTGTGCTGCCGCGCTTGCCAGACATCTTTGGCATACCATGAACCTACCACCAGCAATGGCAAGGTATACGCCAAACAGGTAGCGGTTAAACCATCCATGCCCTGTTCATCGAGTAAACGAAACGGATACCAGAATAAACCCCACAAGATGGCAGAATACAAAATGCAGCTTAATGCCACTGCGTGAGACCAACGAGGATTTAACATACTGATTTGCTCACTCCGTCAGCACAATCGCATTACTGACTAATTGATGGACACTGACAATCTGTTCACGATCAAAACCGTAATAAGGCAAAACTTGTCCGAATTGCGTCTTACAAATCGCACAAATCGCTGCCATGTGTGTTACGCCGTGGTGTTGCGCGACATAATGCAAGGCTTCGACACGCGGCTTCGCCCCTTTAACCCGTAAAGGCAATAAATCATCGGTCAGCAAACCGCCGCCGCCACCACAACAGAACGTTGCATCGTGCGTTGTACCCACTGGCATTTCCACAAAGTGATTGCACACTGCCTTGATAACGTGGCGTGGAATGGTGAATTGCCCGCCCACTTCGCCACCCATGCCGCTGCCGCGTGCGACATTACATGAATCATGAAAGGTTAAAACCTTATCGTCATTAGCCGACTTATCGAGGGTCAATTTCCCTTGCTGAATGGCATCCCACGTTACTTCCAACATGTGTTGCGGAAACGGATAACGCGGGTCAAGAAAAGTAAATTCGCCAGCCAAGGTTTGCAGGAAATTATAAGCCACGCGCCACGCATGACCGCATTCGCCAAACACCACGCGCTTCACCTTAAGCTGAAGCGCGGCATCCCGAATCCGCAACGCCAAATCGCGCATATTCTCGTAACTGCCGGTAAATAAACCGAAATTCGCGGCTTCCGACGCATACGAGCTAATCGTCCAGCTAATCCCCGCTTGGTGGAACACTTTGGCGTAACCAATCAAACCATCGACATGCGGTTCGGCAAAGAAATCCGCCGAAGGGGTAATCAGTAACACTTCTGCCCCCACTTCATCCAACGGGAAACGCACGCGCACACCCGTATCGAGTTCGACATCTTCTTCCAAACCATCCAAGGTATCACGCAAAGCAGGCGCTGGTAGACCAAGGTTATTACCGACTTTTTTCACTTTACCAATGATTTCGTTGGTGTACTTTTGTCCCAAACCAATGTGATTGAGGATTTCCCGCGCTGCCATTGAAATTTCGGCGGTATCAATCCCTATCGGGCAATACACCGAACACCGCCGACATTGCGAACATTGGTGGTAATAGGTGTACCAATCTTTCACCACCTCTTCGGTCAAATCCACCGCACCAACTAACTTGGGAAAATGCTTGCCCGCAAAAGTGAAATACCGCTGATACACTTTGCGTAATAAATCTTGCCGCGCTACTGGCATGTTTTTCGGGTCGCCCGTGCCCAAAAAGTAATGGCATTTATCGGTACACGCACCACATTTCACGCAGCTATCCAAATACACTTGTAAGGCACGCGAACGGTTTTTCAATTCCGCCAATTTTGCCAAAGCACGTTCCTGCCAATTCGGCACTAATGCACCGGGATTGAAATCCGTTGGGTAATGCAAAGCTTGTTGGAATTCGACTTTCGCTTGCGCCGGAGCAAGGTCTTTACTCGCATCCACCTGCAAAATGGGAATAATCGCGTAACCCGTACCCGATAATGCTGGTGCAATTATTTTACTCATGCGGAGACTCGCGGTGGTGTGGGGCGGGTGTGATCCGCTTGATTACGGGTCGGGCTAAAAAACACAGCCGGAGCGTGTAGCAACTTACTGATCGGGAAAATCAGCATCAATCCCATTACCAGCAATAAATGCAGCCACACCAAAGGATGCGGTGGCAATTGATTTTCGGGGTAGAAAAATCCGCCTGTGGGTAAACTTGTTAAAAAGTTCTTCACTTGAATCGCATTCACGGGGCTGACAAACATCATTAACAACCCTGTTACGGCAATGCCGATCAACAATACGAGGATGAGGTAATCCGACGGCGCGGAAATGTACCTTACTCGTTCTAGCAAAAAACGCCGCAATAATAGCCCCAGCAAGCCGATTAACAGCGTAATGCCTGCATAATGCCCTAGCATTTGTAAGCCCGGTGCATAACCTGACACATCATCGAGTAATGCATTGAAAAACAAGGTGTGTTGCCACAGTACTAGCCACAACGACCAATGAAACAACATTGCCCAACACCACAAGGCTTTGTCGGCACGCAATAAACTGTGAAACCAGAGAATTTCTTTGCCCATGCGCCACACCACCCCGAAGCGCGTCAACGGGGCTGGCATGGTGGGAATGTTTAACGGTACGGGAATACGCCAGTATTGCCACACTTTGTAAGCGACACCGAGCACTAACACCAACGTCGCCACCCAAAATAATAAACCGTAAATCACACTAACCACGGCTACTAGCGTCACTGCGCATCCCTTTCGGCTTAACCAGCCAATGAATCAAACCACAAGCTTACACGCATCCGGTCGGTTTGGGTAAACCAGCGTACTTACAAGCTTGCTTACCAGGGCCATACGGAAACAAACTGTACAAATAGCGTGAATTGCCCTTGCTCGCGCCCAAACGCTTACCAACTGCCTTGGTTAACACGCGCACAGCGGGGGCAATTTGGTACTCGTGATAATATTCGCGCAGAAAGTTAATGATTTCCCAATGTTCTGACGACAGCGTAACCTCTTCCGCTTTTGCCATCACTTCGGCGACTTCCCGGCTCCAATCACCTAAGTGTTCCAAGTAGCCTTCTTCGTCGGTTGCAAGGACTTTGCCCCCTACTTCCAATCCCATGTGTTTTCTCCTATCTGAGATAATTAACTAAAACAAACCGTTCATAACCAACTTTGCGTACTGGCGTATTCGACGGTTAAATCGACAAAACCTGCGTAATCCACCAAGATCACGCCATCGATCACCTTATCGAGTAAACCACGAGCTGCCAGATCAGGGCTTAAGGCATACACGGCTTTGTCTGTCATGGCTTGTGCAAGTTGCGCGGCGTGAACCGTGCCCGCCACGACAGCAACAACGGCATCTTCGATCAGCAACAAGCCATCACCAGCCTGTGCATATTGTAAACAACTGTGTAATGCCACACGCTCAAACGGTGATTTATTAATAATATGCAAGCGTGCCATGCCAACTCCTTAACAGCGTAAAAATACCTACCGAGCACGGATTAAAAACTTAAAACCACATCGTGTTCCGCCATAATACGGCTCATCTGTGTTTGACTTACCAACACAATGGCGGACTTTTCGGCGTAATCGGCATCCTCATCTTCGTAGGTAATATCCATTAAATCATCAGCAGTTAAGCCCCGCGCTGCCAAGGCTTCACTTTCCACAAACAAGCGCGTCACACCGTAATCACCCAATGCCCGAAAAGTAGCCGCAAAGTTTTTCATGCCTAATGCTTGCCCATTCTGACCTTTGAGCAACTGATACACACCATCATCCAAAAATGCCACGCTCACCGCCTGATCAAAAGCAGCAGTAATCAGCACCACTTCCAATGATTCCAAGGCATACACCGTGCCGTAAGGGGCTTTGCGATTCACAAACAGAAATTTTTTACCGCTCATTGTTACCGATTCCCTGCTGACTCGCCGTTGACACCCGCTTAATCGCCGAACACCAAAAAGCGATCCGCCACAATACAACCGTCCACCAACTGCCCTAAACCTGCAATGCGAAACCCTGACACCAAGTTGTGCGCATTCAAACCACGCCGTTGGGCTTCATCGTCATCCATGATCCCGCGCCGTTGGGCAGCAACAATGCAAATAACCAAATCCAAGTGATACTGCAATGCCAAGTCCGACCATGCCTTTTGCAAGTGACGCTCATCCTGTGGCGGCGCACTCAAGCGCGTACCATTGTGAACCCCATCGTGGTAGAAAAACACCCGCACAATCTCATGCCCTTGTGCAAGAGCGGCACGAACAAATTGCAATGCCGAATCGGATGCTTGATGCTGATAAGGCCCTTCATTGACCAAAATTGTGTATTTCACCGCGCTAAGTCCCTGTCAGGTAATCACTTTGCCAGCCTATTATGCTAAAACATCGCGTATATTACGAAAAAAGCCGCACTAATAGCGGCCTTTTGCAGACAATATTGACGATTGTGGGTTAATCTGAACGCCCGACGGACGCTTCTTTTAAGACGCTCGCCCACACCTCACCGTTTGCTTCACGTATCAGCCGTTGTCAGTTCATTTTGCCAACGATATAACCACAAACTGCATAATAGCGTGCAGGCGTAAATCAATAATGATCCCATGACAATGCCAAACCAAGCGTGCCATTGCCAAAAGGGTGATAACACAAAACCACCCAAACTCGCGCCCAAATAATAAAACACCAAATACAAGGAAGACGCACTCGCACGTGCTTTAAGAGCGTGATGGCTTACCCAACTACTGGCTAAAGAATGCGTTAAAAAGAAACCAAAACTGCTGGCCATGAAGCCAAAAATAATCGCATATAAATGGGGAATTAACGTTAATAACGAGCCGCTCATTAAAAACAAAATTCCCAATGCCATGCCAACGGGTGCGGAAACATAATGCGTCATACGCCCAGAAATCGCGGCAGCAAATGTTCCGGTTAAATAAGTGAGGAATAACATGCCTAATGCATGTGGCGATAAATGATACGGTGCATCCGCCAAAACAAACGTCACATAACTGTATTGATTCAGAAAAATCATGAAATTGCCAAATGCAATCCAATAAGCCATTAACAACACTGGATTACGCACATGCCCCAACATATCGTGCATTACGAATAAAGGGTGCAAAGCTTTCGGTTGAAAATTCCGTGATGGCGGTAATAGCCAAACAAAAATCACCAATAACAACGCACTCACCAACCCCATTGCGCCAAATGCCGCCGCCCAACCGTAATGTTCGCCCACGAACCCGCCAATCATGCGCCCCATCACACCGCCTAGACTATTGGCACTGATGTAAACACCCACCGCTAATGCCACGGCTTTACGGCTGAATTCATCGCCCATGTAAGCAATCGCAATCGCGGGCAAACCGCCCAAACACAAGCCTTGCAAGCCACGCAATACCAATAATGTGGAGTAAGATTCCACTTGCGACATGGCTAACGTGGTCAATACCGCGCCCGACATGGTGACAACCATAATGGTTTTGCGTCCCCACGCATCCGACAATGGTCCATACACCAATAGCGACAAGCCCAACATCAGAATCGTGATGGTTAAACTCCAACTCGCTTGCAATTCGCTCAAATGAAATTGTTGCGCCAAGGTTGGCAGTAATGACTGCACCAGATGCAAATTGGCGAACACCATTGCCGAACCCAAGCATAAAGCCAGTGTTGCGTGCCGAAATTCCCGGCTACCTGCTTCAATCATGATTGCTGACTAACGCGCCGCACTAAACACCCATTGCGCGTTTGGCCATTTCGTATTTGAGGAAACCTAAGCGATTCACCACATTCAGCCCCAGATTGCGGGCGACAGTCCACGGCGTGAGCGTATTGCAGAATAACAGGCGGAAACCTTCCATCGCTTTTTGCGTGAGAACATTATCGCCACGCCGCGCTCGTTCGTAAGCCCGCAAGACCTGCAAGCCACCAACATCTTTGCGCTGAGCATGAGCTGTAATGAGTTGTTGCGCGAGTTCCACCGCGTCCTTAATGCCTAAATTCACGCCCTGCCCCGCTAATGGGTGAATGGTGTGTGCCGCATCCCCCACCAAAGCCAAACGCGCTTGAATGTAGGGTTCAGCGTGTCGCCCACGCAAAGAAAACGCCGCGCGTTCGCCAACGTGTGTGACTTCACCCAAACGCTGATCCAATGCTTGCCCTAATTCACGACAGAAATCAGCGTCACTTTTCAGCAGCATGGCATCAGCACGATCAGCGGGCAATGTCCAAACAATCGAACTTGAACCATCCGCCAATGGCAGAAAAGCTAATGGACCACTCGGCATAAAACGCTGCCATGCGGTGGCTTGGTGCGGCAAGCTAGTTTGCACCACACACACCAAACCTTTCTGCCCGTAATCCACGCAGCTTAATGCAATGCCTGCCCATTCACGGACTTTGGATTGCGCACCATCCGCACCGACCAGCAGTTTCGCGTTAATGACTTTACCACTGTGCAAAGTCGCGCTGACTTGTTGCTCATTCACGGTGAAAGTCGCGAGACTATCAGGGCAGAATACATCGACGGTTTCGAGGCGCGTCATGGTTTCCAACAAAGCCAGTTGAATGACACGATTTTCGACAATGTGCCCCAAATCCGGCTCGCCTAAATCCGCTGCATCAAAACGGATTTCACCATCGCCCGTCGCATCCCACACTTGCATGGCTTCATACGCCGCAGTACGACGTGCCACTACTCCATCCCATGCCCCTGCTTCGGCTAAAGCACGTTGCGAAGCGCGACTAATCGCCGAAACACGTAAATCATAAGGATCACTAGGGGAAAAAGCTGTGGGTTGATAAGCTTCTAAAACCGCGACTTGCATTCCGGCATTGCCGAGTAAACAAGCCAACGTTGAACCCACCATACCGCCACCAGCAATGATGACATCGTATTGCATGAAAACTCCTTTAGACTGCTGTTAGGCAGAAATGCTGTACGACCGCACAGCTTATAATGGTTGTAAGACTACACCAAACAACATTCTAAAAGTATGACCTAGCTTAACGCTTCACAACCAAAGTGCGTGCCAAACGATCATGCCAACCGTAAGGCTTGTTTTGCAAGCACATGCCTACCACACCTAAACCCAATGTCAGCACATTTAACACGTAACCAGCAAAACGTAAAAAGCACTGCAAAACGCTAGGTTGACCTTGGCTAGCAACGTCAATAATGCGTAAAGACAACAGCATTTTGCCGGGAGTCGCTGCCACGAATGACCAAAACCCCACAAAATACACCAGCGGTACGAGCATTAATGATAAATAAAATGAGACCCCCAATTCATTACTGTGATAAACCAGCCATGTTTGCCCGTACACTAACGAAACAAATAACACCAGTAAAACAC
Source organism: Pseudomonadota bacterium (assembly GCA_039797295.1). Lineage (GTDB taxonomy): Bacteria > Pseudomonadota > Gammaproteobacteria > Thiotrichales > Thiotrichaceae > Thiothrix. The sequence goes on along the minus strand of JBDKID010000002.1, from coordinate 53,133 downwards.
TCACCATAATGAGATCAAAAGCCGAAGCAATAAAACGCATCCCCACACTAGGGCAGCTATCAACTACATGTAACCAATGAAGTTCTCGACTTTCGTACCTCGGTCGAGAACACAAATCAATGAAGCCGGATTCTTTACCGACAGAAGATATATGATCACCACTTTTCATCATGACACTCCTTGTCACGCCACACTCAACTTTGTTACAGACTGTTTAAAAGTATAGTCGACAAGGAGCAAAAGGTGTCAATTTTGGTGCGATTTATGCATCAATTGCACCCATGTTGATATATTTCAGTTCTAGGTATTCATCCAGACCGTATTTAGAGCCTTCGCGACCCAATCCTGAACTTTTCACGCCCCCGAATGGTGCAACCTCACTGGACACAATGCCCGTGTTCACACCAACCATGCCGTACTCTAAAGCTTCGGAAACGCGCCAAACCCGCCCAATGTCGCGTGCATAAAAGTACGCCGCTAAGCCAAATTCGGTATCGTTTGCCATCTGAATCGCTTCGGCTTCGTCGTGGAATTTGAACAACGGCGCGACAGGACCAAAGATTTCCTCTTTCGCCACGCGCATGGTGGGTAATACACCCGTCAGTACCGTGGGTTTGTAGAACGTGCCGCCTAAAGCGTGCCGCCCGCCGCCATCGACCACGGTTGCGCCTTTTGCCACCGCATCGGCGACCAATTCCTCCACTTTGCAAACCGCCGCTTCGTCGATTAAGGGGCCTTGGTTTACGCCCGCTTCCACGCCGTTACCCACTTTCAAACTGGTGACTTTGGCGGCTAATTTCGCAGCGAAAGTGTCGTAAATACCCGCTTGCACCAAGAAACGGTTCGCGCATACGCAGGTTTGCCCCGCATTGCGGTATTTAGAAGCCATCGCGCCTTCCACCGCTGCGTCCACATCCGCATCATCAAACACAATGAATGGCGCGTTACCACCCAATTCCAACGATAATTTTTTCAGCGTCGGCGCACATTGCTGCATTAACAAACGCCCGACTTCGGTTGAACCCGTGAACGACAATTTGCGCACAATCGGGCTACTGGTTAATTCACCGCCAATTGCTACCGGATGCCCCGTGACAATGTTAAACACACCTGCCGGAACGCCCGCTTGTTCACCCAATACCGCCAAGGCAAATGCCGACAACGGGGTTTGTTCGGCAGGTTTTAACACCATCGTGCAACCCGCCGCTAACGCCGCCCCGACCTTGCGCGTAATCATGGCGGACGGGAAATTCCACGGCGTAATCGCCGCACACACGCCAATCGCTTGTTTGATCACCAACATGCGGCTATTGCCAATCGGCGAAGGAATCACATCGCCATACGCTCGCCGCCCCTCTTCCGCAAACCATTCCAAAAACGAAGCCGCGTAAATCACTTCGCCTTTGGCTTCGGCTAACGGTTTGCCTTGTTCGACCGTCATGAGTAATGCCAAATCGTTTTGGTGTTCGAGCATTAATTCTGCCCAACGGCGTAAGATTTTACCGCGTCGTGCCGCAGTCAAAGCTCGCCATGCGGGTAAAGCGGCATCCGCAGCAGCTATCGCTTGGCGGGTTTCTTCTGCCGCGCAATTGGGTACGGTGGTAATGATGTCGCCCGTGGCTGGATTCGTCACCGTCAAGGTTTGCGCCGATAACGCGGGTATCCATTGCCCATTGACGTAACACGCGCTACGCAATAATTCTGGGGCTTGCAAATTCAACATGACGGTTTTCCTCCATTAAAAATGATAACTAGGCAAAGTATAAGTCGTGGGTAAGCCGAATACGTCGGGGTAAGTAACATGCACAAAATATAACCCAGCGGCAGGCGCGGTCACACCCGCTTTGGTGCGGTCTTTAAGTGCTAATACATCCGCAATCCACGTTGCCGGACGTTCGCCACCCCCCACTTTTAATAACGAACCCACAATATTACGCACCATGTGATGCAAAAACGCATTCGCCACAATGTCGATGTAAATAAAATCACCCTCACGACTCACGTTCAGTTCCAAAATTTCGCGCATGGCATGACGCGCTTGACACCCCGCCGCCCGAAAGCTGGAAAAATCCTGTTCGCCAATCAGTACTTGCGCGGCTTGGTGCATCCTGTCGGCATCCAAACCTTGGTGTTGCCAACACACGCGCTTGCTGAGCAATGCCGGACGCGACTGCCGATTCAAAATAATGTAACGGTAACGGCGGGCGCGTGCTGAAAAACGTGCGTGGAAATCACCGGCCACGGGCTGAATCCAGCGCATAGCGATACTGTCGGGCAAATGCGCATTCGTGCCGAATAACCAACCGCGCTCAGGGCGTATGGCTTGCGTTTCAAAGTGAATAATCTGCCCAATGCCGTGGACACCTGTATCGGTACGCCCCGCACAAATCACGCTAATCGGTTCGGCAGCCACTTGCGAAAGGGCTTGTTCCACATGCGCTTGTACGGTGGGTCCGTGCGCAAGGCGTTGCCAGCCGTAATAAAGGCTACCGTCGTATTCGATACAAGCTGCGAGTTTCATGAATGCGTGTTCACCAAAATAAAAAAGGTCGGATGAACCGACCTTTATAAAGGGAAAGCGACAAATGCTCAACCAGTCTGATGTAACAAGACCTCAGCTTCGCGACGTTGATCGTCGTTGCCTTCGACCATCACTTCTTCCAAGGTACTTCGCGCACCTTCGATGTCGCCCATGTCCAAATATGCCCGCGCCAAGTCCAACTTGGTGCTGATGTGCGCTTCGTGCAGGTCGATTTCTTCGTCTGGGAAATCGAGGAAGGAGAGTGCGTCGTCGATGTCGCCCAACCAATCCTGATCTTCACCATTAGTGGGCGCGTAAAAGGTATCCTTGGGCAATATCCGGTTAATACCTGTACTGTTATCCAAATGTAAATTCAGGTTTGCCACATGACTGGACTTAGCAACAGCCGGGGCGTTAGTCGCAACCTCTTCCACCGCTTTCGCCACAACCGGGGTTGTCGCTGCTGGTTCAGTGAATAAATCGTCATCCAACATGAAATCCAACAAATTATCGTCATCATCAGCAGTGGTAGCGGTAGTCGCTGTTGTTGCAACAGGCTGCACCGCCGTTGTCACTGGTGCAACAACCTTACTGACTTCTGCCACTGGCACATCGTTTTGCATGAAATCCGCGAAGTCATCGGCAAAATCCAAATCCAGCAAATCATCAAAACCATCATTCGCTTGTGCTGACGTAGCAACGGTTGGCGCAGCTTCTTTGACTGCTGGCGCAGTATTCACCGCCGCTGTTACGGGTGTCACTGGCGCAGCAGGTGGTTCATCATCCAACATTAAGTCGAAATCAAAGTCATCAAACTCATCGGCTAACTTCGCATCCATTGCATCGGTTGGCTGATCTGCTGGCGGACTAACGGGCACGACAGGGACGCTGGGCACAACTGGTGCAGCCACTTCCGCTACTACTGGCTGACTAGTTGGCGGAGCAATGGCGGTGGCATTGTCATCTTCGTCTTGCAGCAACTTGTCTAAGTCAATGTCATCAAAATCCAAATCGCCCAGATCACCGAAATCATCCTCTGCCGCTACCACTGGCGGTTCAATCGCCGCAGGAGCAGGAGGCGATACCTCAACGTGAGCGACCGATTGGGTTTCAGCAGCCGTATCAAACTCTGTCAGCGTCAGGCTATCCAAATCAAAGTCGAAATCGTCATGCTCAGCGGTTACTTGATTAGCCTCAGCCTTTTCATCGTGCAATTTCGCAGCGAAATCATCAACAAACTCATCCGTTTCTGGCAATACATCCGCATGAGCATCACTGGCAAATGCTGCTGTGGCTAATGCCGCTGCCGCAGCACCACCAATGGTTGCCGCCGCAACGCTGGTTGTCTTAGCAGTTGCGCTATTGCTTGCCGTTTGACCATTCTGATACAACTTGTTGTCTGGACTGATTTTGCGCCCCCATTCAACAACCGCTTTCCATAACTCGTCTTTGCCTTTGCCATTGATCTGGGCAAACTGCTCGGCTTGGCGATCAAAGGCTTCACGATTATTCGCGACGAAATAGCATTCCAACAATTTATGGTGGTATTCCAATTTGTCTGGATTGCGTTCAATGCACTTTTTCAACTCGCTTTCCGCTTGTTGATACAAACCGTAAGCAATGTAAACATTGGCTTCGGTCAAGCAATCATCTTCTTCGGGTGGTTCAGTTTGCCAAGCATCAGTCGCAGAACCAGCCTGATTATTATTAATGTTATCAGCGATGGTTTGTTGAACGCTTTTGCCCGACTTTTTCGGCGCATCATCCCACCCATTATCACCATCTAAACCAAATGGATTCGTATCGGATTGCTTGTTATCACGTGCTTCCGCTTTATCGAGTTCGTCTTCTAAAGAACGCAGATCGAAATCATCATCCAAATCATTATCATGCGGCGCGGGGCCTAAATCATCATCCACAATCGCGGTACGTGGTGAATTACCTTTGCCTCCATCTTCCGGCTTACGACGACGGCTCAACAACCACAGCAACAACAACAGTGCCAATGAACCTGCACCGATTTGTAACGCTAATGGTGAAGTCAGCAGTTCGAGAATGTCACCATCGCCTTTGTTTTGATCCGCAAACACCGGCGCAGGTTTTTTATTACCATCTTGCGCCAATGGTGCAACCGGAATCACTGGCGGTTTCGTAATCGGTGTTACTGGCTTAACCGGCGGTGCAGGCGTTGTCGCTGTCGATGGTGTTTCCGTCCCTGCCGCTGGCGGTGTACCACCGGTCACATTTTGCTGCCCAAAGGACATGCTCGCTGGCGTTTGCCCAGTCGTTGCGGGTGTCACTGGTGGCGTTGGCGTACCGGTTGCAGGTTTCACCGTATTGGTTGGTGGCGTTGGTGTACCGGTTGCCGGTTTCACCGGATTCAGCGCGGGATTAATGCTCGTCGAATTACCATTAGTCGTTGATGGTGTATCACTGCGCAACACAGTATTCGCACCATCCACATTTGCCATGTGGGTTTGAATGTCTTTACCTTGATCAGGCTTCGGCGGTGTAGTTGTCGATGGTGTCGATGTGGCTGGTGTGACAGTCGTTGGTTTGGTCGCTGTATTCTGATGATTGTTCAGGTTAGTTGCCGGAGGTATGGCTTTACCACCCACAATATCACCCGCATCATTCATGTCAGCCAATGGCGGTACGGTAATGCCATTCTCTGACAATTGTTTCTGCAAGCCCGCTAATTGATCATTGCGCAAAGCAATCAAACGGTTTTTCTTGCTGAGCATGGACTCTAAATCAGTGACACGCGATTTGAGTTCGTCATTTTCTTTTTGACGCGCCGTCATGGATTCGCGAGTAAGCGATAATTGTTTTTCCAAATCACTCAGTTTTGCATTGCTAGCAGCAACGGCAGCGTCTTTGGCAATCGCATCACCGGATTTCGCGCCCAACACTTCCAAACGTGCTTTGTCAGGTGCTTTATTCGCCGTCGGTGCTTTCGCGATTTTAGCTGGTGCATCCGTGGCTTTTTGCGGAACGGTATTTTTCGCCAAAGATTGACGCAATTCACGCCAGTCTGCATTGTGTTGCCGAATCTGCCGCCGCGCTTCTGCCCGCGAAACATTATTCGCCTCACCAACGGTTGGAGCTTTTAACGCCACACCAGAACGCAAACTATTCAAATTCTTATCAATGAAAGCATTCGGATTCGCACGGAACAGAGCCATCATCATCTGATCATTGCTAATACCCGGACGTTGCAGACGCGAAGCAACACGGAACAAAGTATCCCCCGGTCTGACACGGTAAGTACGATTTCCTGATGCTTGACGTGGTGCGGATTGATCAACCGCAGATTGATTTGCAGGCGCATTACCAGCATTCGCTTGTGGCGGCGCGGTAACGGCTGGTTGTGTGGCTGGACGACGCACTGTACCCGTCGCTTTAGGTTCAGCCCTCACCGAGGCTTCACCTGTCACGGTATTACCCGGCTGCATCAATACTGGCGGGTCAAGCATGACCGTGTATTCTTTGAGCAACTGCCCCTGAGGCCAACTGACTTCTAAGAGAAAATTAACGAACGGCTCTTGGATAGGTGAACTAGATGTCACCAAAATAACGGGTTTGCCACCTTGTACGGTTGGTGTAAATTGCAAACTGTCCAAAAACTCAGGGCGTGCAACACCCACCCGATTAAACACATCGGGTGAAGCTAGACGTACCTTCAGTTGACTCGCATCTGCCGGAACGCCTGATAATAATTCGATTTTGGCTCGAAGTGGTTGGTTAAGATGAGAACTGGATTCGATGTCTCCAAGCCCTAAGGCATTGGAGGCGGCAGGATAAGCTCCGGCGATAAATACAGCTAAGCTCAATGCCTGTTTATTCACTGCAATTCCCCTTGTATCGGTACGATAGTGGCATCCCTGATTCACCCTCACTGATCACTTCTTATAAGCCCTTGTTATTCTGGATGAATAGTGATTCTGTTTATTGATTCTTTAGTTCGGAACTATATATCAGTATGATATGGCACGCAATCTTGTACCTAGCCTCGCCCCGGGTGGTGGGTAAAACTACCCCATACCCTAGGCGTATTGTCGGTAAAATCGAATTAATTCCCGCTTAACCACTGTTTATTACTTACCTTTTTATAAATTTAAAGGTAATCACGTACTAATAATTCAGCTATTTGCACACTATTCAATGCTACCCCATTCCGAACATTATCAGTGACTAACCAAAAATTCAAACCACCCGGACTAGCGAGCATTTCCCGCACACGACTGATATAAATACCGTCATTTGCTGCGGCATCGTTCACTGATGTGGCGTAATCAGGCATATTCGGCTCATCCAATACCTCAATCCCTGTTACACCGCTCCACAATTGCACAGCACTGGACGGGCTTAATTCATCCAGTAACTCTACGTGCACGGCGGCAGCCGAACCAAAGAACACGGGTACACGCACAGCCGTTGGAATGACCTGAATCCGGTCATCTTCAAAGATACGCTGCGTCTCTTGTACCAACGCCATTTCTTCATCGGTATACCCATACAAACCAAACGCGCCAACTTGTGGCAATAAGTTAAAAGCCATCTGTTTCGCATAGATGTTTGGCTCAACTGGGCGACCGTTGAGTAATTGCGCCGTTTGACGGGCTAGTTCATCAACTCCAGCCCGACCAATGTCAGCGACAGCCTGATAAGTGGCGATATTGACCCGCGAAATCGTCGCGGCATCGTGCAACGGTTTCAGTGTGGTCAACACTGCCAAGGTCATTGGATGAGGGGAAGCAACCATGCCTGTCAGTAAATAATCCGCCACTGCGTGTGGGTTGATGGTCGACATTACTAATGGCACTTCACGATCTGCCGCAAAGTAACCCGTACCATCAATCACCACACACCCTGCCTCAACCGCTTGCGGGGCATACATGGCAGCAACATTAGCATCGTCCGTGACAAAGAAGACTAATTGCACGCGGCTAAAATCAAATCCGACCAGATTTTCCAGATCCAAAGTTTCGCCGCCAAAGCTTACGTCTAACTCTTCATCAGCATCGACCTCCAGCGCGAAAATGTGTCCGACTGGAAAGTGACGGGTCGCCAACAATTCGACTAAGTGTTCACCTACTAAACTGCTCGCGCCGACAACGGCGATGTCATAAGTCTGTGCCATGTATCCCTACTCTCTTAATTAAGCTTGTAATGCTGCCACGACCGCATCACCCATTTCGGCTGTGCCCACTTTGCGGCAACCGTCTTCGTAAATATCGCCAGTCCGCAAACCGTCTGCCAACACTTTTTTCACCGCCGCGTCAATACGATCCGCCAGCTCTGGTTTGTTCAAGCTGTAACGCAATAACATGGCTGCTGACAGGATAGTCGCTAATGGGTTGGCAATGCCTTTACCCGCGATGTCCGGTGCTGAACCGTGGCTAGGCTCGTACATACCGCACGCCGACGCATTCAACGACGCGGATGGTAACATACCGATAGAACCTGTCAGCATCGAAGCTTCGTCAGACAAAATGTCGCCGAACATATTGCTGGTAACAATGACATCGAACTGTTTCGGCGCACGCACCAACTGCATCGCAGCGTTGTCGACGTACATGTGTGACAGTTCGACTTCGGGGTATTCTTTGCCCACACGCTCGACCACTTCGCGCCACAATTCGCACACTTCCAGCACGTTGTATTTATCAACGGAACACAAACGTTTGTTGCGTTTCATCGCCGTTTCAAAACCAACGCGGGCAATGCGTTCGATTTCGGATTCGCGGTAAACCGCAGAGTTATAACCTTCACGTTCGCCGTTTTCCAATACACGAATGCCACGCGGCTGACCAAAATAAATCCCGCCGGTTAATTCGCGCACGATCATAATGTCCAAACCTGCGACGACTTCCGGTTTCAGGGTGGAAGCGGCGGCCAATTCATCGTACAAAATCGCCGGACGCAAGTTGGCAAACAAACCCAAATCGGTACGAATTGCTAATAAGCCGCGCTCTGGACGCAATGGACGTTCCAGCTTGTCGTATTGTGGCCCGCCCACTGCGCCTAACAAAATCGCGTCGGACGCTTTCGCCAAGGCTTTAGTGGTTTCAGGGTACGGATGCCCTTCACGGTCGAATGCCACACCGCCCAAATTCGCGTAAGTGTATTGCGCGTCTAAACTGCCTTCTGCCTTGAAAACATCCAAAACTTTTACCGCTTCGGCAACGATTTCAGGGCCAATACCATCACCGGGGAGAACCAAAATGTTGTGTGTCATGTTCAAAACCTATGCTTAAAATAACCAAGGAGCTTGTTGTTGGCGGCGTGCTTCATAGGCACGGATGTCATCAGCGTGTTGCAGCGTCAAGCCAATATCATCCAAACCATTGATCAGGCAGTATTTGCGGAACTCGTCAATGCTGAACGCGAAACTCGCACCGCTAGGCGTTACCACTTGCTGATTCGGCAAATCCACCGTGAGCTGATAACCTTCGGTAGCTTGCGCTTCTTGGAATAACTGGTCGACGACTTCGGCAGGCAAAGTCAGGGGCAGCAAACCGTTTTTAAAGCTGTTATTGAAGAAAATATCCGCGTAACTCGGCGCGATAACGGTACGAATGCCGTAATCGGTTAATGCCCAAACCGCGTGTTCGCGTGATGAACCGCAGCCGAAGTTTTCCCGCGCTAATAGCACCGAAGCTCCCGCAAAACGTGGGAAGTTCAGCACGAAATCGGGGTTAATGGCACGTTGGCTGTGATCCATCCCCGGTTCGCCCGGTTCGTTATAACGCCAGTCATCAAACAGCGTGGGGCCAAAACCTGTGCGTTGGATGGATTTCAGGTATTGCTTGGGGATAATCGCGTCAGTGTCGACGTTGGAACGGTCTAACGGCACAACCAAGCCAGTGTGTACAACAAATTTTTCCATTACAGTGCTCTCACATCAACGAAGTGACCCGTTACAGCAGCAGCAGCGGCCATTGCGGGGCTAACCAAATGGGTACGACCACCCTGCCCTTGGCGACCTTCAAAGTTACGGTTGGAAGTGGACGCGCAACGCTCACCCGCTTCTAAACGGTCAGCATTCATTGCCAAACACATGGAACAACCCGGCGCACGCCACTCAAAGCCCGCTGCGATCAGGATTTTGTCCAAACCTTCTTGTTCGGCTTGTTGTTTGACCAAACCTGAGCCGGGAACAACCATTGCCAGTTTCACATTCGCCGCAACTTTGCGCCCTTTGGCAACTTCAGCAGCCGCACGGATGTCTTCAATGCGCGAGTTGGTGCAAGAACCAATGAAAACTTTATCCACCGCAACGGAGCTAATTGGCGTATTCGCTTCCAAGCCCATGTATTTGAGCGCGGCACGAATGCCATTGGCTTTGACCGGATCGGTTTCTTGCGCAGGGTCTGGCGTTTTGCCATCGACAGGGATGACCATTTCTGGTGATGTTCCCCATGTTACTTGCGGCTGAATGCTAGCAGCATCGAGGTGAATCACGCGATCAAATACCGCATCGTCATCGGAATGCAAATCACGCCATGCGGCAACGGCTTTTTCCCAATCCGCTTCGCTGGGGGCGTAAGGACGACCTTTGACGTATTCGATGGTGGTATCGTCAACGGCAATCATGCCCGCACGCGCACCGCCTTCGATAGCCATGTTGCACACGGTCATGCGCCCTTCCATCGACAGGTCGCGAATCGCTTGCCCGCCGAATTCAATCGCGTAACCCGTGCCACCCGCCGTACCGATTTTGCCGATAATGGCTAATACGATGTCTTTGGCGGTAACGCCCGCACCGACTTTGCCATCCACGCTAATCAGCATGTTTTTCATCTTTTTCTGGATGAGGCATTGCGTCGCCATGACGTGTTCGACTTCGGATGTGCCAATACCGTGCGCCAATGCACCAAACGCACCGTGGGTGGACGTGTGCGAATCGCCGCAAACCACCGTCATCCCCGGCAAAGTTGCACCTTGTTCTGGACCAATAACGTGCACGATGCCTTGGCGAATGTCACCGATGCTAAATTCGGTAATGCCAAATTCGCGGCAGTTCGCATCCAAAGTTTCGACCTGTAAACGTGCAATCGGGTCGGTAATGCCGTATTCCAAACCAATCGTCGGCACATTATGGTCGGGCACAGCCAGCATGGAGTTAATGCGCCACGGTTGACGATTGGCGATTTTCAGCCCTTCAAACGCTTGCGGTGATGTAACTTCGTGCACCAGTTGACGGTCAATGTAGAGTAAGCAAGTGCCATCCGCTTCTTGGCGAACGACGTGCGCATCCCAGACCTTATCGTAGAGAGTTTTGCCTGCCACGAAAAAAGCTCCTTAGAAAATGGTGATGTGTAGGTGAGTTGGCAGAGAATAGCACCGCTTGTCTAATAAATAAAATTCATAATTTTCATGTTATACATTCCATCCTAGAATACAGTAATGGACATTCATACCCTTAACGCATTCCTTGAAGTGGCGCGGCTGCAATCGTTTTCATTAGCGGCAGAAGCCTTATTCATTACCCAACCCGCGATTAGCAAACGCATTCAAGCCTTGGAAGAAGAACTCGGCACACCCTTGTTTAATCGCATTAATCGCAAGGTCACGCTGACTGAGGCGGGTCATGCTTTATTGCCGCGCGTGCAAGCCTTACGCAATGAACTGGAAGACATTCGCCGCATTGCCGCCAACCTTTCTGGCAATATTCGCGGCGATTTGGTGATGGGCACGAGCCACCACATTGGGCTGCGGCGTTTGCCGCCGATCTTGTCGCAATTCAACCGCGAACACACTGCTGTGCAGCTCGATTTACGCTTTGTCGATTCGGAACAAGCCTGCCACGCCGTCGAACGCGGCGATTTAGAACTGGCGGTTGTCACCTTACCCAACGAACCACCCGCACAATTACAAGCGCAATGCATCTGGACGGATCAACTGCACATTGTCGTCAGCCGCGACCACCCATTAAGCCAATTGCCATTCGTACCGCTGGAAACGCTGATTCAATACCGCTGCGTATTGCCCGCTAAAGACACCTACACCCACCGCATTATTAGCCACGCCCTCGCGCATTTGGCTACCGCGCTGAATGTCTACATCAGCACCAATTACCTCGAAACTCTCAAAATGCTCGTCAGTGCCGGACTTGGCTGGTCGTTATTGCCACACACCATGCTCGACGACGGACTAACCCGCCTCAACACACCGCTCAACCTCACCCGCGAACTCGGCGTGCTGTACCACCGCAAACGCACACTATCCAACGCCGCCAAAGCGATGCTAAACGTCTTGGAAAAGAGAGTAACTACATGATTCGCGCTTTATTTATCTGCACGCAGAACCGTTTGCGTAGTCCCACCGCCGAGCAAGTGTTTGCAACGTGGGCAAATGTCGAAACTGACTCCGCCGGACTCGGCAACGATGCTGAAGTGCACCTCTCCAGCGAACAACTCGCATGGGCAACGCACGTCTTTGTCATGGAAAAAGCCCATCGCAATAAACTCGCCAAACACTACAAAGCCCATCTCAATGGCAAGCGCGTGATCTGTTTGGATATTCCTGACGATTACGATTACATGCAACCGGAATTAATTACCTTGTTGGAAAAAAAGGCAGGTGTATTTCTAAATAGATAGAAGACAACCCAATATTAAAAACGTTCCATTGAATTTTTTATTTTTTGATATTTTATTTTCAATTAAAAAAGTTTGAACTTTCATTTGAACCAACCCTCGAAGACTACATAGCCACAATGCTTACGCTACAAACGAAGCATTTAATAATGGCTAGAATTAGTGGCATTTTGCCAATTAAAATAGTGGAGGGTTTTATTATGAAAGTGTTTCATACTTTATTGGGTGCAGTTGCTTTATTAACTGTTGTGGCTGCACAATCGGCTAGTGCTGCTCCGAGCCTCAACTCCGTGTATTTCAATGAACCGTCCTACGGCGGGTCTGGTTGCCCACAAGGTAGTGCGAGTTCATCCCTAACACCGGACGGCTTAACACTCACCATGTTGTTCGACTCGTATACCGCTAGTCCAACCCGCAAAACCTGCAATATCTCCATTCCAGTACACGTTCCGAATGGCTTCCAAGTGTCCACCATTACCGCTGACTACCGTGGTTTTGCACAAGGCACGAGCGAACTCAAACGTAGCTACTTCTTTGCTGGTGGCGCAGGCCCTAGCTTTACCGACCTGTTAGGCACAGCTGGTGGTGCAACCTACCTGAAAACCGACAACTTGGTCGAAACCAGCAATACTTGGTCACGTTGCGGGGCTGATGTGAACATGCGCATTAATAGCGCGATTCGTGGGCTGAATAATCGCAGCAACATTAGCGTCGACTCATTAGACTTACACCAAGGCATGGTGTTCCACCTGCAATACCGCCCTTGCCGTTAATTGGCACGCGGTAGAAAGCACAAAAAGTGGAATCATTCATTCCCAATGGAAAGCCAGCATTACGCTGGCTTTCTTTATAGACTGGTCATTGTGCCTAACATGTTCTGTATCTCCTGCATAAGTGCAGCGAGGTTGATGATTTCCACACCTTCGCTGAGGAAATAACGATCTTGTCCGGGATAAACGATAAAAGTGCGGCGCGGTTGCAGGTCTTGGCGAGCGTGATAGAAACCTTTGCTAGGCGTGGGGGCGAGGTTGCGTTTGATTTCAATCGCCCATAAACCGTGTTGCCCACCAAATTCCAATACCAAGTCCATTTCAGCACCAGCAGCAGTACGATAAAAACTGGCTTGAATAGGATGCGGCGCGACCGCTAACAGGTTCTCAATCACAAAACCCTCCCAACTTGCGCCCAGTACCGGATGCCCCATCAAAGTGTCCAGATCAGCAATGCGCAGCAAAGCATGAACCAAACCACTGTCACGAATGTACACACGCGGCGATTTCACCAACCGCTTACCCACATTGGCATGGTACGGCTGCAAACGACGCACTAATAACAAATCCACCAGCAAATCCAAATAATGGCTGGTCGATGGCGCACTCACACCCAAACTACCTGCCAATTGGGAAACGTTCAATAACGCGCCTTGCTGGTGCGCCAACATCGTCCACAAACGTTCCACGGTTTCCGCTGCAATACGAAACCCAAACTGTGGCACATCGCGTTCCAGATAGGTACGAATGAAATTCTGACGCAAACTCAAACTATCACGGTCATTGGCTGCTAAGAAACTATCGGGAAAGCCACCGCGTAACCACAAAGTATTCAGCTTATCCGCACCAACTTCCAATAAATCCAGCGGATTCATTTCCACATACTCAATGCGCCCCGCCAAACTTTCGCTCGACTGCCGCAACAAGTCGATGGAAGCCGAACCCAGCATCAAAAACCGTCCGTTACGTTTACCCTTACGTCGTCCTTGATCAATCAAACCACGCAAACTCGCAAACAATTCCGGCACACGGTGGATTTCATCCAAAATCACCAAGCGATCTTCGTATTGGCTGAGAAACAATTCGGGATCACTCAATTTATGCCGATCTGCCAGTGACTCCAAATCCAAATAAATTGCCGGTCGCGCATCCGCCAACGCATAAGCCAGCGTGGTTTTCCCCACCTGACGCGGACCAATCAACGCCACAGCCGCCTGACGGCGCAACGCTTGCTCAACTAAAAAGGTAATGTTTCGGGTAATCATCCTTGCATTCTGAAAGATAAACTTTTAATTTGCAAGAATGCTAAAACAAATTAGACTTATTTTTATCCCTTCTAAATATGAATAAAATTAAAAATCAACATAGCTTTTGATAAAATCAATCGATTTATAATTTTCCATTTAAAAAATAAAACCAAAAATAACAACTTTTTACAGAAAAAATTTATATTTATAATAAACTGATAATAAATAATTATTTACCTTATAATACCTATTGATTATAAGGTAACATTTATATTATTATTTTATCAATACGTCTATGGAGCTGGCGTAGCATCAAAAACTCCATATTTAATACAAATCATCATCAAACGGTATTTTATTATGAGCAACTCTGAACAAGCAGATAATAGAAACACGGATATTTTTAAAAAAATCCAAAATGGGGTTTTTATGATTATTAGTGTTTATGCATCTTTTGCTGGCATTATAAGCTTTAATGATGACATTAAGAAACTAATGGCAACACCTTCAAAAATTGATGAGGTCAAAAAAAGCCAAGACGAAATTAGAAATAGCATTGAAACAGTAAATAAAAACTGTATCAGTCAAAATATTGATGAGATCAAAAAAGATCAAGATCGAATAACAGCGAACATTGCGATGATAACACAAAGTACAACTGTAAATCATAAAGACATCATAGACAATGATGGTTTTTTTAAAATAAAAGTGAGGCGAGCGGACAAAGAAAAAAACCAAGATGATAAAACATCTGTCTATTATGATAAAAGTAGTAGTTTTTTTCAGGTACTGAAAGAAGGTGATTCAGCATATAAAGACTATAAAGTAATATTTAAAGGTGTAGATATTGAATATGATCCCACTATTGTAGTAGACATTCGAAAAACAAACAATATTGAGGGAAATACAGAGACTGACATTACATTTCAGGTATCTCAAGCTGTATTTACACTATTAGGAGGTAATGCGAAAAGTAATCTACTTACTGTAAAGGCAAAATTAATTAATAAAAAACAAGAGGAGTAGACGAGTAATTTATTTTTTAAATGGCATTTTTAAACCAACACTATACCCGAAGACCACTAAAGCATTGATTTAAAAGGATTCAAACAGTGAATATTATTGACTTTTTCATACATATTAGATATAATCAAATTTTAAAACTCGAAACGTGAACACCATGATTAATTTAATAACATTATTTTTACCTGTTCTGATAGGTATCTTCATTATTCTCCTTATAGAACTAAAGATAAGGAAAAGCAAATGATTTTATTTCTTATAGAAATGCACTCCAAAATAAGAATATAGAGTTTGCAATTTACGCTAAGTCAAAATAAGTACGCGAGCCTAAGTTTTCGTGCATTCGTAGCATGAAGATTTAATGAGTTACGCTCATGGAATGCGTGAAAACTTCAGCCCGACTGCTTATTAACTATTGAGTTATTTGATTTGGATTGCAGCTTTTCTACCCATAAAGAAACAGTGGACGAATCTGTCAGACGAACTGTGTAACTTCGGTTGTTATAGTGTCACGCACTCTTCGCCGAATAATAGTAGAAACGTCTGCAATGCGGGTTTCCAATGATGAATGAATGACCAGTTTGTTTTGAGAGGCTTCTTGGATAACGAGGGTGTAGGAAAACCTAAGCCCTCTCGGTGAAATCTCAAAAGTAGCGTGATGTACGTAAATATTTGAGGAGGTTTGCAATGTTGAAGTTCAAATTTTTTACGTAGAATTGCATGTTTGTGTATTTTTCGTTTAATTTCCAAAATCGAAAAAGTGGTTTGGGGGATATAGTGTACCAAACAAGTGAAAACTATTTAACCTGATTTCGGGATTTGACCCCCACCGCTCAAAGTGGACAGTTTAAGAAGCGAGGTTTCGTTTAGTGGCTATCTCAAGTGCTACTGGACTTTGGTAGTCATTAGCAGCGTGTAATCGTGTTCGATTGTAATCCACCGCCAAGTATTCAAAAACGGTTTGTCTGAGGTTTTTACGGGTGGCGAAATGTTCACCGTGAATGGCTTCCGCCTTGAAAGAATGGAAAAAGCTTTCCGCACAGGCATTGTCGTAGCAGTTACCTTTGGCACTCATGCTACCGATGAGCTGATGTTTTTCCAGTAATTCACGATAGATGTGAGAACAATATTGGTGGCTGCCCCGATCCGAATGCACGATGATATTTATCGGGCGGTTGTGCGGGGGCAATAGCTTGTTCAGCACACTGGCTTTGCGTTCGGCAGCATAACGTGGCATGTTTTTATCCATTCCGTCCCCAATTGTCAAAATTAATAAAGGCGACAACTAGCCTGACATAGGGGGGATGCGTATACGTCGTGCTTTTCGGACTGGGGGATTTTGTCTTACTCATCTTTAAGTACCTTTTCATTTCATCGGAAAGATACTCGCTTTTCCTTCTGTCCACTATTCACGGAGGGAATCATAAAAAACCCGATGATCTATCGATCACCGGATTTTCGCTGAAAAATGAAATTTAGCAACCCTAAGGGGCTAGATTAACTGACTGGCATTAGCACGCAACTGACCTTTTCTGGAGTAGCGGATGGGAGTAATCCCCTTCGCTTAGTCTTCTTTGCGGCGACGGAACACGGCTACTGCTGCCAGTAACATGCTCATGATCGCTGTACCCCATTGACTGAGGGTTGGGATGGTGAGGTTCGGTACGAAGCCGAATGCCACAGTTTGGTTGCTTGCGCCGCCATCTTGCGGTTCATCACCCCATTTCAGGTCGATGGGGTTACTGATAACGCTACCATCGGCTTGTGGAATCCCGTTACTGTCCGTACCGTCATTGTTATTCGGGTCAGTAGACGGTGTGGTTGCCACGTAACCGGCTGGCGGTGTTACTTTAATCAAGTACGAACCTTCACGCAGGTTGCCGAACAGGTAGTTACCGTCGGAATCCGTGGTTTGTGGCGCGACGACATTGCCGAACAAGTCGGTAGCTTGTTGACCATCTGCATTCAACAAGGTGACGGTTGCACCCGGTACACCCGGTTCGCCGCCGTCTTGTTTGCCGTCGCCATCCAAGTCGATCCACACCCGTTGACCCAACGATACCGCGCGGAAGAAGCCACAGTCAGCGGTACTATTGCGGTTGGTGTCGTCACCATCCACTTTCGCCCCCGGTTCTGTGCCTTGCGCCAAGGTAATCGGCAAGGTTTGGAAACCACTCTCCACCGCTTTACAGTTGTTGTCGGTGTTAGACGTGTTTTCGTCGACGTCACCACCACCGCTAGTAACACTGTAACCGTCGCCCGGTGCGACTTTGACCACGTAATCACCCGGTTTGAGGTTTTCAAACAGGTAACTACCCGTGCCGTCAGTCGTAACCATTGCAATCGCGCTGCCATTGATGTCGGTTGCTGGCGTTGTGCCATCCGCATCGAACAGCGAGACTTTCGCGCCACTGATACCGCTTTCGTCGGCATCTTGTTTACCATCGGCATTGGTATCCAGCCAGACTTTATTACCCAAGGAAACCGCGCCGTAGAAACCGCAGTCCAACGTCAGGTTACTGTTAGTACCATCGCCATCCGCATCCGGTTCTAAACCTGCTTGCAGGGTGAATGGGTAAGTTTGGATGGTGTCGTTCAGCGTATTCAAACGGCAGTTGCTATCGGTATTGGAAGCATCATCATCCGCATCCAAACCGCCCAACGTCAGGGTCAAACCGCTCGGTGGCGCGACCGTTACCATGTATTCACCTTCGACTAAGTTGGTGAATTGGTATTGACCGTCTGCACTGGTGGTTTTTGGCTCAACCGCTTTGCCATCCAAATCGGTAACGGCACGACCAGAAGCGTCGGTCAGGGTCACGGTTGCACCGGAAACACCTGCTTCGCCTTTGTCTTGCTGACCGTTGGCATTGTTATCCAACCAAATGGAATCACCGACGGATACTGGCGTTTTGGGTTCAACGGGCGCAGGTGGTACTAAACCAAAGTCGACCGTCAAGTTAGAACGTGCGTCTTCTGTACCCATGCCATCGTCACCCGCTGCACCGCTGGCAGTTGGTGTTTCACCCGTGGGTGACTTGCCATCCAGTAACGTAACAGTGGAGCACAGACCATCGGAAACAGTGCTGTCGCCATTGTCGTTATTATCGGTGTCACCAGTGTCTTGACCTTCACTGCCGGAATAACCTGCTAACAAACCGCTGCTTGCGAAATTGCTACCCGCCACACAAACTTGGTATTCGCCCGTCGCTAAACCGCTGAACAGGTAGTAACCACTTTTGCTTACCGTGGAAGCCACAATCGCCCCGCTGTTATCGCGCAACTCCATGTGGATGCCATCGGCGGCTAAAGCTTCACCTTCGTCGCGCTTACCATTGTTGGCATTGGCAGTTGTACCCGCACCGTCGTCAATCCACAGCATGTTACCAATACTGTGTTTTTTCGGTTGATACAGACCGCAATCCACACTCAGGTTGGTATTCGCATCGCTATCACCATCATCGGTAGGTTCTTTACCCACCGTCAGGGTAAAGGCGGACGTTTGTACGCTCGCACCAACCACGGAGCAGTTGCTATCGGTATTGCTGGCAACATCATCCACATCACCCGCGCTGGCGGTTGGTACATAACCTTCTGGTGCGGCAACGCGGATAATGTAATCACCTTCTGACAAACCGCTGAACAGGTATTTGCCATCCGCACCGGTGGTAACTGGCGCAACTGCCACATCACCATTCACCACGGTAGAACCATCAGCATTCAACAGCGTGACAGTGACACCGGATAAACCCGTTTCGCCTTCATCTTGTTTACCGTTTTCATTGACATCGTTCCAGATGGTGTCACCCACAGTAACACTGCTTGGCGGAGCTTGTGGCGGCATTACCCCGAAGTCGACCGTCAGGTTGGAACGCTTGTCTTCCGTACCCACGCCATCATCACCCGCTTTACCGCTGGCAGTTGGCGTTTCACCGGTTGGTTCTTGGTCATCCAACACCACAACGTTAGAACACAAGCCGTCTTCAACCGTGTTATCGCCGTTATCATTGCCATCGACATTGCTATTAGCATCGGTTTCGTCACCGTTCAGGCTCGCGGTGTAACCCGCTAATGCACCATTGGTTGCGAAGTTGCTGGGCACAACACAGACTTGGTATTCACCCGCCGACAAGCCGCTGAATAAGTAGTAGCCTTCCGCAGTTTGCGTGGTCGCCACCAATGCACCCGCTTTGTCGCGCAGTTCGAGGCTAACACCGCTCGGTGCAAGTTTCTCGCCGCTATCGTAAGTGCCGTTATTGGCATTTGCATCCGTACCCGCGCCATCGTCTACCCAAACCATGTTACCAATACTGTGGGTAGGTTCAGGGGGTTGATAGAAACCGCAATCCACAGTCAGATTGCCATTGGTATCATCACCATCGACGGCAGTATCCGGTTCTTGACCTGCCACCAAGTTGAACAACGCGATTTCCACGCTGCCATCAGCTTGTGCGGAACAGTTGCTGTCGGTATTGGATTCATCCGTGTCGACAGCCGCGCCACCTTTGGTTGGCACATAACCTGCTGGTGCTTTGATCGTGACGCTGTACTCACCGGCTGGCAGATTGCTGAACAGGTATTTACCGTCTGCACCCGTGGTAATCGCCGCGACTTCGTTACCGTCCGCATCTTTTGCCGCCGTACCGTCTTTGCCTAACAGTGTCACCACTGCACCTGTTAACGCGCTTTCGTCGGCATCTTGCTTGCCGTCGTTATTCGCATCCACCCAGATGTAATCACCCACCGCCACGGTTGCTGGTTTCGGTGCAACAAAGCCGCAGTCAATGCTCAGGTTGGTATTCGCATCGGTATCGCCGTCATCCACTGGCTCTGTACCCGCTGCGAGGCTGAACAGTGCGGTGTGAATACTGCCATCGTCTTGCGCTACGCAGTTGTTATCGGTGTTGGCAGCGTCATCATCGGCATCTGCACCGCCCTTCGTTGGTGTGTAACCTTCAGGAGCTTTGACGCTGATGCTGTAATCACCTTCCGGCAAATGACTGAACAGGTATTTCCCATCCGCAACGGTGGTAATCGCCGCGACTTCGTTACCGTCCACATCTTTCACTGCCGTACCGTCTTTATCCAACAAGGTGACAACCGCGCCCACTAATGGCGTTTCGTCTTTGTCTTGCAGACCATCCGCGTTGGCATCCACCCACAACGTATCGCCCACGGTCATGGTCGGTTTTACTGGTTGATAGAAGCCGCAGTCCACACTCAAGTTGCTATTGGCATCGGTGTCGCCGTCATCAACCGGTTGTTTACCCGCTAACAGGCTGAACGGTGCAGTTTTGACAACGCCATCCACCGCTGAACAGTTGCTGTCAGTGTTGGAAGCGTCATCATCGACATCCGCACCGCCTTTGGTTGGCAGATAGCCTTCTGGGGCTTTGACGCTAACGACGTAATCACCTTCCGGCAAGTTATTGAACAGGTAGTTACCATCAATGCCAGTGGTGATTGGCAATACCGTCACATTGCCCAACACGACGGGTGTACCGTCTTTGTTCAACAAGGAAACGACCGCGCCTTCCAATGGTTTTTCGTCGGCGTTTTGTACACCATCATTATTGGCATCAACCCAGATGGTATCGCCCACGGACACCAGTTGTGGTGCAGCCGGAGGCACAACCCCGAAGTCCACCGTCAGGTTAGAACGCGCGTCTTCCGTACCCACGCCGTCGTCGCCCGCTGTACCGCTGGCGGTATCGGTTTCGCCGGTTGGTTCGTCCGCACCTAGCGTAATCACGTTAGAACACAAGCCATCGGTAACGACATCGTTGCCATTATCATTGCCATCGACATTGCTATTGGCATCGGCTTCATTGCCACCCGTGCTGGCGGTGTAATTCGCTAATAAACCATCGGCAGCGAAGTTGTTCGCCGCCACACAAACTTGGTAATCACCTGCCGCCAAACCGCTGAACAGGTAGAAACCTTTCGTGGTGGTAGTGCTGCTAACCACTTTGCCATCTTTGTCGCGCAACTCCATTGTCACGCCATCAGCAACCACACCTTCGCCTTTATCCAACAAACCGTTATTGGCATTGGTTTCAGTGCCCGCGCCGTCGTCAATCCAGACTTTATTACCAATGCTGTGCGTCGGTTCGGCTGGTTTGTAGAAACCGCAATCCACGGTCATATTGCCGTTCATATCGTCGCCATCGACATTACCGTCTGGCTCTAAACCGGCTGCGAGGGTGAACAAGGCAGTTTTAATGCTGCCATCGGCTTGTACGGAACAATTGCTGTCGGTATTGGAAGCATCATCATCAACATCCGCGCCGCCTTTGGTGGGTACATAGCCATCTGGGGCTTTAACGCTAACGCTGTAATCACCTTCCGGCAGATTGCTGAACAGGTATTTACCCGTCGCATCCGTGGTAACGCTTGCCACTACATTGCCTGCAAGGTCTTTCGCCGGATTACCGTCTTTATCCAACAAGGTAATGACCACACCCGTCAGACCTGTTTCGTCCGCACTTTGCTGCCCGTCGTTATTGGTATCCAGCCAGATCGTGTCACCAACGGCTACTGGTGTCGGAGCTTTCGGCGGAATGACCCCGAAATCGACAGTGAGGTTGGAACGGTTATCTGCCGTACCCATGCCATCGTCGCCCGGCGTACTGCTGGTGGCTTCGCCCGTTGGTTCTTTGTCATCCAACACCACGAGGTTAGAACACAGACCTTTACTGGTATCGTCATCGCCGTTGTCATCGCCGTCGATGTCGGTATTCGCATCCGCAACATTGCCACCGGTACTAGCCGCGTAACCCGTTAACACACCTTTGTCGGCAAAGTTATTGGCTGCAACACAGACTTGGTAGCTACCCGCTGCCAAACCACTGAATAAGTAATAACCATCTTTTGTGCTCGTGCTACTGAGCAATGCGCCCGCGCTGTCTTTCAATTCGACAATAACGCCATCTGCCACGGGTTTTTCGCCAACATCCGCTAAACCATTATTAGCATTCGCCGTCGTACCCGCGCCATCGTCGATCCACACACGACTCCCCACACTGTGCGTCGGGGCTGGCGGTTGATAGAAACCACAATCCACGGTCAGGTTGCCATTAGCGTCATCGCCATCGGTATCGGGTTCAGTACCCAATGCCAAGGTAAACGGTTTGGTTTGTACCGTGCCAGTCAAGCCTGCCACGCTGCAATTGCTATCGGTATTGGACGCATCGTCGTCAATATCCGCGCCACCTTTGGTGAGGGTATAACCTTCAGGTTGTTCCACCACCAGCGTGTATTCGCCTTCTGGCAAATTGGTAAACAGGTATTTGCCCGTTGCATCCGTGGTAAGGGAGTTCAGCGTATTACCATTGAGGTCAGTTGCTAAACGTCCCGAAGCATCCATCAAGGTAACGACTGCACCGGCTAAGCCCGTTTCATCTTTACCCTGCTGACCGTCTTTGTCCGCATCGACCCAAATCGTATCGCCGACGGACATTGGTGGAATCGGTTTCGGTGGTACGACCGCAAAGTCGATGGTCAAGTTAGAACGCGCGTCTTCTGTAGCCGCACCGTCATCACCCGCTGTACCACTGGCGGTATCGGTTTCACCCGTTGGTTCGTCCGCCCCCAGAGTAATGACGTTGGTACACAAGCCTTTGCTGGTGTCATCATCGCCATTGTCATTACCATCCATGTTCAGGTTGGCATCGGCTTCGTTACCACCCGTGCTAGCGGTATAACCCGCTAATAAGCCATCTTTGGCGAAGTTGCTGGCTGCCACACAAACTTGGTAATCACCCGCTGCTAAGCCGCTGAATAAGTAGTAACCTTTTGCGGTCACAGTGCTGCTAATCACAGCTCCGGCTTTATCGCGCAATTCGAGCGTTACACCATCCGCAACTAAAGTTTCGCCTTTGTCGAAGACACCGTTATTGGCATTCGCGTCTGTACCAGCACCGTCATCGACCCAAACTTTATTACCCAAACTGTGGGTGGGTTCAACTGGTTTGTAGAAACCGCAATCCACACTCAAATTAGTATTCGCATCGCTATCGCCGTCATCGACTGGTGCTAAACCTGCCGCGAGGGTAAATAAAGCGGTTTTAATGCTGCCGTCTGCTTGTGCAGAACAGTTATTGTCATCATTTGCTGGAACATCATCCACATCGCCTGCATTCAGGGTTGGAATGTAACCGTCTGGAGCTTTCACACTGATGCTGTAATCGCCTTCGGGCAGATTACTAAACAGGTATTTGCCCGTCGCATCCGTGGTAACGGCTGCCACAACATTGCCCGCAAGGTCTTTCGCCGGATTGCCGTCTTTATCCAACAGCGTAATGACCGCTCCAACCAACGCTTGTTCATTGGCAGATTGCTTGCCATCGTGATCCGCATCATCCCAAACCCAGTCACCGACACTCATCGGTACTTTAGGAATCGCGGCTAACACATTCACTTTATAGTCTTCAACTTCGCCATCTGCCGCTTCGCCACCAATGCCATCGTTACCCGCTGTCGAACAACGGAAACGGGTATACATTTCCCCTTCCTTGGCAAAGGTAGGCACATCCAGCGTCAGATCATTAACCCCAGCCGCTAATTGCTGGTCGTGGAAAATTTGTTCGCCTGCACCACCCCAACTACCATCCTGATTCCAGTCGACCCAAGCATTTAACTTACAATCAGCACTAGCCGTGACTTGCAGCGTATCCTTGGTATCACCGACGTGTAACGCACTAATGGTGACACCATCTTCATCACCTTTAGTTGGATCAGCACAAGTACCATAAACCGGATCACCTTTATCGGCATCATCCGCATTCGCGCCGCCTTGCAATAAACCAGTATCGCTATCCACGCACTTCCCTAAATAAACATTCGTACCCAATTGGTGACGCGCACCACCATTGGCATCCAACGTTTGAAAAGACGGATCAGGAGCATCACCGAAATCGAAGGGGATTAATAGTTTGGCACAGGATTCATTATTCGTTGCATCAGCATCTACACCACCTGCTGTGGTGACTTGTGTACAGTTCGTAACCATTTCATTTGCGTATGCAGCAGGCAAGGTTGCCAGCAAGCCGACCATTGAAACGCACAAGGAGAGCTTTGTTATTTTCATCGTATCGCCCTGGTCAATTAAACTTTGAATTAATTTTTTATTAGTGAGGTAAAGGGTAACTACTTAATAACCACTCGTCAGCAAAAAACAGCCAAGTGGTTATTTGTAATAAAAACCGCCAACAGAGCAGTCATCATTCCAATGCATTCAAGTCGGCCTATAAAACGGAGCTTTAAATCAGACAATCAAACGCACACTAAGCGATTGACTAAATCAACAAAGGAAAGCAGCTTAAAAGCTGCCTCCCTCGGTTTTCACCTCAACAATGGTAAAGGCAGTACTTATTTCACGGTTGCAGTGATTTTCAGAACTTTGCTTTCGCCATTGGCAACGTCGCCAACAGTCCACAGACCGCTTGCAGCGTCGTATTTACCTGCACTGTCATCACTGATGTAAGTCAAGCCAGCCGGTAATTGATCCTTAATCACTACACCTGTTGCCGCATCTGGGCCTTTGTTTGTGGTTTGCAAGGTATAAACCACGGTGCTACCACGACGTACTGTGGTTAACGGTTGGTCTTGTGCATCAGCTACGGTTTTCACCAATTCAACGTCAGTTTTCGGATCAACCAAGATAGTGATTTTCGCGATGTCGCTATCGTCTTCATCACCACCCGTGTTATCCATTACGTCATCAACAATGCCTTTCTCGTTACTGACGTTGGTATCAGCAGTGGAATCCGCGTCGGTTGCAGGGTTGCCGTCTTTGTCTTTCGCAGCACTGATCTCAGCCGTATTGGTCAGATCACCAGCCGTTGCTGTCGCATCTACTGTAAAGCTAATTTCAACTGTGGCACTTGCACCGGCTGCCAAGCTGGCAATTGGTGTGTTCAGGGTTGCAATTGAACCGGCTGCCGTCCAGTTCGCATCCGCCAGCGTCAAGCCAGATGGGATGTAATCGGAAACAACAACGTCTTTCGCTTCAATCGTGCCTTGGTTATGTACTTCGATGGTAAACTTGACGGTATCGCCTGCTTTCACGCTAGTCGCTTGACCGGTAGACAGACGTTTCAACAATGCCAAGTCGAATACTGGAGCAGCAGCGATAGTCACTTTGTAGTCTTCAACCTCACCATCATTCAACGCACCAGTCGCTTTAGCCGCATCAATGGTATCGGTACTCAAGCGGCAACGTGCATAAGTGCCGTTTGGCAATTTGCTGCTCGCATCCGCAGGAACACCCGGCATAGCCACGCTAATACTTGCACCTGTGCTGTTATTCGGTACAACTGCACCACCGTATTCGCCGCTATCAAATGTGCCATTACCATCGTAGTCAATCCAGCAGCCGACGGTTGCATCTTTGCCGCTTGTGTTAGTAGCACTGACTTGCAAGGTCAGAGCTTGACCATCTGTCAGTGCTGGCATGGTAACGCCATCTTCATCCGTACCATCCAATGTCGCGGTTGGATCAGGTTGACCATCCGCTTCCTCATCCACATTCGCACCCAGTTTCAGCCCCGGCACAATTTCATGTTTCGCAGCAGTCGCACCGGTTGTACCGTAAGTGTCTGGCGCATCACCAAAGTCAAAAATGGATTGAATGGTTAACGGTGCGCAAGCTTCGTCATCTTCCAACTTGCTACCAGCAGGGTCAGTAAATGCTGCCAGTAATTCCGTTTGGCTGGCTTTATTGCCGGGTGTGGAATCCGTATCTTGCTCCACTGCGGTGGAAACTTGCGCACAGTTGGTAATGCTTGTATCCGCCCAAGATTGGTTTGCTGCTGCCAATACCCCTACCGCACAAAAAGTCAGTAGCAAAGCTCTCGCGCTATTCATTTTTTTCATTTTATGACTCTCTAATTGTTTTATCGTTGTAATATTGAAATCGTTTTTTAATGAAATTACGTGTCGTTATTGTAGTAAATTATTGAATGGTAACTGTTAGTTGCAGCGTTTTGGTTTCTCCTTTCGCCAAGTTGCCAACCTGCCAAATGCCCGAAGTGACATTATAAGCCCCTGCACTATCATCACTGACGTACAGCATACGTGCGGGTAATGCATCCGATACCTGCACACCCGTCGCATCCGTACTACTTTCATTCGTGACGGTTACGCTATAGATCACCGTGTCGCCCGGTTTTACGCTGGCTTTATCCACGGTTTTGGTTAATTGCAAATCCGTTTTCAATACCGGCGGTACAACCCCGAAATCCACGGTTAGGTTGGAATTCGCATCGGCTGTACCTTGTCCATCATTGCCATCATCACCCGTTACGGTGGCTTCTAACACCGGCTCGGCTTCATTCAATACCACTAGGTTGGAACACAAACCTTTAGTGGTATCGTTATCACCATTGTCATCGCCATCCACATCCGTGTTCGCATCGGCAACATCGCCGCCGTTACTCGCGGTGTAATCTTGTAAAACGCCACCCGAACTGAAGTTATCCGCCGTGACGCACACTTGGTAACTACCCGCTGCCAAACCGCTGAATAAGTAACGTCCATTGGCATCCGTCGTGGTGGTATTTAATACTGCACCACCGTTATCTTTTAGTTCCAACTTCACATTTGCCGGAACAGCGGACTCGCCCACATCAGCAAGACCATTGTTATTCGCATCAATCCACACGCGATTGCCCAAACTGTGTGGTAACGGTTTGTAACCAACATCCAAGGAATGGTTATTTTCACCGACATTACCCACGGTAAAAGCAATTTCACCCGTAGCATTTGCGTCGGAATCGCGAATGTCCGTTGCAGGATTATTATCCGTTGCATTATCGGCGTTCGCGGTAGTCACAAGGTAAGTGCTTAATAGTGCTTGACCTGTTGGAATACTCAGCGTGCAGTTTTCCCCCGCATCCATAAACGTTGCATTACCACCTACGGCATTACTGAAGAGGTACGCACCACCATTCGCCGTTGTTGCTGTCGCAGCATCCGCACCGCAAGTCAGTTTGACTTGAATATTATCAATACCCGTTTCATTGGCATCTTGAATGCCATTAGCGTTTTGGTCTAACCACACGCGGTTGCCAATTTCGACAGGTGCGGCAGCACTGAGTAATTCAATATCGCCAAAGCCCGTCCCTTTCGACATAAAACCATCTTGACTCGTGGAGTTCAGCGTATACCAATTGACTACTTTGCCGTCGTTCAAACTAAAGGTCATAACCCCTTGCGTGCTCCAATACGGTACACCGGTTACACCCTCTGGATGCGGATCCATTGTCGCCGTATCCATTTGCTGTGAACCGCGCAATAAGGCTATCGAACCAGAAACCCCTTCTGCACGCCCATCACCCACTTGGTCATTGAAAAACTCACCAGCCGCATTGGGTCCTACCGCATTGCTAGTAAAGTTCACCGCACAATCCGCTGTACCTTCCAGACTAAAACCAATAGGCGTTTTACAGGCTTTCAGCACATCACCGTTAGCAATACCATTTACCCAACTATTGTCATTGCTAAAGGGCAGGTGATTATAGTTACCCGTTTGATGAGCAAACAAATCCATGATTTCAAAATACAAGTTACCGTTTTCATCGAAATCAATGTCAGACAAAACACCGTGTGGAAAATCAATTTGCCCACCTGTTCCAGCTAATTTATTCGCCGCAACACTCGGCGTCATCCACGGTTGGAAACGCTTGTAGTCATCATCACGCGGATAATTCAAGGCGAAATCCAATACTGGGGTTAAACCATCTGTTACTTTCGCCGGATTGAAACGCATAATGTAAGCGTGTAGATCATCCACATTTTGGCTATCAATCGCATCACACGTCAGACCAACATAGCCTTTACCCTCAAAGAAGCCCAATGCCCACGGGTGAATTTGCCCGCCAGTACAGCTTGGTGTGCCACTCAACGCGCTAAACGGGTATTGATTCACCGTAGCACTCGCTAAAGCTGCCGTACTACCACTGGCATCCATGCTGATTAAGGCTTTTTGATTAGCATTGATCAACCACAAGGTATTTGTCCCCGGTTGCATGTCAATGTCGCCAAAACCGACTGCACCGACTTTATAGAACGCATCCATGTCGATACTCGGTTCCGACAATTGGCTTGCCAATTGATAATCTGCCGCATTACCCGTATTCCCCGGATCGCCCGCGCAACTGGCATCCCGACAAACTGAACCCAAATCAATTGGCGCACCACCATTTGCCGGGGTCACGCCTTGCAGATTAAAGCTACCCGTTAATGTACCGGGTGCAGTGGTTTCATCAAACACGTACACCGTACTCAAACCATTACGCAAACCGACATGACGCTTCAAAAAT
The DNA here is from genome assembly GCA_039797295.1 of Pseudomonadota bacterium. Lineage (GTDB taxonomy): Bacteria > Pseudomonadota > Gammaproteobacteria > Thiotrichales > Thiotrichaceae > Thiothrix. The sequence continues at coordinate 24,645 of JBDKID010000002.1, read as the reverse complement.
GCGGCTGCAAACGCCCGTTTTTGCGTCGGTTGCCAAGCTATGCCCCACAAACTACCCACTTGTGCAACCGTGGCTTCCTTATCAGGAATTGGCCCCGAACCTTGCGCTCCATCTGCACTATAAAACTCTGAGTTTAAGCCTTGATACGAACGTGGAAACGAAAATACCCCACCATCCGTTAGCGTATCGCCAATGCTATTGCGATGCCCCGGAATCATTAAACGTGGGTCTGGCTGGGAATAATCTTCAGGACGCTGAAAACCCATGTCGGTATTACAAGAGGTCGTGGCAAGAAAACGCACCGATGATTGCGATTGAGTCCCGACCGAGCCACTGTGCAAACTGGAAGAAACATTCGCTGCACTGAATTCCACCCGTACCGGAAACGCAGGTGTCACCACAGACCATGCACCGCTACTATCGGTCGTAACGGTCTGTTCAACACCACTATTGTCGACAACTTTGACAGCAATATTGGCTAAACCCGGTTCGTTGCCATCACGCATCCCGTAGGTATTAGCCGTTTGCCCACCGGGCGCAACAGGTAATTCGAGATAAGCCGTTCCGCCTACGTCACCAGCATTACAAGCCGCGTGGGATAAAGCGGGAAACACCATGAGAGACAGAGGAAGCGACAAAACAAGATAACGCCATCGGCATGATTTTTTATACATTAAAATCCTGACCTATTATTGTATTTATTAGGGAATGACAGCGGAACATTATAATCAGCCCTTATCTGGAAAATCCTACCACCCATCTGAGTACCAAACAATCAAAAACCGGAAGAACGGCAGAAAACAATTACCAACGTTTAATTGCTATTTTAATTACTGTTTCTGCCGTTGATTTTTCCGTAATACCCTAGCGTTAATTCACTGTTACCGTGATGTTCAGGACTTTGACTTCATCCTTCGCCAAGCTACCGACTGACCAAATACCAGTACTGGCATCATACGTACCATTGCTGGCCGTACCGTCATCACTAACCCACGTCACACCAGCAGGAAGTTTTTCACTCACCTGCACTTGGGTTGCCGCATCCGGTCCTGCATTGCTCACGGTTAGGGTATAAATGACCGTATCCCCCGGCTTGACGCTGGTTTTATCCACGGTTTTGCTCAGGCTCAAATCCGTTTTTGGAATAGGCGGAACAACCCCAAAATCCACGGTCAGGTTGGAATTAATATCCAACGTACCTTGACCATCATTGCCATCATCACCTGTCGCAGTTGTTTCCAACGTTGGCTCGGCAGAATCCAACACCACCACGTTAGAACACAAACCCGTCGCGGTATCGTTATCACCATTGTCATCGCCATCAATATCGGTATTAGCGTCCGCAACATCGCCGCCGTTACTCGCGGTGTAATTTGGCAAACTCCCACCGACGCTGAAGTTATCCGCTGTGACACAGACTTGGTAACTACCAGCGGTCAAATCACTGAACAAATAACGCCCGTTTGCATCCGTCGTGGTGGTATTCAATACCGCGCCGCCACTATCTTTCAGTTCCAATTTCACATTAGCGGGGGCGGCGGATTCACCCACATCAGCCAAACCATTGTTATTCGCATCAATCCACACACGGTTGCCGAGACTGTGTGGTAACGGTTTATAACCAATGTCCAATGAATGGTTGTTTTCGCCCGCTTTACCCACGGTGAAACTGATTTCCGCTTTACCGGCATTATCTACCGCATCGGAGTCACGAATATCGGTTTGCAAACTATTGTCGGTTTGATTATCCGCATTCGCGACGGTTAACGCTTTGCCGATTAACGCGACTTGCTGTGAATCCACACGGATTGTGCAATTCTCACCTGCATCCATGAAAGTGGCATTACCGCCAGCGACATTGGTGAAATAAAACTGCCCGCTATTCGCAGTAGCAAGGGTTTTTTCATCCGCACCACATTTCAGGGTAACGTCCACACCATCAATACCGACTTCACCGCCATCTTGAATACCGTCTTTATTGGTATCCAACCAAACCCGATTGCCCACCTCAATTGAAGGTACGATTTCCACCGTTTCCAAATCGCCTAAACCCGCAGCCTTACCAAAGTTGACAGGCCCTTGATTATTAGCCCAGTTATCACTGTAGAAAACTTCGTAACCCGTATCACCATGCACCCGTGAACCATCTTTATTGTTATACAAATGCACACCCGCAGACCAAATACCCACGGGGTCCATAAATGTTGACATAACCTGATCACTATCGGAGGTGTGATGTACCGCTAATGCCCCTTGCGAACTTTCAGCGTGCATTAAATTGTCATTATAAAATTCAGGCGTGGTTTGAATATCGTATTTACAAGACTTCACACCCGTATCACGCGCCGCACGCAGGGTTTCACCCGTGGTGGCAATACTTATGAAACTATTGGCTAACAGGTTATAGTTATTATGCCCAAAACGATGACCACGAATATCCATCACCCCAATAATGAAGTTACCACCGTTATCAAATTCAATGTCAGAAACTAACGGTTCGCCGCGTTCCCAATCGCCCGTCCAAGTCGTTGAAGACCACGGATGCCAAGGCACAGCACCCCACGGGTCAATTCCCGTTGCTTCACGGTAATTGAAGGGGAAACTGACCAGTGGCGTGTTATTCCACCCTTGCGTTTTCACGTCAAATTCGAAAATACTGCCGGTCATGTCCGTGGTTGTACCCACAACAGTGCCAGTACTGTCTTCCCCAGAACACGTTACCCCTACGTAAACCTTATTGCGGGCAATTTTCAAACCAAAAGGACGCGCCTCCCCACCTGCGGCAGAACATGCATTGGGAATGGCAAAACTTTTAACATTCGCCGCCGTTGGCGCAACCGGGCTATCAGGATTCGTTAAATCCAACTCGTATAATTTACGATCGTACAAGTTCACGACATACAAATAACGACCGTCTTCCGAAATATCCATATCCCCCAAAGACACTTTACCGACTTGGGAATAAGCAACAGGGTCAGCATTCGGTGTGGTTTTACTGGCCGGTAAACCACGCTCGCTATTCGAGCCAATCACATTATTGTACTGCACGGTCATGCCATCAGGGCTGACTTGCGCTTGGTACGAACCGGCTTTGTCGCTGGTGGGAATGCCTAATGCATCCAAATCCATAAAATTCACATTGGCAGCCGTATCAAACGGTGGCTCAGCATTGAGCATGTAAATACCGCCCGCACCTAATGGCCCCATCCCCGTGTGGCGTTTCATGAAAGCTGAAACGAACACCTTTTTCGCTTGGCGGGAATACGCCGTGCCATACACCGTACCGACCTGTTTCTGGATCGCCGCCGTATCATACGCAGGCCCCGCACCACCTCCCCTTTCAGAGTTCGCAGCAATGCCTGAATCTTGATAATGGAAACTCACAACGGCGGGTAAATCACCAACGTCACCAACTGCTAATGGATCACCATTGATCATGCGTGGCAAAAAAACACGGGGATTATTATCCGTTGAAAAATCGGCAGGGTAGTTAAAAATAAAATTATGAACTTCATTATCAGCCGTGGCGAACTGTACCGACGTGCCGTATTTATCGCCATTGGTTGCGGGAAAATCCAATGTCGGATCAAGTCCACACGTATCCGTGGGCAAGGAAAACTCCACGCGGACTGGGTAAGCATCACCGGGGACTGCCAAGGAATAAGCACCCGATGCATCCGTGGTCGCGCTCACCACTTCCGCCGTACTACCCGTTTTAAAAGCTTTCACGATAATTCCCGCACGCCCGACTTCACCGCTTTGCTGAATACCGTCACCATTAAAATCGCTAAAGGCACTACCGGTTACTGCCGCACAAGTGACTTGTGACATTAGCAGTAAAACACCAGTTCCCACCCCATTATATAAGCGCGTACTTATTGATTTATGCATATTTCGCAGGCTCATTTATTATCATTATTTAATAATTCTGATTATTTTTCAGATATTTGTTAATTATCGTAAAAAGCCTACCATTCATCCGTGTATCAAACAATCAAAAACCGGAAGAACGGCAGCAAACAGTTACCAAAAATTAAGCTCTGCTGCTGCCGTTGATCTGCACGCTAATCACTCCACCTTAGCGGTAATGCTCAGGGTTTTGACTTCATCTTTCGCGAGGTTGCCGATGTTCCACACACCAGTGCTTGCGTTGTATGCCCCTGCACTATCATCACTGACGTAGCTTAAACCGGCTGGCAGTTGATCCGTTACTGCGACACCGCTGGCAGCATCCACGCCTTTGTTCGTAACCGTCAGGGTATACACCACCGTATCACCGTGTTTAGCTGTGGTTTTGTCCACGGCTTTACCCAGTTCCAGATCCGCTTTAGGCGTATTAGGGGCAATAAAGAAACCAAAATCGACCGCGTAGTTAGAAACAATATCCGGCCATGCATCATTATCGTCATCGGAATTATCCGTGCGTAATGTTTCGTTTTCTGGTTCGGCAGGCGTTTCTTCCAAAGTAATCTCACCTGAAAGCAAACCCAACGACGCATCGGTGGTCACGCCATTGTCGTTGTTATCCCCATTCGTATCAGGGGAAGCTTCTTCACCTGCATCAGAAGATGTCAAACCCGCTAACGCTGCCTGTGTATTCGGTGTTGGAATCGCCACGCGGTATTTGCCCGCTGCTAAACCTTCAAACGCATACTTGCCATTGGCATCCGTGTTGGTGGTGGCAATCACGGTATTCGTGCTATCCAATAAGTTCACCGTCACGTCGGCAATACCTGCTTCGCCTGCATCCGCAATACCATTGTCGTTATCGTCTTTCCACACCAAGTTGCCAATGCGGTATTTCATATCTGGCACAATAATCCCCACTTGGCGCGGTTCAGCCGTATCCAAACGCTGGCTATTGGATTGTTGCGTCACACGATGCGCTAACGAGTTCCATGCCGGATTAAAGTAACGGGTATTACCCACAATACTCGGTGGCGCATTCGCGGGTGCAAGCATGGGTACATTAAAGGTCAAAGCTTTTAACGGTTGCCAATACGGTGCGGAGGCAAATGCGGCTTTAATACGGAATGCGGTAACTTTGGCGAAATCCGCCGGAGTCGCTGTCCAATCATCCGTACAACCGGCTTGCCAATGATCCGCTGGACTTTCGGTGGATGAAGACGACACTTCAGGACGGCACGGATTCGCAGCCGTGGAATATTCCACCACCGCCCCCGCAGCACTGGTATAAGCATCCGCCGCCACCAATGCCCCCGTCATCACGGGTTGCCATTGACTGCCACGTTGCTGACCAGCAACTGGCTCACCAACCCCGGTATCACCTTTAGCAGGCAATACGTCATACAGAATGTAATTGGTTAAGGCTTCGTTACCCTTATTTGTCACCACCACTTTGTAATCAAACGCGACATTGTGTTTAACCTGTGCCACACACGGGAAACGGGTATAACCGTCACCGTTTAACGGGCAGTTTTCATTCGTGACGCTTGGATTAGTCAGTGGATCATCCACATTCGGTAAGGTCGGGTATTCACCTTTCACCCACTTTTCAGCCGCAATCACCGCCGCCGCCACGACACCAAAATTCGTTGCTTGACTACACGCATCTTCCGTGGCATTGCCATCGCCATCTAAGTCATTGCTATCCGCACTCGCATTACTAGAGCAGGTAAAACGTGGGCTATTATCGAAAAATGCCACATCATTAGCGTAATTACCCACCACCGTACCGGCTTTTACTTTGGTAGTAATGTCTAATGTGACCCCACCCCCTACCGGAACGCTATCTGCATTCGGCACACCAGCCGAACCATCCAATTTCACTGCACCCGTCGGCACGGTATTCGACCATGAGAAACGCAGCAAAGTACGCCCCGTGCCTTTATAGTCCTGAATCACTTCCAGATTCGGTTGCGCCAGATCGGGCTTTGCCCAATTGGAATTGAAACCATCCCAACTGACAAAATCCAATTCCGCTGGTAATAAATCCGCAATCACCGGATTCACCGTTGCACCTGTCGAACTTTGCCATTCTTGTTCGGCATACAACTGGAATTTCACTTCGTCATCGGGTTTGAAAGCAGAACCATTGGTTACGGACTTACTCAAGCGAATCGCAGGTGTTGCTTCTTCCACATTGGCTTGATAGCAACTGTCATAGGATGCTCCTGTTGAACCATCGAACTTGGTAAATGTTCCCACCGCACAGTTTTGCACGCTAACAGGATACGGGCCTGCAACAGCGGAAGTGTCCAGTAACACCATGCTTTCCCAGTACGGGTTAAACATCCAGCCGCGCGGTACGGCAGGACCATCAGGACCTTTATCCACGAACTGCCAACGAATACAGGTTGTGCCTGCGGGTAGATCCACACCATCAGGGTTAGAACCACTCGCCGCCTCCGTAACCAAGGTGGTGTAATTTGCGGTTTTACAATCGCCAGTATCGCTGGATGCCCCTACCGTGACGCGCACATCACTACCGTTCGGCGCATTGGTCGTTGCGGGTGAATCCCACGTCCGCAAATAGACTTTTTTCGCCACCAAACCCGCCGTGGTTGGCAAAGTGTCATACAACGTCAAATCCGGTACGGGTGCATTGGAATTGTAAGTATCCGCACGAATGCCCCAGAACAAACCTGTTGAAGGCGGCATCGAGCCTGCTAGCGTATCTTGCGCCCATTTGTATAGCCCGATCCCCGGCGTTGGCTCACCAATGTCTTCGGTAATCACCGCATCCGGGCCAATCGCCCCCTCATTCGCATTCGCACTCAAGGTATTGGTAATGCTCGTACCAATCGGGAAACTCCCCACGGGGTAACGCAACGTATAGTTTTTAGTAATACAGACTTGGGAGTTGTAATCTTTACCCGCGTACAAGGTTGCTAAATCTTGATCTCCCAAATTCCACGATAACTCATTGCCATTAACATTCGCACCATCGTTCGTCACCACGGTAGCACCAGCGGGGAATACGTCTTTTAACGTCACGCCAGTTAAGCTGATATTGCCAACCGCAGCATTCGAGCAGAAATTCACCTGATAACTCACATCGGTATCCGGTGCGGGTTTTAAATTGGTGGTGGGGGAAATCCGCGATTTGTTAATGCTCCAATCCATCGCTGTGCCACCCACCGTTACACCCGTTGCGGTGGAAGGCAAATTGCCATTACTCGGCGTATCGGGGGCGGTAATGATGGAAGTCGCGGTATTGGCTAACAACGTACCAGCCGATGTGCCCAATTTAACGCGGGCAATGACATCAATATTGAAGCTATCACCGCCATTAAACACATCATCTTTGGTTACTTTAATGACTGGATTTGACACATCACACGACACCACCGTGAATCCGGTTGGTGCGGCACAACTGACCGCTTCCAAACCTGCGGGTAAAGTATCTTCGACCGTTAAATTCCCGCAATCCGAAGTTAAACTCGAACATGCCAAGCGAAAACGGTATTGCACCGTTTCCCCCGGTTTAGGGTTCGTTCCACTTAATAATTCTTTGGTGAAGGTTTGCGTACCCGCCGCGTATACCGATTGAGTCGAAAGCGACAACAACCCCATACCCAAGCCAATCCACGACCATCTAGTTGTTTTTTTATACATTTTGCCCGACTCGTTATTGTCGTTATTACTGAGCTACGATTTTAAAAGGATTTTTAGCCGTCAGAGGATAACAATAGCTAGCAACATGAACCATTAAAAGCGGAAGAGCGGTAGAAACCGCCCCCCTCTTAGTTAGCCTTAGCCGTCATGTTCAGCACCTTGATTTCATCCTTCGCCAAGCTACCAACCGCCCAAATACCGGTAGTGGCGTCATACGTACCATTGCTGGACGTACCATCATCGCTAACCCACACCAACCCCGTCGGTAACTGATCCGTGACTTGCACCTTGGTTGCCGCATCGGGCCCCGCATTGCTAATGGTCAGGGTATAAATGACCGTATCCCCCGGTTTGACGCTGGTTTTATCCACGGTTTTGCTCAGGCTTAAATCCGTTTTGGGTAACGGTTTGTAACCAACATCCAAGGAATGGTTATTTTCACCCGCATTACCCACCGTAAAAGCGATTTCACCCGCAGCATTTGCATCAGAATCGCGAATGTCAGTAACGGGGTTATTGTCTGCCATGTTATCCGCATTTTGCTGCGTCACACTTAAACCATTGAGTGCGGTTTGCCCAGCATTGTTAATGCTGACGCTGCAACTTTCGCCGTAATTCATAAACGTGGCATTACCTGTATTGGAAAATAGGTACTGACCGCCGTTTGCTGTTTGCGCCGTGGCGGTATCCGTACCGCATTTCAGGGTAACATTGACGCCATCAATACCCGCCTCGTTCGCATCTTGAATGCCATTAGCGTTGCTATCCAACCACACGCGGTTGCCGATTTCGACAGGGATTGCATCCACCACCAATTCTAAATCACCCAAACCAGCCGCTTTGCCCATCGTTGCCGTTGGGAAAGTAGTGGCATTTTCGGTGACATACAGGAAATAGCGTTGATCATCCGCACCCGTCGCATTATTCAACCAATACAAACCGTTTTCATGGAAACCAGCAGGGTCGAAACCATTACTCACCAGTTGCCCCTTACCAGCCGCAAACGCTAGACCGCCAAAAGTGGTTTCATTAAACGCAATATTGCTGTCTTTTAACGGCCCATAATCCCCCCAATAATATTCATCATGAGTGTTTACCGCTGCGGGAATGGTGGTGCTACAACCGGCTGTGCCGTCTTCGAGGTAGCCGCCAGACGACTTACAAAAACGCAATGTATCGCCGCCACCGGTTACATCCGAGAGATTGCTTTCAGCACAAGACAAGCCATTGTAATTACGATTACCAATACGCATGGTCACGGTATCCATGATGCCGATCATTAATGAGCCATCCACGTCGAATTCAATACTACTCAATAACGGCGCACTGTTTAGGTATTCATTCCAGCCGCCCCAAGCGTAAACATCTGGTCCATAACCCGCGCGTGGTTTCGCTAAGCCAAACGAATGTTCGACAGAAAACCCAGCAGCGACATTCGCGGGATCAAGGCGTAACACAAAACCCTGCAATTCATTCGTACCCGGATAAGTCGCAGAACCATCACACAATGCGCCAACGTACACATTGCCTTGATGATATTTCACCGCCCACGGTCTTAATTCGCCATCTTGACAAGCAAATCCCGTCGGTAAGGTAAGCGCATAACCGCCTAACACATCCGCCGCAACAGGTGTTGTTGTTGGGCTAACATGTTGAATACCGTATAACTTACGATCAGCAATATTCACTAACCACAAACGGTTATGATCATTATCCATTGCCAGACCACCAATACCCGTTTTAGCAACGAGGTTCGCCGCCGCAATGTCGTGTGCTGGTTCATTAATGCCGTTAGCAACACTATTACAACCCGTGGCTTCACGCGGGTCATCACCAGTAGGAATACCTAAACTTTTGACATCAATGTAATTCAATGAACCACTACTCGCGGCAGTAGGGTCGCTCATATCAACCTTGTAAATACCGCCCGTACCCAATGGCCCAAACCCCACGAAACGCCGTAACACAGCGGAAGCGTAAAGTGTTTTCGTACTGCGTTGATACGCCACGCCCCAAGTCGAACCAATTTGCCCGACCGTCGCTTTCACAATCGGTGTGGGTGTTTGATTGGTTTCATCAGTACTCAGTGCATTATAAGGCACGACATACAAGCCCGGTTTATCCCCGACACCAGCAGCCGTTGGATTACCATTAATGTAATTGGGAATTGCCAAATAAGGTAACGTGGTGGGGGAATCATCATTCACATTACCGAGGGGAAGATTTACCGAAGTCGCACCATCTTTAACGAACTGCACGGAAGTACCACCAACAGCAGCACCCGCTTTTAGCCATGACTGCGCCCATGAGAATTCCAGTCGATAATTCGCACCATCGGTCAACGGCAATACATACGCACCATCCGCACCGGAAGTCACGTGGGTTTTCTCCAAACCAGCGGCATCAAACGCCGTCACGGTTACGCCCGCAACACCAACATCTTGCGAGGTACTACCTGTATCAAACGTGCCATTGGCATTAAAGTCACGAAATACTTTACCTGAAATATCCGCTAGAGCAGCCTGAGAAGACAACAGCAAAACACCGACACCAAACCAGTGCGGTAAAAATTGTTTTTTATTCATTTTTCAGCCCCATTTCACCTTATTATTCGTGACTTTTGTAGCTATTTATTTCTATTAATATTTTTAATAAATTCGTTGTTTGGTGCAAGATTACTGAGCAATACGATAATCGGCAAGGTACAGCCGAAGAACGGTCAATTAATTACCTTGTGATGTTTCCGCGATTGCCTGTTGAAATGCCCATTGTTCGGTATCAGGTTGATACACAAAGCGATAAAGGCGTTTGTGCAAATTATTTTCCGCCATTAAACGAAACCCAAATTCTGCCTCTTTGGCTTGTAAGACGTATTGCCCTTGCTGATCACGGCTAAAATCAAACTTACGCACACTGGTCGTATTCCCATCCGGCAAAGTGGCAAGCGCGAATTCGTGGTGAATATCGTCGGTAAAATCGCCTTTGGCATCCAACGCCACCGAATACACATCCGAACTGCGAGCCGACCCTAAATACAAACGCTTAGCAGTCACGCCATTGAATACGCCAATCCCTAATGCATCGGTTTGCTCCAATTGGCTGACGATTTGTTTGCTGGCAACGTCAATGCGGTAAAGACTTCCATTGGTTTGGGTCGGTGTCGAACCCGCGATTGAACTGGCATACAAACTGTTGGTATCACAGTCGTAAAACAGTCCCATTACCCCAAACGGATTCGAGGTCGAAGGCGGCGCAACCGCAGGTAATTCCACCCACAAAGCCATTTCGCCCGACTGTGCATCAATGCGGTAAATGCGATTTTGTAAGGCGGGGGGATTTTCCACCAAACTCACATCCGGCGTGGGGGCAACGTAGATATTGCCGTTTTTATCCCGCGCAAATGCCCCGACATGCCCCGCATCGTCCCATGTTGGGTGCTGAAAAGTCCGCCCCGTTTTCGGTTCAAGCAAACGCACGCCAATGTAACCACGTTGTTGCGTATCAATGGCGACTTGATTACCCAATCCCGTTTGCGCCATGAATGACGGCATGGCACGACAGCCATCGGCTAAACCGGGGGAAAAATGCCCCATGTCCGGCTTACCGCACGCATTCAACAATAAACCTACCATGCTGAGTAAGATGACTTTGCGCATTACGAAGCTCCCTTCACGGGCACAAACATCGGCCCCGACCAACAAGGCCAGACTTCGACATTCGCCACGCCATTTTTCACGCGCGTATCTGCCCAGCAATATTCGCTGCCCGGATTACCATCGTTTTTGATTTGCGGCACGTACCACAACACCACATTTTTACCTTGCAACGGTTCGGCAGGTTCAATGAAGTTTTCCGGGCCTTGTTTGTAATCTTTATTGCAGCACGAACCCAAGGTCACGGTATCTTGCTCGCCTTCTTCTGGTTTGTAAGTACTGAAATAAGTAAACGCATGATCACCGCGCCCACCATCGCCAAATTGCCCGTGGCTCGGTTCAATATAAAAGCCTGAACCATCCTTGCCCGTTACGCGGTATTGATAGCCTTCGTTGGTAAATTTGGCATCATCCTGCAACCGCCATTGTTCTTTATCCCACGTTTGCCATTGCGAACCATTCCATTCAGCGACGGATTCCGCATTCCCCGCACCATTGGCATCCACATCAATGCGTGCCACCGGACGATAAGTACCATCCGTCCCGCAACCACGCCCGAAATCGGCTTGCGCCACACGGAAACGTCCATCTTTATAAAATTCAAAGCGTTGTACATAACGGTAATTGCACGGTGTCGGCCACGGCGGTTGGCGAAAATCCTGCGTCACGCTGAAACCGACTTCCTGACCGTTTTGCAGCAGCGGCTCGATTTTCGGACCGTTGTAAGCAATCACCACCGCCGCACTGAATAAGGGGCAACCAATCGCATCGCTGTAACCAAATCCTTCGCGCGTGGAATAACTGACGTGCCAATCCAACACTTTGGCGTTTTTCAGCACTGGTTTGCCGTTGTATTGCACATTCGCCACTTGTAAACCGTCTGAACCGGTAATCACATAATCCATTGCCCAACCGTTTTGGCTAATGCGATTCACTTTTTCGCAGTAATGACGGAAGGTGGATTCGTTTTCGAGGCTGCGTTCCGTCACCACCGTTTTCGCGCCGCTTGCGCCGAGTTCCGTCCAGCGCGTACCGACCAATTTACCATCGGTTAAATCGACAATCGCCCACAAAGCATCGGATTCAAACACATACGTCGGTGCTACGCACAAATGATGCGAACGTTCGCACATGGAATCTTGTAACGCGGTTTTGAATTCTTTCTTGTCCGGCTGGCGTTTGGCATCACCCAAAATGGCTTGCACTTCCGGCGCGGCATTGGCAATCGCACTGGCTAATGCAATCAAACGCGGCGATAAATCCGGCTGCGCATAGCTTTGGCGACTCACACCCAACACTTGCTGCTGTTGCACATCCACAAACGCAATGGTCGAAGCATTATCGAAATGATTGTACATTTCCACGCGCCAACATTCGGTTTGCGCACACGCCCCCATTGCACCTTGGAAATCACCCGCCAACGCTTTACGCACGGTCATGATTTCATTGCGTAAGGCTTCGCCTTTGTCATTGCGCGTCAATTTCAGGAATTCGGGATTCGCCACCGCGAGTTTTTGCGCGGTTTGCGCAGCGGCATCGGGTAGCTCTTGCTCGTTGAGTAATAACACAGGTGGATCGGCTTGTAATGCCACTTGCACACGCTGGTTATAATCCGCTAATTGCGGCACTTTAGCTTGCACCGTTTCAGGCGCGATGGGTGTAGCAAGCTGACTGGAATCAGCGTGTTTATCCACGATGGGTGGCGTTATGAATGCTGGTTTGTTGTCCCCACAACCGACCAGCCATAACGCAAGCAGGCATAATCCTATGCCTGTACGAATGTTCATGATGTAGCCCTAATAATCGTTATGTTGTTGTGAGTTGTTAGCGATTGCTAGAAAAACAAGCGAATCTTTAGCCCGGTGGCCACGTTAAACGCCGACCCGCCAATAAATGCAAATGAATGTGAAATACCGTCTGCCCCGCATCCACCCCACAATTCATCACCACGCGATAACCGTCATCGCTATAACCCGCTTCTGCGGCAATCTGTTGCGCGACTAAAAATAACTTACCCACGATTTCCGCATCATCAGCTTGTAAATCATTAATCGTGGCAATGTGTTTGCGTGGAATCACCAACACATGCAACGGAGCTTGCGGGTTAATGTCGTGGAATGCCACCACATCTTCGTCTTGGTAAGCGATTTTCGCCGGAATATCGCCCGCAGCAATGCGGCAAAATAGGCAGTTACTCATTAGTATTTCCTCCGTCCTTCAAAAGCGTGCGACAGCGTACCACTATCGACGTATTCCAATTCGCTGCCGACTGGCACGCCATGCGCAATGCGTGTGGCAGGAATCTGGCGTTTTGCTGCCAATTCGCTGATGTAATGCGCGGTAACTTCACCTTCCACCGTCGGATTCGTTGCCAAAATCAGCTCCCGCACTTCGCCTTCAGCTAAACGCGCGGCTAACTGATCCAAACCAATGTCTTCGGGGGTAATGCCATCGAGTGGCGACAAACGTCCGCCCAACACAAAGTAAAGCCCGCGATAACTCGTGGCTTGTTCAATGGCAATTACATCAGAAGGGTGTTCGACCACGCAAAGCAAGGTGGCATCACGCGCCGGATTAGCGCACAAACGGCAAGTAGTCTGTTCGGTTAAAGTTCGGCAACGGCTGCATTGGTGGATGTCACGCATTGCTCGCGCCATGACATCCGCCAAGCGTTCCCCACTGCGGCGGTCGTGTTCCAGCAAATGAAACGCCATACGCTGGGCAGTACGTGCACCAACCCCCGGTAAACAACGTAATGCTTCCACTAACTCGCGTAACAGTGAAGATTCACTCATGCAACCATGTCCACCTTAGAATGGCATTTTGAAGCCGGGTGGCATTGGCATACCAGCGGTAACGCCAGCCATGCGCTCGCGCGTTACTTCTTCGACTTTGTGTACCGCATCATTGAAAGCCGCCGTAACAAGGTCTTCAATCATGTCTTTATCATCATCGAATAAGCTAGGATCAATCGTAATGCGTTTGCATTCGTGTTTACCCGTCAGCACGACCTTGACTAAACCACCACCGGATTGCCCAGCTACTTCCATTTCGGCAATTTCCTGCTGCGCTTTTTGCATGTTTTCTTGCATTTTTTGCGCTTGCTTCATTAAACCGCCAATTCCGCCTTTACCCAACATGGCTTTTACTTCCTCATCTGTATCTATGGATTATTGAATGCACCGCAGTTTACTACAGTTTGGCGTTTTCTGTACGTGGACGTATTGAACCTGTGGTAATCACCGCCCCAAAAGTTGCTTGTAACTGTTGCACAAAGGGGTCGGATTGAATCGCTTGTTCGGCAGCCACTTGCAGCTCACGCTTTTCACGCACCGTGCGTTGTTCGGGCGTTTCAGCGGTAAGGGTTTGCACCGCAAAATGCAATGTCAGTTCACGCCCAAAATACTGCATCAAGGCCGTTTGCAGTTGTTGTTCCGCCAAAGCACTGCGTAAGGTATCGCCACTGCTATCCAATAAAAGCGTAATTTGCGTATCCGTTACCTTGCCTAATAAACAATGTTGCGCTAACGGTAACGCCATCCCCGATAACCCCAGTTGCGGCAAAATGCTATGCCAATCGTTATTTTTTGCGCGGGGCTGCGGTGAAGGTTCGCTAGGTACTTTGCTAGGTACAATGACAGGGGCTGGCTTGCTTTCTGGAATAACAGGTTTAGGAACAACTTTAGGAACAACGGGTTCAGGAATACGTTCACGGATAGGTGTAGCTGATGTCGTTGAAGTCGGCTTGACCGATGGTGCTACCGATGTTATGACTTTTTTTTTATCGGTCACGACTTGCTCAGAAACATCACTTAAACGAAACGCCAACATGCGCAATAACAGCATTTCAAAGCCACTGCGTGGGTCGGGAGCAAGCGGTAAATCGCGCCGTCCGTGCAATGCCATTTGGTAATATAACTGCACATCCGCTGGCGTTAACATCTGCGCCAAAGCCGCTGTATCAGCATCCACTTCAGCATTCGCCACCACCTGCTGTACCGCAACGGCATGTAATAAGGCGATTAAACTGTCCGCTGCTGTGGTGAAATCCGTGGTTAATTGCGCCATTTGTTCGACGATACCCAACAAACGTTGTCCATCATCATCCGCCACCGCTTGCAACAAACCGACTAAATGTTCATGCGGTAATAAACCCAGCATGTCTTGCACATCTTCGTCGCGAACTTCACCACCGCCCGCAACAATGGCTTGGTCGGTCAAGCTCAAAGCATCACGCATACTACCATCTGCCGCACGCGCCACTAAACGCAGGGCTGGTTCGGTATAAGGAATGTGTTCTTCACGCAAAACTTTTGCCAAATGCCCCGTAATCATGTCGATAGGCATCCGCTTCAAGCTGAATTGCAGACAGCGCGACAGAATAGTAACGGGTAATTTTTGTGGGTCGGTAGTAGCGAACAGAAATTTAATGTGCGGTGGCGGTTCTTCGAGCGTTTTCAGCAAAGCGTTAAAACTGTGCCCTGAAAGCATGTGCACTTCGTCAATCAAATAGATTTTGAAGCGTCCGCGCGTGGGAGCGTATTGCACATTGTCCAGCAATTCGCGGGTATCTTCGACCTTAGTGCGCGAAGCCGCATCCACTTCAATTAAATCAACGTGGCGACCTTCGGCAATTTCACGGCAACTGCGGCATTCGCCACACGGTTTGGCGGTTACGCCCGTTTCACAGTTGAGGCATTTGGCGAAAATGCGAGCTAATGTGGTTTTACCAACGCCACGAGTCCCCGTAAACAGGTAAGCGTGATGCAGACGATTTTCATCCAGCGCGTTCATTAGAGCACGTAAAACGTGCGCCTGCCCGACCATCTGCTGGAAATCCTGAGGTCGCCATTTTCGTGCAAGTACCTGATAGCTCATGGAATAATAATTGGATAGCTTATGGCTTAGAAGAGTGGAGGCAGTCTGCACCAGCCACATCCCGGCGCCCGAATCAACAGTTACCGCTGCTCCCTTCCGGGCCTGACGGGGTTCACCATCTATCGTCGCGGGAGGACCAATGCAGACCACCATTGCGAAGAGTGCCGATTATGACGAAATTACCCCGCAGTCACAAGCCTTTCATACGCGAATGTTAGCATTCACTTTTCAAAGCGATTTAGTTTGCGTAGTGAAACGCAATTCGCTATAAACAAAGGCGGTAGTTAGTTGTTCCAGTGAATAGGTTATTTAATAGTCACTCGAAATGATAAGATTCGACTATCCAAAGCTGAAGGGAAGTAAGTTATGTTGAGTGTTCAAGGAAATTCGTCCACGATTCGTAAAGTATTGATTGCAGATGACTCTCATACAGAGCGTGTCAATCTTGCTCATATTTTGGAAAACGCTGGTTATCAAGTCATCGCCGCCAGTTCAGGGAATGAAGCCAAAGCTTTGGCAGAAAGCCAGCACCCTGACCTCATCATGCTCGACATCATCATGGAAGACGGCGACGGTTATCAAGCCTGTCGTGCCATCAAGCGTAATCCTGCTACCCAAGCGATTCCCGTGATTATGGTCTCTAGCAAATCAAACCCCGTTGACAAACAGTGGGCGCAAAAACTTGGCGCAAATGCTTACATTGTTAAACCTTTTAAGGATAGCGATATCCTGCAACAAATTGCAGCACTGTGATTTCATCTGCCAAAACGCCTAAATAAGAATAACCCTTTCTGGCAAATGTTGAGGAGGCCAGCATGGGCACAACCCAAGCCGTGAGTCAGGTTCAGGACGATACCGTGCCTGAACAGCGTGTTAGCCGATTTTGTTATCGTATCGGCACACATTTTCTACTACTGGAAAGTACCGTAAAGGCAGAAATACTAACGGGGCAACACGTTTACCCGTTACCTTTTGCTCCCACTTGGTGCGCAGGTCTCACCAGCGTGCGCGGGGATTTATTCCCCGTTATCGACATGCACCAAGTGGTGCAGGGACAAAGTGCACAACAAAAACCCCAACTTTTGTTCATGGAACACCCCCAATTCCCTCCCGTGATTTTGACGTGTGATGGCATCCCGCGCCTGTTGAAACTCGCTAAAACGAATGTCATGGAACAAGCTGACAGCAGTTTACCGGGTTGGATTCCGCACACGCTGCAACATGATGGGCAAGCCTTATTAGTCGCTGATCACGGTAGACTCTTGCGCCATATCTACCGTACATCGGGAATAACACCAGCCAAAACAACCTTATAAGCACCAGCACCTGAAGAGGCATTTCATGTACCATAAGTCCAAACAACTCATCATTACATGGCTTTCCAGCCTACTTTGCAGCAGCCTATTCTTACCCAACCTTGTTCAAGCCGAAGAAGGTGTCAGTGACTCCGCAATTGTGATCGGCGGGGTCATGGATCTCGATGGGCGCACCAGCGGCCTCGGTATGGGGATGAAATTAGGCATTGAGGCTGCCATCAAAGATAAATCCGTCGGTAATAAAAAACTCGTCTTCAAAACCCTCAACGACTCTTACACACCAGCAAAAACGGTGGAAGCCACCAAAACGCTCATGAATGAAGGTGTGTTCTTATTTGCGGGCAATATGGGAACACCCACGGCGAAAGTTTCACTGCCGTTATTAGCCGAGAAAAAAATTCCGGCAGTTGGTTTTTATACGGGTGCGGAATTTCTTCGCAAAACGGATGCTGATATTCTCAACTTCCGTGCCAGTTATGCACAAGAAACCAAGTCAGTCGTGTTAGAAGCACTGAAACACGGTATTCCCGCACAATCCATTTGCACCTTCGCGCAAAGTGACGCTTTCGGCATGGAAGGAGTAAAAGGGGTACGTGAAGCTTTGGCAACCGTTCCTGAAGCCACCAAGATAGTCGAGGCTCTTGATAAAGTCATTAGCATGGATGGCGCAAATAATGTTGGTCCTGTTGGTGTCTATAAACGTAATACCTTCATTGCACGTGAAGGGTATGACTCCTTAAAAGCCTGGGAAAAACAAAACAATACTCGTTGCAAACTGGTCGTTACGGTTGCAGTTTATGAACCAGCGGCACGTTTTATGACTTATAGTCTTGAAAAAAATGAGCCGTGGGTGTTTAGTGCCATTTCTGCCAGCAGCGCGGAAGACTTTATGACGGTGCTAGAGAAATTCAAAAGTACCAATACTAAGGTCATTATGACCCAAGTTACGCCAGCAGCCGACAGCGACATGCCGATTGTCCAAGATGCACGCACGGCTTTGGGTTCACATTATGGTTATGTTACCCAAGAAGGTTATATTGTTGGTCGATTATTACTGCATGGGTTTGAAAAGCTAGTCGCCGATAACAAACCCGTCACACGCAGCAATTTCATGGCAGCCATTAAAGGCTCACGGTTTGACTTGGGTGGAATTACAATGGACTTCACTAACGACAACCAAGGTTCGGATTTTATTGCAATCACTTCGCTCATTGATCGTAAATGGACTTCAATGCAGGATGCCACTTGGGCCACTTGGTTTAAATAATAATCCCCAACAATGACTTGAAGGGAGGAGAGATTAGATGCTCAACAAATTAAAACAGCGCACAGACTTTTTGAGTAACTTTTCAGTTGCTCGACGTATTTATATGCTGATTCTGATACCGCTGTTAATTCTGGTGTTGTCGGGGATTTTTGCAATTAATGCATTAAATAAAAGCCGTACCGTATTATCCGACATTAACAATCAAGTATTCGCGATTGATCAAGGCAATATTCTCAACCAACGAATGCAACGGGATTTTATTTCCTTAATGCACGAAGTCTACATCGGCAGTAAAGCTTGGGACGATGGCATTCGCACCTTAGATATTTTGGATAAAGACTTACACGACACCTTACTACCTGCTTATCGTAAAGCGTTGGATTTGACTTATCCCGAACAGGATCAAGCAAAGAAGGTCGAAGAATCCATGAAGGCTGTGCAACAATTACAGACATTGCTTGCCACCGCAAAAAAAATCCTACAAATAGAAGATCGGGCAAAATTAGAACTCTACCTACAAAACGACTTACCAGCGGATACCTTACCGATTAAGGTCAGTATTCACCAAGACGTTGAGCGTAGCATCCAATTCATTGAAGAAGCTTTCAATAACGCCGAAACACGGGTTAGTCACTTCATGAATACCAATATCTTACTGATCCTCATAGGTACATTGTTGACTGCGGTATTGGGCTACCTGATTTACCGCTCCATTTCTAACTCGATTGAACGCCTCACGGGTACTATGCGGCAAATCTCAGCGGGTAATTTGGAAGCGCGTGTAGAACTCACTGGCAAAAACGAGCTGACTGAATTGGGCGACAACTTCGACCGCATGGTTGAGGAACGCATTGCAACACAGGCGAAAATTGACCGTGACCACCAACAATTAAACCAATCCGTGAGTGACTTGCTCGACGCGGTATTCGACCTTAGCGAACGTAACTTAACCGTGCGCGCGAAAGTAACCGAAGACGCAACCGGGCCATTAGCGGACGCGATTAATCAGTTAGCAGAAGATACCGCCGACGTTTTGAAACAAGTTCGCGATGTCGCGATTTCCGTTGAAGCCACCTCACAAGACGTAAACCGTTACGCCCTTTCCGTTAATGAAATGGCGCAAATCGAACAAGCCGAAGCAGAAGAAACCGCCACACAGCTTGATACTATTTTGCAGCGATTGGATGCGATTGCCCAATCCGCACAGCAAGCCAATAGCGTTGCGGATACCACCGCGAACACCACCCGTCACGCACAAGCATCGGTTTCACGCAGCGTGGAAAACATGGGGAATATTCGCGATACGGTACAAGAAACGGGTAAACGTCTGAAACGCTTGGGTGAGCGTTCACAAGAAATCAGCCAAATCATTGACGTAATCAACAACCTTTCCGAACGTACTACCGTGCTGGCATTGAACGCCAGTATGCAAGCAACCGCTGCGGGCGAAGCGGGTCGCGGCTTCTCCATGATCGCGGAAGAGATCCAACGCCTCTCAGAAAGTTCGCGGGATTCCACCAGCCAAATTTCCACCCTCGTGCGTAATATTCAGCAGGAAGCGAATACCACCATTTCAACGATGGATCGCACCATTGAGCAGGTTGTTAACGGTTCAACCCTTGCCGAACAAGCCGCACAACAAATGCAGGCAACGTTGGAAGCAACCAACCAATTGGTTCATTCGGTAGAAAAAATCGCCGAATCATCGGCTGCACAGGTGGCGATTAGTAAATCCCTACAAACTCGTGCTACCCGCATCTTAGAAGCCACGCAAACCACCGGTAAAGAATTGCTATCCCTGACCAAACTGACTCGTAACATGGCGGAATATGGTCAACGCTTGGTGAAATCGGTTAACGTCTTCAAGCTGGATAACTAACGATGGACGATGCCATTAACTTTGCCGCCGAGCTGGAAGACGTTGCTTTGCAACTGTCTAGCCTTAATCCCCTACTCGAAAACCCCGTGGAGATTGCGAACACTGCCGACCAAGTGCTTGCCGAGTACGAACGCCTCAGCATGAGCGCGGCAATGTTTGGCATGAATGAAATCCAGCACACGACGGATTGGATTTACGGTTTACTCAACAGTTTTCGTGACACCTTACCTGAAGCGATTCTGGAATTGCTGCAAGGTGGGCAGTTATTTAGCTGGGTTGAATTAACTGCTACTGCCTTGCGTGAACCCGACGACATTGCGCTGTTACCTGCGATTAATGACAGTTTGCTGGATGAAGCATGGCCTGAACCGATAGATGCTGAATTACTCAGCAGCTTACTGGTCAGTTTGCGCATGGCAGCAATGCAATCACAAGCCACCGCAATGTTCGCGGATGCAGACTTTGCCAATGATGCTGAAGAAACGGGTGATGCTGCCGCAACATCCAACCAAACGCTAACCACCAGCAACTTACCCAAATTAGCGTGGGATGAGGACATCCACCCTGAATTGCTCGACGCTTACTTACAAGAAACGCCGGGGCAAGTGGCTGAAGCAGCCAAACTCATTCACTTAATTGCGAAAGGTACGAGTACACCGGAACAAAAACGGCACGCGGCACGCATTGCACACACCATTAAAGGTGCGAGTGGCGTCGTTGGAGTCGAAGCCATTGCCCGCTTCACCCATAAATTAGAAGACATTCTCGAACTCGATATTCGTCAGCAACTCAAGCAAGGTTTAGGCGCAACGTTGGCGGCGGCGGCTGACTGTTTGGAATCGTTATTTGATTGCCTTCAAGAACATCAGCCCTTACCTGCCGAATACCAAACGCTCATGGCAGACATGGCGCAATGGGAACAAACGCTTGCCGAACAGCACGTTGAAACAGAATCTTTACTCGATTCTGTGCCAACTGACATGGTTGATGAGGATGTTAGCCTCCAGCAACAAGCCATTGTGCTACCGGATTTCATTACCCAAACCGCACTGGACATTGATGCGGACGATACTGATACACCATCAGCCGATACCCCAACTGATACACCGCGCAGTTCGTCCACGCATTTAAGCGTGCCAGTGGAAACCATCCAACGCCTGCTCAATTTTGCGGGGGAATTAATTACATCCACCAGTCAGATTGCCGATTATGCACAACGCACGATTGAACTAGGGCGGCAAATCCAACGCCAAGATGATCAAGTACGCCAAATGCTGGATGAACTCAGCGAAGCAATTGATCAACAATCCATGCGTGTGGGGCGGCATACTTTAAAACAGGCGAGCGACAATCAACTCGATCAACTGGAACTCGAAGCGTACAACGATTTACAAAGTAGTTCTGGCTTACTAACCGAGGCGATTGCGGATAACCGTGAACTAGGACGTAATTTACAGCAGCAAATTCGCCAGATTTCCGACCAAGTTTATAGCCAACAACGTTTGCAACGCCAATTAAGCGAAACCATTCTGCAAACGCGCCTGATTCCGGTGCAATCCGTCACCACGCGCATGGAACGTACCGTGCGTGAAACCTGCCGTCGCACTGGCAAGCAAGCGAATATCCGGTTTTACGGTCAAAACCTGCAAGTCGATACCGACATTCTGCAAGGTTTAACTGCGCCGTTATTGCACATGCTGCGTAATGCGGTTGACCACGGCATTGAATTACCCGAAGAACGTCTCGCTTTAGGTAAAACTGCCGAAGGTACAATTGAGTTACGCATCGAACAAAAAGGTAGCCAAATCCACATGACCCTCAGTGACGATGGTCAAGGCTTGAATTTGGAACGCATTCGCCAACGTGCGCTAGAAAAAGGTTTAATCAGTACCGATCAGCACTTGAGTGATGATGAAATTCTGCGCCTGATTCTGCAACCCGGTTTTACCACGCGTGATCAAGTCAGCGACATTTCAGGACGCGGCGTGGGCATGGATGTGGTGCAAACTGCCGTTGAAAACTTACGCGGCTTGTTATACCTCAAAACCCAGCCGGGTCAGGGTACAACCGTGCAAATTCAAGTACCGCTGACCTTGATTGCGACCAACGCGCTGTTAGTGCGGGCGGGTGAAAATATGGTCGCGATTCCGGGCAATAGCATTCAACAATTGCTGTACATCGCCGCCAATGAACACATTCAGGAAGGTGAAAAATGGTTTGTTATGCATCAACAAGAACGCTTAGCGGTGATTCCACTAGCGCGATTATTGGGCTGGCAAAGCAATAAACCAGACCTCAGTAAAGGTCATTCGCTGTTGCTGATCGAAATCGAGAATAAACGTTACACACTTTATGTCGATGAAATCCAACAACCACGTGATATTGTTATCAAAAGCCTCGCGCCTTGGATTAATATTAGCCAAGGGGTTAGCGGTGCGTGCATTTTGGCGAATGGAGCAGTCGCACCCGTACTGGATATCTTACGTTTACTGAGAAATTTCGATCAGGGCTTGTTAAAATTAGAGAGTGTCCGGCAAACTCCTTTCGAGCGCAAAGTCGAACGTCCACGCATTTTGGTTGTGGACGACTCCTTAAGTAACCGCAAATCACTCAGCCTCATGGTCGAACAAATGGGTTATCAAGCG
This sequence comes from Pseudomonadota bacterium, assembly GCA_039797295.1. Classification (GTDB taxonomy): domain Bacteria; phylum Pseudomonadota; class Gammaproteobacteria; order Thiotrichales; family Thiotrichaceae; genus Thiothrix. The sequence continues at coordinate 1,429 of JBDKID010000002.1, read as the reverse complement.
GTTACTGCTGTCGATGGTTTGGATGCTTTGCAACGTTTGCACGAACAGTCGATTGAATTAGTACTGACTGATTTGGAGATGCCGCGCATGAATGGCTTAGAAATGACGCAAGCCATTCGGATTTGGCCAGAAAAAAGCCATTTACCTGTTATTATGATTACTTCACGCAGTACACAGAAACATCGACAAATGGCGCAACAAGCAGGGGTAGATGACTACCTAACCAAACCTGTTGACCATGAGACATTAAATACGCAATTGCATAAGTGGCTTAGAACGCAGTTTGCCGCCTAAGTGGATGGAGAGTAACTATACATGCCTACGACAACTCAAGAAGTAATTCATATTTGTCTATTTGACGTGCCTGAAAAAGAGCAAGCCGTCATTCAACGGGTCATTACCTTCGGTGCATCACAAGGTAAACCCTATAGCTTGCATTCAGATTATCAAAGTGCACAAATTGTAATTACCACCGATAACACCACATTGCCTATCAGCTCGGCAATTCGTATTCGCATTGGTGACTCCTCTTTACCTAGTGATTTAGTATTGCAACGCCCATTATTAGTGACTCGTGTGATGCGAGCGTTAGATGATGCGGCACATTTACTCAAATCTCGCCCAGCGATTCCGAATACCATAAATGTTGTTCAAGAACCTGAAGCTGCAACCGTTGCAAAACCAACCACCATCGAACCAGCAGCACCAGAACCCATTGTTTCTAAAGTGGAAAGCACTACCTCAACTGCACCTGTAGAAACTATTCCAGTAACACAAGTAACGGTAACACCTGAAAAAGTAACACCTTCAGAAACAACAGAGCCGACAACGGAATATCGTTACACCGCATTAGTTGTGGATGACAGCGCGGCAATTCGCAAACAATTGGAATTAGAATTACGCAATGCTCACATTAAAGCTGAATTTGCCGAAACAGGTGAAGAAGCTTTAGAAAAATCGGCACAAAAAGCTTATGACCTTATATTTTTAGATATTATTATGCCGGGCATTGATGGTTATGAAGTTTGTCGTCAAATGCGTTCACGTAAAGCCATGAAGAAAACCCCCATTATTATGCTCAGTGGTAAAACTTCACCCTTAGACGAAGTACAAGGGGTTATTGCAGGTGCATCAACTTATCTGACTAAACCGGTTAAACACGAACAGTTTCAACAAACACTAACGCGTGTTTCTAAATGGTTAAGTAATTTCGCCCGCTAATGCGGGCTTTTTTATGGATGGGTAATCCCCAACCACAAACACATGACTATGAGATAAAAGCTTTAGACGCAAAAAAGCCCTGCATAGTCAAAAACTAGCAGGGCTTTGAAATAAGTGCTTGGCGTTGACCTACTCTCACATGGGGAGACCCCACACTACCATCGGCGATGCTGCGTTTCACTTCTGAGTTCGAGAAGGGATCAGGTGG
>JBDKID010000001.1:0-192533 GCA_039797295.1 Pseudomonadota bacterium | reverse complement strand
TAATGGCACATCCGGCACAGATACCATTAAAGCACTTGGCGATGGTAACGTTGATGTCGGTTTTAAACGCTTTGATGCCAGTTGCGGGATTGAAGTCATTGACGCGAGTGGCGCGAAAGGCACGGTACGTTTGCTCGGTGATGACGGCGCGAACCTATTAGATTTCCGTAATACCAAGTTCATTGGCACAAACATTGTGATCGATGGCGGTTACGGTGATGACATTATCTACGGTAGTGCGAATGCCGATACCATTATGGGCGGCGGCGGTAATGATACGTTGAACTTGGGTAAAGGTTCGGATACTTACCTTGTCACGGGTAATGTGGCGGGCGGTTGGTCGAGCTTCCAAGGTTATGACACCTATGCGGATGATGGTACATCCGGTACGGATACCATTAAAGCCTTGGGTGACGGTAACGTCGACATCGGCTTCAAAAAGTTTGATACCAGTTGTGGTATTGAGATTGTCGATGCCAGTGGCGCGAAAGGTACGGTGCGCTTGCTCGGTGATGATGGCGCGAATGTGCTGGATTTCCGTACTACCAAATTCATTGGCACAAACATTGTGATCGATGGCGGTTACGGTGATGACAGCATTTCTGGCAGTGCGAATGCCGATACCATTATTGGCGGCGGCGGTAATGATAGTCTGAATGGTTCAACGGGTTCAGATACCTATATCATTACTGGCAATATGGCGGGTGGCTGGTCTAGTTTCCAAGGCTATGATTTGTATGCAGATAATGGTACTACCGGTACGGATACCATTAAAGCCTTGGGTGATGGTAACGTCGACATTGGTCTGAAAAAATTCGATACCAGTTGCGGGATTGAGATCATTGATGGTAGCGGGGCAAAAGGCACGGTACGTTTAGTGGGTGATACCGCCGCGAATGTTTTGGACTTCCGTACCACCACTTTCCTTGGCACTAATATCATCATTGATGGTGATTACGGTAATGACATTATCAGCGGTTCAATCGGCAAAGATAATATCCGTGGGGGCGAAGGTAATGACATCGTTATTGGTAATGCCGGTGCGGATACCTTAAATGGTGGTAATGGCAATGACCTGATCATGGACAACCGTGGCAATGATTTGCTAGTGGGTGAAGCGGGTAAAGACCGTTTTGTACTGGGGTACACTGACCACAGTACCGTCGATCTTTGGGGCGGGAATGTCGGCGCGACAGGCGATGCGACCACTGACTGTTTCACCTTGTTGAACAGCAAAACGGGCTTGGATATGTCCGCCATTATTCACGACTTTGAGCGTGGTAAAGACCGTATTGACCTGACGCAGTTACGCGATGCGGACAATAATGCCTTGGGTTTGGATGACTTGGTTATTACCACCACTAACGGTAATACCACCGTCAGTTTCGCTTCAGGCATACACACCATTGCAGGCGGAGCGGTTAATGTGCAAATGGTATTGCAAGGCGTGACTTCAACCCTGAATGCCGCTGACTTTGCGTTTACGGATGCACAATTACCCAGCGGTTTGCCAACGGTTGATCAAGGTTTACCTTACTTGATTGCATAATGGTCTTGTAAAGCAAGGGGAGGTCGTCAAGCATGGCGATTTCCCGCTTGTGAATGGTGCTGTGCATGGCTTTGGGTGACAAGCAAGCGGGTTTTGACCAATAATGCGGAATCTGTTGTTGCATGGGCTACACTTATCGTCATGAAGAAGTTATGGAATACCTTATTAATTATGGTGTCACTGTTGGTGTTGGCTGGCAGTGTCAAAGCCTTATTGCATTATTGGCAATACGATGATGTGGCCCCTGATGTGGCGAAAATGATGCTGCATCAAGTCAATGCCGAGGATGTACGTGCATCCATCCGGGAAGCGATTGCGCAAGACAATCCCAGCGATGTGCGCATGTATTTGCAGTTAGCCAAAACGTTTGGTTATGCCATTGATCCCGCCGAATTTGCTGCTGATTTACAGCGACTCGAATCCCCTTTGAATGTTGCTAAGCGTTCGGTGAATGACTTCACCACTGGCTTTATTCAAGGGCAAGCGGAAAGCGGTGCGGGTGTGGCAGGGGCTGTGACATCGGATTTCACCGTGGTGGGTGATGTGCGCGATTTGTGGGAACAATACCAACTCTATACCGAGGGTAAACCCGTGAATGAGTTGGTTGTGACCTTAGCGGGTGTTGGTGTGGGCTTAACGGCGGCAACTTTAGCCAGTTCGGGGGCTGCGAGTCCGGCAAAAACGGGCGTTTCGACCACTAAACTCGCGGCAAAGGGCAATCACCTTAGCCCAGCATTTCAGACATTTTTGCTCAAACAAGGTGCAGATGTGTTTGATTATAAAACATTCATGCTGGCGGCGCGTGCCGAATCCAGCTTGGATGGTGTGAGTAAAGCGGCGGTTAAAGCCTATCATCCGCAAGCCTTGAAGTCGCTGCAACAAACGGCGGAACAAGTGAACAACATCCGCAAGTCCAGTTCAACCGTGGATGCCTTGCAAGCACTGAAATACGTTGATAATACTGATGATTTGGCAAGGTTAGAAAAATTAACCATGAAATACGGCACGGAAACCAAAGGTGTCTTAAAATTATTGGGTAAAGGCGCGATTGCTTCGGTGCGCATTTTGCGTAAAAGTGCTGAATTATTAATTAGCTTGGTCTCAACCGCCTTGTCGTTTATCGGTTCTTTACTTTCGTTTGGCAGGATAATATTGCGACGTTAGATAAAATTAATTGCCATCATGATTGAACTTTGAACAGTAATAAACGACTAACTAGGTTATGATCAACCTTATTTAGCGTAGTTAAAGGCTATGGGAGTTCTAACTCTTGGGGAAACACGTCATCTCGTCGCTCGCACTGGGCTTGGTGCGGAATGGGATGTCATTAAACGTTTAGAAGGTCGGTCGCGTGAAGAAGCGGTTGAGATCGTTCTAAATCCACCAAATTCACCGTTACCGTCACCACCAGCCATGACACCGTGGTTTCGCTTAGAACCGATGCGTTTGGCTGATCCGCAAAACCGTAATACAGCATGGAATATTGCGCAACAGGAAGGTAAGCGTTTACAAGCGTGGTGGGTGGCGCAAATGCTCAGCACGCGTGCGCCGTTTCTGGAACGCATGACATTGTTCTGGCATAACCATTTCACGTCATCCATTCAGAAAACGTTGCAGCCAAGTTTGCTCTACAAACAAAACTTGTTGTTGCGTAAGTACGCATTGGGTAATTTCAATACGCTGTTGCATGAGATTGTGAAAGATCCGGCAATGTTGGTGTATTTGGATTGCTACCAAAATGTCAAAGACCGTCCGAATGAAAATTTGGCGCGTGAGTTGCTGGAACTGTTTACATTAGGGCGTGGGCATTATAGCGAAGCCGATGTTAAAACCGTTGCAAGGGCTTTGACCGGTTATGGTGTGAATGATCAAACGGGGCAGTTTATTGCTCGCACCGAACAGCATGATACGAATAGCATGACGTGTTTGGGACAAACAGGTTGCTTTACTGGCGGCGATATTGTCGACATGCTGTTGAAGCATCCGCGCACGGCAGAACACATTGCGGAAAAAGTGTGGTCAGCGTTTGTTAGTAGTAATCACCCTGCTCCCGCTGTGATTAAGGTTTGGGCGCAGTCATTTCGACAGTCCGGTTACGACATTAAAGCCTTGATGCGTACCGTGCTCAACAGTGATGCGTTTTGGTCGCCCGCGAATCGTGGGGCGTTGATCAAATCGCCCGTGGACATTGTGATTGGCACATTGCGCATGTTGCCGTATCCGCGTCCGCCAATGGATGAACTACTGAATTTGTGCCGTTTACTGGGGCAGGAATTGTTCGATCCACCCAATGTTAAAGGTTGGGCTGGCGGCGAACATTGGATTAGTACCCAAACTTTGTTAGTACGAAAGTCTTACCTCACAAAATTGTCACGTGGCAGTTTGAATGAGCAAGACGATGCAAGTCGAGCAGGTTTGCCGCCGTTAACAGATGCCGAATTAGTCGAGTGGATGTTACCCGTGAAGCCTTTGCAACCATTACCCACCACGCCGGGGGCAAAGCGTTTGGTACGGGCATTGTTGTTAGACCCTGCTTTTCAAGTGTCTTGATACACTTTTGATCTGGAATGAGAAAGCAATGAATCGTCGAGAATTCTTGGGGATGGCGGCCTTGTTGCCGTGGCTTAGCATTGCTGGTACAGGTTTGTCACCAGCCGCAATTGCTGCCGCGACGGCAGCCGTACCCGCATCTGTGCCACCGCGCGCGAATCCACGCAGCAATCAACGCATTTTGGTATTGGTGAAATTAGCGGGTGGCAATGATGGTCTGAACACCTTAATTCCGTTTACGGATAGCAGCTATGCGCAATACCAAGCTCTCCGTCCGCACATTGCCATTCCGAAACACCAAGTGTTAGACATTGGTGGGGGGCAGGGCATGAATCCGTATTTACGTGCCATTAAGCCGTATTGGGATGCGGGACAGTTAGCGTGGGTATGCGGTGTGGGGTATCCGCACAATGATTTGTCGCATTTTCGTTCGGTGGATATTTGGGAAACGGGTTCAGCGGCTGGCGAATACAGCGAAATTGGTTGGTTGGGGAACGTTGTGCCGCAGTGCAAATCGGGGCTGCACGGTGTCGTGATTGGCGACAGCATGGGGCCATTGGCGGGCAAAGACTGCAATGCGATTGCCATGCAAAGTACGCAAACGTTCTTAAGTCAGGTGAATCTGCTGGAAGATATTGCTCCCACCAATGTGAATCCTGCGTTGCGGCATTTAACCAATGTCCAACATCAATTGTACGATGCTGGGGCGCAGTTGTATGACCGCTTGCAACGTCCGGCGGCATTGGGCGTGAATTTTGCCACTAGCGAAGTTGGACGTGATTTGGAATCCGTCGCCAGCATGATCCTCAGTGGTGTGGATGCAACGGTGTACATGGTTACGCTTGATGGGTTTGATACGCACACTAATCAAGTCAGTGTGCAGAGTAATTTGTTGAATCACCTTGCGGGTGGTTTGAGTTCTTTTGCACAAGCTATGCAACGTGGTGGGCGTTGGAATGATGTTGTCGTTGTGACTTATTCGGAATTTGGGCGACGGGTGCAGGAAAATCACGGTCGTGGTACGGATCACGGTGCGGCTTCTGTGCAATTGGTTATGGGTGGACGTGTACGCGGTGGTGTGTACGGCGATGCGCCTGATTTAAACCAACTCGATCACGATGGTAATTTGCCATATAGCGTTGATTTTCGGAAAGTTTATGGCACGTTGGCTCAACGTTGGTTAGGGCAACCCAGCCAATGGGGACAATTCGGTACGCTGCCATTTGTCTAATGCTGCGGCGTTGAACCAATGAAGACTGAATCGCTTGCTACTGGTCTAAGTTGCTAAGGCGCGGCATAATCCGCGCTCTTGTTACTAACAAAGGCCATGCTATGTGGTTTAAGAATCTCTATTTGCTGCGATTGAGTCAGGATTTTGTCCTGACACCCGAAGACTTACACGCGGCACTCGAACAAAAACCTTTCCTTGGTTGCAATAAAGAACAACGCGAAGCCAGCGGTTGGGTTTCCCCTTTTGGACGTGATAGTCAGCAATACGTACACATTGCGCAAGGCTACATGCTACTGACAATGGCGCATCAAGAGCGATTGTTGCCCGCCTCTGTGATTCGTGAAGAGTTGGATGAGCGTGTCGCCGACTTGCAATTAAAAGAAAGTCGTAAAGTCAGTAATCGCGAAAAGAAAGACTTGCGCGAACAGATTGAATTTGAACTACTCCCACAAGCTTTCACCCGCACGCGCAAAATGGATGCGTGGTTGGATGTCGCGCACGGTTGGATGGTTATTAATACCTCATCCGCTACCCAAGCCGAACGTTTAACCAAATTACTGCGCATTAGTTTGGGTAGCCTACCCGTTACGCCACCGAAAACCACGTTAACCCCCGCGAATTTGCTGACGCATTGGTTGGCGGGTGGCAGTTTACCGCGTCCTTTTACGCTGGGCGAAGAATGTGAATTGCGCAGTCAGGGCGATGAAAAAAGCGTCGCTGTGTTTAAACGGCACGAATTAATGACGGATGAAGTGCAAACCAACCTCGCGGCGGGCAAAATGGTGTCGAAGTTGGGTTTAGTTTGGGATGATAAAATCAGTTTTATCCTGACGGATGAGTTGCAATTGCGTCGTGTGCGTTTCTTGGATGTATTAGCTGACAGTGTGCAAGATGCTGATCCCCAATCACAAGCCGAGAAATTGGACATTGAATTCAGCCTGATGACGGGTGAAGTCACCAAGCTGCTAGCGGATTTAATGGCGTGTTTTGACGCACCATCACCCTAAGTCATCAGGATGATGGTCGATGATTTAGGGCATTGCCTGCCGGATTGCATCAATGCGTGCGGTCTGGCTGGCAAAACTTTCCGTGCTGAGTGAGCCAATGGCATACCACTGTTTTAGCAGGTTCAGTGCTTGAGTTGGTGTGTTAGTGGTTTCTTTCGGGCTGCACATGGCATCGCGCATTTGCGCAATTTGGTATTCCATGCGGGCTTTTTGGAAAGCGGCTGGCGTTTCTAAATTCAGCAGAATTTCCAATTGCATACACAGTAATTCACCTGCGGCTTGATTGCTAGCTTGTATCGTTGCGTCGCCTTCGGCTTGTTTATTACTGGTGGATTGTTCAGCTAACGCTGTCAATGCTGCCAGTTTTTGTTGCCGACGTTCACGTTCACGCTGCTGCTTTTCGGCTTCTAAACGCGCATTTTCTACCTGTTGTGCGTTTTGTGTTTCGCGCTTTTGCTGGCGTTCTTCACGTGATCGCGCAAACAATGCATCAATCGGTTCGCGGAACTGCTTCCACAGGTTTTGTTCATCCGAATGGCGCGAAGCTAAGGTGATCTGCCATGTTGCTTGCAAAGCTTTGACTTGTTCAATGGCTTGTTCAGTGTTTGGGTCATCCAGTAGAGCTTTCGCTTGCGCGACTAATTGTTCCCGTGCTTGCCAGTTACGAGCGCGTTCAGCTTTGAATTGCGCTTCAAGGGCATCCATTGCTGCGTTAAAGCGGTCATTAACTGCTCCCCAGTTTTTGTGACTAACCGTGCCAGCATCTTTCCACTGTTTGCGTAAGTTGTTCACTTGCACTTGCAATTCGCGCCATGCCGCATTTTGCCAGTTGGTATCGGTATGTAAAGCTTCTAAAGCCGCACAGACTTGGTGACGTGCTTCAAGATTGGCTTCGCGCTGTTGAGCTTGTTCAACAAAATGTTGCTTGCTGGGTTCGTAAGCTGCTGTGACAGTGCTGTCGAAGGTTTTCCATAGTGCGTGTTGTTGCCCCGGCTCTAAGTGGGACAATTTTCGCCATTCTTCGCGTAAAGCTTGTACTTGTTGGGCGCGAGTGGTGGGGTCAATACCATCATCCTCGCGCAAATGTTCTGCCGTTTCGATCAGTTGTTTGCGGACTTGATCTGTGCCCCAACGCCGCCAATCTTGCAGTTCACGCAAGTAAGGTGTGAGCATTTGAATGCGGCGATTGAAGAAAGCCATGTCAGTCGTCGGTAAGCCACTCGTTTCTTTAAGACGTTGGGTTAATAACCGATGCTGCTCGATGGCTTCACTGTAGTGTTCGTTTTCTAAATGGCTTTCCAACGTTTGCAAGTCGGTGCGTAACTGCTGCAACCGCTCGGTTTGTTGTGCTTGTTGTTGCTTACGCTGCCGACGTTCTTCGGCTTGCAGTTGTTGCTCACGTTCTTGGCGGGCTTGCGCTTCGGCTTGAGCTTGCTCAGCTAAGCGTTGTGCTTCGGCACGTTTGGCTTGTGCTTCGGCTTCTTGTTGTGCTTTTAATGCTGCTGCTTGCGCTTGTTCCATTTCGTAAGCAGCTAAGCGACTGCGGAATTGTTCCAGCGTTTGCGTGAACTGTTGCTGTTGCTCCGCTGATGTGAGGTGTTGCAAAGCTTTCCAGCGTTGTTCCAACACACGGCTACGGGTTTTTTCTTGTTCCCACGAACTGGCTTGTCCGAGTGTGGCAGCTTCCGCATTCAAACCCGCAATTTGCTGTTGTTGTTGCAAGCGTTGCTGTTCTTGTTCGAGGCGTTCTTTGATGAACTGGCGCAAGCGTTTATTGGTTTTACCGTGCTTGGTATCAAGCTGTTTGAGTTGTTCGAGATTGCTTAACCGACTCGCGGCTAAGAATTGCACTTCCTTGGAAGTGTCATTCTGGGCAATATCAAACAGTAATTCTTGGTCATTCACCAACTCTAAAGCATGACGGCGCAGGTTAATGTTGCGCATGGCATCACGGGCAATGCTACGTAACAGCCCCGGATTCGTCTGCAACCATTGAAATACGTCCACCAGTTGATGATCATGGCGGTGTTCGGTAGCCGCTAATGCAATGACACGTTGGCGTGCGCGTTCACCAATTGAACCAGCAGCGTGACCTAATTGCACGAGCGTCGGTAAATGCGTTAAGCGTAAAAGTGCTTCCATTCTGACCCCAGAATCGGGATCAGTTTGTGCCAGCTTAATCAGTTCAACACTATCACCGGCTAATGAGGTCATCGCTTGGATGCGCACATTAGCGTCTTTATGAAGCCATTTCGGTTTGAAGAAGTTACCAAGCATGGTCGTACCTTGTTATTTTACACGCATTCCGGGTTGCGCCCCGCTATCTGGAGTTAGGATAAACAAATCGTTACCCCCAGGACCTGCGGCTAATACCATGCCTTCGGAAATGCCAAAACGCATTTTACGCGGTGCAAGGTTCGCCACCATGACAGTTAAACGTCCTTCTAAATCAGCAGGGTCGTAAGCAGATTTGATGCCAGCGAACACATTGCGGGTTTCGCCACCTAAGTCTAGGGTCAATTGCACCAGTTTATCCGCGCCTTTGACATGTTCCGCTTTAACAATTTTAGCAATGCGTAAATCGATTTTAGCGAAATCATCGTATTCAATCGTGGGGCTGATAGGATCATTGGCAAGCGGCCCCGTTGGTTTAGGGGGTTCAGCAGGTGCGGGCATCGCTTGCTTATTGTCTTCGAGCATGGCTTCGATCAGGGGTTGTTCCACACGCGTCATTAATGCTTTGAATGGTGCAATCGTATGATTTAACAGTGGTGTGTTCACACTAGACCATTGCAATTCCCCAGCATTGAGGAAGCTTTCTGCGTCATTGGCGAGTTGCGGTAAAACCGGTTTGAGGTAGGTGATAATCGCGCGGAATAAGTTAATGCCTTGTGTGCAAACGGCCTGTACTTCTGTGGAACGTTCGGGGGCTTTGGCTAAAACCCACGGTTTTTGTTCATCAACGTACTGATTCGCTTTATCAGCTAATGCCATGATTTCGCGCATCGCAAGGTTATAACGGCGACTTTCGTACAATTCCGCAATCCGTTCTGCCGCATCCGCAAATTCCTGATACAACGCTGGATCAGGCAATGTGCTGGCTAATTGATTGTCAAAGCGTTTAGTAATAAAGCCCGCGCAGCGCGAGGCAATGTTCACGACTTTACCGACGAGATCACTGTTGACGCGTGCGACAAAGTCTTCGAGATTCAAGTCAATGTCATCCACGCCATTACTGAGTTTGCTGGCGAAGTAGTAACGCAGCCATTCAGGGTTCAAGTGTTTGAGGTAGCTTGCAGCTTGGATGAATGTCCCACGGGATTTGGACATTTTTGCCCCATTAACCGTCAGGAAACCATGCACATTGACTGCCGTTGGTGTGCGAAAACCCGCGCTGTGCAATAAGGCTGGCCAGAATAGTGTGTGAAAATAGGCAATGTCTTTACCAATGAAATGGTAAATTTCAGCATCGGAATCCGTTTTCCAATAACTATCAAAGTCTAATCCGTTGCGGTCGCAGAGGTTTTTGAAACTTGCCAAATAACCAATGGGGGCGTCCAACCAAACGTAGAAGTATTTGTCTTCCGTGTCGGGAATTTTAAAGCCCCAATATGGCGCGTCGCGGGAAACGTCCCAATCGCTTAAGCCTTGGTCTGATTCAAACCATTCCATTTGTTTGTTGGCGATTTCTTTTTGTACCGCACCACTGTGTAAAAATTCACGCAAAAAGCTCTCAAAATGCCCTAATTTAAAGAAATAGTGCTCGGTTTCTTTTTCAATCGGTGTTGTACCCGAAATCGCAGAAACGGCATTTTTTAAATCGGTTGGGGAATAAGTTGCCCCACACACTTCGCAGTTATCGCCGTATTGATCGGCTGCACCACAACGTGGGCATTCGCCTTTGATGAAGCGGTCAGGTAAGAACATCTGCGCTTGTTCATCGTAAGCTTGCTTAATAATGCGTTGTTCAATGTGACCATTCGCCCGCGCTGCTTTGTAAATGAATTCCGCGAAATAACGGTTTTCTTCTGAGTGCGTGGTGTAGTAATTATCGAAACTGATCCCGAAGCCTGCAAAATCCCGTTGATGTTCCTGCCCAATGCGTGCGATTAAGGTTTCTGGCGTAATGCCTTCTTGTTGTGCCCGCAACATAATGGGAGTGCCGTGTGTATCATCTGCACACACGTAATGGCATTCATTGCCGCGTAACCGTTGAAAGCGTGCCCAAATATCGGTCTGAATGTATTCGACCATGTGACCGATGTGAATCGGGCCGTTAGCATAGGGTAAAGCACTGGTAATCAGGATTTTTCTTGGCTGCATGGCGTCTTCTTTTGCTCGTCGGGAGCGGTTATCTCTGTCCTTGAATGAGGCAGGAAGCGTAGCAGGTTGCAAAGGTTTACGCTACCTGTGGAACATTCCTCGTGGCAGTTTTGCAACACTTGCGGAGGTATGAAGTAACGTGTAATCCATGCTCCGACGCTGATTAATAAGATTGCAACCAGAAATAACAACCCACCGATGTGCAGGCAACCCAGTTTCTCCGGTGCTTTGTGTTGTGTGTTATTTTGATTTTCCATTGAAAATTTTACTCTCCTTGTTAGAAGCACGCTGCCTTTTAGGAAGACCTCCTATTTTGTTAGCATAAAGCACTAGCTGGCTGCATGAAAGTCCGCTGAAGTTCCTAGTTTGGCGATTAACGGATGTGTTATGGCAGAGTTTGAGTTAATTCGTGAATATTTTAACTGGTCGTCATTACCTGCTGCGGTGCGTGTTGGGGTTGGTGATGATGCGGCAGTTTTGCAGATGCCGCTGGATAGTGAGTTGGTGATTTCGGTGGATACGTTCAATGCTGGGGTACACTTTCCTTTAGAAACAACAGCTCATGCGATTGGGCATAAAGCATTGGCGGTTAATCTGAGTGATTTGGCGGCAATGGGGGCTGATCCAGCATGGTTTACCTTGGCGATTTCGTTGCCGCAAGCGGATCGAACGTGGGTGAGTGCTTTTTCACAAGGGATGCAATCACTGGCGCAACAATATGGTATTTTTTTGATCGGTGGTGATACCACACGTGGTGCACTAAGTATCACCATCCAAGTCATGGGTTTTACGCCACCGGGGCAAGCATTATTACGCAGTGGTGCGCGGCATGGGGATGTGATTTGTGTCTCCGGTACGTTGGGGGATGCGGCTGCTGGTTTAGCTATAGTGCAACAGCGTTTAGCGGTTGCGGTGTTCCCGACCGATGGTGCGGCATATTGTGTGCAACGGTTAAATTACCCAACACCACGTCTGGCTTTGGGGCATATCTTGCGCGGACGTGCAACGGCTTGCATGGATATTTCCGATGGTTTACTGGCGGATTTGGGGCATATCTTGCAAGCATCGCAAGTGGGGGCGCGACTCCATCATGCCTGTATTCCTGTTTCACCCGCCTTGCACGCATTGCCGCTCGATGAACGCTTGAAATTTGCGCTAACTGGCGGAGATGACTATGAATTATTGTTTACTCTGCCACCGGAATTGTTAGATACTGTTAGGCAAGAGGCTGAAAAACAGACAATTCCTGTCACTGTTATCGGTGAGATAGATAAAAATTTAACGGGTTGTTTAGTTGATTACCAGCTTCTTAACGAACGGCGCGGGTATGAACATTTTTCTTAAAAATCAAGCCTCGTTGGGGAACCTTCGCGCCGCTAACATTGTCTATCAAAACAACAATTACTTAGGGCTAAAAAACTTATGCAAAACAAAATGACATTGGTGGCTGCAAGCCTAGTTCTGGCAGCAGCGTTTATTTCTGGCTGTGCGCCTAGCACGAATCCACAAGCTCAAGCAGGTTCAACAACAGGAGCTTATGGTACGACGGCTAGTTATGGCGGTACAACAGGGGCAAGTGGTACTGATTACGGTTCGACGGCTGGTTCACAAACTGGCGGCGCGGGCTATGGTGCAAGCACGGGTGCTGCTACTGGTGGTAGCTCTGGTTCTTACTACGACTATTCAGCACCTAGTTCTACAGGGTCTTCGTACAGTGGTGGTGGTTCATCCTACGGCGGTGGCTATTCTTCTGGTGGTGGTAGCGGTTATAGCAGTGGCGGCACTGGCGGTTCTTATGCGGTGCAAGTCGTCGCGACCCAAAATCGCAGTACTGCTGAGGCGATGCGCAGTCAAATGCAATCACAAGGCTTTAATGCCGTGGTGGATAGCGTCGGCGGTATGTACAAAGTGCGCGTACCGTTCAGTTCTGAAAGTGAAGCCAAGGCCAGTTTGAGCCGGATTCGCTCTAGCGTGTCGGATGCTTTCTATACCATGCGTTAATGCTTACATAAAACGACACACTTGCCCTGTTGCAGCTTTGTAATGGGGCAGGTGACGTTTAGAACCTAATTACTTCCGTTCTTCCATTCACTTCGCGCTTTATGCGTTATCCCCTGCTAGAAATTCTAATACCGAGATTAAATGAATGACTAGCTATGAAAGGACATCAATTTTGGCTTACAACATTAACTGCTCTATGGTTACTGAGTAGTGCTACTGTGCAGGCGGGATTCTATCGTTGGGTCGATGCGCAAGGCGAAGTGCATTACGCCGATGTTGTACCACCTGTCGTTTCTCAACAAGGACATAGCGAACTCAATGAACGTGGCATGACAATTAAAACCATTAATGCCGCACCCAGCGCTGAACAAATCGCTGAGCAAAAACACCGCGAAACACTTGCCAAGTTACGCGATGCCTTAGCCAATCAACAGCAGCAGCAAGATGATTATTTGTTAAAAAATTATGCTGATGTGCAAGAGCTGGAAGCCGTATACCGTAGCAAAGTGGCTTTGCTAGAAAAAAGTTCTCAGTCGTTGAACGAGCGACGCACTGCTTTAGTAAGCCGTATGCAAAGCATCCGTGAACAATTACCGAAAGTGGAGGATGCCTCCCAACGCAAAACGTTAGAAGGCTATTTGCGTAATTCTGAAAAAACCATTACCAACTACGATTATGCTTTGCAGGAAAATCAAACAGAACAAGACCGTTTACAGCAAGGTTTTGCACAAGATCATGACCGCTTAAGCCGTTTGCTTAGCGCGTCACCATTGTCCCCACACCCTGATCCGTCAGTAGTTCCAGCAACACCGCGTGTGGCACTCGCCCATCAATAATACTGGCATTTTTCGCACCACCCGCAATGGCATCCATTGCGCAAGCGAGCTTCGGTAACATACCGCCATGAATCGTGCCATCTGCGATCAAGTCTTGAATGTCTTGTTGGCTTAACACATCCAATAATTGCCCTTCTTTGTTCAATACGCCGGGGGTATTGGTGAGTAACAGCAAGCGTTCAGCGTTCAATACTTCCGCCATTTTGCCAGCAACGATGTCGGCATTAATGTTGTAGCTAGTGCCGTCACGTCCTACGCCAATCGGTGCAATGACAGGGATGAAGCGATCTTCTTCCAACATGCGTACCACACTGGCATCAATGTCGGTGACTTCACCAACGTGACCAAGGTCAACGATCTCAGATGGTTGATTTTCAAAGGCTTTACGTTCCAGTATCAATTTTTTGGCAATGATCATATTGCCATCTTTACCCGTTAAACCAATGGCGCGTCCGCCTGCTTGATTGATCATATTGACGATTTGCTTATTCACCAAGCCGCCCAATACCATTTGTACCACGTCCATTGTTTCAGCATCGGTAACGCGCATTCCATCCACAAAATGGCTTTCTTTACCAATCTGTTTCAATAAGTTACCGATTTGTGGCCCACCACCGTGTACCACCACAGGGTTAATGCCGACTTGCTTTAACAACACAATGTCACGCGCAAAACTTTGTTGTAAAGCCGGTTCAGTCATGGCATTCCCGCCGTATTTCACCACAATGGTTTTGCCCGCGTATTTTTGAATGTATGGCAGTGCTTCCATCAAGATGTCAGCCGTGTTTTGGGTAATGCGTTGCATAGGTTTCTGCCTTATCGTTTAGAAAATTTGCAAAAGTTGCCGATTATAGCGCACGCCGATTTCCCTGTGTAACACCCTAACTTGTGTCTATTTGGGCTGAAATAGAGGTTGTGTTAGGGCGGGGTTGCGGTTACATTCAGCGTCAGCTAGGCATTTATGAAAATAGTTTTTTAATCCTTTGGAGGAAATAAGAATGAGTCGAGACGTTGTTGTATTAAGTGCTGTCCGTTCTGCAATTGGGGCGTTTGGTGGTGCGTTGGCGGACATGGAATCTTGTGAACTCGGCGGCGCGGTCATGAAAGAGGCAGTTGCACGCTCTGGTGTTGACCCTCAAGCGATTAATTACGTAACAGTTGGTACTTGCATTCCTACCGATTCACGTTATGCCTACGTTTCTCGCGTTGCATCAATCCAAGCTGGGTTGTCAATGGATTCTGTTGCAATGCAATTGAACCGTTTGTGTTCATCTGGCTTGCAAGCGATTGTTACCACTTCTCAAAACATCATGTTGGGTGATGCGGATTACGGTATTGGTGGTGGCGTTGAAGTCATGTCCAAAGGCACTTACATGCTGCCTGCACTGCGTTCTGGCGCACGTATGGGTGACACCAGTGCGATTGACAGCATGGTTTCTGTACTGACTGACCCGTTCGGCGTAGGTCACATGGGTATTACGGCGGAAAATCTGGCGACTAAATGGGGCATTAGCCGTGAAGAGCAAGACGCTTTTGCGGTTGAGTCACAACGTCGTGCAGCTGCTGCGCAAGCTGATGGTCGTTTCCAATCACAAATCGTACCTATCGTGAAAAAAACACGCAAAGGCGAAGTGATTTTCGACACTGACGAGCATTTGAAACCAGCGACTACGATGGAATCTTTGGCGAAAATGCGTCCTGCATTCAAAAAAGATGGCACAGTCACAGCGGGTAATGCTTCTGGTATCAATGACGGTGCGGCTTTCTTCGTCTTGGCAGCAGCAGACGTTGCAGCTAATGCAGGTCACACACCAATGGCACGTTTGGTGTCTTACGCGGTGGCTGGTGTACCGAATGATGTCATGGGCGAAGGCCCAATCCCTGCATCCAAACTGGCACTGAAAAAAGCAGGTTTGTCTTTGGATCAAATCGACGTGATCGAATCCAACGAAGCGTTCGCAGCTCAAGCGATTGCGGTTGCGCGTGGTCTGGAATTAGATTTGGCGAAAACCAACCCGAACGGTGGCGCGATTGCATTGGGTCATCCGGTTGGCTGTTCTGGCGCGTTCATTGCGACCAAAGCGATCTACGAACTGCACCGCACTGGCGGCAAATACGCACTGGTAACAATGTGTATCGGCGGCGGTCAAGGTATCGCGGTAGTCTTCGAGCGTCTGTAATTCATTACACGCTGGTGATAAGAGAAAAGCCACGGTTGCGTGGCTTTTTTCGTTTGGGAATGCGTCAGTTACGGATAATTACTTGCCGTTACTCACCTTTTACGGCTTCGTCATCGTCTTGTTCCGTGGCGGATGTTTTCATGTACTGCTTATAGTTGTCACGGAAGTCGCGCAAATTGTCGCCGAGCATGTGGCGAAACTGTTTGCTAAGGTATTCCATTGATTCATCCATGTCTTCAATGAATTCCGCACGATCCAACGATGACGAGGCCACCACGAAGGCATTAAAGCGCGTTGCCGCGTACAACATCGCCGCGCCAACTTTGCCCGCATCCGCGTTTTCCAGCGATGTATTCGCTAATTCGACGAATTGTTCGGCTAAATCCCAAAATTGTTGGTCATTATCTTGCGTACTAGGTGCTTTTTTCTTGCTCATCTCAATGTGTCCCTGAATGCCCGAAGCCGCCTTCGCCTCGATATGATTGATCGAATTCTTCCACTTGTTGCAATGCGACTTGGACTACGGGTACGAATACCAATTGCGCAATGCGTTCGCCGGGTTGCATGGTGAAGATTTCTTTACCGCGATTCCAGCACGAAATCATTAACTGCCCTTGGTAATCTGAGTCGATCAAGCCCACTAAGTTACCCAAAACAATGCCGTGTTTATGCCCCAAACCAGAGCGCGGCAAAATCACCGCCGCCAAACTAGGGTCGCCAATGTGAATCGCTAAACCCGTGGGAATGAGTGCGGTTTCATTGGGAAATAAGGTGATGGCTTCCTCCAAACAGGCGCGTAAATCCATACCTGCTGAACCTGTTGTGGCATAAGCGGGCAGGGGAAAAGTCGTGCCAATGCGTGGGTCGAGGATTTTATAGTCGATCCGTGTCATGCAATATTCCGTGTGGTTTGTGCTTTCGCAGTTGTTTGATAACGTGTCGCAATGAGTGTCAGCAGTTCATGGGCTAATTGCTGTTTGCTCATTTCGGGCAGGGAATAATGCCCGTCTTTCCACACAACTTCTAGCGCGTTGGTGGCTTGGTCAAAGGCTTTGCCACCATCCACGGAATTGGCGGCAATCATGTCCAAGCCTTTGCGTTCTAATTTGCTGCGGGCATAGGTCATCAAATCGTGCGTTTCGGCAGCAAACCCTACCGTGAATACCTGCGGGAAATGTTTGGCGACGGTTGCCAGAATGTCGGTGGTGCGCTGCATTTCCAGCACGAAGGTGTCGGAGGTTTTTTTGATTTTACGGTCGGCAATCGCGGCGGGGGTGTAATCCGCAACGGCAGCAGTGGCAATGAAAATATCTGCATTCGGCGCGTGTGTCAGCGTTGCGTTGAGCATATCTGCTGCGGATTCGACATTGATGCGTTCCACACCCGCTGGGCAATCCAACGCCACATGACCGGAAACCAGCGTGACTTTCGCACCCAATTCGGCGGCTGCTTGTGCCACCGCGTAACCCATTTTGCCGGAACTGCGATTGCTAATGAAACGCACCGGATCAATCGCTTCGCGCGTCGGTCCTGCGGTAATTAAAACCTGTTTCCCCGCTAAAGTTTGTGGTAGGGCGGGGGCGAAAAGGTTTTCAGTAGCGGTGAGTAAATCCGCCGGTTCGAGCATTCGCCCAAACCCAACATCACCACAAGCTTGTTCACCCGCTGCTGGCCCCAAAATGTGAACCCCGCGTTGTTGCAAGGTGCGTACATTCTGTTGGGTCGCGGCGTTATGCCACATTTGCTGATTCATCGCGGGGGCAACGGCTAACGGTGCGTTACTCGCCAAGCAAACCGTGGTGAGTAAATCATCGGCTAAACCGTAAGTGAGTTTTGCCAAGGTATTAGCGGTGGCGGGGGCTATCACAATCGCATCCGCCCAGCGTGCTAATTCAATATGCCCCATGCCCAATTCGGCTTGAGGGTCGAGCAGTTCGGTGTGAACTTGATTGCCCGACAAGGCTTGCATGGTGAGTGGGGTAATGAACTGTTGCGCGGATGCGGTCATGCACACACGCACTTTCGCACCTTTTTTACTGAGTAAGCGAACGAATTCTGCTGATTTGTAAGCAGCAATACCACCACTTATCCCTAAAAGAATATTTTTACCGAGCAGGAATGACATAAGATTTGCGTTTTAATCCCAATAATAAAAGCAGGCTTTATGGCAATTACGGACTGGCCGATAGACGAACGTCCACGCGAAAAACTATTAGCACGCGGCGCACAAGCCTTATCGGATGCCGAATTATTAGCAATTTTCTTGCGCGTGGGGGTCAAAGGCAAAACTGCCGTTGATTTAGCACGCGAGCTATTGCAGGGTTTCGGTAGTTTACGTCAATTGTTTGATGCAGATGCAGAAAAATTTTGTGAAACCCACGGCATGGGGCAAGCCAAATACGTGCAATTACAAGCCGTTTTGGAAATGTCACGGCGTTATTTAGCCGAAAAATTGCGGCGTGGCGACCCATTGAATGATCCCGAAGCGGTGCGTTTTTACCTCACCGCTCGACTGCGCGATTATCGCTTTGAAGTGTTCGCCTGTTTGTTTCTGGATAATCGCCACCGTGTGATTGAGTACGAGGAATTGTTTAGGGGCACGATTGATGGTGCGTCGGTGCACCCGCGTGAAGTGGTACGGCGAGCCTTGCATCATAATGCCGCTGCGGTGATCTTTGCGCATAACCATCCGTCAGGTGTGGCAGAACCGAGTCAAGCCGACGAACGCATTACCCACAAGTTAAAAGACGCACTGCATTTGATTGATGTGCGGGTTTTAGACCATTTTGTTGTCGGGGATCAAGTTATCTCGTTTGCCGAGCGTGGTTTGCTATAAAACTTTAATACGCAGCGGACTACAATACGTTTGAATGATAAAAACTGAAAGGATATGCCATGTTGAAAATAATAAGCTCCGTTACCAATCGGCAATGGTTTGCCTTCATCGCTGTCACTGCTTTAGCTGCCGTGGGCATTGCCTTATCAACGCAGCATCTACTCGGTATGCACCCTTGTGTTTGGTGTGTATTTCAACGCTTAGTGTGTTTTGTAATCGCTTTTGTGGCGTTAATTGGCGTGATTTTCACTAAGCGTGGTGCACAAGTACTCAGTGGATTATTAGTGGTACTTACCGCCAGCATTGGTGTCGCGGCGGCAATTGCACAGCATCGCGCCATCATGGAACAAGACAGTTGTGCCATTTCCATTGCGGAGAAAGTGGTGTCAGGTTTAGGGTTGGACGTTATGTTGCCAGCGGTATTTGCGCCAGAAGCAACTTGTGTCGAAGCAGCAGCAAAACTGTTAGGCATACCGTATGAGTTTTGCACCTTGCTGTTATTTTCAGGTTTGGGCGTGATTGCGCTTTATACCTTGTTCAGCGGCTACCTGAATAACCGCTGGTTTGACGCAGCACAATTTGCCAAAAGCTAAGCTTGTACCCGTTACACCCGTACACTTTGCGGGTGACGGATACGGTTATCAGGGTCGAATTGACGTTTCATGTCCTGTAAGCGTGCGTAATTATTACCGTAGTAAGCCGTTTCCCAATGCGGCAGTTCCACATCAGGGTAGTTGCGGTAATGGGCTTTAATGCCTCCTGCCGTTAACTGCCCTTGAATATCGCGCACGATTTGTTCGGCAGTCGCAGTTTGCGTGGCTTTGTCGTAGTAGGTTTGCAGTTCGCCCAAAAAGCCGAATTGACGGTGAGGGTAAGCCGCTGTGGCTTCTAAACTGGGGTTGTTAATCGCCCCGCCGAGCGTGTTGATTTGCAATAAGGTGGTGATTTTCGCCGCCGCAATTTTCTTTAAAATACTCGGCAGCATGGCTTTCAAGTCATTAAAGTCATGGTAATAACCTGCTGAAACGTTTTTGAAATACATCGGTTCTGTCCCGCCTTTGACACGCTGAATCCCTTTGAGGAACGGATCTTTGCGCGGTGTCATGCTTTCTGTCGCATCCACTTTCAGCTTGGCAATAATGCTTTTCAGGGCTGGTGTTGCTTCAGGTGCGGTATCGGTGACAAAAATGGTGAGACTTTTGCCATTAATCACCCACGAGGAATACGCGGTATTGGGTAAAGTTTTCATCAGATCAAACCAGCGTGCGGCGAGTTTCGTCGCGCTATCCGGGGTCAGGTTGCGGTATTTATAACGGTAACTGGTGAAGTAAGTCGGGGCTTGATGGGTTTGAAATTCCAGTTCCGTAATAATGCCGAAATTACCATTACCGCCGCCTTTGCACGCCCACAGTAAATCGGGTTTGTCTTTGGAATCGTGGACATTGCCTTTGCCATCGACCATGCGCACGCGCAGCAAACTATCGCAAGTTAAACCAAGTTGCCGTGCAAAAAAGCCGTAGCCGCCACCCAAACTTAAACCCGCAACACCTACACCAGCACACGAACCCGCCGGAATCAAACGCCCGAATTGGTACAAATATTCATACACACCACCGAGTTTTGCTCCCGGTTGGATAATCATGTGTTGGTTGGTTTTGTTGTAAGTCGGTTTGTTCATGCCGGAAAGATCAACAACTAAACCGCCATCGTTAATCGAAAACCCTTCAAAACTGTGTCCGCCGCTTTTCACCGCAATCGGCAGGTTGTTTTTGCTGGCATAAGCGACGGCTTCTTGCACGCCTCGTTCATTCGCACACACCGCAATGACTTTCGGCATGGCAGTAATACGCTTGTTGAAAATTTGCCGATGTTTGAGGTAATCCGCATCATTGCGCACTAAAAAACGTACATTATTAGAAGTGGTGCGCGGGGTGGCGGTATTGTCCGCACTGGCATTCAGCGGTGCGTAAAAGGCGGGAATGCTGACGGCTAATACCAGCGAATCCACTAAAAAGCGGCGGCGGCTAAGGTTAGTTGGGGATTGCTTTATTTGTTCTGGGGTATTGGGCATTGTGGTTCTCCGTTCGCAAGTTTTTTGCATTGTAAGGAAGCCAAGCGTTTTTGGCTTCCTCTGTGAGACCACTGGAGCGGTGAAATGTTTATTTAGTTTTCAGCAGGTCGCGAATTTCCGTTAACAGAACGGTTTCACTCGAAGGAGCTGGAGGAGCGATTGGTGCTTCTTCTTGTTTGCGTTTGAGTTTGTTCATGGCTTTGATGGCTAAGAAAATAGCGAGTGCAACGATCACAAAGTCAAACACGGTTTGCAGGAATGCGCCGTATTTTAGAACGACGGCTGGGATCTCACCTTCGGCAGCTTTCAAGGTAATTGCCATATCAGAGAAGTTAACCCCACCCACTACCAGACCTAGCAATGGCATGACCACATCGGCAACGAATGAGGAAACGATTTTGCCGAATGCACCGCCAATAATGACACCGACCGCGAGGTCAACGACATTACCTTTCATGGCAAACTCTTTAAATTCACTCAGAAAGCTCATCGGTATTCTCCATGTGTAGTTAAAAAATCAATCATGCGTAAAGTTCGCACTAATAGACTGTAGTTTATTAATGCGCTTTTGCTGTGGAGATTTATATAGTCGAGCCTGTTTTCCGATTAGCTGTGGTGTTTCGCGTTACAAAATGCCACTGCGTTTAATGTCAAGATAATGGTTGATTAAATTCACGGACAACTCATTGGGGGGCGTGTCAATACAACGAATGCCCGTCGCGCGAACCCGCGCCACGGTTGACTCGCGCAGGTGTAAGTAATGTTTAACCGCTGCTTGCTGAATGGCATCCGTGAGGTTTTCTAACGGTTCTGCGGCGGCTGCATCCAGTGCTTGTTCACGCATACTCGCCAATAAAACGAGGTGGCGTTTGCGTAAAATGTGTAACGCGGGTAACAAGTCGTCTAAATCTTCATCGCGTAAATTCGTAATAAAAATAACCAACGCGCGTTTCTTTTGACGCACCAGTAATTCGGTGATGGCTTGGCTGTAATCGGGGGCGTTAGGCGTTGGTTGCAAGTCGTAAAGGTTATTCAGCATGTGTTGCACATTGTGTTGCCCTTTACGCGCCGCAAGCCAGCGATTTGCTCCGGCAAAACTGCCTAAACCCACCGCATCGCCTTGGTGAAGGGCGACATAAGTCAGCAGCAAAATCGCATTCAAAGTGTGGTCAAAATGCGAAAGTGTGTCATCTTTCGCCGTCATGCGATGCCCACAATCCAGCATGAAAATGATTTCTTGGTCGCGTTCGTCTTGGTATTCGCGCGAAATCGCTTTGTGCATTCTCGCGCTGGCTTTCCAATCAATCTGCCGCAAACTGTCGCCCGCACGGTATTCGCGCAGTTGATGAAAATCTTGTCCTTCACCCCGGCGGCGTTTTTTCATAATCCCCAAATTACTCAGGTGGTTATCGGTTGCCATGAGTGCGTATTGCGCAACAGCAGCGAAGTTGGGGTAAACCTTCACTTCGGATAAAACGGGCAGTTTGCTGTCACGCCACCACAGTTTGAAAGGGGATAAGGCGCGAATTTGTACGCAAGGAAATGCCCATTTGCCACGTTCGGTGGCGGTCACGGCGTAAAGTGGTGCGGCGTATTCATTGGGGCGCAAAGTAATACTGAGTGGAAAGCCTTCCACTTGCATTGCTGTCGGGTAGTGGTCGTAAATACGCCAATTTTGCGGGTGGGTACTGCGATTACACAGGCGTAAACGCACTTCACGTTTCACTCCCAATGGCAGGGAATGCGGAACAACACGTTCGGCTTCTGGTGAAACCTCCTTCCACGCCAAAGCCATGTCCGCCAGCACCAGTGCAAAGCTTACGCTGATACTGATGTACCAAGCCACGATCCAATTGGGTTGAAGACTGGCGCATAAAGCAACGAGCGCGTTAGCACCGACAAGGTAAAACAAACGACGAGCGGGCAGCATCATGACAGTCATGCTTATGTCCGTGGGGCGGCGGTTTTTTCGAGAATGGCTTTGAGCAAATGATCTGCGTTATAGCCTTCCAGCTCCATTTCGGGGGCAAGCGAAACGCGATGCCGCAACACGGGTAAACAAACGTGTTTAATGTCATCGGGGTGGACATAATCGCGCCCTTCCAACAAAGCATTAGCGCGTGCGGCACGAATCAGCGCGATACTGCCGCGTGGTCCCGCGCCAAACCGTAAGCCTTGCCATTGACGAGTGGCGCGAGTAATACGCACCGCGTAATCCAATACCGCTACATCGACCGCAATCGTTGCGGTGATTTGTTGCAAAGCCAGTATTTGTTCGGGCGTGGCAACGGTCTGCAAGTTGGCAAGGTTAAAACGGTCGCCGATTTGCTGATCCGTCACCACTGTAACCATTTCGGCTTCTTCTTCGAGTGATGGGTAATCAATAAACACTTTCAGTAGGAAACGGTCTAATTGCGCTTCGGGGAGTGGGTATGTGCCTTCTTGTTCCAGCGGGTTTTGCGTGGCTAAGGTCATGAACGGCAACGGTACGGCATAAGCATTGCCTTCAATCGTGACTTGCTGTTCCTGCATGACTTCGAGTAAAGCGGATTGCGTTTTCGCGGGGGCGCGGTTGATTTCGTCGGCTAACAAAAGGTTGGTGAAAACAGGTCCTTTGCGCACATTAAAGGTTTGATTTTGCATATCAAACAACACATGACCGCTAATGTCGGCGGGCATTAAATCGGGGGTGAATTGAATGCGGGCAAATTGTCCGGCGATGGTTTTTGCCAAGGCGCGAACCAACAAGGTTTTGCCCAAACCGGGAACGCCTTCGATCAAAACGTGTCCGCCTGCAAGTAAGGCAACAAGGGTTTCGCGCACGACTTGGCGTTGCCCAATCAAGGCTTTACTGACTTCGTGGCGTATGGTCTCTGCCAGTGCACTGGCTTGTTCAAGCGTTAGATGCGTATTAGTCATGGTTTTCTGCTGATGGCTGATTTGTTGAATTGTGTGAATTATTTGGTGTTGGCTTAAGGCTATTATTCGGCACGGCTTTAGTCGGAAACAGTTGTGCAACACTGAATGCAAATGTTTGGTAACGCACGTCTTGCTGTTTGGTATAACGTTTCCACATAAATAAACCGCTGGCACGAATATGTTCCAAAATACGACGGCGTTCGGGTTTCGGGGTGGGTTGTAATGCACCAAAACGCGGGCTAAGTGCCATTAAGGTTAATGGTACAAAAAGGCTGAGGGTTAAAACCAATGCCCATGCTTTTTGCCAAATCAATTTCCACAAGGGGGGCATATCATCTTGGTGCACCAACCAAACACTTTGCGGGGTGGCGTGTTGGCTGTGAACCATGTACCAAAAGAATTGCGCGTGCTCGTATTTGTTTAAGTCGGTGTTTTCAATCAATTCCAAATTTGCCAATAGTGTAATTTTTCCATTACCAAACGGCTTTTCCAATAACCAATTTGCCCCTTGAAATTGTTGCGTATAGGCAGTTTTATCCACCACTAACGTATCGAAAAAGCTAGGGTTGACTTTTAAGGTTAGATCACTTGGCATATTCGCAAGACGCGCCGAAGTGGGTAGATCAGCATCATCTGGCATAATATGCTTGCCGAGGCTAATGCCTAATGCTGCTTGTAAGGGGTCGTATTTAGCCGGTTTTGCAGCTTCATCACCTGTATCAAATAAACTTTCTGCCACCGAAGAGCGAGCGCGTGTAATTAAATGTCCACCTGCTTTTACCCATGACAGTATTTCATTGATTTTGTGCTGGGATAACGTGTAACGTTCGGTATTTAAAATCAAAACGCTGTGCTGTGGGGGTAGTGTGGTTAATGTATCTTTGCGTTCGGCAGGAATGCCCATGCTTTTTAAAAATAAGCGTGCTGCAAATAAGTTATTGTATTGTGCCTCACCGCGTAAACCAACGTATTCTTGCGTTTCTTTGAATTCAAAGGTTTTTACAAACCATAATGTGCCAGCAACCATAACCAAAATAGCAAACACACTTAAAATAATGCGTTGGAAGTTCATGCAATAACCTCCGGTGTATTTGGAGCAGGCAGTGGGGTAATAAAACGTGCCCAATCCTCAAATAAAGGTTCAATGCGTTGATCTGGCGGTGTGCGATGCGCGTAAGCCAATTCTTGCCACGCTCGTGTCACGGCAGTTAACCATGCAATGCGTTGTCCGGCAAGGTGTTGCCGCGCTAATTGCAGAATATCACCTTCGGTATGACTGGCATGAATCGGGATTTGATCGTGGCGCGTTAAACGCATTAATGCGCCACGGTACAATAAACTCAAGGCTTCACGGTGTTGACCAGCACGCCATAAACGACGGCATTCATTGGCAATATCGTCCGGCAAGGATTCTGGGCGAATGTCCATGCCAAATAAAATATCGGGTGGAATATGCGCTGCGGTTTTGCGATGGCGTGGTTTGAGTTTATCAAGGATTTGACGACGATACACAATGCCTAAAACCACCAGTATAAATGCCGTTATCCACAGAATGCCTTTTAGGATATTAGCCAGTAATACTTGCATCGCTGCCGAAATTTCAGAGGGGTCTTTAACTTTTGTCTCTTGCTTTTTCGGTAGCCAACGTTTAACCGTGCGTACCTGATTAAACTCATCGCGCTGCATAATCGCGTCGATTTGTGCTTGTGCCGCACTCGGTGGCAAGGCTTTGGCAGCAACGCTTTCCGCTTTATCTGGCGTGTCATTGGCTAATGATGGTGTAGGGTAGAACGTACTGCCCATAACAATACACATTAATAAACCAACCATGATTATGCTAATACTCTGATTGGAGCTGGCACTGTGATGCTGTAAGCGTTCACTTAAGCTACGAAAAGCTAGTTCAATATCCCACGCTTCTAATTGCGTGCGTCGATTTAGGTAAAGGCTGAAACTGGCAGCAATGTATAAAGGCTCGATAATCCAAACGGCTAAACCGTATAAAAGCAAATAAATGAGTGCGCCCCAATAACGCAGTTGCTCATCCATTGCATCAGTAAAAGTCGCCATTATGTAGTCTTTTGCATAATGTGAGGGATCAAGCATGAGAACCAAAGCCGCAATGCTAAAAATAATCACGTATTCAAGGTTGGAGCAAGCAATGGTTAACCATGTTGCTTGGCTTTGAGCTTGCAAGTGTAATAATTCTTGGCGTTCTTTGCGCGGTTTGCCACGCAATTGTTCTAACTGCCAAATGGGAAGGTTAAAACCACGCGACAAAGAAAATCGCCGAAAGGTTAATGCACCCAATAAACCTGTGTTCCAAATGAGTTGCGGAATAGCAGAAAACACATCGGCGGTGCTTAAAGGGTTATTGAATAGTTGACGGCTGTAAATGTGTAATAAAATGCGATCATAGAGCGGTTTAAACCACCACAACAGTATTGGCACATAGGCTTTGTAGTCATTGGGCATGATTATCCAAAAGCTAATGGCAAAACTCAGTAAGACGACAGTCCATGCGGAGAAAATGTCGCGCCAATGGTGTTGCACCATTGCAAAACCGAGGTCGACTGCCTCCCACGGCGCACGCAAACGAATATTAGTGGTAATGTCATCAATCCGCATGAGTACCACGCCCCGCAAAAGTGAAGTAACTAATGACTAATAACCACAAGCTAATACCCACGGCGTATTTTACCATGACCGGAATCCATACTTGTGATGACCAAAAGGCTTCAACAAAGGCAGCCATGATGAATAAGGTTGCCGCACCGTAAACGATTTTAATTGCTTCCTGACTATTATCGCGTAAAGCCAATAAGCGTGATTTGCGCCCCGGTATTAATAAAGCTTCCGCGAGTTTAAAGCCAGCAGCACCCGACAGCATAATAGCTGTTAATTCAAATGCACTGTGTCCGGCAACAAATCCCCAGAAAGTTTCAATGTAACCCACTTCGGTTAAGTGCCCAGCAACAGCACCAATGATTAAACCGTTGTACAATAAGAAAAATGCACTGCCTAAACCATACAATAAACCGCCCGAAAATACTTGAAAGCCGATGCCTGTATTATTGCGAATATAGAAACCGAACATTAAGACATCGCTATCGGCTTCGCGCTCACGTCCGAAACGAGTAGTGCGGGCTGGATCGTACATGGTTTCCATGTTCGCCACTTGTTCGCCATTCAATACGGAATACGTTAATTCCGGTTCGATTTGGATGGCAATGATCATGCTAAACAAACTACCAAAGAATAATACGCCCGCTAATAATAATGCGCGGCTTGATTGGCGCACTAATTGTGGAAATACCCGTAAATAAAATTCGGCAACGTGATGCAGTAAGTGCAAACGTGATGTGTAAAGCCGATTATGCCCGCGAATCACTAATTGATTGAGCTCTTCAATTAACAGCGGACTATACATACGGGCTTGGGCTAAGGCTAAATGATGGCAAATTTGCCGATAAGTTTGCGGAAAATCCAATGCGGGTTCAGTTAAACCACGGCGTGTACGTTCTTTTTTACTTAGGTGTTGGTAATCCAACCATTCTGTAAACATTGTCCACACGGGTTGATAATGCTGGACGAATTGTTCTTGCTTCATGCTTTACGTCCTCCGAGTAGCCAATTAGCAATGCCGTGTAAATATTGCGTGGCATGGGGTTGATTCGCCACTAACGCGCCAGTCAACTCGGCTAATTCGGCTTGGCGAGTGGTGGTTAAAGTATGGCTGCGTTGCGCAAACAGCATAATGGCTTGTTGTTCGGCTAAAGTCAGTGTGACATCGGGGTAAATGGGGTCGGCATCAGGGCTTTGCGCATGGTTTTGTGTAATGGTTTTGTGTAAGACCACGGTATTCGCGGCGAGGTCGCCTAAACGCTGAAAACGCTGATTTAATAACATGCTCATGAACCCAAAACCGTATAAAAACGGCAAAAAATCCACGACTCTTAATAAATTACGCACAATGGATGCCGATGGGGTAACAGGGCTGGCATCGGTTTGGGCAACGTAAATTTGCAGCATTTTTTTCCCCGGTGTTTGCCCTTGGTGGCGCAATTCAAAGTAAACAGGGTAAAACCATTCCAAGAGAAATAACATAATCATGGCAATGCCTAAGCCCAGTTTGCCTAAGAATGCCAATGCCATAATGATTAACAAACTGATTCCACTGCGTAACAGCAAATCGAGTAGCCAAGCTAATAAACGCGGTATCGGCCCTGCGGGAGAGAGCTGCAAAGCAATGCCTTCGGGCGTATTGACGGTATAAGTCGTATCCAAGCGCATGGGCAGCGGTCTTATCCTTAGTTAAGCTGAGATGGGGCTAATTGTTTGTTTTTTGCAAGAATGAAGCGATGCGCAAAAGATGTCAACCGGAAAGCGACGGGCTAATCAGCCAATCGCTAGTCGGTATCATTTAACAAACTAATGTGTGAAAATGATAGCTAAAATGACGCAGGATTCGTGACCTGATTAATTTAAAAAGCTAATA
This sequence comes from Pseudomonadota bacterium, assembly GCA_039797295.1. Lineage (GTDB taxonomy): Bacteria > Pseudomonadota > Gammaproteobacteria > Thiotrichales > Thiotrichaceae > Thiothrix. The sequence goes on along the minus strand of JBDKID010000001.1, from coordinate 164,532 downwards.
ACATCAAAGGCATCCATGTCCCCCATTGCGTTACCAGCCGCATCCACTTGCGTGCCTTTACCAAGGGTGACTTTGACCTTTTTGTGTAAGAAATTATCCGGCATAGCAGCATTTTCGTTCCACGCATCGCAAGCCGAGGCGGTACACAAGCCAATGTGTTCATCGCCTTTGCTATCGGTGACGGTTAAGTAGCAGTTATCGCCGCAATCGTAAGAAGTAATTTCGCCGCTTAAGGTTTTACCTGTCGTGGTCGGTTTAGGCGTAGTTTTGCTTGGTTTGCTAGTGTCGGTTTGGGTTTTGCTGCTGGTTTGCGCCCCGATTTTTTCAAGGAAAGCATCGAAAACATACGCTGTTTTGCCTTGCCACTCGATTTTTACCCACGCGCCATTTCGTCCACCAATAAAGTCGTTTTTACCAGTTGCCGCAACAACTTTAACTTTACCGCCCGTTGGAATATTGCCCAATGATTTACCCGTAACGTCTGGCGAAGCGCGTACAACTAAGCTCGGTTTGGCGGTGGCTTGATACCATTGTCCCATGCTGCTGTTGGTGGATGAGCTGGAAGGTGTGGGCGTTTCTGCGGAAGCAACTAGGTCGTTCAAGACGGCAATGCGTGATTTATAAGCCGTTTTCAAGCAGTCAACATCCGTGCAGACATTGCGCTCATTTACCAACCAATCGTGTTCTTCCGCTTTTAGGGTTTTCTGATCGCTGGTCGAATTCATCACCTTGATGAAAGAAGCAGCTAATAAATCATCTAAGTTGGATAACTGCGGCGTGCTGCACACGGTTTTTTCCGCATACGATTTCGCTTTCTTGCAATCAAAACTCGCGGCGTGGCTTGGCGCAATCAAAGCGACAGACAACAGAATACCCGCGCTTAACGTGAACAATTGTGTGTGTTTTTTCATTTATTGTGTTCCAAATGTAGTTATCAATGGGGTTTGGGAGTTTGGACACATTCCCGCTTGCAAGAATGCCTGTAAAGCCGCTAAAGATTCAATAAAAAAAACCCCTCATAAGAGGGGCTTCTGTGTTGGTTGGTGTGAAGTTGTGCTTACTTCTCGAACTCGATGACTAAATCGCCTTGTTCGACCAGTTCACCCGCACGCAGGTGGATTTTCTTGACCTTGCCCGCCACTGGTGCAGTGATGGTGGTTTCCATTTTCATGGCTTCGATAACGAACAGTGGGGTGTTTTGTTCCAGTTCGTCGCCTTCTTTGACCATGATGGCAGCCAGTTTGCCTTGCAGTGAAGTGCCGATTTCGTTGGCATCCACGGCTTTGCGGTTGGTGGCTTTGGTCGGTTTCACCGACAGGTCGCGGATTTGCACGGCACGGATTTGACCATTGAAGTCAAACGTGACGGTACACATACCGTTTTCGTCGGCTGGTGAGCGATACAGCATCCGCACGATGAGGATTTTGCCACGACCCATTTCGATGGTGACTTCTTCGTTCAATTTCAGACCGTAGAAGTACAGCGGAGTCGGCAGGTGGCTGATGTCACCGTATTCTTGCTGATGTTTGTAGAACTCGCGGAATACCGCTGGGTACATTTTGAACGATAAGAAGTCGAGGAAGGTTTGTTCAGGGTCAAACTCTTGTTTGAACGCTTCAAATTCAGCATCCAAATCGACAGGTTTGAGGTGATCATTCGGGCGACCAGTGTAAGCTTTTTCGCCTTTGAGGATCACTTGGCTGAGTTGCTCAGGGAAACCGCCCGGTTGTTGACCCAAACCGCCTTTGAACAAGTCGATAACGGAGTCGGGGAATGCCAGCGTGCCGCCGCGTTCCATAACATCTTGTTCGTTCAGGTTGTTGGAGGTCATGTAAATCGCCATGTCGCCCACGACTTTGGAAGACGGGGTAACTTTCACAATGTCGCCGAACATGCGGTTGACCACCGCGTAGTTTTCTTTGACTTCCTCGAACTTGTGTTCCAGACCTAACGCAATCGCTTGCGGACGCAGGTTGGAATATTGACCGCCCGGAATTTCGTGGTTGTAGACTTCCGCTGTACCCGCTTTCAAGCCGGATTCAAACGGGTAGTACATTTCGCGCACGTCTTCCCAGTAGTTGGCGTAGTCATTCAGGGATTTGAGGTTGAACGGTTGTTCGCGCTCTTGACCTTCCATCGCTGCAATCAAGGAGTTCAGGTTAACTTGTGAAGTCAAGCCAGACATGGAACTCATGCAACCGTCGACCACATCCACACCGCATTCAATTGCTTTGAGCAGGGTTGCCGCTTGGATAGATGCGGTATCGTGCGTGTGCAAGTGGATGGGAATGCTGATCGCTTCTTTCAGGGCTGGAATCAGTTTTGCCGCCGCATACGGTTTCATCAAACCTGCCATGTCTTTGACCGCGAGCATGTGTGCGCCCGCGTCTTCGAGTTGACGAGCGAGGTCGAGGTAGTATTGCAGGTTGTATTTGTAGCCGGGGTCTTTGCGCAGTACGTCGCCGGTGTAGCAGATTGTACCTTCGGCAATACCGCCAGTACGTTCACGCACCACTTGGATGGATTTGCGCATCCCTTCGATCCAGTTCAAGGAGTCGAAGATACGGAACACGTCGATACCGTTTTCCCATGACTTTTCGATGAACGCTTCGACCACGTTGTCAGGGTAGGCGGTGTAACCAACAGCATTCGAGCCACGGAACAGCATTTGGAACAGGATGTTCGGAATCGCTTCACGCAATTGTTTCAAACGATCCCACGGGCATTCGTGCAGGAAGCGCATGGCTACGTCGAAAGTTGCGCCACCCCACATTTCCAAGGAGAACATTTGTGAATGATTTTTCGCGAAACCTTCTGCCACTTTCATCATGTCATCGGTACGCACACGGGTTGCCAGCAGCGATTGGTGAGCATCGCGCATGGTGGTGTCGGTGTACATGATGTGTTTTTGGTCTTTAACCCATTGGCAGAATTTCTCTGCACCCATTTCGTCTAACAGGTTTTTCGTGCCTTTAGGGTACGCGCCAGTTTTGTCGAAGTCGGGGATAATCGGTTTGCGGAAATGCTTGTTCGGGTCAACGTATTTGACATCGGGGTTGCCGTTGACAATCACGTTACCGATGAATTTCAGCGTTTTTGTACCACGGTCAAAGCGTAGCGGGGTGTGGAACAGTTCAGGGTGATTATCAATGAACGTAACCGCGCATTCACCGCTGGTGAAGACCGGATGTTGCAAGACGTTTTCCAAGAAGCCGATATTGGTTTTTACACCACGGATACGGAATTCCTGTAAAGCGCGTAAGTTACGAGTCGCTGCACCTTCCAGTGTGCGTCCCCATGTGGTGACTTTGACCAACATGGAGTCGAAGAATGGTGATACTTTCGCACCCGGATACGCTGCACCTGCGTCCAAACGCACACCAAAGCCGCCACTGCTGCGGTAAGCAATCAGTGTACCGTAGTCGGGTTTGAAGCCGTTTTCTGGGTCTTCGGTGGTGATACGGCACTGTACCGCAAAGCCGCTGCATTGCACGGAATCTTGTGATGGAATGCCGATTTCTGGGTCATCCAAACGCGCACCGTTGGCAATCAGAATCTGACTGCGCACGATGTCGATACCCGTGATTTCTTCGGTAATGGTGTGCTCAACCTGAACGCGCGGATTCACTTCGATGAAGTAAATGCGTTCATCTTTGTCGACCAAGAATTCAACCGTACCCGCACAGGAATAATCCACATGGCGCGTAATCGCCAGTGCGTATTTGTACAGGTTGTCACGGGTTTCTTGTTTCAGGTTGATACTGGGCGCGACTTCCACGACTTTTTGGAAGCGACGTTGTACCGAACAGTCACGTTCATACAAATGCACGAGATTGCCGTGCGTATCGCCCAAAATTTGCACTTCGATGTGCTTTGGCGAGTCAATGTATTTTTCCAAGAAGACGGTATTGTCGCCGAAGGCTTTTAAGGCTTCGTTACGCGCATCGTTATACGCGCCTTCCAGTTGAGAAGGGTCACGCAAGACGCGCATACCACGACCACCACCACCAGCGGCGGCTTTCATCATCAGCGGATAGCCAATGCGGTCAGCTTCACGACGTGCGATTTCCAAGCTGTTCAGCGGTTCTTGGCTGTCTTGAATAATCGGTAAGCCAGCGGCAATTGCATTTTCTTTAGCGGCTACTTTGTCGCCCAAACGTTGCATGGCTTCAGGTGTCGGGCCAACGAAGATAATGCCTTCTTCACGGCAACGACGTGCAAATTGCACGTTTTCAGACAAGAAGCCATAACCGGGGTGAATTGCGTCAACGTTCGTGCGTTTGGCAACCGCAATAATGCCTTCAATATCAAGATACGGTTTGAGGGGTTCGTCATCCTTGCCGATCTGATAGGCTTCGTCAGCCTTGTAACGATGCGGCGAGAAACGGTCTTCGTGGGTGTAAATAGAAACCGTACTCAGTTTGAGTTCCGCTGCTGCACGCAGGATACGGATCGCAATTTCGCCACGGTTGGCGACCAGGAGTTTCTTGATTTGCCGGGTCATTGGACTGCCTTCAATAATAGTGGATCGAATAAGTCGCTAACTGACGTGGTCGTGAATGCTATGTGCTTCATCAATGAGCACACTTGTTATTGTCGAGCGCATAGTTTGATAGAGTGTAAGGCTGCTGTAAAGCCATCTCTATGGGTGATTATGAGGGAAAATGATACAGATTGTCGGGAAAATATGTAAGCCCGAGTCGTTTTTGTTATAGTTGTCACTCGGTACTTACATACCATGCTGCCTATTATTGTTATTATTCCCATCTGCTTTAGGTCTGCTCACCTGATGGACTATCAGCCCCTTGATAGTCCGTCGCAGATGTTTTCATGACGCTCATCTTACGGGTTTGTGCTGAATCAATACTTAATTAAATTTATTTTATTATCAGAATAATTTATTGATTCCTGAACGTTTATTGAATTTAATCCCCGGTTCAGTTTCGGTGTTCGCGCTCCTGTCACGCTTCTCAGGCATAATACTGAGCGTACCCTGAATAACCATAAGGATCAGCTTCATGAGCGATTTAGCCAGCCTCGAATCCGCCACGCATCAAGCCATTGTTAGTACAAAAGATTTGCAACGCCATATCCGTCAATGCATTCAAAAAGTGGCAACAGGCCCTGAATACAGCAAAAATTTAACGTATGCGGAAGCCTATAAAGCTATGCGTTATGTGTTAAGTGCCGATACTGATCCGGTGCAAGTTGCAGTGTATTTGGTCGGCTTGCGCATGAAACGTGAAACGGAAGAGGAAAATCGCGGTACATTACAAGCGTTGATTGATACAGCCATCATCAGCACGGCGTGTGTGGATGAAGTCTTGGATATTTCCGACCCTTATGACGGTTATGCACGCGGTGTACCCGCGTCGACTTTTGTGCCAGCGGTATTGGCAACAATGGGGATACCAAGCGTATTGCACGGTTTGGAACAAGTTGGACCGAAATTCGGCGCGACCCATCATAAAATTCTCAAGGCGGCTGGTGTGAAGGTGGATTTAACCCCAGCGCAGGCCACCGCGCAGTTGGAACAAGTCGGCTGGACTTACATCGACCAAAAGCAATTTGCCCCGCGTTTGCACGACCTGATTCCGATTCGCCAACGCATGGTGAAACGCCAAATTCTCACCACGGTGGAAACCTTATTAGGCCCGATTCGGGGTCAGCACAAAACGCATTGCATTGGTGGTTATGTGCATAAAGCGTATCCAGCGATTTATGCGTCGTTGGCGCGACAGGCGGGCTTTGCCAGCGCGGCATTCGTGCGCGGCATGGAAGGCGGCATCCTGCCGTCGTTACAGCAAGCGGGGAAGCTGTTTTATTACCACGAACAAAGCGATGTGCAACAGCTTGAACTGACACCAGCAACAGTGGGGATTCAAGCCGAGGTGCGAGCTGTACCTTTACCGCTGGATTTGCCCGCCGCGCCCGTGTTGGATGGCATTATTGACACCGCAATTCACAGTGATGCTTTAGCTGCTGTTGCCGCACAACAAGGTTTAGGCGCGTTGGGTGGGGAACAAGGTTTGATGCACGACAGTATTGTCTATGCCGCTGCGATTTGTTTACAGCATTTGCGCCGTTACGATTCGTTAGCAACGGCGGCGGATGCAGTGCGTGCCATCCTCGCGAGTGGTGCGGCATTGGCAACTTTTCGTGCGGCTGCTTAAGTTGCATTAAGCTTTTGGTGTAACGATGTGGGGCGGAGGTGTGCCTCGTCCCACAACTTGTGCGCCCCTTGCGCGTGTATTGTCGTTATTTTCCATACGTTTATCCGGTATCCCATCACGCTTGATCAGAGCATTAATGCACAATGACCCCTTACCATAATCAAAATATAAATGGGTATAGTGCTTTGAATACGCAGCTTATTACCGATCCTTCCTCATTGCGCGATATTGTTCCTTCATGGGATTTACTGGCGCGTCAAGCACTTGAACCCAATCCCTTTTATGAAAGTTGGATGTTATTGCCTGCATTGGAACAATTGCTTGAGCAACATCACGATGTTTCCGTTTTGCTGATTTGGAAAGATGCTTCGCATTCGTTATTGATTGGTTTTTTCCCGCTGACGGCAGAACAAACCTACCAAAAAATGCCCGCTAATCACTGGACTAATTGGTTGCACGCACATTGCCCATTGGGTACGCCGTTGGTGCATCAAGATCATGCCATTCAAGCGGTGGTGAGTTTTTTTCAGTGGTTGCAAAAACAAGCGCACATCACAGCATTTTCACTGAATAAAATCCCATTGGAAGGTTTGTTCATACGAATTTTTAAAGACGTGGCGCAAGAACAAAAACAATTGTTGGATGACACGGATTATTGGGAACGTGCTTTTTTGAATTCGACTTTATCGCCGGAAGATTATTTGCAGATGTATCAGGGTAATCGCAAACTGAAAAAATATCGGCGTTTGCGGCAGCGTTTGAGCGAAGTCGGGGATTTGGAATTTCACACCTTAATGCCGGGGCAAACGCGGCACTTGGATCAATGGATTCGTGAATTTTTGCAGTTAGAGCAAAGCGGTTGGAAAGGTGAGAAGCACACCGCGTTGGCTTGTCGTCCGAATGAGCGGGTATTTGCGGAAGAATTAATTCGTCATGCCGCCATGCGTGGGCAATTGATGATGATGAAAATGACCTTGGATGACACGGTGATTGCCATTCACATGAGTATTTTGGGGGCGACATTTGGCGCGTTTGCTTTTAAAGGGGCTTACGATGAGCGTTACGCGAAGTATTCCCCCGGCGTGTTGCTGGATTTAGAAAATATCTACGTCACGCTGGACAATAAGCAAACCATTACGTGGATGGATTCTTGTGCTACGCCGGATCATCCGGTATTGAATCGCCTGTGGGCAGAACGCAAGCGCATGGTGAATTTGCACGTTAGTACGCGGCATATTTTGAGCAAGCCGTTGGTTTATGTGATGCGCACCTTGCGGGTGTGGAAAATACGTTATGCGAGCCGTAAGTCCCTGCACGCCGTGGCAGCATGATGGCGTGAGTGGGGGTGGCTTTGTGTTACAGTGAGTAGCTCATCGGTATTGCTGGTGTCATCTGCTTGCACGATCAAGGAATGTTGTTCATGAGTTATCATTGTGTGTCTCACGCTTACGTTATTTTCGGTGCGACGGGTAATCTCGCCGCACACAAGTTATTGCCCGCGCTGTATCAATTGCATTCGTTGGGGCATTTAGCCGCCGATGTTGCGATTTTGGGTTGTGGGCGCACACCGTTTACGCAGGCAACGTGGCGTGACGAAGTGCGTCAGCAATTACTGACACTCGGCATGAATGATGATGCATTACTAATCAGTTTTTTGCAGCGTTTGGATTATTTAGCGGGTAGTTTGACCGAGCCGCAACACTATGCCGATTTACGCACTTGGTTTGAGCGCGATGCTTGCCACAAAAATGCCATTTTCTACCTGTCGATTACCCCTGAGTTATACGCCACGGTTACTGAAGGTTTAGCCGCTGAAGACTTGCTAACCGAAACCAATGGCTGGCGACGCATGGTGATTGAAAAGCCCTTCGGTCACGATTTGGGTTCAGCACAAGCTTTGCAGCAACGTTTGGAAAAGCATTTGCGCGAAGATCAGATTTACCGCATTGACCATTACGTGGGCAAAGAAGCGGTACAAAATTTGCTGGTATTACGCTTTGATAATTTGATCCTCGAACCGTTGTGGAATCGGCATTACATTGATCATGTGCAAATTACGCACGCCGAAACCCACGGTGTCGAAGGGCGTGCCAGTTATTATGACCGCAGCGGTGGGGCAATGCGCGACATGATCCAGAGCCATTTATTGCAAGTGTTGGCTTTGTTGGCGATGGAAGCTCCGGTGTCGTTGGATGCGGAAGCTTTGCGCGATGAAAAAGTGAAAGTGCTGAAATCCATCCGTTCCTTTACGCAGCTCACGCCGGAGCAATTCAGCACGCATGTGGTGCGCGGGCAATACGCCAGCACCATGCTGAATAATGAACCTGTGAATGGTTATTTGCAGGAAGAGGGGGTCGCAGCGGGTAGCCATACCGAAACCTTTACGGCTTTGAAACTCTATGTCGATAACTGGCGGTGGCGCGGTGTGCCGTTTTATTTGCGCACGGGCAAGTGTTTAAAGGAAAAGCGTTCAATGGTTGCGGTGCGTTTCAAAGAACCCCCAATGCAGTTATTTAAGAAAGCAGGGATGACGAATCCCAAACGCAATTGGTTGTTATTGGGGATTCAGCCTGAAGATGCGGTACGCATGGAAATTTCCGCCAAAGTACCGGGGCTGGAAATGGATACGCGCCAGATTGCAATGGATGCCTCGATTGCCATGCCCGAAGAGCGCAAAGCGGATGCTTACGAAGAGTTATTATTGGATGTGATACAAGGGGATCGTTCGTTATTCTTGCGTTATGATGAAGTGGAAGCCGCGTGGCAAGTGGTTGATCCGATTATGCAAAAATGGGCGCAAGACGAGCAGTTACCGCTGCAATATCCAGCGGGTGGTTGGGGGCCAAAAGTTGCTGCACAAATGTTTGATGAGGAAGGGGGCGAATGGCGGCATGATTTAAAATGTCGTGAACAACCGTGAACAGTTGCGCATCAATTGTAGTTGGAGGAGTCGTGTTATGTTACCCATGAATACGCAGGTGAAAGCCGATGCGGAAGCCGTTGCACAAGCCGCGTGCGACATCATTAGTCAAACTGCGGTGCAAGCGATTGCCGAACGCGGTGTGTTTCGTTTGGTGTTAGCGGGGGGCAGTACGCCCAATCGCACCTATGCATTACTCGCGCAAACCAAGCAAACGTGGGCGCAATGGGAAATCTTTTGGGGCGATGAACGTTGTTTACCCGCTGATCATGCTGAGCGTAATTCGCGCATGGCAATTCAAACATGGTTGGGGCAAGTCGCCATTCCCCCGCAAAACATTCACGTTATTCCCGCCGATATGGCAGCGGAAAATGCGGCAACGGCTTACGCTCACGTCATTATGGGTAAGCTGCCGTTTGATTTGGTGTTATTAGGCATGGGCGAAGATGGGCATACCGCGAGTTTGTTCCCCGGTACGAGCTTATTGGCATCGCCGCACGATGGCGATATTGGTGTGCAAAGTGTGTACGACGCACCGAAATGGCCGCCGGAACGGGTGAGTTTGACAGTTGCCGCGCTGCAAGATTGTCGAGCGCAGTTGATTATGGTCACGGGTGTGGGAAAAGCCGCCAGTTTGCGTCAATGGTGTGATCATGCCGCTTGTGGATTACCGATTGCCCAAGCAGCCACGGCGAATGCTTGTTTATTGTTAGATCAAACACTCGCCGCCGCACTGTAGCACGTTGATACGCAAGGATTTGAAACAGGATAGCGTTATTGCGCCATCCCACCTTTCACAATGTAGTTGGCTGCATAATTGCTATTGGCTGGGTGCAAAATGATATTACCAATCAACGTACTGGCATCATTAGCAGGGCCTGTGAACAGGGTTTTGCCATCCATGTTCAGGTCAGTTGCCGCGTAGCCATACACAATGTAATTGGTGTTCGCCGCCGTATTTTCGCTGGCGGTCACAACGCTGCTGAGTAACTTCGTCATGTCATTATTTGGCCCATTTGCGGTTAATGTTTGGCTATTGTTCACATCACCAACCCATAACATGGCAGTATCGCCGCTCACATAACGGGTATCGTTACCAGCTAAGGGGGTAGTCGTGCTAGTGAAATCCACGGCTTTGGCAGTTGCACTTAAACTGATGGGGCTAGCTGTCATGACACCTAAATGGTTACGGTGGCGCACACTGACGTAGTAGTTTCCGGTTGGAATGCTGGCAAAATGCACCGTATTCGCTCCCGTTTGCGCATCCACCAATGTGCCATCGCGTTGTAGCATAACTGCGCGAGTCGCAACTAAGGTATTGGCACTGGTACGCAAGTCGACCAGAATCCAGTCAACGACAGCCTTGTTATCCGTCGCGGTTTTGAGTGTGGGATTGAGGGTTTCCGTACCGCTGTAATTAAACGGGGCAATGCCATACGGTTGTGCCGTTGGTAATAAATCTTTGCTGCGTAACGTATCGTTCATGCGTGCAGTGGTGGTGTTGTACGTGCCTTGCAATAAGACTTTCGCTTGTAATTTCACCCCATCATCCAGCGCATTATTGGTGATGGTCAGGGTAAAGGTTTTGCTCATGCTTAAACCAGCGTGATCGGTAACGGTAACAGCGACTTCATACACATTGTTTACATCGCTATCCACGGGTGTGTCGTAATCGGGTACAAAATTGAAATTCAGTACGCCTGTCGCTGCATCCACTTGGAACTGTTTGGCATCCGCGCCGCCGCTAAGGCTATAGCTGAGACCTGTGCCTTCTTGATCTTCGGCATCCACATCTTGGCTGGCAATGTCTAATGCGGTGGCGGTTTGGTCTTCCGCTAAACTAATACTCGCGGCGGATGTAATAATCGGGGTTTCATTCACATTGGCGATTTTCACGTTTAAGGTGCGCACGTATGATTTGCCGTTGCGGTCGGTAGCCGTCATTTGCAATTCATAAGCGTTATTGCGATCTGCATCCAGTGGCAACTCATAATTACCGGGGGTTGGGTCATTGGCGGCACGCGGTGTATTTAATGGTGCTAATGGTACGTCTTTGATAATAATGCTGCTGACGAATTTAATTTCCGTGCAATTCACCGTGCCATTGGTGACTGTGCCAGTAGTGAAATAGGCAGCATCCGCACCGCCACTGATGGCATAGGTTAAGGGATTGCCGTTCGCGTCAGTGGCTTTGAGGTAGGTGATAGAGGTTGAATTCTCATCAATCATTAAATCCGGTAACGCTGTATTAGGGTTCGTGATTAAATCGGTACAGACTAAGACGGTATTATTACCCGTCGCACCCGAAAATTCAGATGTGCTACCAAATGCCGTGGCACTGGTTTTTGCCGTGACGGTCATGGCAATAAACTCAGTGGAACTAACGGCTTGATTTGCGTTAAATGAACCTTTGAATTCTAGCGTGCCATTGCCGGGGTGAATAATGTCTTTACTGCCCAAGAAAACTTGTCCTTCACCATTGCCGGACTCGTCTTTGTTGGTGTTTTTGAAAAATTCCAAACGATAACCCAAAGCATTGGTCGGTAGGTCAAGGTTAAAGTCGTAGGTAATAATGCGCGAGCCATTTGCTCCAAAAGATGTGCTATTAATACTGGGGTAATTCAATAAATCATTTGCGCCAGAATCCGTATCCAATGTGTCATTTTGGGTAATGCCATCGTTATTTAAATCAATGCCCAATCCCACATTGCTGTGAATGTTATTGCCAAGCAAACTATTATTCACTGACGTATTGCCAATAATGGTAATGCCATCACCGCCATTATTAGCAATGTTGTTGCCAGTATTAGTGGTTGTGCCACCAATCAAGTTTTGCTTGGCATTGTTTACATAAATGCCTGATCCCATATTGCCCCGCGCTTCTGTACCTAATGGGCTAATGCCGATGTGATTGCCTTGCAGCATATTTTGTTGGGTATCGTTGAGCGTAATGCCATTGCCAGTGCAGTGATTAATCGCTAATTCACGAATAATACTACCGTCACTGCCTGTGCTGAGTATTAAACCATCGGTGTTGGCACTGAGTTTGCTACCATCGATTTCTAATAATGGCGTGCCAGTAAAGCCGCTTTGTAATGCGCTGTCTAATACGACGGGTGCTGTAATATTGGGTAAGCTACTGCTAAGGTTAATGCGCCAATATTTACCTGTTGTGTCATAATGCGGGTCAGTATTTACTAGCATAAACACCGCATTTTCTTTGCCAGTTGTTAATCCCACTTGCATTAAGTTTGCATCATTAGTCAGTTGGTTTGCATTGAATAAGAACTGGCGTAATGAACCTTGCCCATTATCATTGGCATTGACAATGGTATCGAAGTTAAACCCGAAGTTCGCGCCATTAATATCACTGCCATTAAGGGTAAGCGGTTGCACGGATTGCGCTTGTCCGCCATCGCTTAAGATAAACGTGGTGGTATTTAAGGTTTGCGCGGTGGTATTGGCTGTGGCATCGCTTGCAAAGGGATTGCGCCCGCCAATTTCGTGCGTGGTTTGCTTGCTTAGATTGCTACTGCGGAAAGTTTGTACCGCGAGTTCATCACCCGTTGTGCCGCTGCGGCTGGAGGATACGCTGTCATTCACCACGCGCACGAAATAATCCGCATCTGGCAATGTGCCAAAGCTGTAACTGCCGCCGCTGCTTGTGGTGGTACTGCTGAGGTATTTGCCTGTTGCGTCGTACAATTCCACCGTCGCGCCATTAATTCCAAGCGTACCGCTTGTGCCGAATGCTCGCCCTGCGCCACCGCCGTAGTTCACGTCTTCAAATACCGTGCCGTTAATGGTACGAATCGCAGGCTGGCAGGCATCCACCGCCGCTACCACGACATCATCAATGATGAGTTCGTTGGGGGACGTGTCGTTTTGTGTGCCGCCTTCCGTACACCAATCGGTGGTTTGTGGGTCGCACCAGTCGCTGTCGACGTGACCGTAATTCACGAAAGTAATGCTGGTCGATGCTGCCGTTGCGGTGAATTCAATCGCGTAATCTTGTGCTGCCTCCACGCTGCCGGGAGCTTTAAAATGGATGGATTCGGTGCTTGTGCCTTTCACGTCCACCCGCATAATGCCTGCTGTAAAAATTTCTTTGGGGTCGGTTTCAGGAATCGCTTTAAAGTACAAGCGATAGGTTTTACCAACCGTGGTCGGAATACTGGTTGCAAGGGTAACGGGTTCAGGCCCCCAATGTGATTTACCAAGGTCGTCCGGTACATCACGTAAGGCAATCGCCTCGATGGTGGTTGTGAGTTTGCCATTGCTATCGAAACTGTAGCCATTGGGAATGGCGGGGGAAATGCCGCGCAGTGTGCCATTGCCAAAATACACTGCTTTGCCTTGTGTGCTGCCTAAATCTTCCACGTCGGCATAAGTGTCTGTGCCACCGCCCGCCCGTGTCCAATTGCGAATTGCTTGTCCAGTTGGGTTATTTGCCCCCCAACTGATGTAAGCCACATCATTGAAATTGTCACTGAAAACCGTGCTTTGGCAGTTTGCGGGCGTAACACCACTAAGGATGCTCAATTGTGTGCTATTGGCGGGGACTGCTTGGTAAATGGCAATGGGGTAATCTTCAACCTCACCATTGCTGGCAAAGCCTGTCGGTGTGGCGGTGGTGACATGCGTATCAGTCGTGAGGCGCGTGCGAATGAAGGTAGTACCGAGTTGCATATCACTGGGAATATTGCTCCAGTTCAACGTGACTGTACCGTTATTCGTGCCGCTAGGTACGCTAACCGCTGTGGCTTCATCGGCTGTAAATGTGCCATTTTTGTCGAAGTCGATCCAAGCGTATAACGTTCCCGCTGTTCCTGTGGTATTGGTGACGGTAAAAGGGCTGCTGTAACTGGTATCGTGTAATTTCAATACCGGAAAGCGTGCAGCCGTGCTAGGACCTGATGTTGCAACGGGATGCGGTGCTCCGTCTTCATCGCTGCCATCACCGGAAGCATTAAAGTTGGATTGGTTGCTATTTTCTGCATCCGGTGTGATTGCGCCCAAATGAATCGCGGCATTAATCGTGTGTCCCGCGCTGCCGTAACTAGCGGGAGCATCGCCATAATCTTGGTTGCTGGGAACGGCAAAATTTTTGTAAGGGCTGGAACACGTGTTCGGCGCATCCAATTCCGTTGGGCGGGTAAAAGCTTGGCGCAAGGTATTAATGGGCACAACACCTTGTGCGTCGAACAATTGGTTAGCGGTTTGGGTTTCGTCATAAAATACGATGGGGCTGCTGGCACTTTCGCCCGTAAAAGCGGATTGATTGCGAGTATCGCCAGCGAATATTAATGAACCGCCACCGCTAAATGAGCCATTATTGAAAAAGTCGCCGCCTGCGATTTTGGCATTCGCACCATTGTAAAAAGGCTGATTGTTTTGCCACAAACCACCGGGCGTACCATCGGGTTGCGTAATCAGTAATGTGCCGAGGTTACGCATTAATGGGCTATTATTATTAAAACCATCGTAAGCGACAAAAGTGCAGTGGTTAATAACTTCGGAATTTTGATTAACATTAATAAATGCTTTGGCGTAAATGCGTCCGTAATTGTCAACTTTACCATCGGGGTTAAAGTTGCCTACCAATTCCATGCGGTAGTTATTGGTTAATGTCGTGCCAGATTCAGTATTGAAGTCTTGTTGCGTAATCAGTAAACCATCATTGGTGAAGCTTGAATTCAAGCCCAATTGAAAGCTGGCTGCCATGCTCATTTGAGCATCTGCGCGATTGTAAAAACTGGTTGCACCATTGGTATTTAAGCCGCCGATAAAATTCAATGTGCCGTAGTTATCAATAACCGCTCCGGTATTGTAAACAAATGTAGCAAGGTTGGTTGTACCGTAATTGCTTAATGTTCCGGCGATATTATTGATAGCGGCAGGGGTAAAAGTCGCGCCATTTTCCACGCAAATCTGACTGCCGTTGGCAAAAGCGTCAATGTAGCCCGTAAATGTACCATCAGCGATTTTCAGGGATTGCCCGCTGCTTAAACTGTAGTTGCCGCTACCTGTACCCGTATGCGTATAGGTAAATGTGCCTGCACAACTCGCTGCATAACTGATATTGGCAGCACACAATAATCCCATTGCTGAGATTGCTTTGGTGGAATATTTCATTACGAACCGCGCTTATTTTTATTAGACGCTCTGATTATTTCTGATTTTTGTTGCAGGTGCAAAAAATCAGGATGAGCGCAGTAGCGTGCTTTAAATCTAAGCGCGGTTCGGTGCTGTTATTGCGCGAATCCTCCTTTCACAATGTAATTCGCCGCAAAACCAGTATTATTCGGGTGCAGAATAATATTACCCATCAACACGCTGGCATCATTGGCAGGGCCGGTGAATAAGGTTTTACCGTCCATATTCAGGTCAGTCGCCGCATAACCGTGCAGAATGTAATTGGTGTTCGCGGCATTATTGCCTGAACCACTAATGACGGTGCTCAATAAAGCGGTTACGTCATTGCTAGGGCCATTCGCGGTTAAGGTGTGATTGCCATTGATGTCACCCGCCCACAACATAGCTAGGTTATTGGCAAGGTAACGCGCTTGTTCGCCTTTGACTGCTGTCGCCGCTAAGCTGAAATCCACTAACGTTTCGGTATTGCTTAAAGCAAGCGGGCTGGCAGTCAGCACGCCTAAATGGTTACGGTGACGCAAGCTGACGTAGTAATTACCCGCTGGAATGCTGGCAAAATGCAGGGTAGTTGAGCCAGTTTGCGCATCGACCACATCGCCATCGCTTTGCAGCATCGCGGCGCGAGTTGCCACAATGGTGCTGCTACTGTTGCGTAAATCCACCAAGACCCAATCCACATTTGCATTCTGCCCGGTATTGGCTTTGACCATGCCACTCATGGTTTCCGTACCGCTGTAACTAAACGGTTTGCTGCCATAAGGTTGCGCATCGGGTAAGTAACCCAAACTCGCCAGATCGGCGGACATACTTTGCGTCGCAGTGTCATACGCGCCTTGCAGCATGGCTCGCGTTTGCACTTTCACACCATCGTCAGCGGTATTGTTGGTGACAGTGACGCTAAAGGTTTTACTTGCCGTTAAACCACCGTTATCCGTGACCGTGATGCTCACAGCGTAGACATTGTTTTTGTCGGCATCCGCTGGTGCGTCGTAATCGGGAATCGCGTGGAAGTTGAGCACACCGCTACTGGTATCCACGGTGAAGTTACTGGCATCTGCGCCGCCGCTAATGCTGTAGCTCAAACCATTGCCTTCACTTGTACCTGCATCGGGGTCTTGAGCATTAATGTCCAGCACTTTGGTCACGCTATCTTCCACGAGGTTAACGGCGGTAACGGAAGTAATAATAGGCACTTCGTTCACATTCATGACGCGCAAATGCAAATCTTGCACGTATTGCTGCCCCTTGACTGTTGCGGTGATTTGCAAGTCGTAGACGTTATCTTTACCTGCGTCCTGCGGTACTTCGTAATCGCCTAATGGCACGCTGCCTGCGCGGGTGCTGGAATCCGGCGCATTGTTATTATCCAATGCAGCGGATTTGGTAATGACGACGCTGTTATCGGCAAATTTCACCGTGGTGCAATCCAAGGTCGCACCCGCTGTCGGTGCAGTGAGCGTGAATAAGCTTTTATCTGCACCACCGCTAATGACGTAGGTAATCGGGTTGCCGCTGCTGTCTTTGGCTTCAAGCAAGGTAATCACGCTGGCGTTTTCATCAATCACCATGTCCGCCGCAATGCCAATGGTTAGGTCATTACACACTGAGGTACTGATGCCCGCTTTAATGCCGGAAAACTCCGAGGTTGCGCCAAAGCCACCGCCCGTTTTCGCGGTCAGTGTTGCCGAAATTAACGCGCCTTGATTCACGGCTTGTGTCGCATTGAATGCACCTTTGTAATTAATGCTGCCCGTTGCGGCGACGGATAAATCTTTGTAACCAATAAAAGTTTGACCTTCGCCATTGCCGGAACTGTCTTGCACGTCGCTGACAAAGAATTCCACGCGGTAATCGCTAACGGGAACATCAAGATCAAAGTCGTAGGTAATGATTTTCGAGCCATTCGCGCCGAAAGAATTCACTTTCGCGACTGGGTAATTGAGCAAATCATTCGCGCCGCTGTCGCCATCGCCCGCATCATTGGCAGTGACAGCATCGTCATTCAGGTCGATGCCTAAACCGCCATTGGCGTAAATGCTATTGCCGAGGATGCTATTGGCGAGCGAGGTTGCGCCAATAATACTGATGCCGTCGCCGCCATTATTGGCGATGATATTGGCTTTGCTGCTGGTATCGCTGCCGATTAAACAGTTACTGGCGGTATCCAGTTTGATACCCGCACCCGTATTGCCGCGTGCGACCGTACCCGTGTTATCCGTACCAATGTTGTTACCTTGCAGGGTATGGTTTTGGCTATTGCTAATGGCAATACCCGCCCCGCTAAAGCGATTAATGGCTAATTCACGAATAACGCTGCCATCACTGCCCGCGCCAAGGGTTAAACCATTCGCACTTGCTCCTGCATTCGTGCCTTTCAGTTCAATGACCGGATTACCCGTGAATCCGCTTTGTAAGGAACTATCCAACACCAATGGCGCGTTCAGGGTCGGCAAACTGCTTTGCAACGCGATGCTCCAGTAATTGCTGGTAGCGTTGTAGTTCGGGTCGTTGGTCGGCAGCATTAAAATGGCGTTTTCTTTGCCAGAGGTTAAGCCCGTTTGCGCAAGGCTGCTGTCGTCACCCAAAAGGTTGGCATTCAATAGCACTTGGCGTAATGAACCTTGTCCGCTGTCGTTCGCATTCACCACGGTGTCGAAGTTAAAGCCAATACTGACATTGCTCAAGCTGGTGGCAGAAAGCGTTACAGGTTGCACGACTTGGGCAATTTTGCCCGCGAGTGCGCCACCACTGAAGGCGAAAGTGCTGGTGTTTAACGTCGCTGTGCCGGTATTACTTTCGGCATCGCTGCTGGTTTTATTGCGCCCGCCGATTTCATTGGTAACGGGTGTTGTGCCATCGGTGCGGAAGGTCATTACACCGAGTTCAGCACCTGTCGTACCGCTGCGTGAGGAAGAAACCGTATCGCTTACGACTCGCACATAATAATTACCCACGGAAATGTTCGCGAAGCTGTAAATGCCTTGATTACTGCCGCTGCCTGCCGTGGTGGTCGCCGTGATTAATGCACCGCTGGTGTTGTAGAGTTCGACCCGTGCGCCATTAATGCCAACCGTGCCTAATGCGCCGAAGTCACGCCCCGCATTGCCGCCGTAATTCACGTCTTCAAACACCCGCCCGCTAATCGCACTGGTTTGTAACAAGCTAATGGTGGGTGAAAATTCCGATGTGCCCACGCCGCTAACGGTGGCTGTCGCGGTCAGCGCATCACCCGTGGTAAAGCTGGCTGGTGTGCTGAAAGTAACGCTAAACGCTTTCATGCCTGTTGGGTCATTGCCATCGGTATCGGTTGTTAAGGCACAAGTGCCAGTATCGGTATCGCTTGCGCCACCTTCGACAAAGCTGGCGAGGTAGGTTTGACCTTCGCCGTAATCTTGCGCCAAGCCAAAGCGGTTCGCGCCCACCACCGCACCGCCTGCGGTAGTATCGGCTTCAAACAATTCCAGTGTTGCACCAGCGGGGGCGCAACCACTAATGGTTAAGTCGCCTGCGTTGGTGGTGATTTGCGTCAAGATCGGGAAGTTGAGCAAGGTATTCGCGCCCGTATCGGCATCGTTCGCATCATTGAGGGTTGCACCACCGGGTGAGTGTTCGTTACCACCCGCTAAGTTAATCCCCACTTCGCCATTGTTGTAAATGCTGTTTTGGGTAATCGCGACTTGTGCGCCCGTTTGGTTGACCAATACGCCGCTTTTGCCATTGTTGTACAACTGGTTGAGCGTCACGGTAGTGTTTTGCGCATTGCCGAGGAAAACCGCGAATTCGGTATTGTCCGTCACGCGGTTTTTGCTAATGGTTAAACCATTGATGGCGGAGTCGGTGAAATAACCAATCCCGTCGTGGAAGCCGCTAATGTCGTTGTTTTCCACGCGACAAGTTGGGCAAGTGATTGCGCCACTGCTGTATTCATTGAATTCCACCGCTAAATCGCTGGCAATGCCTTTGCCGCGTCCGACGAATTTGTTACCAATGACTTTGAGTGTGGAAGTATTGGTGCGCAAGAATTCAATCGCGCCATTGTCCGTGCCGCCGGATTGCCCGATGCCCACGAATTGGTTGGCTTCGATGAGGATATTCAAACCCGTCACCGCATTGTTTTGCCCCGTTACCACACCGCGTAAGTTTTGTGTGTAACCCAGCAAACTATTGCGTAGCGTGAATTGCACATTGGCGGCATTGACGGCGATGTGTTGGTTGGAACGTTCGCCGCTACTAGGGTCGCCGCCGGATACTGGATTCACACCAAACGCCACGCCACTAATCACCGCGCCTGTGCTGCTTTGGTCAAAGCGTATCGCGGTATCAAATCGCCGCAAGCCAATGTCGTATACGCGCGTATTGTCGGTGCGGACATCCAAACCATTCATCCACGTTTGCCCGACGAGGGCAATTTCGGGGGCGGCAATGGCAGCAATGGCGACATTATCCACACCCACGCTGGTGGCGGAGGTCAGATTCACATTGTTGGTATTGCCAATGTTTTGGGTTTGTGTGCGTCCGTCCAGCGCGGTATTGCTGGCGGTTAAGGATGGCAACGCGCTGTTGAGGTTAATCACCGCGACTCCGGCACTTAATGCATTGCTTGGAATCATGAAGATGGCAACTTCATCACCCGTGGCGTAACTGCTGCTAATCGCACTGGGCAAGGCTTGTGTTAAACCGCTGTTACCCAGCAAGTTCGCATTGCTGAGGAATTGGCGTAATGAACCTTGTCCGCTGTCGTTAGTATTGACGATGGTGTCGAAGTTAAAGCCGAAACTCACGCCGCTGGCACTGCTGCCACTAATGGTAATGGGCTGTACCGATTGCGCTTGTCCGCCGCCGGAAAGCACAAACGTCGTGGTATTCAAGGTTTGGTTCGTGCTGTTGGTGCTGCTATCCGCCGCACTAGGATGACGCCCGCCGACCTCATTCGTGACCGCTGTAACGCCATCGGTGCGGAAGGTTTGCACGCCGCGTTCTGTGCCATTACTGCCGGAACGGGTGGATTTCACCGTGTCATTTACCACGCGCACAAAGTAATTGCCGTTTGCCACGCCGCTTAACGTGTACGAACCATCGCTGGCAGTGGTGGTGCTGGTCACGAATGTACCGCTGGCATTGTACAACTCGACAGTTGCAGCCGTGATGCCCGTAGTGCCGCTGGCACTAATGGTGCGTCCCGCGCCGCCGCCGTAATTCACGTCCTCAAACACCGTGCCGGAAATGCCCGTTGGCGCGGCAATGTTCACAGTCGGTGAAAATTCTGACGTACCGCTGGCGGTTAAGTTGGCAGTTGCGGTTAGAATATCGCCGTAAGTCACGCTGCTGGGTTTGGCAATGGTGACGCTAAAAGCTTTCATGCCCGTGGTGTTATTGCCATCGGCATCGGTGGCTAAGGCACACGCGGAACTGTCGGTATCGCTGCCGCTGCCTTCGACAAAACTGAGCAGGTAGGTTTGACCCTCGCCGTAATCCTTGGTTTTGCCTTGTTTATTGTCGCCGACGTTGGCTTTGCCGCCCGCGCTGACATCGGCTTCAAACAACTCCACCGTTGCACCTGCGGGGGCGCAACCTTGCAGCACAATGTTACTGCCGGAAATCGTCGCGGAACTAATCAGCGGGAAGTTGAGTAAATCATTCGCGCCCGTATCCGCATCATTCGCATCATTGACAGTGACACCATCGTTGGTAAGGTCGATCCCCAAATTGCCATTCGCGTAAATGCTATTGCCGCTAATGGTGATTTGCGTATTGGTATTGCTGTTCGGTGCGATACGAATCCCGCCCGTGAGGTTGTAAGCAATGACATTGGCTTGTCCAGCATTCGTACCGCCGATCAAGCTATTTTTCGTGCCGCCGTACAGCATAATGCCGGGGGCGTTATTGCCAAGTGCTTCACCATTAATGCCCACGCCAATGCGGTTGCCTTGGATGGTGTAACCCGTGGTGGTAATGCTACTAGCGGAAGTAAAACCGAGTTGAATCCCGTCGCCTGTATTACCCGCGATAACGTTATCCAGCACTTTGGTGTTGTTCGCGCTTTCGAGGTCGATACCGCCGCCATTCGCTACCGCTGCCGTTCCGGCTGGATTCGTGCCAATGAAGTTGTTTTGAATTGTCCCGCCGGATGCTCCGGTGTCGTAGCCAATCCCAAAATGCTTATTGCCGGAAATAATGTTACGTTTCGCAGCCGTTGCGCCACCAATCACCGCCGATTGCGTGTATTCCAGCAAAATACCGTAACCGTTAGCATCGGCTGTGCCGTCGGGTTTTAAACCAATGTAGTTGGACTCGACAATCACGCGCTCACCTTCGACATTAATGGCGCGGTTCATGGTGCTGGTTTTAAAGCCCGTCATCGCCAAACCACGCACGGTACTGTCGGGGGCGTTGTAGGCAAGCTTCAAGCCAATCGCATCCAAACCGCTGTTCGGTGTGAGGTGGATTTTGGGTACACCCGGTGTACCCACAACGTAATTCGGTTGGGTTGTGCCGTCGATAATGGTGGGTGCGCTGATGGCGGGTAATTGCGTATTGACCGTGATTTTGCAGCTTGTGCCGCCACAAATATCAGCGCGTCCGAGTGTGTCGCCCGTTGCGGGGATATTAAACACAATGACTTCTTTCACCACGCTGCTATCCACGCCGTAAGTGCTATCCGGTTGCGCTAATCCGGCATTCGACAGCAAGTTGGCATTGAGAATCGCTTGGCGGAACGAGCCTTGCCCGCTGTCATTGGTGTTAATCACCGTGCTGAAGTTAAAGCCGAAGTTCGCGCCGCTAATGCTAGTGCTGGCAACGGTGATGGGCTGCACGGATTGCGCTTGTCCGCCGCCGGATAGCACAAAGGTCGCAGTGTTCAGCGTTTGATTGGTGGTATTCGCGCTGGCATCGATGCTGGCAGGTTTGCGTCCACCGACTTCGTTAATGACAGCGGTTGTGCCATCGGTACGGTAGGTTTGAATGCCGCGTTCTGTGCCATTACTGCCAGAACGGGTGGATTTCAGCGAATCATTCACCACGCGCACGAAATAATTCGCTGCACTTAAACCGCTGAAACTGTAGCCACCATCGCTGGCGGTGCTGGTATTGCTGATGAATGTACCGCTGGCATTGTAGAGTTCCACGGTTGCGCCAGCCATGCCCGCCGTACCGCTAGAGCCGAATGCTCGACCTGTGCCGCCGCCGTAGTTCATGTCTTCAAACACTTTGCCCGTGATCATTACACCGCCAGCTTTGTACCCGAAATCCAGCGAGTGATTGTTTTGCCCCGAAGTACCCGTGGTAAAACTGATTTCTGCCGTCCCCGCATTATTGCTGGCATCCGAATCGCGAATGTCGGTTTGCGCATTGTTATCGGTTTTACTGTCGGCATTTTGTGTGGTTAGGCTGTACGCACTAATGCTGGTTTGGTTACCATTAATGCTTAACGTACAGGCTTCGTTATTGCCCATAAACGTGGCATTACCGCCCGTTTTGTTGGAGAAATAATATTCGCCGAGGCTGTCGGTGGTGGTGCTGGCGGTATCCGTGCCACAAGTCAGGGTAACGCTGGTATTGCCGATGCCGGATTCGTTTGCGTCTTGAATGCCGTCTTTGTCGGTATCATTCCACACGCGGTTGCCGACTTCGAGTGGTGATTGATCACACAAGATTTCCAATTCGCCCATGCCAGCGGATTTACCCGTGGTAGGGCTGGCAACGTGGAATGTGTGTTCGCGTGCCCCCGTTTTATTGTTTAACCACATGACCCCGTTTGACCACCAGTTACTCGCATCGACGGCATTGGTCAGTACATTGCTTTGTCCGGGGGCAAAAGCTAACCCGCCCAAACTGATTTCATTCATGCTTTCCCACGCGGTGGAATACGGGCCGTAATCGCCCCAGTAATATTCGTCGTGGATTTTGACATTGCTAGGAATCGACGTAGTGCAGCTTGGGTCCGTGTCGTTTGCAAATCCTGTGGCGGTTTTGCACAAGCGTAAAATGTCGCCGCGTGCGTCGGTGTAGTCAATGGATGAGTCGCTGCAATCCGGTTCGTCGAGGTTATTGCCGTTTTGCATACCAGCACGATCCATAATGCCGACCATGATTGAACCGTCATTATCGAATTCCAGATTGCTAACAATCGGGGTGTGGAAATAAGGCCATCCAATGGCATCGGTTTGTGGAATCCAACCGCTCCAATCACCGTAAGTAATGCCGAAACTGGCACGATTTTGATTAATGGGGAAATCTTTGACGTAACTGAATCCGGCAGCGGTATTGGCAGGGTCGATTTTTAAAACAAAGCCGCGCAGATTGCTGATGGTGTAAGGATCACTCGCTGCATCGCATACGCCACCAACGTATAACGCGCCACGGTAGGCTTTCACCGCCCACGGACGGAATGTGCCGTTGGCGCAACTGTAAGGTGATGGCAAATTAATCGCATACCCGCCCACTACATTGGCAGCGGTTGGCGTGGTGGTCGGGCTAATGTTTTTCAGACCGTACAATTTGCGGTCATTAAGGTTAACCAACCATAAGGTGTTATTGGTTTCATCGTAATCAATGTCGCCAATCCCGATTTTACCCACCGCATCCCAAGCGGCGACATCGTGTGCCGGAGCGGCTGGATCAGGGGCTAAAGCATTACAGCTATCGGTGGTACTGCGCACATCGTCGCCCGTTGGAATGCCAAGGGTGCGCACGTCAATGTAATTGCTTGCGCCCGTGGTAGCATTCGGGTCGCTCATGTCGGTTTTGTAAATCCCGCCCGTACCGAGTGCGCCGAAACCCACAAAGCGGCGCATGACCGCTGATGAAAATAACGTTTTGCTGGAACGTTGATAAGCCATGCCCCATAACGCGCCCGTTTGCTCGACTGTGGCTTTCGTCACGGGAACAGGCATTTGTTCGTAAGACGCACCGCTGGCGGTGTAAGGGAAAGTGTAAATGCTGGCGTAATTTGCCGCGCCACTGCTCGTGCCATTGGTATACAACGGCGCGGCAATGTAGGGTGTGACTTGGCAGTATTCGATAGGGTCACTGACGGCGTAATGGATACCGCAATTCGGCGCGGCAGTAATAAAACGTACATTCGAGGTGTTATCCGTACCATGCGCCCCGGAATACAGGTTGCTGGGCAAACCAACAAATTCCAGTCGGTATTGCGCCCCGTTGGTATAACTGCTGAATTTGTACCAGCCATTGGCATCCGTCGTGGCGGTAGCAACGAGCGTATTGTTGCTGTCGTAAGCATTAACGGTAATGCTCGCGATACCCATGTCGGTACTGTCTTTAATGCCGTTTTGGTTGAAATCGCGGAACACCGCGCCGCCGCCTTCATTGCGTGCCGTGCTACACGCCACATCAAAGCCGAAATTCTGATTCGCTAATGTCGCACCCGCAGTGGGTATGACATCGGCGAGTGGGTTGCTTGTGCCAAGGTAAGCACTAGCGGGTAAGTCGGTGTCTTGTGTGTCAACTTCGATGCGGTAATGCAATGCCGAACTCACATCAGCGAATTGGTAACTGCCATCGGCGGCAGTCGTTGTAGTGGCGATTAACTCATCATCGGTAGTGGTGGCCGTGGTGTTTTTATTGTCATACAACGCCAGCGTAATATTGCTCAAACCGCTTTCCGTCGCGCTATCAAAACTGTCATTAACATTATTGTCGCTGTAAACCGTCCCCGTGATTTTGCTCGTGGTGCAATTGCTAGCAAGTGCAACGCTGACATCATCAATGACCAATTCATTAGCGTTTACATCCGTGACCGAGCCACCCACGGTACACCAAGCGCTCAGTGGGGAGTTGGGGTCGCACCAGCCGCTGCTATTGGTGTTCACATGCCCGTAGTTGACAAAGCTAATGGTGGAAGTGGCAGCCGTGGCAGTGAATTCAATGCGGTATTTTTGAATGCCTTCCGCACCACCGGGGGCTTTAAAGTGGATCGAACCGCTGGGCGTATCCACACGCATAATCCCCGATTTCCAGTAAGAACTGTCAGGGTCTTCAGGAATCGCGGAAAAATACAGCCGATATTTTTGCCCCGCCGTGGTCGCAAAAGTGCGTGAGAACGTGACAGGATCAGGCCCCCAGTCGGATTGTGAACTGTGTACGCTAGGGGTTACATCATCCGCATCGTCGCGTAATTCAATCGCTTCAATGGGGGTGAGGAGTTTGCCATTGCCATCGAACGTGAATTTTGCACCGATGTCGGGGTAAATACGCCGTACCACACCGTTGCCAAAGTAAATCGACGTACCTTGTGCGGCATTCGTGGTAGTGGAAGTGGTACGAGCATAAGTGTCATTACCGCCACCCGTGGTTGTCCAGTTACGAATCGTGGCGGGTGTCGCGGCGGTATTCGCGCCGAAATATTGTTCCACTATGAGGTCATTAAAGTCATCGCCCCACACCACGCTACTGCAAGCAGCGGCAGTGTCATTGCGCAGAATCGTCACGCTGGAACTGTCCGCAGGAATGGCTTGCGCAATTGCAATCGGGAAGTCTTCTACCTCGCCATTGCTAGCGGTGGTCGATGGTGTGCTGGTGGTAACAGCACTATCTGTGGTTAAACGTAAACGAATAAAACTGGTGGCCACTTTAATATCGCTAGGAATGCTGTTCCACATTAAGGTGGTTGTACCTTGGGTTGTGCCAATAGCGACGGTTGCTTGCGCGGCTTCATCCGTATCGAACGTCCCGCTTTTATCAAAGTCAATCCAGCCTGTGAGTTTGGCGGCAGAAGTGGTGTTATTTGTGGTGATAATATCCACGCTGTAACTGCTTGCGGTTTTTTTCAGGATCGGGAATAAGGTAATGGTATCGGTCGCATTGGCGTGTGGTGCGCCATCTTCGTCATAGCCGTCGTCAAAGGCATTAAAACTGGCTTGGCTGGCGGCTTCGGCATCCGCTTTATTCGCACCCAAGTAAATATTGTTATTGATAACGTGTTTGGCATCGCCATAAGTGCTGGGCGCATCACTGTAGTCGTAGTAAGTACCCGCAACAATGCTGATGGTGTAATCTTCGACTTCGCCACTGGTTGCCGCACCCGTTGGTGTTTGGGTTTCACTTTCGGTTAAACCTAAGCGTAAACGCGCGTAAACCGTGCCCGTCGTAATGGTTGTGGGTAAGGTGAATGTCAGCCGTACATAACCATCCCAAGACACGTATTGGGTATCGGATTTTTCCCCAGCATCCAAAAAGTCACCATCACGGTTAAAGTCGATATAACCCGTTAAATACGCTGCTGCATAGGTTTGGTTGGTGACACGAGCAGTCACGACATACGGCTGACCACCCGCCGTGGTCATGATTTGTGGAAAAGCTTTTAGCGCGTCTTCATCATCCGTACCATTGGTATCATCTGCCGTGGCGGCGCTGTTTTGTAATGTGCCAGAATCCGTATCAACACTCGTGCCGAGCATTAATTGGGGCACAATCAAATGACTCGCGCCGTTATCGGTGCTTTTGGTTTGGTAGTTACCACTGGCTGTTCCGGCGGTGGCATCGGGTGCGTCACCGTAGTCAATCAAAATACCGCTAAAATCCAGTTTAATGCGGTTAACCGTACCGATTGTGGCATCGGTAGTGGAATCGTCACAAATGCCTAATACCCAGTTACCTTTACTGTTTTGCCCATTAAAAGCCGATAAATAAATCGCTCCTTCAGGATTGAACAGGTTTTTGTAATACGGGCTGGCGACAGTATGGTTGGGGGTATTGCTTAACGTGCCAATGTCTGTTGTGGCACTGTCGTCCAGCAAAATATCCAAATGATCACCTGTGCCACCAATGTCGGTGAACAAGAAAATGGTTGTTCCGGCTGGTGATGTTAATTTTGCGTCAATATCTGCCCGATTCGGGTGCGTGATATTCAAACCAACGTTTAAATCCGTAATGGTGTAGCTATCCGTGACGGGGATAGTAATGCTGGTGTAAGACGTACAGGTATTATTCGGTAAACTGGTGGCGGTGGTGTATTCCGTGCTGAAGTTGGTTGCTGCTTGGGCATTGTGCCAATAAAGCATAAAAGTCAGCAATACCAGTAGCCATTGCAAGACGCTGCCATGCATTCCATAACGTTGGCGTGTCGACGACGTGTGACTGATCATGCGATTGAATTCCGTTATCATTATGATTATTCGGTTTTTTTACTAATGGCTAATGAGAATTTTTATAATTATTACAGATTAGTATATCACTAAAGTTTATTGGTTCAATCATTCATCTTGCCCAGCAACAAGGTAGCGGCTCTTGCACATGTTGGTACATCCCGTTAGATTGCAGTGCAACATCAGGAGAGTAACCCATGCCCGATTTTACGTCGCAAACCCTTACGCTAAAAGGTACTCGAATTATTATGAAAAGCGTTTTAGTTCTGTATTACAGTCGCCACGGTGCAACCGCGAAAATGGCGCAACACATTGCACGCGGTGTGGAAAGTGTGGCGGATACTCAAGCATTACTGCGTACTGTGCCGGAAGTGTCCGAAGTGTGTGAAGCCGTGGCGCAAACCGTACCGGAGAGTGGTGCGGTGTACGTTGAGTTGGATGAGCTGAAAAACTGCGATGCCTTGGCATTAGGCAGTGCCGGACGTTTCGGCAATATGGCAGCACCTTTGAAACACTTTCTGGAAAAAACCAGCAGCCTGTGGTTATCCGGCGCATTGATTGGCAAACCCGCTGGCGTATTTACCTCCACCTCCAGTTTGCACGGTGGACAAGAATCGACCTTGTTATCCATGATGTTGCCGTTATTGCATCACGGCATGTTGATTACCGGATTACCGTATGCTGAAGCCGATTTAATCAGTACGCAAAGTGGTGGCACGCCGTATGGCGCAACCCATGTATCGGGTAGTGACAGTTCCCGTCCTTTAACCGATGAAGAAAAACGTTTGTGTTTTGCGTTGGGTAAACGTTTGGCACAACTCGCGCACAAATTGTGAAGTGGTGATGGTGTTTATGATGAATTCATTCAATCTGTGGCGCGTGGTCGCCAGCCTTGGCTTACTGGGTCTGATCTTTTTAATCATTGTGTGGAATGGCTGGCTAACGCCCGTGCAACAAGTACCGCGTTGGTTGGAATTATTGCTGTTGCTTACGCCGTTAATGTTATTGGTGCGCGGTGTGTTTCACGGTTGGGGTACGGTGTATGTGTACGGCATTCTGGTGTCGTTGCTGTATGCCACCTTGGGCGCGTGGTATGCAGTTGCACCACCCGAACAAGCTTATGGTTATGGTTTATTAGGGTTTAGCGTGTTGCTGTATGCTGGGAGTTTCATGGGGGCGAAGGTATTGGGCAAGATGTCGAAAGCTAACACAGAGGGTGATGCAACATGATGCGAATTGGGCATGGTTTTGATGTTCATGCATTCAAAGATGGGGATTTTGTGGTGTTAGGGGGCGTGAAAATTCCACATACGCACGCTTTCAAAGCACATTCGGATGGTGATGTATTAATCCATGCTTTGTGCGACGCGCTGTTAGGTGCAGTCGCTTTGGGGGATATTGGGCAACATTTTCCCGATACTTCCGCCAATTACGCCAATATCGACAGCCGCATTTTGCTGCGTCATGTGTGGGGATTGGTGCAAGAACAAGGTTATCGTATTGGCAATGTTGATAGCACGATTGTGGCACAAGCCCCAAAGATGATGCCGCACATTGCGACGATGCGTGCCAATTTAGCCGCCGATTTGGCGTGTGACATTGGGCGCATCAATGTTAAAGCCACCACCACTGAAAAACTGGGTTTTGCCGGACGTAAAGAAGGCATTGCTGCCCACGCAGTGGTATTACTCAGTAAAATTACCCATTAAGCAAACTGAACGATAAGGAAAGCAAGATGACAGCGAAGTTAGACGATTCCGCATTAACCGCAGCATTAGCAACCATTAGCGGTTGGACCTTAAAAGATGGCAAATTACATCGTGTATTGAATTTTGCCGATTTCGTGGCGGCATTCGCTTTCATGACGCAAGTCGCCTTGATTGCCGAACGCATGAATCATCATCCCGAATGGTGCAATGCCTACAAAACCGTCGCAATTAGCTTAACCACGCACGACGCAGGTGGCGTGACGAGCAAAGACATTCAGTTGGCGCAAGCGATTAATCAGTTGCTGATTTAACACTGGTAAGAAGAGGTTGGGTAACAACGGTTATGGGTGTATGCCGCTTAATAACCGTTGTTGCGTCATGGTAGCCTGAATCAGTTGCTATAACGTAAGCTGACTTCGCTTGGGGTTAAAGCTTTGTTCCAAATCCGCACTTCATCAATCGTGCCCGAAAAGCTGCCGTTGTAATCATTGCAGTGGTTGCTGTCACCGTCAAAATCACCGATGTACAGATGACGATACGGGAATGCTGCCGTGCTGTAGTTAATCGCAAACGTTGCGGGTGTACCGCCTGCATCCACACCATCAATGTACAGTTTGACGTTTTGACGGTCGTATGTACCAACTAAGTAATGCCACTGTCCATCCGTAAGATCGATACTGCTAATGGTGGGGGATTCAACATAGCTACTGCCATTCGATACATAGAAATAGGCATTATTGTCATGTGAATAAAGCGCGTAAGAAGCAAAAGCACAGCCATTATTCAACGTGCTGCCGCCTTTGGCGACGATGTAAGGCAGGATGGTGGGATCGGTGGTTTGATCCATTTTCACCCATGCTTCAACACTGAGTTTGCTAGGTTGTAACTTCGCGTTCGGTAATACTTTAACGTAGTCATCGCCATCAAACTTTAACGCCGCATTATCAAAACGCCGTAAAGTCCAAACGGGGTCACTGCTGTCTGTGCCGCTGGTCGCGCCGAGTTGCCCTTGTAGGTTATAGCCAGACAAATCATTGGCTCGCTGCCCCGATTCTTCATCCAAATGCCAGTTCGCAACCATGCCAGTGAGTGTACCAGCATAAGTCGCGCTACAGCTTAAGGCGCACAGGATGAACGTTGCTTTGATGAGGTGATTTGTCTTGCGGATGGTGTTCTGTAACATGGTGTTGCCCTCGCGTACTCAAGAGTCATGAGATAAGAGTCCAATATAGTACCAATAATACATTGATTCAAGTTTCCCAAAAGTTTTGGATCTATTTTGGCTTGATAAATAATAATTTGCGGCGTTTTCACTTCTTGGCAATGGTCTCGTTATAATCTGCGTTTCGGCTGTAGCGTGGGGGGGAAAGTCAATGTCGATAGGGGTATTAGGCAGTTATGTGAATGCTAACTGCTTGCAAGTGCAGCGATTGCCAATGTGTGGAGAATCCATGCTAGCGGAGCAATGGTGGGCAGAAGTGGGCGGTAAAGGGTTAAATCTGGCGGTGGGAATGCACCGTTTAGGTTTGGTAACGCATACTTTACTGGCGATTGGGCAGGATGCAGCAGGCGACCATTTGCTGGCGTTTTTGCAGGCGGAAGGCATGGACGCTACGGGGGTTATTCGGACTGCGCAACCGTCTGGGTTTGGTGTGGGTTTGGTGACTCCCGCAGGACAAAACCTGATTGTGGTGTACGAGGGGGCGAATGCAGCATTAAACGCGCAACACGTCCAGCATTGGTTTGATGATGTGGCTTGTGCTGAGAGTCAATTAGTGTGTGCGCAATTTGAAATTCCTGATCAGCCCATTGTGACGGCGTTTCGCTTAGCACGGCAACAGGGCGTGACAACGTTATTGAATCCGTCACCGTGGCGCGTGCTTAATGCAGAGCTATTTGCCTTAACCGATATACTGGTGGTGAATGAAACGGAAGCGATGGGCTTATTGCGCTTGGAAGCTTCCGCGCCATTAACCCCTGTGCAATGGTGTGAACAGCTTGAACAATTTGCGGAACAAGCTCGCATTTCAGGCATTTGGCAGGGTCAATTGTTAGTCGTTACCTTGGCAGAACAGGGTTGTGTGGCACTAGCGCGTGGGCAATGTGCGGTACACGCACCCGCATGGTCTATTATTCAGCAAGAACCCACAGGAGCGGGAGACGCTTTCGCGGCGGGTTTGGCTTACGCATGGGTAAATGCTTGGTCGTTAGCCGAGACATTACGTTTTGCCAACGCTTGTGGCGCAATCGTTGCCGCAAGTCACGGCGTATTGACGGCATTACCCTCTCAGCAAGCCGTCGCAACGTTTATGGCTACGGCTATTAGCCCAGCTTGCCCAGTTTTAACCCATCTTTAGGGTAATGCGGTAAGTATACGCATCGCCTCGGAATGTGCCTTCCACGTATTCCACGACTTGCCCAGTCAAGGTGAAAGTTTTGCGCTTGAGCAATAAACACGGATTCGGTTCTGGAAAGTTGAACACGCCCATTTCTGCTTCATTACTCATGGCGGCTTCGATGGTTTGTTCGGCGTGGGTAAGCGTCAAACCGCAATGTTGCTGCAAATAAGCATACACCGAACCATTAATATCCCAGTCGGCTAGAGCAGGGGCAAGCGTGAGGTCATACCATGCTACTTCGCGCGTCATGGGCACATCATCGCCTAAACGCAGCCGCACCAGTTTGAGGAAACGCGCGGTGGAAGGGCGGTTAAAAACGGAAGCAATGGTGCGGTCGGTAACGATTTTGCGTTCCAGTAATTGCGTGGAAGGTTCAACACCAATTTCCCGCATTTCTTCCGTGAAACCTTTGAGTTTGCCCAATTCGGGGTTAATGCGCGGCGGAGCTTTCACCATCACGCCAGCACGCCCGTGGGTGCTGATGTAATCTTGTTCGCGTAATTCATCGTAACAACGCCGAATCGTGGTGCGACTCAGGTTTAATGCTTCGGCGAGGGTACGCTCGGATGGCAAGCTATCGCCATCGCTCAACTCACCGGATTGAATCATCTGCACAATTTGACGTTGTAATTGACGGTACACTGGCTCAGCAATACCCGAATCAGCTTTTAATCGCCCAATAAACGCGCCGCTGTCATTAACAGCCGGTGATGCGGTGTTTTCTGTAACGAATGAACCATAAGCTGTTTTTACCACAATGAATGCCCTACCTTAACCAGAGAATGCCTTACCATAACCATACCATAAGAATCCCCATCAAACGTTAATTTGCCCTGATTTGCCGCAGGTTAACCCAATGGCATGATCGGTAAATATTGAGTGGTGACGCGCGGTACTTGCCCGGTACACCAATGGGCTATTGCCCAGTCCCACAGTTCAGTAAATGATGCAAATGCATGGGCTGGTGGGGGATTTTGTCCTAAAAAGCGTAGTGCGGCGGTGAGGGTTTGTAAACCTTGTGCCGTGCTAATGGCTGGGGCAAGGTTTTGCTTGCTGAGCTTTTGCCCGTCACTACTTACTGCTAATGGAACGTGAGCGTAACGTGGTTGTGCAAACCCCAGTAAGTGCTGCAAGTAAAGTTGGCGCGGGGTGTTGTCTAGTAAATCAGCTCCACGCACGATTTGATTTACTCCCTGAAAGGCATCATCCACCACCACTGCCAGTTGATAAGCAAACAAACCATCAGCGCGGCGGATCACGAAATCCCCCAATTCGCTGGCTAATCGCTGGCAGTAATCACCTTGAATGGCATCGTGAAAACACACAGGTTCATCATGCGTGCGCAAGCGTATGGCGTATTGTTGCGTTGTGGGAAGTTGGGTCTGTGAACGGCATGTTCCCGCGTAAATCAGCCCCAAGTTGCCGTAGTGTCCGGCTTGTTGCATGGCTTTGCGCGAACAAGTGCAAGGGTAAGTGTGTGGTGTAAGCGCGGACAATGCGGCTTGATACGCCGCTAAGCGTCGGCTTTGATAGAGGATCTCACCATCCCATTCAAAGCCAAAAGCGGCTAAGGTTTGAATAATGTGATCTGCCGCGCCGGGTTGTTCGCGCGGTTTGTCGAGGTCTTCAATGCGCAGTAACCATCGACCATTTTCAGTCCGCGCCGCCAGATAACTAGCGGTCGCGGCTACCAGCGAGCCAAAATGTAATGACCCCGTTGGGGAGGGGGCAAATCGACCAATCGTTTGCAAGGTGGTGGCTCTTCCTATCACTGTTACGCTAAGGGTTAAGCGTGACCCAGCTTGGTAACGTCGTTAGACTGCCATTTGCTTTTCTTTGATTTCCTGTGTGGTTTTGCAATCGATGCACATTTCCGCAGTAGGACGTACTTCTAAACGCTGTAAACCAATCTCAATACCACAGGCATCACAATAGCCATAATCGTCAGCATCTAAACGATCAATGGTTTTTTCGATTTTGCGGATTAATTTGCGTTCACGGTCACGCGCCCGTAAGGCGAGAGCGAATTCTTCCTCTTGTGTTGCACGATCAGCAGGGTCAGAGAAGTTAGTCGCGTCTTCTTTCATATGGTCGACAGTGCGATCCACTTCTTCCATTAAAGATTGTTTCCAAGCTACCAGAATATTACGAAAATGCGCTAATTGCTTTTCGTTCATGTATTCTTCGCCGGATTCGGGTTTATAAGGTTCAATCCCTTCAACTGGTAACGCTGACTTCCGTGTCATATAAGTTACATTGTCAGTTGCCATTTCTATCTCCAAAAAACTAAGTTATTGGCAGGTGAGTCGTCTGATAATGACTAACACCCAACCATTTGGGTTATGGCTTAAAGCCCAACATTTGAGCGCGCGGGATTATAGCCGAATTATCTCAAGGAAACATGATTTTTACGGGGTCAGTGCAATATTAAGCCTTTTAATTATAAATAGTATAAGAATTTATATAAAGCGAAATTGGAAGCGAACCGCTTCAGTACCGGGATCAGAAATGTTTAAAATTAGCTCAATTGGTGTACCTATTGGCATTAATTCTTGTTTAACTTCTTTCAAGTATTCTTCTGGCGTGAAACGACGCAAAGCGACGACTGCATTTTTTTTATTCAAAAAGCTGATTTCAATCAATGGATAAGGTTGAATGAAACTGGCATCATTTTGAATGGAAACGCTAATGGTCAGTACATTGGGCGTATTGGGGTGCGAATAGACATTACGACTCAGTAATTTGATTTGTCGCACATCGCGTGGGATGGCAATTTCACAACCCAACAAGAGGCAAGTGCGCTGAGTAAGCGATGTGGTTAAGGGTTGCAATGCTAACCAGTTACGATTGGAGTACAGTAATTGTAAGAGCAATAATAGGGCTAAAGCCCCAATACCGAGGAATAGAAAAACCTTAGAACCAGCGGGTTGCTGCGTTTGAAAGCCAGCACGATTTGTGCTCTGATGGCGTGCATAATTATGCAGCGTATCAGGGTTGGTGGTTTTACGAGCCGTGAAACGCTGGAAAAATGCGGTAACAGTTTGCTTAACGCGCCCAAAAAATCCTAATTTGCTGGCTGTCGATTTTTTTATGGTGTGATATTCGGGTGGTTCTACGACTGGTGAACTCGGTGTCGATTGTGCAAAACGCCGCTCTTCAGGCAGGGTTGTGCTCAGACTTCGCATGGCATCGAATATCGCATCACACTCGCCACACCGCAATAAACCTTGCGCTGCGGTTAGTTCTTTCATCGTGACGCGAAAAATCGCTTTGCAGTGACTGCACTGTGTATACATGATTCCATGCCGTTTTTAATTATCCGTTTTATTTTAGTCGTTATATATTGGGAATTCATATACGAACGGTGCTCAAAATAACACCGCTCGTCTTGTTTGGCTAGAAAATGCAGATTAACGGCGACTACCTGTCACTCGAATCCAATCATCTTTTTGCGTAATCATTAAGTTATTGAGGTAAGGGTCATAAGCCTCACGGATGGATTCCGCTTGCTCAGCTAAAATCCCCGATAACACTAATTGACCATCGGTGCGCAAAGCGGCTAGTAAATGGGGGGCTAATTCCACCAATGGACCAGCCAGAATATTCGCCATAACAATGTCATAGGTTTGTTCTGGTAACTGCTTGGGATAGCAAGTAACTAGCTGTGCCGGATCAATGCTATTGCGTTCCGCATTATCTTGAGTGGCTAACAAAGCTTGCGGGTCAATGTCTGTCCCGACTGCGTGTTGCGCACCCAATTTCAGGGCTGCAATGGCTAAAATGCCCGAACCGCAACCGTAGTCTAACACGGTTTTGCCTGTGACATCTTCACCATCCAACCATGCCAAACATAAGGCGGTGGTGGGATGTGTGCCAGTGCCAAAGGCTAAACCGGGGTCAAGTAACAGTTTTACGCTGGCATCATCCGGTATTTCGTACCAACTGGGGTAAATCCACAAACGCTGCCCAAAACACATGGGTTGGTAATTATCCATCCATGCGCGTTCCCACGGTTGATCTTCCACCGTTTCGAGTTGCAACGCTTGGATATTCCAGTCAGCTTTGTGCGTTTCCAGCGATAACAGCAGGGAAGTCAGGTCAACATCGCTCTCGTAAAGTGCGGTGACAACCAATGATTCCCAGAGTCGCATTTCACCGGGTTTGGGTTCAAGGATGGGGTTATCTTCAGCATCCTGCCAAGTAATGGAAACCGCACCAGCGGCCTCCATTGTGTCCACAATAATGTCTTGTTTGTCAGTTGTGGTGTGACAAACCAGTTGTTGCCAACTCATTTCAGACCCAGTTTCTTTTCGAGGTAGTGAATATCTGCGCCACCGATACGGAAAGCAGCATCTTCCATAATGCGGGTTTGCAGTGGGATATTGGTTTTAATCCCTTCGACCACCATTTCACTGAGCGCACCGTGCATTCGGTTAATCGCGGTTTCGCGGTCTTCACCGAACACAATCAGCTTACCGATCATGGAGTCGTAGTAAGGCGGCACGGTGTAATCCGCGTAAATGTGCGAATCAACGCGCACGCCCAAACCACCGGGGACATGATAACGGGTGATTTTGCCGGGGGATGGTGCGAAGGTATCGGGGTCTTCGGCATTGATCCGGCATTCAATCGCGTGACCGTGCGGTTTAATGTCAGACTGTTTTAAGCTCAGCGGATGACCCGCCGCGACCAGCAATTGCTGTTTCACCAAATCCACGCCGGTAATCAGTTCGGTGACGGGGTGTTCGACCTGCAAACGGGTATTCATTTCAATGAAATAGAATTCGCCATTCTCGTACAGGAATTCAAACGTACCCGCGCCACGGTAGTTGATACGGCGGCAAGCTTCGGCAACCCGCTCGCCCATGAAAGCGCGTTGTTCGGGAGTAATGCCGGGGGCAGGGGCTTCTTCTACCACTTTTTGGTGGCGGCGTTGCATGGAGCAATCGCGCTCACACAGGTGAATGGCATTGCCATAAGCATCGGCTAAAACTTGGAACTCGATGTGGCGTGGGTGTTGCAGGAATTTTTCCATGTACACCACGTCATTACCGAACGCGGTTTTGGCTTCGGCGCGAGTCATGGCGATGGAATCAATCAAATCTTCCGCTTTATTGACCACGCGCATCCCACGTCCGCCACCGCCGCCCGTTGCTTTAATAATGACAGGGTAGCCAATGCGTTCTGCCATGATTAAGCATTCGTCGGCATCGTCGGGCACAGCACCGTCAGAACCGGGGACACACGGTACGCCTGCTGTTACCATCGCTTCTTTTGCGGAGATTTTGTCACCCATTAAGCGAATGGTATCGGCGCGTGGGCCAATGAAAATAAAGCCGCTGGATTCGACCCGTTCGGCGAAATCAGCATTTTCCGATAAAAAGCCGTAACCGGGGTGGATGGCATCCGCACCCGTGACTTCTGCCGCGCTGATAATCGCAGGAATGTTTAAATAACTCTCACTGGAACGAGGGGGGCCGATACACACGGATTCATCCGCGAGACGCACATGTTTGAGGTCGCGGTCAGCCGTGGAATGCACGGCGACGGTTTTAATGCCGAGTTCGCGGCAGGCACGCAAAATACGCAGAGCGATTTCGCCCCGATTTGCGATTAGTACTTTTTTTAACATGTTATCACCTCAAGGGTGTTAGCCAATCACAAACGTTATTCGATAATAAACAGCGGTTGCCCGAACTCAACGGGTTGCTCATTTTCAACCAGAATCGCTTGGATTGTGCCTGCTTTGTCGGACTGAATTTGGTTGAGCATTTTCATGGCTTCGATAATGCACAAAGTGTCGCCCACTTTCACCGTTTGCCCAACTTCTGAGAAGGGTTTTGAACCCGGTGACGAAGCGCGATAGAACGTGCCAACCATCGGTGATTCAACAACGTGACCGCTGGGAACTTTCGCCGCTGGTGCAGCTTCCGCAACCGCTGCCGCCGCGACGGGGGCTGGTGCAGGTGCGTAGTAATGTTGCGGTGCGGCAGCAGGCATCATTATGCCAGTGTTAATGCGGCTGATGCGTACTGAATCTTCGCCTTCCTTGATCTCAATTTCGGCAACATCACTGCCTTCCAGTAAGCTAATCAGTTTTTGTATTTTACGAACGTCCATCATGGGTGATTACCCTGTCTTGTTTGTTTAATTTCTGTATGGCTGCATACAGTGCAAGTTCATAGCCCAACGCGCCGAGTCCTAAGATGACACCATCCGCAACGTCTGATAGGTACGAATGGTGACGGAAAGGCTCTCGTCGATGCACGTTAGACAAGTGTATTTCGATAAATGGGATCGCGACCCCTAACAGGGCATCCCGAATGGCGACACTGGTGTGTGTGTATGCACCGGGATTGATCAGAATGTAGTCTACAGCTTCATCCATTGCTTGATGAATGCGGTCAACTAGCAAACCTTCCGTATTATTTTGGTAGCACAGCAGTGTGTGCTGTTGCTGATTTGCCAACACCGTCAGCCGCGCTTCAATTTCTGCTAGTGTCAGGCTGCCGTAATGACCGGGCTCACGCTTGCCCAGTAGGTTGAGATTTGGCCCGTTAAGCAAGAGAATGGTTGCCATCAGAAATCCGCCTTATGATTGCAGATACCCATAAAAACTTCGCATTCTACACCGATCTGCTGCGATATGCAGCAATTTGGTGCAAAAAGCACGAATTTGGTCAAAACTTTCACCTGCACTATTGCAGGCCAAGTTTTTGTAAAGTTTCGTTGGTAACTGCACCAGCGGCGAGTTGATTGTCGTCTTGATAACGAATGAGGGCTTGGCGAGTTTGGTTGAGTAATACCCCATCGATAGCCCCATTGTAGTAACCGCGTTGTTGGAGTTGCTGCTGTACGGATTTGACATCGGCTGGATTCAGCGCATCTTCACACAAAGCAGGCATTACCGCTAAACGTTCAGGACGAATTGTCTGTTGTGCGGGAATATTGTCGGTACGTGAGGTATTTTGCGTCGTTATCACCGTTGCCGCGTGTCCGACCCGGCTGAGTTTTACACTCGCGTAGACCGGCGGTATTTGTTTGGCTACCACGCGGGCAGGTTCGAGCACGATTTTGCGGGTGATGGTTTGTTTTTTCGCCGGAATGATCTTTTTCACGGTACGCGGTGGCATGTCGATGACTTCGGTTTTTACTTCGTGGTATTCGGCTGGTACTGTCACCAAGCAATTCGCAGGTAAACTGTTGACATCAGGAGCAGTACCGGCAACGGCTGGCACGGCAGCGCATTGGGGATTCCAGCGTTGTGTGGCTTCTTTGGTTTTGACGCGCTTGATCACGGTGCGGTAAGTCGCAGGGATGCTTTCCATTTCAACCCGCTCGCGTTCGACTTCAATGTCTTCGCTGACTTCTTGGAACTTAGCAGGAATGACTTCGTATTCGGTATAGCCATCGGCAACTTTAACTTTTTGTTCGCCTTGCTCCATTTGTGTGGGAGTGGTGGTGTAGGTTGGGGATGCTTCGTAGGTAATAACGGCTTCGGTAGTGGCGCGGTAAAGCGCGGGCATTAAGACTTGTGTTGGGCAAAAGCGGCGCGGTGATGGCATCATATTAGCGGCTTTTGCGGTGGTAATGGCAAGTGAGTTGGGTGTGTTATCGGCATTTGCCAGTTCGTATCCAGTGACGTGACACACGAGCAAGGCAGTAGGTAATAAATAGCGCGTTTTCATAAGTAAGGACAATTGATCTGTAATTTGTTAGCTCGGTGTTGGATTTTAAACAAAAACCATCTAAAAAACTTGATTGTCTAGTTGTGTTAGTATCGATAACTTTCTCGTAATGTAGCACTCCTTATGCAAGTCCGCGCTGAACAAATTGAAGAGCACCTTCGTCACACCCTTGCTCCGGTTTACCTCATTAGTGGTGATGAACCTTTGCAAGTCATGGAAACTGCTGATGCGATCCGTCGTGCGGCGGTTGGGCGTGGCTACAGTGAACGTGATGTGTGGAATGTGGATACGCAATTCGATTGGGGTGTGCTGTACGATGCAGCGGGGTCGTTGTCCTTATTCGCGGATCACAAATTAATCGACCTGCGCATGATGGGGGTGAAAGCGGGTGCGGCGGGGGCAAAAGCTTTGCAGCATTATTTGGATTACATGCCTGCGGATAAAGTCTTACTGATGCAAACGGGCAAGCTCGATAAGACTGGCAAAAACAGTGCATGGGTGAAAAAAATCGAGCAACTTGGCGTTTTGGTGCAAGTGTGGGAGTTTTCTCCGGCGCAAACCTTAGCGTGGGTGGCGCGGCGGATGCGCAGTGCTGGTTTACAAGCGTCGGATGATGCGGTGCGTTACCTCACCGAACGTGTCGAAGGTAATTTACTGGCGGCAGTCCAAGAAATCAATAAGTTAACCTTGTTATTCGGTAAGCGTGCCATTACTGCCGAGCACATTATGGCGGTCGTTGCGGACAGTTCACGCTACACGGTGTTTGATCTCGCCGATGCGATTTTGACGCAAGATACGCGGCGAATTGGGCACATTATGCAAGTCCTGCAAGAAGAAGATACCGCGACACCTTTATTAGTGTGGGCATTGTCTGATTTATTGCGTCAGCTCTACAGTGGCTGCGAGAATTCGCGTCGTCATCTTTCTAATCAAGCCTTATTAATGCGAATGCCAAAAGCGCGACAAGGTGCGTTTCAAAATGCTGTGCGGCGCATGATGGTGAATACGGATTGGAATGCTTTGTTTGCTAGCGCTGCCATGCTTGATCAGCACAGCAAAGGCGTGGGGCAGGATGCGGCGCGATACCCACAACGTTTGTGGGACGAACTGTTAGATTTAGCCTTGTTGTTGGCGGGTAAGCCCGTGAACTTAGGTTGCTAGATCAAATGCTTGCATTACGAGTGTTACATTTTTTTACAATTATTAGCTTGTCGCTCAGCATGTTGTATTGTCTAATAAATGGACAATTATAACTAATCTTTCGATATACGTGTTTTCCCTTTAATAAGCCTGACAATTTCGGTTGTCAGGTTTTTTGTTGATTACCGCGCAATGAATAAACCATGCTTAATAATGTTAGACTCCACCATTAATAAGTAAAGTTGTGAGGACGATTGCAGTGTTTACACGTATCCTTGTATCAGTAACGTTATACTGTTTAAGTCATGCATTGTGGGCTGCACCGTTACTAACATTGGATAATCAGCAAGAATACAGGGATGTAGTTCCATACATCGAGTTATTAGAAGATAAAACCCAGCAGCTCACGATTGATCAAGTAACCGCCGCTGATTATGCTGCACAATTTAAAGCACATCCTTTTGCTGGTGTGCCTAATTTCGGGCGTACTGCTTCAGCATGGTGGGTAAAGTTGCAGATTCAAGCAAATGTACACCATGATTGGTTTTTATTGTTGGATCAAACCATTAATGGCTCAGTACAATTATTTCTACAGCCGAGCGATGTTAAAACTTCGATACAAGTTTTAACCAAACATCGCTTACCCACTTATCATTTGAAACCCGTCGCTGGTGAAATCGTTACGGTCTATTTGCGTGTTACGAATGGTAATGGGTTATTATCACTACCTTTAAAAATCATGAATGCCGAACGATTCATTGAGTACAGTAATGAATCAAGTATGCTATTTTCCATGCTGTTTGCAGGCATGATGGTTTTGGCTTTCTATAATCTTTTGTTGTTTTTTAGTTTGCGTGAAAAAGCCAACTTGTATTTAACCTTTTTTATCCTGACAACAGCTTTATTGTCTTTACAGGATAGCCATGTTTTTTACACTTTAACGTGGTTTTATACGAGCAGTCACGTCTATCACCTTATGAGCGTTATGTTGATGTTGGTGAGTGGTTTTTTGTATTGGCGTGGTGTTAATCAAGGTGCGAGTCGTGTCGTGGATTTTCTGGTTTTCTTCGTGCCGCGTGTAATGTTATTATTATTGCCCTTTGCTTTATTGTTAGTTGAACTGGAAAAATGGTTTTTTATTGCCATTTTATTATTTTCTGGTTTGTTATTTGTGTTTGGTGGTTTGGCTGCATGGCATGGACATCAACCCACACGTCAAGTGATTTTCCCATTAACCATCTACATGGTCGGTATTGCTCCTTATGTGTGGATGCAAGCAGAATGGATTGCCTATCATGTTACCTATGTTTATTTAGCACAGAGCAGCGCATTATTAATGGTGTTGCTATTATCATTTGCTCAAGGTGAACAAACACGCATGTTGCGTGAAGAAAAAAAGCGTATTGCTGCAATGAATCAAGCAAAAGATGAATTTCTAGCGACCATTAGCCATGAATTGCGTACACCGATGCACGCTGTGATGGGGCTTAATACATTAATGCACAAAACACCATTGAATGCTGAACAACAAGATTATTTAGTCAAGTTGGAAAGTTCTTCGCAACACATGCTGGACTTAATTGACGATATTTTGGATATGGTGAGCATGGTTCATGCGCCAGTGGTATTAGAAGAAAAAGTTTTTAACTTAAATGATTTACTGCTGCGTTTGGAACAGATGTTTACGGTATTAGCGGATCGCAAAGGACTGGTATTAGCCATCCAGCGTGAGTCAGCAAATACATTGGTTTTAATCGGTGATGAAAAACGCTTGTTTCAAGTGTTGGCTAATTTGCTGAGTAATGCGATTAAGTACACGGATCGCGGGAAAGTTGAATTAAGCGTTAATAAAATTCTGGAAAACAATATCGCACAACTGAATTTTATAGTGGCAGACACCGGTGTTGGGATTCCACCAGCACAACAACCTTATTTATTTTTACCATTTTATAAAATGAGCAG
Organism: Pseudomonadota bacterium; assembly: GCA_039797295.1. GTDB lineage: Bacteria > Pseudomonadota > Gammaproteobacteria > Thiotrichales > Thiotrichaceae > Thiothrix. The sequence continues at coordinate 122,278 of JBDKID010000001.1, read as the reverse complement.
TGCGAGTTGTGGAGTGGGTTTGGGGTTGGCAATTAGTCAGAAATTATTAACCAGTATGGGGGCGGTTTTAAAAGTTGACAGTCAGTTTGGTCAAGGTAGTGTTTTTTCTTTTACCCTTCATTTACCTATGCAAGGCTCAATGTCCCCAGTGGTGATTAAAGGTCATCAACAACCCGTGACTCAAACGGTTAAAACAATAGATGCAAGCATAGCGAATGGTTTGCAAGCGGTAAAAACCTTATTGGTCGATGATGATAACCTGAACTTGTTTATTGGGAAACGCTTATTAGAAGATCAAGGCGCAATTGTTACGACAGCCAATAGCGGTGAAAATGCTTTGCAATGTATCCAACAACAAAGTTTTGATCTGGTTTTCATGGACATTAACATGCCGCAAATGAATGGTTATGAAGTAACCCAAAAAATCCGTGCGCTGCCACAATGTGATGATTTGCCCATTATTGCCTTAACTGCTCACGCATTAGATAGTGTGCGTGAGCAAGCCATTGCTGCTGGAATGAATGATTTTCTCGTCAAACCTTTTACCGTTAATGCCTTGTATCGTGTGGCAGTGCATTGGTTGTCAGGAAATCATCAATAATGTATTTTGTGGTTATTCGACTTTTAGACCGTGGCTTTCATACCAGCTACGGTCTATTTCCCATTGCACGTCTTTAACATCGGCTTGGGATTTAACGAGTTTGAATGCTTTTTCTTGAATGTGTGCCAGTTGTTTTTGCGCGGCAATCATTTCCGGTGTATCGGGATTGCTGGTGTTTAAATTCGGGAAGGCGATTGCTAAAAAATTCAGTACCGAAACTTGTGGCGAGCGCGGTGAACTGAGTGTGATCACGCCATTTTCCGCTTTTAAAACGTGGACGTGATAAGGGTAAGCTTGTAATTCGCTGTCAGCATTTAATAGTGCGTTAAGCTGATTTTGTTGCGGGTTTTGTTTGGAAAACCATGCCAGCGCGATGGCTAACACGACTCCGAGAATGATGAGTTTATCTTTATTCGACATGGCGATGATTTTCCTTTGCAAGCCAATATAACTGAAATACTGTTTTAGGGGTTATTGGTGGGATTGTCCTTAACAAAAATCAATCCAGTGGCAATTACGCCAAAGACACTGAAACCCATTATCAGCGGTAATACGCTATTGTCATAAGCATGACCGATATAGCCGCCCAAGGGAATAGCAATCAGGGTGGATAATGACCCCACTACCGATGCGCCAATGCCCGCAACATGCCCTAACGGTTCCATTGCCAAGGAGTTCAGGTTGCCAAACAACAAGCCCAACGACAAAAAAGCCAGTAGGAAAAATGCCATTAATGCCAATAACGGTGGGTGTCCGGCGGTTTGCCATGCCACGACTAAAAAGCCGCACGACAGCACGCTAAATGAGATGGCGGCGCGTTTTGCCAGCCAATGCATTCCAAAACGCATGACTAATTTCGCATTAATGAACGATGCCATGCCAATGCCCAACGCTAAAAAGGCAAAATACAACGGGAATTGGTCGCCCAAGCCGTATTGGATTTGCAGAATTTGTTGCACCGAATTGAGGTAGCTGGTGAACGCCCCGAACACCACGCCAGTGATAATCGTGTAACGCATCGCGGTGCGATTGCTCAGCACTTGCCGCGCACTGCTGAAAAAATGTTCCCAAGTCAAAGAACGACGGTTTTCAGCGTGCAAAGTTTCCGGCATTCGCAGCCCAAACCACACCAAAACCACCACGGCTAATAACACCAACATGCCGAAAATGCCGCGCCAATCAGCAAAGTGTAAAATACCCTGACCCAACGACGGTGCAAGCATTGGCACAAGAATAAACACGCTCATGGTGAAAGACATGATTTGCGCCATTGCGCGTCCAGAATAACAATCGCGCACCAACGCCAGTGTTAACACGCGTGGTGCGGCTGCTCCCAAACCTTGCAGAAATCGCCCAATTAACATGTGGTTAAAATCTTGCGCCACCACTGCCAACAGACTGCCAAGCATGAACATGACCAAGCCGACGTACATCAATGGTTTACGCCCCACCGCATCCGAGATGGGACCAAAAAATACCTGCCCGCAACCTAAGCCGAGAAATAATGCTGAAATAATGAATTGCGCATTGTTTTCCTGTGCTACGTGCAGATCGTGACCAATGGTTTGTAACGCGGGAAGCATGGCATCGGTCGACAATGCCGTGAGTGAACTCAACATAGCGACAAGAGCGACAAATTCGCCCAAGCGCGGTAACGCTGGTTTCATGCGGTTGATTCCAAAAGGATGGCAGTGTAGCAAGCGGCGCGGGTTGTGCGTAAAGACCTTTACATTTTTTTACGTGCTGATGGGTGATGTGACTAAAACTATTGCACTAAAAAGCAAACCAATAGCTTTGCGCTCTTAATCCCTTTTAAACAGGGCGGGGTATTTCAATAAGCAGTGCCGACAGCTATCAGCTTGCGCCAGAAGTCTTAATCCCTTTTAAACAGGGCGGGGTATTTCAATGGTATCACTCACACAAACACAACCACAACAGATACGGTCTTAATCCCTTTTAAACAGGGCGGGGTATTTCAATCCAAAATGGGCTGGTTTCGGTGCGGGCGGGCGGATGGTCTTAATCCCTTTTAAACAGGGCGGGGTATTTCAATTGATCTGCTCAATAAGCTGGAAGAAACCGCACAGTCTTAATCCCTTTTAAACAGGGCGGGGTATTTCAATAATGGGGTGGGTTTTTAATAAACAGGGTGCAATGTGTCTTAATCCCTTTTAAACAGGGCGGGGTATTTCAATGGGTGTTTTGGTGCTGAGCGGCGATCAAGGCATGGGGTCTTAATCCCTTTTAAACAGGGCGGGGTATTTCAATAGTATTCATAAAAACAATGGGGTGTCTCATGCATTTGTCTTAATCCCTTTTAAACAGGGCGGGGTATTTCAATAGTTAAATTCGATGAATCGGTTTCACGACTGCGTGTCTTAATCCCTTTTAAACAGGGCGGGGTATTTCAATTAGTTATCGCGGACAAGTTCCGCGCGAAACTGGCAGTCTTAATCCCTTTTAAACAGGGCGGGGTATTTCAATTTTGAGTTGCGCGATGCGGTCGCTGAGGTGGATGGGGTCTTAATCCCTTTTAAACAGGGCGGGGTATTTCAATGACATCCGCAGCAGAAATGCCACGCACTGCTAGCAGTCTTAATCCCTTTTAAACAGGGCGGGGTATTTCAATGCATAGATAAAATTATCAAAGCCTATGGAGTCGATGTCTTAATCCCTTTTAAACAGGGCGGGGTATTTCAATGCGCCGGAATTGCAGCAGACGACAAGTCCCGCACTTGGTCTTAATCCCTTTTAAACAGGGCGGGGTATTTCAATCAAACCCGCCACCTACCATCAGCCCGGTGGAAATTGTCTTAATCCCTTTTAAACAGGGCGGGGTATTTCAATATTGGCAACGCTCGTGCCAATCAGCAATCAACTGCTGTCTTAATCCCTTTTAAACAGGGCGGGGTATTTCAATTTGACAATGTTAGTCGGGAATTAATGCCGTTTTTGTCTTAATCCCTTTTAAACAGGGCGGGGTATTTCAATGGATTGCTCGGATTCGCTGGGTCGATGGTATCCAGCGTCTTAATCCCTTTTAAACAGGGCGGGGTATTTCAATTGGACAAAACACAACTCAACAAACAATACAGGTGCGTCTTAATCCCTTTTAAACAGGGCGGGGTATTTCAATAATCAACGTTAAACAGCCATTAATAGCAGGCTGCGTCTTAATCCCTTTTAAACAGGGCGGGGTATTTCAATGTAGTAATCTACCGTACCGCTAGGGTACGTTGCAGTGTCTTAATCCCTTTTAAACAGGGCGGGGTATTTCAATCTGGCTGTTCTCCCGCCAATAACAGGCGGGAGCGGTCTTAATCCCTTTTAAACAGGGCGGGGTATTTCAATTGGCTGGTGCATTGGGTAGAGCTTTACGGGGATGTGCGTCTTAATCCCTTTTAAACAGGGCGGGGTATTTCAATGCGAGCTATCAACGCAAACCTTCTTGGATTGTGTGTCTTAATCCCTTTTAAACAGGGCGGGGTATTTCAATTCGCCAGATTCTTTTGCAAGGTCTTTTTTTATGAGTCTTAATCCCTTTTAAACAGGGCGGGGTATTTCAATGCGGGCAGCTAAGTTGTTCTTTTCCAACGGTGGCGGATGGCATTTGCGCGAACCGTTTGAAATGATGCGTAAACGATGCAGGTGTAAAGGTCAATGCTGGTCATTATGCTAAGTAATTCAAGTAGTTAGGTAAATCGCGAACCACACGGCGTTTTGGGCATCACTTGGGGTTCGCGCTTGTAAAGGTCTCTATTGTTAAAGAAGCTTTATGTCGTGGCGGATTATACCATGTTTTTTAAGTGTTTGTTTAGCTTTGGAAGAAGCGTGTGGCTGCGTCTTCGCCAATGCGTTGCAGCCAGCGTTGGGTGAGTAATTCGGCGCGTTCGGGGTAGTGGGCGACGACTTCGCGGGCGGCTTGTTGCACCATTGGTAATAAATGTTGGTCGCGTAATAGGCTGGCGATTTTTAAACGTACATCGCCTGTTTGGCGCGTGCCGAGCACTTCGCCGGGGCCGCGAATGTCCAGATCAATGTCGGCAATGACAAAACCGTCGGTGGTGGTGCGCATGGCATCCAGTCGTTTGCGGGCGGTTTTGCCGAGCGGGGCTTGATACAGCAAGACGCAACTGCTGGCGACGCTGCCGCGCCCGACCCGTCCGCGCAGTTGGTGGAGTTGCGCTAGCCCCATGCGTTCGGCGTTTTCGATGATCATTAATGAGGCATTCGGCACGTCCACGCCGACTTCAATCACGGTTGTTGCTACCAGTAATTGCAGTTCGCCTTGTTTGAACTCGCGCATTATGCGTTCTTTTTCTGAGGCGTGAAGCCGCCCGTGAACCAATCCGACCGCGACGTGTGGTAAACGTTCGCGCAAGGTGGCGGCGGTTTTTTCTGCCGCTTCGCATTGCAAGGCTTCGGATTCGTCAATCAAGGTACACACCCAGTACACTTGCCGACCTTGGGTGCAGGCGGTGGCAATGCGTTCGATCACTTCATCGCGGCGTTCATTGTTCAGGGCAACGGTGGTAATCGGCGTGCGTCCGGGCGGGAGTTCGTCGATCACCGAGTAATCCAAATCGCCGTAAGCGGTCATGGCTAAGGTGCGTGGAATCGGCGTGGCGGTCATGACGAGTTGATGCGGGTAATGGTCGCCTTGCTTGCCTTTTTCGCGCAGGGCAAAGCGTTGATGCACGCCGAAACGGTGTTGTTCGTCGATAATAATCAGCCCCAGTTGCAGGAATTGCACGGTGTTTTGAAACAGCGCGTGCGTACCCACGGCAATGTGCCCAATCCCTAGCAATAGATTTTCCACCTTGCGCCGCCGTTGTCGTGGGGTTTGCGTGCCGGAAATAAACACGGTTTCTAAACCTAATGGTTCGAGCCAGCGTTGCAGGTTTTGGTAATGTTGTTCGGCGAGCAATTCAGTCGGAGCCATGAGCGCGACTTGGAAACCATTGGCAATCGCGTGCAATGCTGCCGCCACTGCGACCAAGGTTTTGCCCGAACCGACATCGCCTTGCACCAAGCGATTCATCGGGATGGTTTGGCGTAAATCGTGGGTAATTTCGTCAATCACCCGATCTTGCGCATTGGTTGGCGCAAAGGGCAAGGCGCGTAACAGTTTTTGCCAGTAATGATTGGTTGCGTGCATGGCGTGCGCTTGCACTTGCTGGAGTTCGTGCCGCGCTTGTTGCACGCCGAGTTGATGCGCGAGTAATTCTTCAAAGATGAGGCGGTAGGGGCGCATGTGTTCCACGGTACTGCCTGCTGGCGGATTGTGTAGCAAATGCAAACAATCGGCTAATGGTGGGAATTGATGCTGGCGTACCACTTTGCTCGGCAATAAATCCGGTAAGTCGTGCGCGTGCTCCAATGCCAAATCAATCAGTTTGCGTAAACTGCGCTGCTGCAAACCATCAGTAATCGGGTAAGTCGGGGTTAAAGTGTTTTCCAGCGGTGGTGGATTTTGCCCGTTCAGCAAGCGGTATTCGGGGTGCGCCATTTCCAACTTAAACCCCGCTTGGCGCACTTCCCCAAAACAGCGTAAGCGTGCGCCTTTGGCAAGGCTGTATTTTTGCGCGGTGGTAAAGTGGAAAAAACGTAAGGTCAAACCACCACTACCGTCGTGAATCTGGCACAGCAACATGGTGCGTCCGCGTTGCACGACTTCGGTATTTTCAATCGTGCCTTCGACCACGACTTCCTGCCCAACTTTGAGGCTGACAATCGGGTAAACGCGCGTGCGATCTTGGTAGCGCATGGGTAAGTGAAACAACAAATCCACGACGCGCACAATACCGAGGCGGGCAAGTTTTTCCGCAACGGCATCGCCAACCCCGCGCAAAGCGGTAACGGGTTGGGTTAGAAAATCAGTGTTCTCATGGCTAGACATGGCTTAAGTGTACTACCATCTGTTGCCATGCAGCAGCGTTCAGGGATTTAACACATGAAAATAACCGGATTATTGGTGGGTTTGAGCTTATTAGTGGCAACGCCAGTATGGGCAGAAACCCCGCAAGATGTACGCATTATTCCCATGCAAAATGCGCAACAGCCGTTTGAAGTAGCCGCGAAATTGCAGTGGAATCCGCACGACGGACAATGGGAAAAAGTGCTGGTGGTGTACAACGGTAACGCAACGCCACCCGATACCCATCCGGTGTGGGCGTATTTGCGCGGGTTGGCTGTGCCGAATCGTCCACCACGCCAAGCAGGGGAAAATCTGTATTACAAAGCCTTCCATGCTGATGCATTTTGTAGCGGTGCAACGCCATTAACGGCGGGAAAACCCATGAGCATTAGTTTTGAACAAGATACGTTGGGGGCTTATAACCAAAAGGATTTCTTCCGTGATTGGAATTGTCCCGGCTGGAACATGGGTCTAAACAATGTCAGCGTGGTGGATGGTGTGGGGTCACGCAATGGCGACGGTAAAGGTTTACGCATTAATCTGCTGAAAGGGCGTTCTGGCTGCCCGGAAAACGGCGGTGCGTGTGCCAACTGGAAACCGCACATTGGCGCACAACTGAACACACTAACCTACTCGTACTGGGTGAAATTCCCCGACAATTTCGACTTCGTATTAGGCGGCAAACTTCCCGGCATCGGCAGTTACAATGCTCGAACGGGTGGGGTGAAACCGAATGGGCGTGACGGTTGGAGCGTGCGCGTGATGTGGGATAAATCCGCACAGTTAGGGCAATACGTTTACCACGTCGACCAACAATCGAATTTCGGCGACTTCTTCATGTGGGATGCACCACCCGTGGAGCGTGGCAAGTGGTATCAAATCAAAACCCAAGTGCGCCTCAATACCGCCGGACAAAGCAATGGCACGATTACCACATGGCTGAATGGCAAACCAGTCTTGGATAAGCGCGATTTACGTTTTCAGTTGAGTGATGATTTGAAAATCGAGCGGTTTTTGTTCTCGGTATTTTTTGGCGGCAGTGGCGCACAATGGGCACCGCGTGCGGATCAGCAAGTGTATTTGGATGATTTCGTGCTCACGCCGTGATGGTCGGCGGTGTGTTTGATCCGCAATCCGCCGTGATTCAGGTTTTCCGAAGCGCTGTAAATACATCCTTGTACGCTCGAAATCGGCCATCCTTGGCCGATTACGTTCGGAAAATCTGATTCCCGTCTGCTTGCTGCGCTTAAACCGCGACGGGGGCTTTGATGTGGGGATGATGTTCGTAGCCAACCAGTTCAAAGTCGGCGTAGGTGAAGTCGAACAAGTCGGTGATTGCTGGATTAATCCGCATTTGTGGTAGCGGATGCGGTTCACGCGCCAGTTGTAGTGCGGTTTGTTCCAGATGGTTCAAGTACAAATGCGCGTCGCCCAGCGTGTGGATGAATTCACCCGCTTGTAAGCCCGTGACTTGCGCCACCATCAGCGTTAGCAGGGCATACGAGGCGATATTGAACGGCACACCGAGGAATATATCCGCACTGCGTTGGTATAACTGGCAGGATAATTTGCCATCCGCGACATAAAACTGGAAGAACGCATGACACGGCGGTAACGCCATGTTGTCCACGTCCGCCACGTTCCACGCACTGACAATCATGCGCCGCGAATCGGGGTTGGTTTTAAGCTGTTGAATCACTTGCGCGATTTGGTCAATGTGTCGCCCATCGGGAGTCGGCCAGTTGCGCCATTGATAGCCGTAGACTGGACCTAAATTACCATCCGCATCAGCCCATTCGTCCCAAATGCTCACGCCATTGTCTTTCAGGTAACGAATATTGGTGTCGCCTTTTAAGAACCACAATAATTCGTGAATAATGGATTTCAGGTGCAGCTTTTTGGTGGTGACAACCGGAAAGCCTTCGCTCAAATCAAAGCGCATTTGGTAGCCAAATACCGAAACCGTACCCGTTCCGGTGCGGTCTGCTTTTTTCGTGCCATGTTCCATGACGTGTCGCATCAGGTCTAAATACTGTTTCATCAGTTTGCCTTTGCTTTGCGATACGCATTCCACATAAACAATGCACCAAGTAAGACCATTGGAACGCTTAACACTTGCCCTTCGGTCAACCAACCCCACGCGAGGTAGCCGATTTGCGCATCCGGTTCACGGAAAAATTCCACGAAAATCCGCGCAAAGCCGTAACCAATTAAGAATAAGCCCGAAATCGCCCCGACCGGTGGTGACAATTTTCTGAACCAGTTCAGCAATACAAACAACACCAAACCTTCCAAAAAGGCTTGGTACAGTTGTGATGGATGACGCGGGATATTGTCCACCGCAGGGAAAATCACGCCCCACGCCACATCGGTGTGACGACCCCAGAGTTCAGCATTAATGAAGTTGCCAATGCGCCCCGCACCCAAGCCAATTGGCACAAGTGGCGCGACGAAATCGCTGAGTTGGAAGAAGGTTAAGCCCCACTTGCGTGCTAGGAAAATCATGGCGAGAATCACGCCGATTAAACCGCCGTGGAAGCTCATGCCGCCGTCCCAAATGTAGAACAGTGATAGCGGGTCACTGATTAAGCCTTTCAGGTTGTAAAACAGCATGTAACCCAAGCGACCGCCAGCCACCACGCCGAGCGCACCCCATGTCATCATGTCGTCGACACGATCAGGGTTCATGACGCTACCAGATTCTTTAGAACGCAGTTTGCCAATGATTAGAAAGCCTAAAAAACCAATCACGTACATTAGCCCATACCAATGTACTTTTAGCGGCCCTAGTGACAATGCCACAGGGTCTATTTGAGGATGCATGAACATGATGGACTCACTTTAAAATTCAGTAAGCGCGATAGATAGCGCGTTATTCGTCGCCAAAAAACAGTTTTTGCAGTTCCATACCGGGGTCTGGTGCACGCATAAAGGCTTCACCAACGAGGAATGCATTCACGTTGTGCTCGCGCATTAATTGCACATCCGCTGGGGTATGAATGCCGCTTTCCGTGACCAGTAATACGTCACTCGGTACGTGCGGTAATAAATCCAAGGTGGTGTGCAAACTGGTGTGGAAAGTACGCAGGTTGCGGTTATTAATGCCAATCAGCGGCGCGTTGAGGCGTAAAGCCCGCTCTAATTCCGCGCCATCGTGCGTTTCAACCAACACATCCATGCCCAAACCCACGGCATGAGCGTACAAATCTGCCATTAAAGCATCGTCTAATGCCGAGACAATCAGCAGAATGCAATCTGCGCCAATTGCCCGTGCTTCGTAAATTTGGTACGGATCAACAATGAAATCTTTGCGAATAACGGGCAAACCACACGCCGCGCGTGCCGCTTGCAGGTAGGTTTCATGCCCTTGGAAATACTGCGCATCGGTCAACACTGACAAACACGCAGCACCCGCATTGGCGTAACTTTTCGCAATTGCGGGCGGGTCAAAGTTTTCACGAATCACGCCTTTGCTGGGCGAGGCTTTTTTAATTTCCGCAATCACAGCGGGATTGCCCTGCGCGATTTGGGTTTGCATAAAGCGTAAAAAACCGCGCACGGGCGAAGCAGCAGCGGCTTGTTCGCGTAATTGTGCAAGGCTGGTGATGGCAGAACGTGCGGCAATTTCTTCCTGCTTGGTTTGCAGGATTTTTTGCAAAATATCAGGTGTACTCACAGTGGTTGTACTCAATTTTTAAGCTTATTAAGCGTTTTGAAAAGTATTGGTTAGTGCAACTAAGGCTTGCAAGCGTTGTGCTGCCACGCCGGAATCAATGGTCACTTGAGCTTTGGCAATCCCAGCGGCATGAGTGTCGGCTAATCCAGCAACGTAAATTGCCGCCCCTGCATTCAAGCACACAATGTCCCGCGCCGCGCCGCTTTCCCCCGCCAACACGCGCTGGATCAAGGCAAAACTGCTGGTAGCATCTGGCACACGCAGGCTATCAAGGCTGGCACGGGTTAAGCCGAAATCTTCCGGTTGAATGGTGTATTCGCGTACTGTGCCGTCTTTAAGTTCGGCAACGAAGGTGGGGGAACTGATGCTGATTTCATCCAAACCATCGGCGGCATGAACCACCATAACGTGACGGCTGCCGAGCGTTTGCAACACTTCTGCCATTGGGCGTACCCACTCTTTAGCGAATACGCCAAGGATTTGATTGGGCGCGTTGGCGGGATTGGTCAATGGACCAAGCAAATTGAAAATCGTGCGTACCCCCAATTCGCGGCGCGGGGCAATGGCGTGTTTCATTGCGCTGTGGTGCAATTGGGCGAATAAAAATCCCACGCCGACCTGTTCAATGCATTGCGCAACTTGTGGCGATGTCAGGTTTAAGTTTACCCCAGCAGCTTCTAGCACGTCGGCACTGCCAGATTTACTGGAAACCGAACGATTACCGTGTTTGGCAACGTGTGCTCCGGCAGCGGCGGTAACAAACGCACTGGCGGTGGAAATATTGAATGTGCCGGAGGAATCCCCACCCGTGCCGCAAGTGTCGACCAAGTGTTCGCTATTCACACTGACTTTGGTGGAGAGTTCACGCATGACGCTAGCAGCGGCACTGATTTCGGTAACGGTTTCGCCCCGCATTCGTAACCCTACTAAAACCCCCCCTATCTGTGCGGGAGTCGCTTGTCCAGTCATAATGGTGTGCATGGCGTGAGTCATTTCTGCGGCGGATAATGACTCTTGTGCAATGATTTTGCGAATAATGGGTTGCAATTCCATGAAATCTGCTTGGTTGTTGCTAAGATTGAGTGAGTGGATGCTAACATGAATCCTAGAAAAGCGTAATTTACGGAGGTGTCTGATGGAAAAGAATGTCGGTAGCAAAGAACGCGGTATGCGTTTGGGGGCAGGTGCAGTACTGCTAGTCTTGAGTCTGTTGCTGAAAAGTGGGTTTTTAGCCATTTTAGGCATTATTTTATTGGTAACAGGCTATTTATCATTTTGCCCAGCGTGGAAAATCATTGGGAAAAATCCTTTTGGCGGGCAATAATTATTCTGTAGTTATCTAGCCCCAACTGGTTGCTACGGCTATGTTGTTAGCAACCAGTTTTTACGATTTTTTTGTGTTTATTCCGTTACGGGCAGCATGTTCATGCGTTCGTCGTCGCTTTCCACCGCGACAATCACACCGCGTAAAGAGTTGGGTAAGGCTTCCGTAATGTGCAAGTCGACGAACTTACCAATCAAACGCGCATGACCATCAAAATTCACCACGCGATTGTTTTCGGTGCGTCCGGCTAATTGCTTCGCATCTTTGCGCGATAAACGTTCCACCAATACCCGTTGTACCGTACCGATCATGTTCTGGCTGATGGCATTGGTTTGCGCCAGAATTTGCGCTTGCAAACGTTGCAGGCGGGCTTTTTTCACCTCTTGCGACACGTCATCGGGCAAATTCGCGGCGGGCGTACCCGGACGTGCACTGTAAATAAAGCTGAAACTGTTATCAAAGTTCATGTCTTGAATCAGTTTCATGGTGTCTTCAAAGTCGCGCTCCGTTTCACCGGGGAAGCCAATGATAAAGTCGGATGAAAAACTAATATCCGGGCGAATCGCGCGTAATTTGCGCAACTTGGATTTGTATTCCAATACCATGTGATTGCGTTTCATCGCGGCTAAAATGCGATCCGAACCGCTTTGCACGGGCAAATGCAAGTGGCTGACCAATTCTGGCACATCCGCATAAGCTTGAATCAGGTTATCGCCGAACTCATTCGGGTGCGAAGTGGTGTAACGAATTCGATCAATGCCGTCGATTGCCGCCACATAGCTGATGAGTAAAGCCAAATCTGCAATCGAACCGTCGTGCATTTTGCCACGGTAGGCATTCACGTTTTGCCCCAGCAAATTCACTTCACGCACACCTTGCGCCGCTAATTGCACAATTTCGGTAATGACATCATCAAAGGGGCGGGAAATTTCTTCACCGCGTGTGTACGGCACAACGCAGAATGTACAGTATTTACTGCAACCTTCCATCACTGATACGAATGCCGTAGGCCCTTCCGCGCGTGGTTCGGGCAGGTTGTCGAATTTCTCGATTTCAGGGAAGGTAATGTCCACCACGGGTGTGTGATCGGTGCGCACTTGCTGAATCATCGCAGGCAAGCGGTGCAAGGTTTGCGGACCAAATACCATGTCAACGACAGGGGCGCGTGCGCGTAATGCTTCACCTTCCTGACTCGCCACGCAACCACCAACGCCAATGACGACGTGTGGTTTGCGATCTTTGATCTTTTTCCAACGCCCTAATTGTGAAAATACCTTTTCTTGCGCTTTTTCACGGATTGAGCAGGTATTCATCAACAGCACATCGGCTTGCTCAGGATCATCCGTTAATTCCATACCTTGTGCGTGATGCAATACGTCCAACATTTTTGCTGAATCGTATTCATTCATTTGGCATCCGTGGGTTTCGATAAAAATTTTGCCAGCCATCGTGTTCGTTATCCGTGTATCCGTCGTCATGTAAGCATTTGAGAACTGCGTATTATCGCCGTTATGCCACCACGGGGGCAACCTAGGAATTTTTACTCACTGTTATTATTCGTGATGAATTTGACGGCAAACGGCGGATTCTGATTAAAAACGCGCTAAACTCTGCGAAACAACCCGCGCCTTCATAGGTCTAAACCCCAATAGACGGAGAAAACACATGAAAAAAACCTTATTCGTTGCTGCTTCTGTGTTAGCAACGGTTTTAATGACCTCAGCGGTTTCCGCCGCACAAATGCAAATTTATAAAGTCGTGAATGTCGAGAGTGGTGGCTTTTTAAATATGCGTTCTGCTCCCGGTGTGAGCAGTTCCGTTATCACTAAAGTTCCCGCAAATGGTGATGGCATTGTTGGTACTGGTGAAGAGAAAAAAATTGGTTCGGTCACTTGGGCAAAGGTGTATTGGCACGGTAAAGGTGGTTGGATCAGTAAAAGTTATCTGAAAGTCGACAGTGGTACGACAAGCAGTGGCGGCAGTACGGGTTCTTCGACGGGTTCGAGCGGTGTGGTGATGAAGTGTAATGGCACAGAACCGTTCTGGGGGCTGGACATTACCGAGTCAAAAATGAGCGTGAACATGTCGGATGGTCCACGTTATCAAGTGCCCGTTACTTTCCGTCAAACTTCCGCGAACAACCGCACGATTGCTGTGATTGCTGGGTCGAATACGGCGAATCGCACGCAGGTATTCCTGCAAAAAGTCGACAGTTGTAGCGATGGCATGTCGGATGTGAAGTATCCATACGCAATTACAGCGGTGTTAAATGAACGTCAAGTGATTTCCGGTTGCTGCAAAGTTCAGAAGTAGCGGCTTCCTGTATTCATTTACTTTTAGCAACCACCCGTCTGTGGTAGGATGCGCCCGCATAATGTGACTTACACAGGTGCATATTCTTCCTCTATGGCTCGATATATCTTTATTACGGGCGGCGTGGTTTCCTCTTTGGGGAAAGGCATTGCTGCTGCGTCACTCGGCGCAATCCTTGAAGCGCGTGGTCTTAAGGTCACGATGATGAAACTAGATCCCTACATCAACGTCGACCCCGGCACGATGAGTCCGTTCCAACATGGCGAAGTATTCGTCACGGAGGATGGCGCGGAGACTGACCTTGATTTGGGTCATTACGAGCGTTTCGTCGGCTTTAAAGCTTCACGTCTTAACAACTTTACGACAGGGCGTATTTACGAGAATGTAATCCGTAAAGAACGTCGGGGTGAATACCTCGGTGCGACGGTGCAAGTCATTCCGCACATTACCGATGAAATCAAGCGTTGTGTGCGTGCCGGTGCTGGCGACGCTGACATTGCGATGGTCGAAATCGGTGGGACGGTGGGTGATATTGAATCCTTGCCGTTCATGGAAGCGATTCGGCAAATGGGTGTGGAAGAGGGGCGCAACAATACCCTGTTCATCCACCTGACACTGTTGCCGTATGTGAAAGCAGCGGGCGAATTAAAAACCAAACCAACGCAACATTCCGTGAAAGAATTGCGTTCGATTGGGATTCAGCCCGACATTTTGCTGTGTCGCAGTGAAAGTTTGCTGCCGGAAAATGAGCGCAAGAAAATTGCCTTGTTTACCAATGTCGAAGAACGTGCGGTGATTTCGGTCATTGATGTCGACAATATCTACAAAGTGCCATTGTGGTTACACGCGCAAAAACTCGACCGTATTGTGGCGGAAAAATTGGGTTTGCACGGTGTGCCAGAAGCCGATTTGACCGACTGGAAAAACGTCGTGAGTTCGATGGAATTCCCTGAAGCGGAAATCACGGTGGCAATGGTTGGTAAGTACGTCGATCTGACCGAATCCTACAAATCCCTCAATGAAGCCTTGACCCATGCGGGGATTCAAACCCATACGCGCGTGAAAATTCGCTACATTGATTCGGAAAAACTCGAATCCGAAGAAGATGTTGCTTCTGTTCTCGGTGATGTTGATGCGATTCTTGTTCCCGGCGGTTTTGGCAAACGCGGTGTGGAAGGCAAAATTCGCGCGGTGCAATATGCGCGTGAAAAGAAAGTGCCTTACCTCGGCATTTGTTTGGGGATGCAAGTCGCGGTGATTGAATTCTCACGCCATTGCGCTGGTTTGGCGGGAGCGCACAGCACGGAATTTGTTCAAGATACGGCGCATCCGGTCATCGGTTTGATTACCGAGTGGCAAGCCGAAGACGGTACGATTGAGCGTCGTTCCGAAGATTCTGATCTCGGTGGCACAATGCGTTTAGGTGGTCAACCTTGCGTATTGCAAGACGGTTCATTGGCGCGCGCCACTTACGGTGCGGAACAAATCATTGAACGTCATCGCCACCGCTACGAGTTCAATAACCATTACCGCGATGTGTTGCAACAGCACGGTTTAACGCTATCGGGTACGTCGTTGGATGGTAACTTGGTGGAAATGGTGGAACTCAATGACCATCCGTGGTTCTTAGCGTGCCAATTCCACCCTGAATTTACCTCGCGTCCACGGCAAGGGCATCCGCTGTTTAGCGGTTTTGTGCGTGCTGGACGTACTTTCCATGAAGGCAAAGGTAAACGCTCATGAAACTTTGTGGGTTTGAGGTCGGTTTAGAGCAACCGTTTTTCTTGATTGCAGGCCCATGCGCGATTGAGACGGAACAATTGGCGTTGGAAACCGCATTGGCTTTGAAAGAAATCACCGCTCGGCTGGGGATTCCGTTTATTTATAAGTCATCGTTTGACAAGGCAAATCGTTCCTCGCATAACAGTCAGCGCGGTGTGGGTTTGGAAGCGGGATTACGCATTTTAGAAACCGTCAAAACCCAGATTGGTGTGCCGATTTTAACCGATGTGCATGAAGATACCCCGCTGGATGAAGTTGCCAGCGTGGTGGATGTGTTGCAAACCCCCGCGTTTTTGTGCCGTCAAACCAATTACATCCAAAACGTCGCACGTACCAATAAACCCGTGAATATCAAGAAAGGGCAATTTTTAGCTCCTTGGGATATGAAAAACGTGGTAGAAAAAGCGCGTGCCGTGGGTAATGAGCAAATCATGGTGTGTGAGCGTGGCGTGAGCTTCGGTTACAACAATCTGGTGTCGGATATGCGCAGCCTCGCGATTATGCGTGAAACGGGTTGCCCCGTGGTCTTTGATGCCACGCATTCGGTGCAATTACCCGGTGGGCAAGGCACGAGTTCCGGCGGGCAACGTGAGCACGTTCCCGTGTTAGCGCGGGCAGCGGTTGCCGCAGGGATTGCGGGTTTGTTTATGGAAACGCACCCGAATCCGGCGCAAGCCTTGAGCGATGGTCCGAACTCCATGCCATTGGCACAAATGGAACGTTTATTAGCAACTTTGGTTGCCTTGGATCAAGTAGTTAAAGCCAGTACACTGCTAGAAAATTCACTTTAAAGCTATTGGGAAACTGAAAATGTCTGAAATTAAAGCAATTCGCGCGCGTGAAATTATTGACTCTCGTGGCAACCCAACCGTTGAAGCCGATGTCATCCTGAGCAATGGCGTAATGGGTCGTGCTGCTGTGCCTTCCGGTGCTTCCACAGGTTCGCGCGAAGCAATTGAACTGCGTGATGGTGGTTCACGTTACTTGGGTAAAGGTGTACTGAACGCGGTTGCCAATGTGAACGGCGAAATTGCCAAAGCTATCGTTGGCATGGACGTTACTGATCAAGCGGGCATTGACCGCGCGATGATTGAACTGGACGGCACTGACAATAAAGCACGTCTGGGCGCGAATGCTTTGCTGGCGGTTTCAATGGCGACGGCACACGCCGCCGCAGCGGACCAAGGTCTGCCACTGTATCAATACCTCGGTAAAGCCGATTCCTACAAACTGCCAGTGCCAATGATGAACATCATCAACGGTGGTGCGCACGCTGATAACAGCGTTGACATGCAAGAATTCATGATTCTGCCAGTCACTGCGCCGAGCATGTCTGAAGCGATTCGTTACGGCGCGGAAGTGTTCCACAGCCTGAAATCCGTACTGAAAAAACGTGGTCTGAACACTGCCGTGGGCGACGAAGGCGGTTTCGCACCTGATCTGTCTTCCAACGAACAAGCGATTGAAGTCATTCTGGAAGCGATTGACAAAGCGGGCTTCAAAGTTGGTCAAGACATCTGGTTAGGTTTGGACGTTGCCAGTTCCGAGTTCTACCACGATGGTAAATACGTGTTGGAATCCGAAGGCAAAAGCTTCAGCGCGGAACAATTCACCTCTTACCTCGAAAACTGGGTAAACCAATACCCAATTCTGAGCATTGAAGATGCAATGGCGGAAGGTGATTGGGCAGGTTGGGCGCATTTGACTAACGTTTTAGGCAAGCGCGTGCAATTGGTTGGTGATGATTTATTCGTTACCAATACCAAAATCCTCAAAGAAGGTATCGATAAAGGTATTGCGAACTCCATCCTGATCAAAGTGAACCAAATCGGTACACTGACTGAAACCTTGGAAGCTATTCGCATGGCACACGCGGCAGGTTATACCACCGTAATGTCACACCGTTCTGGCGAAACCGAAGATTCCACTATCGCTGACTTAGCGGTTGCGACGAATGCTTGCCAAATCAAAACTGGCTCATTGTCGCGTTCTGACCGTATCGCGAAATACAACCAATTGCTGCGTATCGCTGAGCAATTAGGTAGCCGTGGTGTTTATGCAGGCAAATCAGCATTTAAGCAATTTGCTTAATGACTTAGCCTATCCATAGTCGCGTTACGCGGCGTTTGGTATCCTGTTATGGCGGGCATGTCCCGCCATAATTTTGTTGAGCAATTGCATGAAAATGACACGCATCCTATTTTGGCTTCTCGGTTTTATCGCGTTGGTTTTGTTTCTACGCTTATGGGTAGGCCCTGGTAGTTACCCAGATATTTGGAATTTACAAGAACAAATCGAAGCACAGAATTTCGCTAATGATCAGCAAGCAGAACGTAACCGTAAATTACAAATGGACGTGAATGGTTTATCCAAAGACGATGTGGCGATCGAAAGTCATGCCCGCAGCGAATTAGGCATGGTTAAACCCAATGAAACGTTTTATCAGGTGATTTTGAAAACCGACCTTGCCGCACCCGTTACCGTATTACCCGCAACTACTCAAGAGCAAAAACGTGTTGAATAATTTGTTGTCTGCGCGGGTTTGGATTGTGATTCCTGCCGCTGGTGTGGGTTCACGAATGCAAGCGGATCGTCCCAAGCAATATTTGCCATTAGCGGGCAAAACCGTGATTGAACATACCTTGGCATGTTTTAGCGAGCATCCAGCCGTTGCGGGGATCGTGGTTGCCATTACGCAAGGCGACCCGTATTGGGCAGAACTCACTGCGACTTCGCTCGGTGAGTGCGGGAATATCCATACCGCAAAAGGTGGCAAAGAACGCGCGGATTCGGTGCTGAATGGTTTGGATTACCTGCACGAACAGTTACAGGTTGCGGATGAGGCGTGGGTGTTGGTACACGATGCGGCACGCCCGTGTTTAAGCCGTGCTGATCTCGATAAACTGTTGGCGAGTCGGGAACAGTGTGGCGATGCGGGGGCATTATTGGCTGTGCCAGTGCGCGATACCATGAAGCGGGCGCAACCAGATGCGCCGCACGTTGCACACACCGAAGACCGCAATGGTTTGTGGCACGCACTCACCCCGCAAATGGCAAAGCTTGGCATTTTGCGCGAAGCCTTAGCCGCAGGGTTGCAGCGCGGCGTTCCGATTACGGATGAAGCCTCCGCACTGGAACATGCTGGCTTGCATCCGCTGTTGGTCGAAGGCGATGCGCGTAACCTGAAAATCACGCGCCCCGCTGATTTAGCTTTAGCCGAATTTTTTCTAGCTAAGCGGCTTGCGTAATACGTCAAAGCGGGCAGGGTTGGCGAATTTCGCACCTTCTACACCGATGTGGGCATTAAAGCGTTGTTGCACTTGTTGATACAGCACGTCATCCAAACGGTGGTGCGTGTGCGTGACATTGATAATGCGCGTTTCAAATTCGGCAAAATCCGCAAAGCGCGTTTCGGTATGGCAGAAAATTTGCTGTACCAATGCCAGTTCACCGGATGCAACCGTTTGTGCTACCGCTTGAAATGCCAATTCGCGCACCACCTTTTCATCGTGGAATAAACGCACAATGTCATTGAATGCGCCCGCGTAAACGGGTTCAGAAATCCACGCCAAGCCATTCGGTTTTAACACCCGTGCAATTTCACGCAAAGCCTGCGCCATGAGTTCACGCGGAACGTGATGCAGCGACTTGAACATGAATACCACGTCCACGCTGTTATCTGGCAGATCAATCGCTTGTGCGCCACCTTCACGAAATTCAATGGTGGCGGGATGTTCACTTGCCACATTTTTGGCATGTTGGATTTGATCCACTTCAGTGGCAATTAACCGCGCAATCGAGAAGCGTTCCACCAACAAGCGTGTCATGCGAGCTGTGCCACAGCCCAATTCCAACACCGTCGCGCCTGCTAATGGCAGATGCTGTTCGATTAAGTCCAACTCGTTACAGCGCGTTTGTGCACTGGGATTTTGGATTTGCATAGGATTCCTTTAACCTTGATTAAGGAGATTTATCCCAAAACACATTGTTGAAATGCTTCCGCGCATAATCGCGGTAAACGGTGAAATCGCTATCAACGCTGGCGATGGTGCGGGTGTTTAAACGTTCACACAAGCCAATCAAAGCTGCATCAGCGAAGTCGGCAGGTAAGTCGGCATATTTATCCAACAGTGTCAGAATACGCTCCCAGTCATCAACGGTGTGTTCGTCAATGTTGATGGCTTGTTGTACCCAAAATAGAAAGTCGCGTTGTGCCTGTTGCGAAAAATCCAGCATGTGCACGACTTCGGTGATCACTGCCAAATTCGTATGCAATTTACCGCGTGTATTGCGGATAAAGGCTTTTGCTTGCGCATGGTGGCGATCACTGCCATCAAACAATGCAATGAATACACCGCTATCAACGACGATATTTTGCATTCAATTTCTCACGTAATAGGGTTTTACGGTTGATACTTAAATCGTCGCGTCCGCTGCTATAACACCCAAATAAATTTTTACCCAGTTCATAAGGCGATAGCTGATTATCGTAACCCGCCAACTTTTCGCGGATAGCATCGCGGATAAAATCTGATAGCGAAATTCCCTCAAACTGCAACCGCTTGCGCAAACTTTCTTCTATCGATTTATCCAAACGAATGGAAATTCCCATCATGAGCACCCCTGTAATACAAGCGTATTACGAGTGTAAATCCAACCAGAGTGCATAGCAAGCAGAGTTTCGTGATGGGTTTGTCTTATGACAACAACGCCTCCACAAATTCCGGCACGATTTTGCTGGCGAGTCCGTTAAACGATTGGTGGAACAAGCTGCTGGTGTTGCTGGGGTCGAGGTTGAGTTCAACGGTTTTCGCGCCAACTTGCCGTGCGACTTGTACAAAGCCCGACGCGGGGTAAACCTTACCCGATGTGCCAATCGAGATAAATAAGCCGCAGTGTTCGAGTGCTCCGTAAATTTCTTCCATTAATAGCGGGACTTCGCCGAACCACACAATGTGGGGGCGCAAATTACCCGCTTTACCGCAGCATTGGCAGACGTGATCCATGCCGAGATCATCTACCCAGTGATAAACCCTTTGCGTGCGTTTGCAATGGATTTTGTTGAGTTCGCCGTGCATGTGAATCAGGTTTTGGCTGCCCGCGCGTTCGTGCAAATTATCGACATTTTGCGTGACCAGCAGCACATTGCCAGCGTATTCGCGTTCCAAACGTGCCAAAGCCAAATGTGCGGCATTCGGTTGTACGGCGGTGTCGTGCAATTGTTGGCGACGCGCATTGTAAAATGCGTGGACTAATGCCGGATCACGCGCAAAACCTTCGGGTGTTGCCACGTCTTCAATGCGGTGGTTGTGCCACAAACCATCCGAGGCGCGGAAGGTTTGAATACCGGATTCGGCGGAAATCCCCGCACCTGTCAAAATCACAATGTTTGGTTTCAAGCTGTGTACTCGCTCTTATTTGCGGTTTGCTGCACGATTTTAGCCAGTGCAGAAGAATCCAATTCGCCATCGCCTTGATCCACTAGGGCTTGCATGTAATCACAAGCGCGTTGCGTTGCGGGTAAATCCAAACCAAACGCGGCAATGGTATCGGCAACAATGTGCATGTCTTTGTTGTGCAAATGCGCTTTGAAACCGGGGGCGTAGTTGTCGCTTAAAATGCGTTGCCCGTGCAATTCCAACACCCGCGAATAGGCGAAACCGCCAAGTAATGCTGCCCGCATTTTGGCAGGGTCAACGCCAGCAGCTTTAGCGATTTCAAATGCTTCGCTGACGGCAATCACGGTTTGCGCGGCAATCAATTGGTTGCAGGCTTTGGTCAGTTGCCCCGCGCCGTGTTCGCCAATGTGGGTAATGGTTTTGCCAACGGCTTGCAAAGCGGGTAAAGCATAAGCCAAATCGTCCGCGTTGCCGCCCACCATAATGGTCAATGTGCCCGCAATCGCGCCGACATCGCCGCCAGAAACGGGTGCGTCGAGGAAACGAAAGCCTTTTTCTGCCAATTTTGCCGCAATTTCACGGGTGGTAACGGGGGAAATCGTACTCATGTCGATGACCAATAAACCCGCTTTACCGCCAGCGATTACGCCATTTTCACCCAGTAATACCGCTTCCACGTCCGGCGTGTCGGAAACCATCGAAATCACGATGTCCACATTCGCCGCTAATGCTGCGGGCGTGGGGTAAAACGTCGCGCCAAGGTCGATGAGTTCCTGCGCTGATTCGGGGCGACGCGCATTCACCGCCAGCGCGAAACCCGCTTTCAACAAGTTTTCACACATTGGTTTGCCCATAATACCGGGGCCAATCCAGCCTATCGTTGGTTTTTGCATGGTGTTTTCTCTTATTCTTCCAAGAAGAAGCGGTAGTGGAAATCGTCAATGCTGTCATTTTCATCGCGTCGATTGAAGTATTTCAGCATATCAAGACGGAGTTTTTTACGCATTGGACTGTTTAGTCTGTACAACGCCAAAGTAGTACGAGCGCGTTCTTGATCTTCAGTGGTAGCCGCTGGGTTGGGTTCGAGTTCGCCCGTGCGGTAATTGTTAACAAAATGGCGATGAAAGTGGTAATCATCATGGTCAGGTTTTAATAGTTTGTCATCGAAGTGTTCGCCTTTAGCGGCTTGGCAAGCATTGCAACAGAGAAATAAATTATCCCATCTGTAAGCAAGTTCTGGGAAACGACTTTTAGGGCGAAAATGTTCAATGGTTTCGAGACTTTCTGCACCAACACTGCCATCACAAAATGCACAATGTGCCTGTGTCATGTCAACCAAATGTGTGCGAATGGTGCGATAGCAAGGCTGACTACGCCATGAAAATTTATGTGCAGCGTTTTGCTGACGTGCAGTGATAAAAGTTTCAGTCCAATGTCGTGTATTTTCAATCAAGCAATCTGGTGCAGTAGGGCGTTGCAATTTACGCAAGGCTGACCTCCTGACCGATTAAACGCGATACTTGGCGTAATTCGCGGGTGACTACCATTCGTGTCTCTTCGCCTCTGGCAGCTAATGCTTGTGCTGCGGTACGCAATGTATCAATAGCTGTTTGGGTTTTTAGTGTAAAATCGCGTGCCTGATAAAAAGTATCGAATAATTTTTCAGTTTCGACATCAAATTCTTCATCTAAGCCAAAAACTTCTTCTAAAATCAACTGGTAACTTTTGCCCGCACCAGAATGAATCCCCTCAATAACGCCGGATGTGTGTCCGTTTTTGGGGTCGGGTAAACGATAAACCCAAGCATCTTCTACTGAACCTACGACAAATGGCGAATGAGTCGATGCAAAAATCTGGGCATTCGGTAATAGTTTTTGCACGGCTGGTAAAATACGGCGTTGCCATTTAGGATGAAGGTGAATATCAATTTCATCCAATAATAAAATAATCGGTTGTGAGAAAATATCGCCTTCTTGTTCCCACGGAATAGCTTCTAAGCGTAATGATAAATCAGCAACCCAGCTAATAATGGATTTTAAGCCATCGGGTAAACCATCAAATGGAATGTTGTCATTATTAATGCGTAGTTTAACGGCTAATGGGGAACGTTCTAAGCGAAACTCTACCTCTAGATCACAAATATCACGGATAAGCTGCGTAATACGTGCTAATGCTTGATCATAAATAGCTACTGCTGAAAAATCGCCATCGGCTTTAGCAAGTGCAGATTGAGCGCGATTATTGGCAATCCATTGCAATAAAATTTGTGGGCGAATGCTTTGATCGAATGAAAGTGCATCTTCAAATGGGGATGCAGAAATAGCTTTGATGCCATCAACTAAATCAATACGCTTTAAGGTGCGTTGCCCTGAATAAGCAAAAACTGCAAATGAGAACGTTCCCATTTGATCTTGATGTTCTAGGTTATAGTCTCCTGTTTTATTTTTGTAAGAAATTAGGTCACTAAACCAACTATCATTATAACCAAAGCATTTGTTTGGATCGATATTAAGATAAGAAAAATTTCCGTAAATATTTGTGTTGTCTAGCTGTTTAAGTGATTGAATTCCGGCTTTTCCATAAAAGAGAAAATCAACATGGCTATTCTTGTTGTGATAACGGTTTAAAGAAAAAGCAAGTTTGAATATTTCTCTGAATATATCAGATATAGTGTAAAGAATAGTACTTTTACCGCAGCCATTTGCACCCGTGAATAGGTGGATTTCTGCCTTTTTCACGTCCTGCTCTGTTGATTCAATCGGCTTAAAGTCAATACGAATGTCGTCAAAAATACCGATTTGATGTAAATGAATGGATTCTAAGCGATTAGTCTGTCTCATAATATTGTGCATTTGGTGACTGAATTTTAATAGTAGCATCCTTGTGCTGGTTTGTGTCGTGCGGTTTCCCCGCCTTGGTCGAGTGCTTATTTCGGGGCTTTTGGTGGATGGTGTAGAATCGCTGGCAGTTTTTCAAGTAATCGGGAGTTCAGAATGACAAGCATGACGCGCGAACAGGTGGAAACGTTGCTTAGAGACGTGACGGATCGTTATAGCGAGCAAGACATTATTAGCAGTAAAGCGGTGAAGGCGATTCAGTTTGATGCGGATAAGGTGAGTGTGCAGGTGGTTCTGGGTTATCCGGCGGGGAGTTACTGTGACGAGTTGGCTGCTGAGATTCGCAGCGTGTTGCAGGAAGCGGGTGCAGCAGAGGTTGATGTGAGTGTAACTTCGCAAGTCATTGCCCATGCCGTGCAAAAAAGCGTGAAGCGTAAAGATCACATTAAAAACATTATTGTGGTGGCATCGGGTAAAGGTGGTGTGGGGAAATCGACCACGGCGGTGAATTTGGCGTTGGCGTTGCAGGCCGATGGTGCGCAAGTGGGGATTTTGGATGCGGACATTTATGGCCCAAGCCAGCCGCGCATGTTGGGGATCAGCGGTCAGCCCGAATCCAAAGATGGCAAAAGCATTGAACCAATGGAAAATTACGGTTTGCGTGCCATGTCGATTGGCTTTTTGATTGACGAAGACACGCCAATGATTTGGCGCGGACCAATGGTCACGCAAGCCTTAGAACAGTTACTTAATGACACACAATGGGGTGCGTTGGATTACTTGGTGATTGATATGCCGCCGGGTACGGGGGATATTCAGCTCACGTTGTCGCAAAAGATTCCGGTATCTGGCGCGATTATTGTGACCACACCGCAAGACATTGCACTGTTGGATGCGCGTAAAGGTTTGAAAATGTTTGAGAAGGTCGAAGTGCCAATTCTGGGCATTGTCGAAAATATGTCGATTCACATTTGTAGCCAATGCGGTCATGCGGAACATATTTTTGGCGAAGGTGGTGGTCAGCGCATGGCAGAACAGTACAATGTCCATTACCTTGGTGGCTTGCCGCTGGATATTTCAATTCGTGAGCAAGCGGATAGCGGTAAACCCACTGTCGTCGCCGAGCCGGATGGTAAAATTGCTCAGCTTTACCGTGATATTGCACGCAAAGCAGCGGCACGCTTGGCACGTCAGGCCAAGGATTACAGTACCAAGTTCCCGACCATTAAAATCATGAAGTGAACCCATTTGATCATGTTAAAACGAGTTTCTGCCCTTTTATCCGCTGCTGTCTTGCTGCAAGCGTGCAGCGGTGGCGTTCCCGGTGTTATCGAACAGCCTAAAGTGTCTATCCAAAACATTGCCTTGCAAGACATTTCCTTGACGCAAGGTACGGCGGTGGTGACGCTGAATGTTGTGAACCCCAATGCGTTCCCGATTCCATTACAAGGTGTGCAATACGGTTTAAGCCTGAATGGACGGCAAGTCGCGTCAGGTGATCAAAACCAAAGCGTGAGCATCGGGGCGGGGCAGGAAGTGCCTGTGAACATTCCGATTAAGTTGGATTTCATGCAGTTAATGCAGTTAGCACCGGAAGCGATGCACAGTCGTAGCCTGCAATACAACCTCAATGGCGCGGTGAAATTGCCGTTTATTAGTGTACCGTTTACGCGCCAAGGCGGTGTAGGAGTGCGTCGATGAGCATTAAATCCGACCATTGGATTCGTCGCATGGCGCAACAGCACAACATGATTGAGCCGTTTGAAGCGGGGCAAATTCGCTCCGTCAACGGGGAAAAAATTGTCTCTTACGGCACATCCAGTTACGGCTACGATGTGCGTTGCGCGAATGAATTCAAGATTTTCACTAACATCAATAGCACGATTGTCGACCCCAAAGCCTTTGACGAAAAGAGCTTCGTCGATTTCAAAGGCGATGTGTGCATTATCCCGCCGAACTCGTTTGCCTTAGCGCGTACCATTGAATACTTCCGCATTCCACGCAGTACGCTCGTCGTTTGCCTAGGCAAATCAACGTATGCCCGTTGCGGGATAATTGTGAATGTAACGCCGTTAGAGCCAGAGTGGGAAGGGCATGTGACCTTGGAGTTTTCCAATACTACGCCGTTGCCTGCGAAGATTTACGCCAATGAAGGTGTGGCGCAAATGCTGTTTTTTGAGTCGGATGAAGTATGTGCCACGTCCTATAAAGACCGTGGCGGTAAGTACCAAGGGCAGACGGGTGTGACATTGCCGAAGACTTAATGTTGAAAGTATTTAGTCGCGCATAAAAAAGGGATGCATTACTGCTTCCCTTTTTTGTTGGGTGGTTTTGCTGCTTGTGTTGTTAAATGTTACGCAGCATTTTTACGCACAATATTGGAATTGGCATCAATTGCTTTGACTGGTGCGCCTTTTTGAATAAAGCCAAACGGTGCACCCAATGGCAGTACTGTGCGCCCAAAGAAGCTATTCAGGAACACTGCGCCTGCTGCATAGAAGCCAAGTAAAGAAATACCAAGCTCAGAATAAGCGGCTAATGGGCTGAAAATTTCTGGGCTAATACCGAGAATGGCCAACCCCAGTGATGGCAGCAAAATATTAATCAATACCAAAATAGCAGCGAAGACTTTGTTGGCTTCAAAAGCGGCTACCATAATGAATAATGAGAAAATAAAGTAGCCAAAACAAGCATAAGCGAGTTGGTGTGGATCGGCTTTTTCACCGACATCGCCGAACCAGCCGAGGCTAATCGCCCAATGCATGGCAACGGAAACCCAGAATAAACCGTATACACCCAGTACAATTGCACCGAAGTAATTATTTTTCTTGAAGTCGACCGTGGAAGCCCAAATTTGAGCGATAGACCCTAAAAATAATGCCCACGGAATCAAATACGTTACACCGCTGGTCCAACCCATTTTGGCACTGGCGGCAACAAAAGTAACAACTGATAAACCAAAGACCCCTAAAGCCGTCGGATCCGACATGACGATTTTGGTTTCGGTAACAGGTTGTTGCATAGCGTATCTCCTCGTTAAAAAAAAACTGTAGGAGTGGTGCTGATTTGAAAGTTCTTATGGTGCGCGATTATCACCGCATCGATGTGTTTAAACACTGATGCATGTCAAAGTTGTAGCTAGAAAATACGCAAAACCATAAAAAAATAGGGTAATTATTGAGTAAGAGATACGCTTGGCGGGGGATGAGCAGGGCAAGGCAGAATGCCATATCCCTGCAATTTTATGATGGTTAGCCTGCAATGTAGCGTTGCAGTTCAGCAATAAGGAAGCGTTGTTCATCCATGACTTCTTTCACAACGTCACGGATGGAAATAATACCGAGAATTTCATTATTGACAGATAAGACGGGTAAGTGACGGATTTTCTTCTCAATCATTAAACTCATGCAGACATCAAGTGTTTGGTCTGGGCGTACAGTGAACGGTGCAGGTGTCATGATGTCGCGTACTGGCGTTTCTTTTGAGCTTTTACCATGTAACGCCACTTTGCGTGCGTAGTCACGTTCGGAAATGATGCCGGACAATTTGTCGCCTTCCACCACCATCAGCACGCTTAAGTTCCCTTGAGCCATCAAGGTGAGAGCGTTATAGACGGTATCATCTGGCGTTATGGTATGTATGGATTGGTGTGCCTCGCTCAGAAAACGCTGAATTGTTTTCATGAGTATCCTCCTTTGCTGCTGTTGTATGGTATTGGACAAATACTTTTATAGCGT
Organism: Pseudomonadota bacterium; assembly: GCA_039797295.1. GTDB lineage: Bacteria > Pseudomonadota > Gammaproteobacteria > Thiotrichales > Thiotrichaceae > Thiothrix. The sequence continues at coordinate 94,692 of JBDKID010000001.1, read as the reverse complement.
ACTCTGCTACCTCTTCCAAGGATAAGAGATGCTCAAGGCTAGAAGCAAGGGATAAGGCTAGGTAAATGTGCAGGCGGCAGGGTTGTCGGCTCAGAAGTTCAGTGTCAGTACAGTGGCAGTCTACCCATAATAGAATGATTCTATGAAATGCTAATGTGATGCTTGTCATTAATATTATAAAAAAAATGAATTATTAAAATATATTTTATGGTTGCATTGATGTTTAGTGAATCTTGTGCCATAAACATAGCCTCTAGGGAATAATTGCCAGTACAAATAACCATGAACAGAAGAAAGTTTTTGTTTTTGCAGGGACCTGCAACGCTTTTTTATCGCTCATTAATTAAATCAATTAATGATTCAGGTTATGATGTCTATCAAGTCAGCTTCTGTGGTGGGGACTGGATTTTCGGCTTTGGTCAGAAACGCTGGCGGTTTAACGGTAGTGTTGATGATTTTTCAACATGGATTGGTGAAAAGCTTATAAAACATGGATTTACAGATGTTGTTTTGTTTGGCGATATGCGACCATTGCACATGGTGGCTACTAAAGTTGCTAAAGAACTCAATATTCGGACGTATGTCTTTGAGGAAGGTTACTTGCGTCCTGATTGGGTGACATTAGAAATAAGTGGTGTGAATGCTAATTCTAAGCTAATGATGAAGGATATTAATTGGTATGATGCATATGTTTGTCCGCAAATAAAGAAAAATCCGCCAAGTGGTTCTAATCTGTATGTGCGATTTTTCTTTGATTTATGCTACCGTTTAGCGACACTGTTATTATTTCCTTTCTTCAGTCAGTATAAAACGCATCGTCCACATAATGCCATTATTGAATACCTCGGATGGGCACGACGTTATCCGTTGCGCTATTTTTATTGGCAAAAAGAAAAGAAATTTATTCAACAACTTGTTGATAATAAAAAATCTTATTTCTTCTTTCCACTGCAACTTAATTCTGACTCACAAATTCAGAAACATTCTGATTTTGGCAGTATGGTGAATGCAATGGTATTCATTATAAAGTCATTTGCTAACAAAGCACCGCGCGATAGTTTATTAATTATAAAAAATCATCCATTAGATACGGGACTTATTCCTTATCGTCGCATTATTGATAATCTGGCTAAATCACTGAGTATTAATGACAGGGTTGTGTACCTTGAAAATGGTCATATTCCAACCTTAACACAATATGCAAAAGGTACAGTTGTGGTGAATAGTACCGTAGGAATGTCGGCACTGGTACACCGTAATCCAACTTGTGTCTTGGGAAAAGCCGTCTATAATCTACCAGGACTCACTTGTCAGTCGGGATTAGATGAGTTTTGGAACAATCCCAAAAGACCTAACCCAGTGTTATTTAAAAAGTTTAGGAATGCCGTTATTAATTTGACCCAAGTAAATGGTAATTTCTATTCAAAAAAAGGTATAGATATGGCTGTAGCAGGTTCATTAAATGTAATGGGGGTTATTGCAACAGTTAATACTGATGAGGCTCTCGCATTTTATGGCTCTACGAGCCAATCATTGAATTAATGAAAGTAGAAAACATCATCATTACTGGTGCAAGCTCAGGTATCGGAGCTGCATTAGCAATCAAGTATGCTCAAAAAAAGATAAGGCTGGGTTTAATTGCCCGTAATTCAATAGCTTTAGAACGTATTGCGCAACAATGTCGAGGATTAGGAGCGCAAGTTGAGATAGGTGTACTGGATGTCTGTGATGTCGATAGACTGTCTGAATGGATTAAGGATTTTGATCAAAAATACCCAGTGGATATGCTAATTGCCAATGCTGGTGTGGCGAATACATTAGGTAATAATGGTGAGCCAGAAGCATGGGATGCTATTAAAATGGTCATTAATACCAATATTTATGGTGTTTTAGGTAGTGTTGAGTCATTAATACCACTAATGATTCAACGGCAACGGGGGTGCTTGGTATTAATGAGTTCTTTGGCTGCATATCGCGGTTTACCCTTAACACCTAGTTATTGTGCAAGCAAAGCTGCGGTAAAAAGTTATGGTGAAGCATTGCGTGGCTGGTTGAAAGTGTACGGTATTCAAGTGACGGTGGTTTGTCCCGGATTTGTCGAATCCGATATGAGTGATCGTTTTCCTGCGAAAAAGCCCTTTTTAATGAGTGCACAGCGTGCCGCTGATATTATTCATCGTGGTGTAAATCAACGAAAAGCCTGTATTGCTTTTCCGTTTCCATTGAATTTAGGTTCTTGGTTGTTAGGCATTATTCCATCTGCATTGGCGGATATTATACTGCCTTGGTTTGGTTATGGCATTAGGAGAAAATTGTGAGTGTGTGGTTAGCCATATTGGGAACTTGGTTAGCCAGTATCTTATTCAGTCATTACTTGGGATATTGGGTAACATTGCCCAATTCGCAACGACAATCCTACATTCACACACGCTCCGATGTGAGTTTAATGAGTATCGTGTTTTTTATCGCGCTTCTCATCTTGCACCGTCCAATCTTTAGCATGGGTGTTACTATTACACTTATTATTATTCTAAGTGTCGTAAATAATGCCAAAGTTAAAGCTTTACAAGAACCAATGGTTTTCTCTGATTTTGGTTTGTTTAGTCAGGTTTTTAAATACCCACGGTTATATTTGCCATTTTTGCACTTACCAACCGTTGTGGCTTTGTGTTTATTGGGCTGTATCAGTGTTATAGGCATCTTATATCTAGAACCCAGTATTGTAAGCTATGCCGGGTCGGTGCTGGTTGTGGACAGTGCTAGTGCTATCGTTATTGTTTTATTAGCGGGTTGGCTTATTTATCATAAACAGGATGTGGAATTAAATGCCGAGCCAATTGCTGATATACAGCATAATGGTTTTCTCAGTAGTTTGTTTTTTGCCTATTACCAAGCATTACAAGATGTAAAAAATAATGATTTTTTAAATAAGTTAAAACTTAATACTCGATTGCAAACAACAGAAAAACCGCCGAAGATTTTGCCAAATATTATTGCGATTCAAAGCGAGTCATTTTTTGACGCGCGACGCTTGTCTTCGCACATTAAGCCTCAGGTCTTGAGAGAGTTTGATAAAATTACTGAAGAGTCCTGCTATGCAGGGCAGGTTGAAGTGGCGGCATGGGGAGCTAATACCATGCGTAGCGAGTTTTCCTTCCTAACCGGTATTCCCAGCAACTTATTGGGTTTGCATCAATACAATCCTTATCAGTATTTGCCTGTTGATCACCTGCCATCATTGTTGAAACAATTAAAGTCTTTGGGTTATATATGCATTGCATTACACCCGTATCCGGCTGGGTTCTTTCAGCGAGAGCGTGTTTTTAAACAATTTGGCTTTGATGAGTTTCTCGATATTAATGCATTTTCCACAGCAGCGAAAACAGGGCCGTATATTGGCGATATAGCTGTTGCTGATAAAATCATTGATGTTTTGCAGTGTTATCAAGCAGAGAATGCTCAACAGCCTATTTTTGTTTTTGCCATTACAATGGAGAATCATGGGCCATTGCATTTGGAGTCCATCAAGCCTGAAGAAATAGAACAGTTTGTTTATCATGAACCAGTTGAAAAAATACATGATCTAATCGTTTATTTACGCCATTTGCAAAATGCCGATCGTATGTTGTCAACCTTATGCAAAACCTTGAAAGCTTGGGAACGACCAGCCGTGGTGTGTTGTTATGGTGATCATGTACCGAGTATGCCAGATGTTTATCATGCATTAGCTTACACGAATGCTAATACCGATTACTTTGTGTGGCATTCAAAACAAGTTGAAATGAATTTTACACCACAAAAGCAAATCATTAATATTGCGGAACTGGCCTCATTGGTATTGGCTACTGCGATGCTTGAAACTCAAGAGTTTGTTAATTAATGGAAATTCGTCCAGCTTGCCAAGAAGATTGTGATAGTGTTGCAGAGCTAATGCTGAGTTCTGGTGTTGAGTTATATGCGTTTATTTATGGAATGCCATCTTCTAAAGCACTGCATTATATTCGTTATGAGTTTCTATCGGGGAGAGGCTTTGGTGGTTATCAGAATGCAACAGTTGTAGTCATGGATAATAAAGCAATAGGTGTTGGCTGCTTTTATGATGGCAAACAATACATGCGTTTGTTTCTCGGTTCTATTGTAAATATGTTGTTCTTCTATGGTTTATTACGGGTTTGGAAAGTTTTTATCCGTTCTGATTATGTGGTGCGTCACATTATTCAAAAGCCACAGTCGAATGAGTTGTATCTTACGAATTTTGCGGTACATCCTGATTGGCAGGGGAAAGGTATTGGTAGTGCGTTATTAGCCGCAAAAATCCGAGAAGCATGTACAACGGGTTATGCTAAGTTTTCATTAGATGTAGCGGCTAATAATCCACGCGCAGAAGCGTTATATGCGAAGCACGGTCTAGGCTGTATTGCTATTAAACCCTTTAACCGAAAAACAACAGGGTTTACTGTTCCGGCAAATAAGAAAATGGAGTTAATGCTCAGTGACAATTAGCGTTTTTATTAGCGAGAAGCTATTACTTGCGTAATAGCCTGCCAAGGGTTTTTGCTGTAAAGTTTAATTGTTCTTGCGAATGTGCGCTGCTAATAAAAAAGCGTAAACGTGCCAGACCTTCTTCAACTGCTGGATAGAAAATCGGTTGGACATTGATGCCTTCAGCAAATAAAGCATTGGATAACCTGCCTGCTTTTGCAGAATTACCCACAATGGCAGGTATGACTGATAGCCCAACACTGTAGCCTGTATTAATGCCTTCTTGCTGGCAACGTTCTAAAAAGAATTTGCCATTGGCGTGTAATTGTTTAACGCGCTCCGGTTCGGCATTCATGAGTTTTAACGCGGCTAATGAGGCAGCAGCAACAGGAGGTGCAATACCAACGCTGTATAAAAAACCGGGAGCAGAATATTTTAAATGTTCAACTAAGGCTTTTTCACCCGCAATATAACCACCGCAGCCCGCTAAGGTTTTACTCAGTGTACCCATCCAAATGTCCACGTCTTTGCCATTAATGCCAAAGTGTTCGTGAATACCTTTACCCGTTTTACCTAATATACCTAGTGAATGGGCTTCATCGACCATTAAAAAGGCTTTATGGCGACGTTTAATGTCAATAAAGCGTGGTAGGTCGGGATAGTCGCCGTCCATGCTGTAAATGCCTTCAATGACAATTAAAACACGTTCAAAATCTTTACGATGAGCGGTCAGTAATTCATCGAGTGCTTGCCAATCATTGTGAGCGAAAGGTATGCGTTTCGCGCCCGATAATTGAATGCCTTGCAAAACGCTATTGTGAATCAGTGCGTCGTGCAAAATCAGGTCTTTACTACCAAATAAATAACCGATGGTTGTGACATTGGTGGCGTGACCGCTGACAAATACAATGCAATCTTCCACGCCATAACAGGCAGCGAGTGCTTGTTCTAAATCGCGTTGGAGTGGGCGTTCACCTGCTACTGGGCGACTGGCGGATACCGATGTGCCGTACTGTTCAATGGCTTGTTTGGCAGCTTCGTTAACTGCGGGATGACCATTTAAGTTGAGGTAATTGTAATTGGCAAAATTGACGTAGTTTTTACCATTAATCGTTGCAGTACTGCTGGCAATGCCGTCGTGTAGTTTGAAAAAGGGGCTGGCAACGCCCAGTTGTTGGCTGGCAGCTTCCATGCTTTTGATCATTTGATAACCTGAAAAACGATCAAAACGGCAATATTCTTCAGGAATTTGATTGTGGCGTGTAACCGGCGGTTTGGCAGGTGCATTCGCGGCTTTAGCAACTTGCTGCTGATGACGCTCGATCATTTCCTTAGCAAGTCGCTCTTTCATACGGTCGCTCAGACCAAACAAACTGTTCACGGTTGGAATACTCACGCAATGCATATCCTTTGGGGCTAGTTATTCGGACATTTGTGTCGCTAATTGCTCAATTTGTTCATTGGACATGGTTTGCCCGTGTTTCGCGGCGGTTTCAGCAATGAAATCGCGATACATCTCCGCTTTATTACTGGCTTCGCCATCGCTGTTTTGCAACTGATTACTGATCTTTTCTGCAATTTTGTTGATGGTTGTGCCTTCGGTTAGTGCCATTACGGGTAAGCGAATGCCAAATTTTTCTTCCACCGCGAGGATCAATTCCATCCCCATCAATGAGTCCATGCCGAGGTCGAAAATGGATTTGTCCGTGGCAAGTTTATCGCTGGCAATGCGCAGGATTTTGGCAATTTCTTCGACCAAGCTTGCTGCAATCACGGCTTGTGCTTCGGCAGCACTCATGCCTTTCAATAACGCGAGCATATCGCCATTGTGCTCATTATTGGTGCTGTTGGCGACTTGGCGTTGCTGTTCGCGGTATTTACTGGAACGTGCCGCTGGCATGACGCGCTGAATGGTTTTCCAATCAAACTCCAAGATTGCACGACCCGGCACTTGGCTTTGCATGAGTTTGCCCAACATGCTTAAAGCTCGTGCTGAACTTAAAGCATTGCCGCCTAAACGTGACTGCAAAGCATCTTTAACCTCTTGATTATGCGTAAGATAACCAGCATCCGCAATCGCGCCCCATGCCGCATAAGCTACTGGTAGCCCCAAGGTATGGCGGTAATGTGCTAAAGATTCTAAGAACAGATTCGCCGCAACGTAGTTGGCTTGTCCGGGGTTGCCCAAATACGTGGTTGCTGAAGAATACATCACAAAAAAGTCCAAGTTCATGCCTTGGGTGAGCTGATGCAGATTCCATGCCCCCAGCATTTTTGGTGCGAGTACACTCTGGAAACGTTCCCGCGTGAGGTTACGCACAATGCCATCATCCAGCACCATTGCGGCGTGAATAATCCCGCGTAACGAGGGTAAATGTTGTTGCGCATCGGCTAACACCGCTTGCAGCGCGTCGTAATCCGTCACATCGCAAGCATAAGTTTTGACCTGAATGCCTTGCTCCAGCAGGGCTTGCAAACTGGCTGTGGCATCCGGTGCGGGCGTACCTTTGCGACTCAAGAGAATCAAGTGCGTTGCGCCCAAACTGACCAACCAGCGAGCAGTTGCCATGCCAAAACCACTTAAGCCGCCTGTTACCAAGTAACTCGCATTGGCGGGTAACGTCAGTGGTGTGGTGGTTGGATAAGTCGGTTGCGGGGTTTCTTCCGTGAACGAGACAATGACTTTGCCCATGTGCCGCGATTGCTGCATATAACGGAAGGCTTCGATCATGCGGCTGGTGGGGAAGACGCGATACGGCAAGGGACGTAGCACGCCTGCTTGGAATAAGCCCAGCATTTCCTTGAACAAGCGGTTGGCTAATGCTGGACGTTCGACCAAAAGCTGATCGGCATCGATCCCGAAGTAAGTAATGTTATTGCGGAAAGGGCGTAAGCCGATTTTACTGTTTTCGTAGAAATCGCGCTTCCCCAATTCCAAGAATCGCCCGAAGGGTTTCAGAATCGCCAAGTTGCGATTAATGGCTTCGCCGGAAATGGAGTTCAATACCACATCAACGCCTTGCCCATTGGTGAGAGCCAGAATATCGTCGGCGAATTTCAGGCTACGCGAATCCAAGACGTGGTGTGCGCCAGCCAGTTGTACAAAGGCGCGTTTTTCATCCGTGCCCGCCGTAGCAAAGATTTCCGCACCCCGGTAACGGGCAAATTGGATGGCGGCTAATCCGACCCCACCCGACGCGCCGTGAATCAGGATTTTTTCGCCCGCTTCCAATTGCGCAAGGTGATGCAAGGCGTAATACACGGTGAAGAATGTGGCAGGAATGGTGGCGGCTTCTTCGTAAGTCCATGCGGCAGGTTTGTGCGTCACTGCGGTGGTGCGAGTGATCACACGGGTACTAAAGCACGCCGGAGCAAAACCAATTACCGCATCGCCGACGGCAAAATCGTGTACATCGCTGCCCACGCGTGTCACTTGTCCGGCGAGTTCCATGCCCAAGGATGCGCCCGCAAAGCCATTTTCCACTGCCTCGTCGGACAATAAACCCATTGCGTACATTACATCGCGGAAGTTTAATCCTGTGGCAAACGGTTTGATTTCAATCTCATCCGCTTGTAAGGCTTGTGCGGGTAAGGCTCGCCAGTACAAGTTTTTCAACAAACCCGGTGTGGTGAAATCCAATGCAACATCCGGCGTAACCAGCGTTGCAGGCGGGAGTAATGCCGCTTGCTGCATTCGTAAGCCATAACGGTAATCCGCACCGAGCAAGATTTCGTCTTCGCCATCCGCGTACAGGAATTCCGTACAGAGTAACGCAGCGGCTTGGGTGGCAGCCAAACGGGTTTGCAGATCAATCAATACGGGGCGCAAATCAGGGTGTTCATTCATTAACACCCGTCCCATGCCCCATAACGGTGCTTGTGCGGGGTTAGCGAAGGCGTGCTGGTTTTGTGCCGCAATGATTGGCATTGCGCCCGCAGTAATCAGCCACAGTTGCGGACGTGTCTCCGAGGTGAGTTTATCCGCTGCTTGCACCAAATCGAGCGTGGTCATGCATCGCGCATCTTGCAATGCCATGAGTGCATTTGCTGCGGTTTGAGCGGGGGAAACGAAGTTCAAACCCGCTAACTGCACAATGTGCTGGAAGTTTTGCTGTTGCAGTGTCGGAATGGCATTCGTGGTGTCGCAAATACATACCTGCTGCCCGTGCTGTGTCAGGGCGTGCTGCAATTGTTGTGCTAAAGCGTGTGAATACTGCGTGTCGTCATGATCCGTCACGTGATCTGCAATAATTAACCAGTTCGCGCTGGTAATGGGTGTTGTAACCGCTTGCGTTGCGCTTGACAGCAGTTGTGCGAGTAACAAATACACGCCCGTTTGTAGCCACGATGCGGGTTCAAAATAGGTCTGGACGTGCTGGAAACCATTCTCACGGAGTAACGCTTGCCATTGCGCGGGTTCGAGTTGGCATGGCAAGGCGGTTGTGTGCGTCGTATCCGTCGGCAACCACCAATCGGCTTCCAAACCCGCTGTGAGCAAGTCAAAACGTTCGGCTTGCGGTTCCATGCCAATGACGAAGCCACCGTCAACGGCTAAATTTTTCAGGCGCGTAAAGCTGTGAGGAATGTCTTCCAAACGGTGCAAAACGTTATTGAGCAGGATCAGGTCGAAACCGTGCGCGAGTAATTGCTGATAACTTTCGCCGCTAATGTCGCGATTCAGGTTAGTGCAGTGGAGGAATGCATACTCGTCGAAGTTTTCCGCCATCCATGCACTATGAACAGCATCCAGATCAGCCAACCAGTAATCGCATTGCAGAGCCAGTAATTGCGGCAATAATAAGCGCGTGAGTGAACTGTTCGCATGGCTGATTTCGAGAATGCGCAGGCGGCGTTGCGCAGGCCATTGTTTGACTAATTGCTGCACCATTTCGCGCACGGCTTGATTCATGGCGCGATAAGTCGGTGCGGAATCGTACCAATGTTCCGCCATGCTGCTTTTCGCGGGGCGTAACAGTTCGGCAGCGGCAATGTCACCGCGTAATACGGCGGCTAATTGTGAGCCACACCGTCCTAACAAAACCAATTCGGGTAAATAGGTTGCCGAATCGCCCAAAATGGCTAACCAAATATCCGTCGCGGCGGGTAAATCCGGTTCAGGGTTGAGTTGCCAAATATTGTCTGGCAATGCCGTTGCTAAGCCGTCTTTTTCCAGCAAAGTCAATAGGTGTTCCACTAAGGGGCGGTAATGCGGCGCAATGTTTTGTGCCGTAAACAGCGTGTCGAGGTCACAGCCTGTTGGGTAATCTGCCATGAGTTCTGCAAAGGCTTGCCACGCAAAGCACGCCACCATGACATCCATTAAGGGCTGAATGTGTTGGAAATGTTTCTCGCGCTGGAATTCTGGTTCGCGGCTTTGTAAATAATCGCTAACGTTTGCTAATAAGTCGTCCATGCTCAACAACGGTAGTGTTGCGGCTGCATGGGTTGTGGGTAATGGCAATGGTATGGGCGTGAAGGTGTAAGTGGGAATGTCGGTTTGGCGACCGCGCCCGAATTGCACACCACGGAAGCGGCAATTTTCCAACTCCGCGAGGTACTGACCGTGTTCGTCCAATAAGGCGAAATCAGCCACCACAGACCGCGAACTTTGCTGACGAATGCGCACATGCACATAACGTGGCGGATTGTTTACTGCGGAATCGCTGGTCGGTGCGTAAAAGTGTAACTTACCCACTTGAATCGGGATTAATGCCGCACGTGAGCCCGTTTGCAGTTCTGCGTGGAAAATATCGACCAAGGTTTGGAAACCGGCATCCAGCAAGGTGGGGTGTAAGTGGTGTTGCGCGAATTGTTGGCGCACGCTCTCCGGTTGTTGTGCCAAGGCTTGCAAAGCGGCTAAGGCGGATTTGCCGTCCGTCCAAACCTGCGTCACACCTTGGAAAGCCGCTTGGTAAGTCAGCCCTACTTGTTCGGTGAAGGTGTAATGTTCTGCCCCGCTAATGCTGGTGTAAGTTGCTGTTTGCAAACTGGGTAAATCCAGCGGTGCGGGTTGTGTTTTAAAGGTCGCGCCTAATAGTCTGCCAGTGACATTCAATGTCCACGCATTATCGCTAAGGCGGTCACGGCTGGTGATGCTAAAGCTGCCATCGCTGGGTAATAGGGTAAAGCGCAAGGTTTTCGCGGTTTCACCATCCAATACAATGGGGGCGCGGATTTCGAGATTTTCGATCACATGGCTGGTTTGTTTAAACCATTGGGCGGATGCTGCTAACGCCATTTCCACGTAAGCGGCAGCGGGAATCACGACAACGCCATCAACAATGTGATCCGCAAGGTAAGGTAAAACGGCGGTGTCGAGTTGATTTTCCCAACCGGAGTCGGTTTCGTGTAAGCGATAACCGAGTAAAGGATGTTCACGTTTGCGTTTGACTAAGTTATAGCCTTCACTGGTCAGTGGTAGCCAGTAACGTTCGTGCTGCCACGGGTAAGTGGGTAGCTCGACATACGGTCGTGGTGCACTAAAGTACCGCGCCAAATCCAGCGTACAACCCGCCAATAATGCACCGAATGCCGCTTTGTACAGGTAATCGGCATTTTCGTCTTTGCGCCGAATGGTGTTTAGTAGCACACCTTTGGTATTGCTTACCTGTAAGCATTCATTCACGTAGTTACGTAGAATGGGATGGGGGCCGACTTCAATAAAGACCCGTTCACCGTGTGTAATTAATTGCCCAATTGCCGCAGCGAAACGCACCGGCTCGCGAATATTATGCCACCAGTATTCCGCCCCCAATGCCGTACCCGCCAAGTAATCCCCTGTGACGGTGGAAACAAAGGCGATATGATCCGTTGCATTCGGCTGTAAATCCGCCAGTGTGCGACACACATCCGCTTGTAAACCATCCATGTGACGGCTGTGGAAAGCGTAATCCAAATCCAATAAGCGATAAAATACGCCGCGTGCACTTAAGGTTTCGCCAATGCGATTTAAGCCGGTTAATGCGCCAGATAATGTCACAGCTTGTGGGCTGTTAATGCCCGCGATTTCAACTGCGGCGGTGAGGTCTAGTTCGTGCAGTAATGCAGTCGCGGCTTCGGCACTTAAGGCAACGGCAGCCATGCGTCCGCTAAACTGTGTGGTACTTTGCGCACGACTGCGTTCGTAAATAACACGCACCGCTTGGGCTAAGCTTAATGCGCCACACGCCCATGCCGCAGCAACTTCACCCACGCTATGCCCGACCACGGCAGAGGCTTGAATGCCCGCATCTTGTAACACGCTAACCACGCCGACTTGAAAGGCAAACAATACCGGTTGCGCCACTTCGGTGAGTGCTAATGCGGTTTCCGCAGCATGAGTCGTGAATGCGGCGAGCAACGGGTAATCGGTATGTTCCGCAAATAAGCGAGCAACTTGTGTGACGGCATCACGGAAAATTCGATTCGTGGCGAATAAATTAGCCCCCATTCCTGCCCATTGTGAGCCATTACCGGAAAATACCAATACAGGGCGTAAGGCAGGCGTTGTGCTGTGGTTCTCGGTAAGTAGGCGTTGGGCTTTGGCAATACCGGGGGAGGCTTCTTCGGTATCGGCAAAAACTTGCAAAGCGGCACTGATCTTATCGACAGTATCGTAACCGTACACCACCAAACCGTGTGCCAATGCTTGGCGACGTTGAAATAAGTTCCATGCAATATCGGGATAAGCTTCTGGTGGTTGTGTGGCTAACCACGCTGCGTATTGTTTGGCTTGAGCTAACAATGCGGTTGAAGTAGCAGCAGATAAATACAACGGTGGCCACGTTGTCGTGATCGTTTTATTGGCGGTTTGGGGGGGAATACATTTTGGTGTGGTTTTCGGTGTGTAGCTTTCCAATAAAACGTGAGCATTTGCCCCGCCAAAGCCGAAAGAGTTCACGCCCATCCATAACGGTTGATCATCCGTTGTGACTAAGGGGGTGAATTGCGTAACAACTTTCAGATTTAAACCCGTAAAGTCGATGCGTGGGTTTAAGGTTTTAACGTGTAATGAGGCGGGTAATGCGCGATGTTTAAGGCATAACACCGTTTTCAATAAACCCGCCATACCGGATGCGGTTTCTAAGTGACCCACATTGGTTTTGACCGAACCAATTGGGAGTGGATTGTCAGCGCGGCGTGCTTTGCCAATGACTTCACCTAAGGCGCGTGTTTCGAGTGGGTCGCCAATTGCTGTGCCTGTGCCATGCGCTTCAATGTAGCTAATCTTATCTAAATCAATCCCTGCTCGGCGGTAAATACTGTTTAGCAAATAGCCTTGTTGTTCAGGACTAGGGACGGTCATGCCATGTGTGTGCCCATCGCAATTAATGCCGGATGCAACAATGACTGCGTGGATCGGGTCACCATCAGCTTCTGCTTGAGCGAGTGGTTTTAAAAAGAGTACCGCCGCCCCTTCAGCTCGCACATAACCATCGCCATTGGCATCAAAGGTTTGGCAACGTCCGGTTGGGGATAACATGGACGCTTTCGAGAAACCCACGAAACCAAACGGATGGATCAACATATTGATACCACCCGCAATTGCCATTGACGATTCACCACTCCAGATGCTTTGGCAAGCTTGATGAAGCGCAACTAAGGATGAGGAGCACGCGGTATCCACCGAAACACTAGGGCCGCGTAAATCGAATAGGTAAGAAATGCGGTTGGAGGCAATGCTTAATGTGCCACCGGTCATGGTGTAAGCATCAATAGAGCTAGGGTCATCAATGCGGCATTGCGCGTAATCTGTTCCTGCAATCCCAATGTAAACCGCGCAATTCTCGCCAGCTAATTGTGCTGGAACTTGTCCAGCGTTTTCTAAGGCTTCCCACGTTAATTCGAGCAACAAGCGTTGTTGCGGATCCATGTGTTCGGCTTCACGCGGCGAAATGCCGAAAAAATCTGCGTCGAATTGATCAATGTCTGAAATAACGCCTGCTGCAAAGGTATAACTTTTACCCGGTTCTTTTTTATTCGGGTGTTGGTAAAAGTTTTTGCCCCAGCGTTCTGCGGGAACTTCGGTGACAACATCTTTACCGGATTTGAGTATGTTCCAGTACGCTTCTAATGAATTTGCATCACCTGGAAAGCGACAGGCCATACCAACAATGGCAATTTTGTTAAACTTTGTTGTCATTCCTAAAACATCTCACAATTAGACGAACATTATATTTTAATACTTGAAACAGAAAATAGACTGCATTTATCCATTTTGGTTAAAAAATAATGAAGTAGATAAGCGCAGTGATTGATATTTTCTCTGGTATTTTATGCAAAAAGTCTAATGACTGAATGTGATTTAGACCACAGTTTTGGCTAATTTGTGTAAAACGTGACTCACCGCCACCATTGCGAAACTGGCCGTAACGGTCATTACTGAGCCAATCCCCCCCGCACAACTTAAGTCACAAGCAGGGCCACCTGCTGGAAGAATCATCGGTTCTTCCGACCACACGGCGGGAATATCAAAGCGCCGTTTGGGATTTTGGCTGAAATGGTAGTGCTGGCGCAGTTCCTTGCGAACCCTAGCCAGTAAGCGATCTTGTAAGGTACGGCTTAAATCCGATAAGTGGATTTTTGTCGGGTCTTGTTGCCCACCCGCACCACCGAGCATGATTAAGCGAATCTTATGGCGTTTGCAATGTGCTGCCAATGCTGCTTTCACGCGGAAATTATCAATGCAATCGACGACATAACTGAAACGAGGGGTGATCAGTTCCGCTACGTTTTCACGTTCCACGAAATCTTCTATTACTTCGACTTGGCACAGCGGATTAATTTCAAGGCAACGCGCTTTAAGCACGTCGACTTTAGCACAGCCAATGGTCGAACTGAGCGCGGGTAATTGGCGGTTGATATTGGATTCTGCGACATTATCCAAATCAATGAGTGTCAGTTTACCAATGCCGCTGCGAGCTAAGGCTTCGACTGCCCACGAGCCTACGCCGCCTACACCAATGACGCAGACGTGCGCTTGAGTGAAGCGGGCAAATGCCGCTTCACCGTAAACACGGATGATGCCGCCAAAACGGCGGCTAACATCCATTGTCATTTCGTCATCTACCATCATGCTTCGTAAGGATGGCGTAACACGATGGTTTGGTCACGGTCTGGACCTGTCGAAATAATATCGATAGGCGTTTCGACCACTGCCTCTAAACGTTTCAGGTACGCTTTGGCATTCGCTGGCAATGCATCGTAGTTGGTAATACCAAAAGTGGATTCTGTCCAACCCGGCATGTCTTCGTAGATGGGTTCGCAACGTGCAAAAGCATCGGTATCGACTGGTGGCACATCAATGATTTCACCGTCTAACTTATAGCCAGTACACAGGCTAACGGTTTCCAAACCATCCAAAACATCCAGTTTGGTAATGCATAAACCACTGATGCTATTGATATTCATGGCGCGACGCAACGAAACCGCATCGAACCAACCACAACGGCGCGGACGACCCGTGGTAGAGCCGAACTCGTTACCCACTTTCGCTAAATGTGCACCAGTATCATCGAACAATTCTGTCGGGAATGGACCTGAACCCACGCGCGTGGTGTAGGCTTTGGTAATACCAACAATGTAATCGATATTGCGTGGGCCGATACCTGAACCCGTGCACGCCCCGCCAGCGGTAGTGCTAGAAGAGGTCACGAATGGGTAAGTACCGTGGTCAATGTCGAGCATTGTGCCTTGCGCACCTTCCAGCATGACATCTTTGCCCGCTTTGCGCAGTTCTGCTAAGCGTTGTGGAATGTCCGCAATCATCGGTTTGAGGATTTCTGCCATGCGCATCGCATCATCAAACACTTGTTGTGCATCCACTGGCTCTACTTGGAAGTAGTTTTGCAGGACGAAGTTATGGTAATCCAAAATAACATTTAACTTGGCTTTGAACGCTTCCGGTTGCAGTAAATCACCGACGCGCAAGCCGCGACGTGAGATTTTATCTTCGTAAGCCGGACCAATACCGCGTCCTGTTGTGCCGATGGCTTTTGCACCACGAGCTTTTTCACGCGCCATGTCCAAGGCAACGTGATAAGGCAGGATCAATTGGCACGCTTCAGAAATTTTCAAACGTTCACGGGCAGGTACACCGCGTGATTCTAGCATGTTGATTTCTTTCAGTAATGCTTCTGGGGAAAGCACTACACCGTTGCCAATCATGCATTCCACGCCTGCACGTAAAATGCCAGATGGAATCAGGTGCAGCACGGTTTTTTCACCGTTAATAACCAATGTGTGTCCGGCATTATGCCCACCTTGGAAACGGACAACCGCTGAAGCGTTTTCGGTCAAAAGGTCAACAACTTTCCCTTTGCCCTCATCGCCCCATTGCGTACCCAATACAACGACAAATTTTCCCATGTCAATCTCGCTCAAAAATGAAACTTAAATCGGTTAATAAAGCTATTGTGTGGTTGGTAACGTCACGGGTTGGTGAATCACACTCCTAAACCGTGGTAACGCTCCATTTTCCATCGTTTTGCTGAATAATTTGTTGTGTGCAACCCCAAGCGTGCGGGGTGGCTTGCGAATCCGTTAATTCCCGTACTACCCGCAGACCTTGTTGGCGTAACTCGCGAATCAGGGTTTCTAACGCGGGGTCAGGTGTTGCCGGTGCAAAAATAAAGCTTTGTGCTGGCGTGCTGATCGCTTGATCGGCAAATTTTGCTAAGGTGCGCAAATCGGTACTAAAACCTGTTGCAGGACGTACTCGCCCAAACGCTTCGCCGATGCCGTCATAACGCCCACCGCGCGCAATTTCACGCCCGAAACCGGGGACATACACGGCGTACACAATACCGGTGTGGTAGTCATAGCCGCTCAGTTCCGCCAAATCCACATGAATGGTGCAGTCGGGGAACAAGCTGTTAACACGTTCTACCAAGGTGCTGAGGTAATCCAACGCGGCTTGGATCGCTGGGTGTGCTTGCGCAAACAATTCGCGGGCGCGGGTCAGCACTTGCACATCACCGTGTAAACAGGGCAATTGACGCAAGTAATGGCTCAGCGGTGCTGGTAAGTTCGCCGTTTGTAACCATGCCTCGATTTCAGGCAGGGATTTTCGTTCCAACATATCGTAGAACGCCCGCTCTTGCTGTGCGGTTAAATTGGCTTCACGCGCTAAGGTGCGGAAAATCCCAACGTGACCAATGTCTAATACCACGGGCGGTAATTGGCTGTGGCGCAGGGTTTCCAGCAACAGTGAAATCACTTCGACATCGCTATCCAAGCCCGCGTGACCGAACAGTTCCGCGCCGACTTGTAACGGTGAGCGTGAACCATCGCGGTGGAAGGCTCGCGTGCGCAGGACGCTACCGATGTAACACAAACGGTTGGGATGTTCCGTTTTGAGTTTGTGTGCATCAATGCGGGCAATTTGTGGTGTCATGTCCGCACGCACACCCATCATGCGCCCACTTAATTGATCAGTGAGCTTGAAGGTTTGCACGTCAAGGTGCGTGCCGTGTCCGGTACGCAGCGATTCCATGAATTCCACTAACGGTGGCATCACAAGGCGGTAGCCCCATGTGGCATATAAATCAAGCAATTCACGGCGGAGTTGCTCTAAACGTTCGGCTTCATCGGGCAGGGCTTCGCTGATCCCATCGGGGAGTGCCCAATATTGGTCTGTTTGTGGCATGTTGCAGCTAGTCAGTTCAGAAAGAGCAATAGGATACCAGCAATGACACTTGCCAGACCAATGCTTCGTAAGGTTTTGTCTGGCAAACTCAGCAGGTGAGCGTAGGTTTGTTTGAGACGGGAAGGGCTGGCAAACGGTAGCAGCCCCTCCAGTATGAGCACTAATGCTAGTGCATTGAGCAGATCGTGCCAATTAACGTTCAAGGTACTTACCACGATACGTTACTGGGCATTCTTTTGTTTGAAATAGCGGAAGAACTCAGAATTGGGTTCTAACACCATGACATCGCCTTGTTTGCCCAACGTATTACGATAAGCACTCAGGCTACGGTAGAAAGCATAAAATTCCGCGTCTTGTTGGTAAGCCGCTGCGTAGATGTCGGCTGATTTAGCATCGCCTTCACCGCGAATTTTTTCTGCATCACGGTAGGCTTCCGCCATGATGACTGTGGATTCACGATCCGCAATGGCTTTGGTTTTTTCCGCTTCGCGTTGTCCGCCAGAACGAAATTCTTGAGCAACCCGTTGACGTTCGGAACGCATCCGTTGGTAGACGGAATCACTAACCGTATCGGGAAAGTCAATTTTGCTTACGCGCACGTCAATGATTTCAATACCCAACTGTTTCGCCACTTCATTGGCTTTGGTTTCTAAGCCGTGCATGATGTTGTCACGTTCAGCAACCAAGGCTTCTTCAATGGTGCGACGGCTGAATTCGTTGCGCAAACCGTCTTTCATGATTTGCTCTAAACGATTTTCGGCATCGCCAATACGTCCGCCACCGGTGGAACGGTAGAACGCTGAAAAGTCTTGAATACGCCATTTGACGAAAAAGTCGACCATGACATATTTTTTCTCACCCGTGAGAAAACGTTCAGAATTCGAGGTCAGGGTTTGAATTTGCGCCGGAAACTTACTCACCGTATTAATGAATGGCAGGCGGAAATGCAAGCCGGGTTGAATATCAGCGTTTACGATTTCGCGAAATTTAAACAAAATGGCGCGTTCGCGCTGGTCAACCGTGTACATGCAGCTATAGAGCAATAAAGCAATTGTGCCAATCACGGTGTAAATGAGGTTTCTCGTTTCCATTAGCGACCCTCTCGGATATTGGATGTTTCACCACGCGGTGCTTGGTGTGCATTCGTTGCATCACCCGTGCTACCTGTATTATTGGGCGTTGCGTCAGTACTGGGGGTCACGGTACTGGTGCTATTGGGGGCTGGTGGCGTTGAAGGCGCAGCAGATGATGTCGCTGGCGTTGCTGCTAGAGCCGCTGCCGCGCTTTTTTCCGCGTTACTCAGATTGCTTTGCGCCATGATTTGATCTAAGGGTAAATACAGTGTGTTATTACCTCTCGTCGTATCAATAATCACCTTACGGCTACCTGCCATGACATTTTCCATGGTTTCCAGATAGAGGCGTTCGCGGGTGACTTCGGGGGCTTTACGGTATTCTGTTGCGAGTTGCAGGAAGCGTGCAACATCACCCTCAGCTTTGGCAATCGTACCTTGTTTGTAACCATTGGCTTCTTCTAACAGCCGTGAAGCACGACCTTTAGCTTCTGGTACAACTTTTTTCGCGTAAGTTTCCGCTTCGTTTTGGAAACGATTGGCATCTTCCCGCGCGCGGTTGGCATCGTCAAAAGCATCTTTGACTTCGCTGGGGGCTTCGGCGTAAGTCATGTTGACTTTAATGATTTGCAGCCCTGACTTGTAAGTATCCAAAACTTTTTGTATCAAATTTTGGGCATCAATGGCGATTTGCTCACGGCCTTCTTTTAGGATGAAGTCCATGTCATTGCGTCCTACCACTTCACGAGTTGCGCCACGCATGACTTGATACAACGTACCTTGGGTTTGATCAGCCGCGAAATCCACGTTCAGTACATTGAAGGCATAATCTTGTGGATTGCGCACTTTGTATTGCACGGAAACCGCAATGTCGACGATGTTTTCATCTTTGGTGAGCATGGTACTGCGATCTTGCGCACTACGGTTTTGTTCAACCTCAATGATTTCAGTCGTCTCAATCGGATAAGGTAAATGCCAATGTAAACCTGCTCCTGCGGTTTCTTGGTAAGCACTAAAGCGCATGACCAAGGCTTGTTGGCGGGCATCCACGGTGTAGAAACCGGACACGAGCCACCCGCCAACCAGTAAGGCTGATAAGCCGATGATGCCTTTGGTACTACTGTTGTTATCTGGCGAACCGCCACGACCAGAACCAAATAACCCACCGAGGGCTTGATTGAGTTTATTAATGATTTCTTCGACTCCGTCTTTGCCATCTTTGCCGTTGTTGCGGTTTTTGCCTGTCCATGGGTCTTGTTGATTTCCTCCCGGTTCATTCCAGGGCATGAGTCGCTCCTAATGTTTTGTCTTAATCCAATGAGTGCAAAGCATACCAGATTCGGTACGGTGGTACTCAATTCATCCCTGAAAATCCGGGGACGAAATCGTAGCGCATTTGTAACGTAATGAAGAAAATTTTAAAAACAAACTATATTATTGATAAGACAACCCTAATACCAATATGGATGCCGATAATATGTCTAAAGGACTAGAAGTACGTCATGTGCAGAGTATTTTTTTTCCTGAACATCAGTGCAACACGTTTCATCGCCTGAATCTGGAATACCTTGTACCGCTCCAAGCCATTAACCGCCAGCATGTTTATAGTTTGCTGGAAACGGGCATTCGCCGCAATTTAAACCGCATGGGGAGCATGGATGACGTTTTGCAAAGTTTGCGCCCACAAGTGGAAGTGCTGGCTTCGCAAGTGTCGACGCAAGGTTTGCACCTATTGAAAGGACGCGAACATTTGCGCAAACAACTGCTGCAAACGTGCAATGGCAGTTTTACTTTGTACCGTGCAGGAATGGAGGCTGATTTCGCCAGTAAGAAATTGTCAGAGTCGTTGCTGGTGTGTTCTGCGGAAGCACAACAGCACGTATTACTTGCTGAACATATGCTCAAGGATGCTTTAAACGTCAACTATCATGACTACCGAGCAAGGTTTGAGTTGGGTTGGATGTATTTGTTTTTGTGCGGGCGATTGCAAGAGGCTGAATTCCATTTCAACCTCGCTGCCAGTCAAGCGCAGGTGCGTGACCCCAGTTTTGCGGTGTTTGTGCTGCGGCATTTAGCGGATGTGCGCTATGGC
The DNA here is from genome assembly GCA_039797295.1 of Pseudomonadota bacterium. Taxonomy (GTDB): domain Bacteria; phylum Pseudomonadota; class Gammaproteobacteria; order Thiotrichales; family Thiotrichaceae; genus Thiothrix. The sequence goes on along the minus strand of JBDKID010000001.1, from coordinate 74,421 downwards.
TTACGGGATTTTGGCGGTGCGGTGGAAGCGGCATTGCATGTTTTGCACCTACATCCGAGTCCCGATGTGGAATATCGCTATGAATTGTCGCGCTACATGGCTGCTGCTGGCGAAACGAACAGCGCAACACAACAATTAGCCCACATTGTGGCGGGTTCGCCGATTTATTATGTGCAAGCGCAAGCTGAACCAGACTTTGCGCAACAACCGGAAATCACAGGCATGTTGCGTGATTTACGCGTGGTGCATGTGAAACGGATTCAACATCATACACAACACCATTGGCAAACCAATGCCTTAGCCAATATGACTTTGCCAGATCGGATTGATCCGAATTTGTTGTTCAGTCAAGTGATTGGGCAACATCTGCGGGTAATGGAACACTTACCTTACGTCACATTACGCCATCGTGAACGCCAAATCTGCGAGTTAATTTTGGAAGCAACGCAAAAGCGTGTGCAGCGCGAAATTCGTCAGCGTTCCTTGCAATACGAACGTGCCGCTGAACGGCAACGTTCCCGCTGGTCGTGGGTTAACCAAGCAGGAGGTGTGTTGTTGCACGCTTCGACGGTACTTTTGTTGGCAGCATTAATGTTCTTCGTCGTGCGTTTTATCGCCAGCTTCTGGGGTGTTAGCCATTTGCTGGGGGCGGATAGCGTGGTGAATCCAGTACTTGCCAGCGTGCTGTTATTGGGTGTCGCGGGCATTGCTTTGGCGCGGTTTGTGCCGTTTGGGGTAAACAAACTCTTGCGTAAACAGATTGAGCTGGACAATACGCTGCATTTACTGCAATCACCTGTTGCGACTTAATCTCAACACAGCCCAAACGCGCCAGCCGACCAATAAGGTCAGAATGGCATAAAACCAGCCGTTTGTGACATCCATTGCGCCCGCACCAAGCAATGCCTTGGGGTTGGCGGCACTTGCCACGGCGGTTGCTGCGTATGGTGGGGGCGCGTATTGTTGAATCCAATTCGCATAATTGGCGACGCGCGTGTAAATGCCATACTTCCCCGGCATTGCACAGCCATCGCCTTGACTGACGATGCCGACTTGGCGGAATACGCCATTCTGTTGCACCATCAATGGACCGCCACTGTCACCGACGCAAGCATCTCGCCCGCCTTGTTGGTAGCCAGCGCATAACATGGTAGGGCGGATTCGACCGTTATAAGAGGTAGTTTGATTGCAGACTTCATTCGGGATAATGGGCACGCTCACTTGCTGTAAGGTGCGTGGGTAATCGCCGGGCATTTTGTTTGCCACGCTGATGCGTGTTGCGCCCCAACCAACGACGGTGGCTGTCGTACCAACGGCGGGCGGTGCAGCGTAAATCGGCATGGTTGCGCCTTCCAACGGCGATGCGAGTTGGATTAAGGCAAGGTCATTCGCGCCAATTTGCCCATCGTAATCAGGGTGTACGATGATGCGTTGGATAGGTGTGTAACGTCCAGTGGGTGCATCCAAACCGATTGCGCCAGCATACACCACCAAATCAGCCGTGCCGTATTCGTAACTTAAGCCGGATACTTCGCCAGTGATGCAATGTCCGGCAGTGAGTACCCACAAAGGATGAATTAAGTTACCGCCACATAAAATTTCGCCAGTTGCAGTGGTTTTGAGTGCAACCACGGAAGGCCACGCATTTTGTCCAGCCGGATTTCCCCCTACAATGCGCATCATTAAGTCTGGATTCGCGCCTGCGTATTGCCCCGGCAACAGCAGGAGAAAAATTATCCCCAATACTTTATACATTCTTGATCCCCTGTCGCGTTATTATTTAGCCCTTTCGTCTACGACCGCTAAAACTGCGAAAATACTGCAATCCAATGAGAAAATTTTATGAGCTTTATTCTAGTTATTGGTGATGCCACCCTTGGTAGTGCTGTGAATACGCTGAAAGTCTTAACCAATAATCGTCATCGCTGTGACTTCGCAGACGCATTAGCAACCGAAGCGTTTCGCCAAATTCCGGTGGAACATTACGATTGGTTGCATTTTGCAGGGTGCAATGCCGCAGCCTTAAGCACAATGCTGAGCTATGCCCGCGACAACCTGATCGACCAACCGATTTCTTTGGCATTGGCAAAAGTCCGCGATGGATTGGAAACCTTAGTGCCACAAGTGGATATTGCCATGTTTTCGCGCAGTTATGCACAAGCTTGCGGTTTTGAGGATGCGGTGAGTTTTTTGCGTGATCGGCAGCAGCGGCACGGTGCATTGTGGATGACGTGTACGTGGGGGGCGGAAGGGGCGTGGGCAGTGGATCAATTAGGCGAGTTATTTCACGCATCCGCCCCAATGGTAACAGTGGTGGAAAGTTGCGGCGCGAGTGATGCTTTTAATGGCGGCTTGATTCATGCCTTAGTGACAGGAAGTCCCCTTGCTGAAGCCTTACAGTATGCAGTGGATGTTGCCAGTCGTAAGGTTCAGCAGCAGGGATTTAGCGATTTGCTATGACAGCGATGCAGGCGGTTGGGTGGTTGCGCCTGCATCATTGGTTTCAGTGTTAATGATGCGGAAGGCGGGGAAACACACTTGGAAGCGGGTTTGTCCGGGACGGCTTTTGATGGTTAAGTAGCCATTGTGACGTTGCATAACGTGCTTAACAATGGCTAATCCTAACCCCGTGCCACCGCTTTCGCGTGAACGACTGCTATCGACGCGGTAGAAACGTTCCGTGAGATGGGGAATGTGTTCTCTCGGAATGCCAGGGCCATTGTCTTCCACCGATAAGCACACATGACCGGAACGCTTTTGCCGCCATTTCACCCGAATTTGCGTACCAGTAGGGGTGTGTTGTACCGCATTGCCGATGAGGTTGGTGACAATGCTGCTAATGTCCTGTTCCGAGCCATTAATGCATAAATGCGGGTCAATGTCGGTAATAATCTCGTGCGTGGTGCTCGCCAATGTATCGCGAATCGCAGCAGCGCAACGGTTAAGCAGGTGCGGCATATTGACGGGCTTGCCACTAATGGGGGCGTTTTCTTGGTTTTCCAAACGCGATAGGGTGAGCATATCGCTAATGATTTGCTGCATCCGTTCGGCTTGTTCGCGTGATTGTTGCAGCGGAAACTGCAAATGCACGGGCAGTTCGGGGTCACTTTCGCACAATTCCATGTAGCCCATCATCACGGTAAGCGGCGTGCGCAACTCGTGCGAGGCATTCGCAATAAAGGCTTTACGGGTTTTTTGCAGTTGAATGCCTTGGCTGATGTCGCGCACATTCAGCAAACGTAAGCCGCCTTGAACGGGCAATATCCGTGCGGAAAGCGTCAAGTTATCATTGCGTGGCGCGATAAAACGCACGTCTTTATCGGTGTTTTCGGCTAAAGCTTTGTGGATGTCAGGATTACGCACAAGGTTATCAATGCGTTGCCCGATGTCGGTTTTTTCATGAACACCCAACAATAGTGTTGCGGCTTTATTCGCCCACTGAATGTGATTGCCGTCGTCTAACAAGATCGCAGCATCGGGTAATACCGAGAGGATATTGTTAAAGCGCATCAGCAATTCCGCTTGTTGCTTTTTACGACCTTCGCTTTTTTGTTTAGCTTTGTGGATCAGGTACGCAATTTGTTCCCACGCGCCGTCGCTATCCGGCATGTCGTCGGGTTTTTGCCCCTTAATCAGCCAAGATTGCAGTTGGCGCAATTTGAACAGCGTCCAAATAATGTAAGCACTGAGTACCGCAAGGAGTGAAGGCAGCCAATAACCCGTTAGCATAGCCATCACAAAACCGGAGGTAACGACCCACAGAATGCGGCGTATTTCGATGTTCCAATAATCAGTCAAGGGTTATCTCCTGTGCTGAACATATAACCAGCACCACGGATGGTTTGAATGACATTCTCGGCTTGATGTTGTTTCAGCGTTTTCCTTAACCGCAAAACATGCACATCCACCGTGCGCTCTTCAATGTAGGTGGTTTGCCCCCACACAAAATCGAGTAATTGAGCACGGGAATACACTTTACCGGCGTGTTGCATGAAAAACGCTAACAAGCGATATTCGGTTGTGCCTAAGTGTACGGGGATATTGTCGATGCGTAATTGATGTGCGTCTTGATTCAGTTGTAAACGTCCGGCTACGAGCAAACGTTGGTCGCCAAAACCTTCCGTGCGACGTAACAAGGCTTTGATACGCGCACTCAAATTTTTCAGCGAAACCGGTTTACACAAGTAGTCATCTGCTCCGGCATCCAAACCGTAGATCATGTCTTCTTCTTCGGATTTTGCCGTGAGCATGATAATGGGAATGTCGCGGGTTAACTCATCGCGGCGAAAACGTTTAATGAGTTCAGGACCAGAAAGATCCGGCAACATCCAATCAATCAACATAAGATCAGGCACTGAAGCCGCTACTTGAGTACGAGCCTGTTTAGCATCAGCAGCTTCTATGACTAAGTAACCTTCGCGTTCTAAGGAGAAGCGAATCATGTTACGAATACCTGCTTCATCTTCGACGCACAAAATCTGTTTTTTCATTCCTTGTTTCGCATAATGGATACAGCGGCATGGTAGCACGCCCAATGTGATAAATTTGTTACATTCAGATACATGCCTTGCCGCCACTGTTCAATGGCATAGCGGCTTATGCTGCCTGTGATTGGCGCATGGCATAGAACTCACTAACAAAGCTTTCAAAGCGATTTTCCGCAATTGCTGCTCGAATATCACGCATCAGTTCTTGGTAGTAATACAGGTTGTGGATGGTGTTGAGTCGCGCACCCAAAATTTCCCCGCATTTATCCAAATGGCGCAAATAAGCCCGTGAATAATGTTGGCAAGTGTAGCAACCGCATTGCTCGTCAATCGGGCGCGTATCGTGTTGGTATTGGCTATTGCGGATTTTCAGCGTGCCATAACGGGTGAATAAAAAGCCGTTGCGAGCATTGCGGGTTGGGATAACGCAATCGAACATATCCACACCGCGCTTTACCGCTTCCACAATGTCTTCCGGTTTGCCTACGCCCATGAGGTAACGCGGATGATCGCTGGGTAATTCTGGCAGCGTGGCTTCTAATACGCGGTCACGGTCATCTTTGGGTTCGCCGACGGATAAACCGCCAATTGCGTAACCATCAAAGCCAATGTCGAGCAAACCGTGGGCAGAAATCTTGCGCAGTTCTTCGTACATCCCGCCTTGCACAATGCCAAACAGCGCGGAAGGATTGCCTTCGTGCGCGTCTTTACTGCGTTTTGCCCAACGCAAGGACAGTTCCATCGAAGTTCGTGCTTGGTCGTGGGTTGCGGGGTAGGGCGTGCATTCGTCGAAAATCATCACAATGTCCGAACCCAATTCACGCTGTACTTGCATGGAGGATTCGGGAGTCATTAAAACTTTGCGCCCGTCGACGGGGGATTGGAAACGCACACCTTCTTCGGAGATTTTGCGCATATCCGCCAATGAGAACACTTGGAAACCGCCGGAATCCGTCAGAATCGGTTTATCCCAATGCATAAAGCCGTGCAAATCACCGTGTAGGCGCACAATGTCTGTGCCGGGACGCAGCATTAAGTGAAAGGTATTGCCAAGAATGATTTCCGCGCCAATACCTTTTAACTCTTCCGGTGTCATGGCTTTGACCGTGCCGTAAGTGCCAACCGGCATAAAGGCGGGTGTTTCGACCGTGCCTCGCGGGAAAGTAAGACGACCACGACGGGCATTGCCGTCAGTGTTGAGCAGTTCAAACTGCATGTGCGACATGATGTATCCTAAAACTCTTTAGTGGGGATGAGGGTAATATTAATGTTGGGAGCGAGAGTCTAACATTGACGACGTGAGTGGGAGAATCCCTGTGTTTGCTGGATAGTTTTTCATACTGCTGCTACAAATAAGTGCTGAATTTGCAGAATCTGGCAAACAATATGCTTTATAATACCCCCCGCGCGCTCTGAGAGAAACACCATAAATGGAGAGAGTCTGATGTATCAACATATTAAAGTTCCTGCGCAAGGGCAAAAAATTACGACTAATGCTGATTTTTCCTTGAACGTACCGAACAATCCTATTATTCCTTTCATCGAAGGTGATGGTATTGGTGCTGATATTAGCCCTGTTATGATCAAAGTGGTCGATGCAGCGGTTAAAAAAGTTTACGGTGGCGATCGCAAAATTTCTTGGATGGAAATTTATGCAGGTGAAAAAGCTACGCAAGTTTACGGTGAAGACGTTTGGCTGCCCGATGAAACCGTTGATGCGGTTAAAGAATACGTTGTTTCCATCAAAGGCCCTCTGACTACGCCAGTTGGCGGCGGTATCCGTTCTTTGAACGTTAAACTGCGTCAAGATCTTGACCTGTACTTGTGCTTACGCCCGATTCGTTACTACGACGGCGTACCTAGCCCAGTGAAACACCCTGAAAAAACCAATATGGTTATTTTCCGCGAAAATTCTGAAGACATCTATGCAGGTATCGAGTGGGCTGCTGGCTCGCCAGAAGTGAAAAAAGTCATCGACTTCCTGCTGAACGAAATGGGTGTTACCAAAATCCGCTTCCCAGAAAGCTCTGGTATCGGCATTAAACCGGTTTCCGCAGACGGTACTAAACGTTTGGTGCGCAAAGCGATTCAATACGCTATCGACAATGATTGCCCATCTGTGACTATCGTGCACAAGGGTAACATCATGAAGTTCACGGAAGGCGGTTTCAAAAACTGGGGCTATGAACTGGCGAAAGAAGAGTTCGGCGCGGTGGAAATCGACGGTGGTCCTTGGTGCAAAATGACTAACCCGAACACGGGCAAAGAAATTTTGGTTAACGACGTCATCGCGGATAACTTCCTGCAACAAATCTTGCTGCGTCCAGAAGACTACTCTGTGGTTGCAACTTTGAACCTCAATGGCGACTTCGTTTCTGACGCATTGGCGGCACAAGTTGGTGGTATCGGTATTGCACCGGGCGCGAACCTGTCTGACACCGTTGCCATGTTTGAAGCAACCCACGGTACTGCACCCAAATTCGCCGGTATGGATATGGTTAACCCTAGCTCCATCATTCTGTCCGCAGAAATGATGTTACGTCACATGGGTTGGTTGGAAGCTGCTGATTTAATTAATAATGCTGTTGCTGGTGCGATTTCTTCTAAGCGAGTTACGTTTGACTTTGCTCGCATGATCGACGGCGCGGAAGAAATTCTGTGCTCTGAGTTCGGTGAGAACATCATCGCTCACATGTAATGCAAAGCCATCTGGCTGTATGATAAAGGAGGCGGACATTAGAGGAAGTGTCCGCTTTCTTACTGAGGGGTAATTGGTGTTCACCCCAATAAGCAATAAAACTCCCCTCGCAGTTCCATCTGTAGCTTGCTTGCTTACAGATTAATGTAATCCTTAGCTGTCTGATCAAGGATAACTATGACTTCACAATCATCAAAAATCATCTACACATTAACAGATGAAGCTCCGCTACTAGCAACTTACTCGTTTTTACCTATTATTCAAGCCTTTGCACAACCTGCTGGCATTGATGTGGTAACGAGCGATATTTCAGTTGCTGCACGTATTTTGGCGGAATTCCCAGATTTCTTAACGGAGGAGCAGCGCGTACCCAATAACTTGGCAGAATTAGGGCGTTTAACCCAAGACCCTGACACCAATATTATTAAGTTGCCTAATATCAGTGCTTCACTGCCGCAGTTGACTGCCGCTATTAAAGAATTACGCTCGAAAGGTTTCATGGTTCCAGAATACCCTGAGAACCCGCAAACCGACGCAGAAAAAGCGATTGTTAAACGCTATTCCAAAGCGCAAGGCAGCGCGGTCAATCCGGTGTTACGTGAAGGTAACTCGGATCGTCGTGCGCCCGCAGCGGTTAAGCGTTATGCACGTAATAACCCGCACAAAATGGGTAAATGGAGTCACGCTTCACGCACACACGTTTCGTGCATGACTCACGGTGACTTCTATCACGGTGAAAAATCCATGACCATGCCGCGTGAATGCGACGTGACAATGGATTTAGTGACCAAAGACGGACGTGTGCTTGTTCTGAAAGAAAAAACACACATTCTCGAAGGCGAAATCATCGACAGCATGTTCATGAGTAAAAAAGCCCTGTGCGAGTTTTACGAAGAACAACTGCAAGAATCCAAAGAAGCCGACATTCTGTTCTCATTGCATGTCAAAGCGACCATGATGAAGGTTTCCCACCCTATCGTGTTCGGTCATGCGGTAAAAGTATTTTACAAAGACCTGTTTGCGAAATACGGCGATTTGTTTAAAGAAATCGGCGTTAAACCAAACAACGGCATGAGTAGCGTTTACGATAAAATCAAAACCTTACCGCAAGAAACGCAAGACGACATCATTGCTTGCATCAAAGCGTGTGAGGCGGAACGTCCGCGTTTAGCAATGGTGGATTCCGATAAAGGTATTACCAACTTGCACGCGCCAAATGACGTAATCGTTGACGCTTCCATGCCTGCGATGATTCGTGACGGCGGTAAAATGTGGGGCCCCGATGGCAAACTGCACGATACCAAAGCCGTACAGCCGGAAAGTACCTTCGCGCGTATTTATCAAGAAGTGATTAACTTCTGCAAAACCAACGGTGCATTTGACCCGTGTGTGATGGGGACTGTGCCTAACGTTGGCTTGATGGCGCAACAAGCGGAAGAATACGGTTCACACGATAAAACCTTTGAAATTCCAGAGGCAGGTGAAGCGCGTATCGTCGACGACCAAGGCAATGTACTGATGGTGCAAAACGTTGAGGAAGGCGACATCTGGCGCATGTGCCAAGCCAAAGATGCGGCTGTAAAAGATTGGGTAAAATTAGCTGTGACTCGTGCACGTTTGTCCAATACGCCAGCCGTTTTTTGGTTAGACCCGTATCGCCCACACGAAAACGAGTTAATCAAAAAAGTTAACCGTTACTTAGAAGCCTATGACTTAAATGGTGTGGAAATCCACATCATGTCGCAATTGCGGGCGATGCGTTACACCTTGGAGCGTGCCTTCCGTGGTTTCGATACCATTGCGGTAACGGGCAATATCTTACGCGACTACTTAACTGACTTGTTCCCGATTCTGGAACTGGGTACGAGCGCGAAAATGTTGTCCATCGTGCCGTTAATGGCAGGCGGTGGTTTGTTTGAAACGGGCGCAGGTGGCTCAGCACCGAAGCACGTTCAACAATTAGTGAAAGAAAACTACTTGCGTTGGGATTCCTTGGGTGAGTTCTTGGCTTTAGCGGTGTCGTTTGAAGACGTGGCGCAAAAGACAGGCAATAAAAAAGCTCAAATTCTTGCCGATTCAATGGATAAGGCGACGGGACAATTGTTGGAAAACAATAAGTCTCCAGCGCGTAAGGTTGGGCAAATCGACAACCGTGGCAGCCATTTCTATCTGGCGATGTACTGGGCACAAGCCTTGGCAGAGCAAACCGAAGATGCGGAACTCGCCGCGAAGTTTGCGCCATTAGCTAAGGTCTTAAGCGAAAACGAAGCAGCTATCGTTGCGGAGTTGAATGGCGTGCAAGGTCAGCCAGTGGATTTAGGTGGTTACTATGCAGTAGACCCCGCTAAAACCAGCGCGGTCATGCGTCCAAGTACAACCTTCAATGCTGCGTTAGCGACGCTAACAGCGTAAGTTCTCGTTCTGAAAAAGCTGGGTAGTTGTTCGTAAACTGCCTAGCTTTTCTCTAATCCCCCATGTTTTTTCAAAAATAGCCGTCGTTCTGCAACTGCTTTTTGTTAACCCTTGTCTTGTAATGATTAAAACAAGCATCAATATAGCAGGGTATAGTGACACAGAGTGGTTAAACCGTTTATAACGTAAGCATGTTTACAATCGTAAAGGCTTAGGGCAGAGGCTGGAATGGCACAAAAGCAAAAAGACAATCACCAGAGCGATCAATCTTCTGGCGTAGCGGTGCAGGAATCCCGCCCAGAGGTGAAAGAACCACCGCGCTTTAAAGTTATACTCTTAAATGATGATTTCACGCCGATGGATTTTGTGGTCGAAGTGCTGCAAACTTTTTTTGGTATGGATCGCGAAAACGCAACACGGGTTATGTTGCATGTGCATACCAAAGGCAAAGGTGTATGCGGTGTCTATACTCGTGATATAGCGGAAACCAAAGTGGCATTAGTCAATCGGTTTGCGCGGGAACGTCAACATCCTTTGCTGTGTACGATGGAAGAGGCATGAGTTTATGTTGAGTGCTGAAGTCGAATATTCAATTAACACCCTGTTCCACGATGCGCGTGATAAACATCACGAGTTCGTAACTGTTGAGCATCTGTTGTTAGCCATGCTGGATAATCCGAGTGCAGCAGACGCATTGCGTGCTTGTAGCGTCGATATTCCCGCTTTACGCAAAGAACTGGAACAGTTTATTGACGAAAATACCCCGCTGATTCCTGAGCATGATCGGCGTGAAATACAACCTACCTTGGGTTTTCAACGTGTTATTCACCGTGCTATTTACAGTGCGCAATCCTCGCGTAAAGGTGAAGTCACGGGCGATGCCATTCTCGTGGCGATTTTTGGCGAACCGGATTCTCATGCGGTGTATTTTCTTGCCCGCCATGATGTCAGTCGGTTAGACATTATCAACTTTATCTCGCACGGTATCCGCAAAGATAAACAAGAGCCATCTAGCGGTGGGGTGGGGCATGATGAAGATGCGCAACAATCTGCCCAACAGCAAGACCCTGATGTGGATGCCAGCGAAAGTGGTAAACCGTTGGATCGTTTTGCGGCGAATTTGAATGCGCAAGCCTTAGAAGGCAAGATCGACCCACTGATCGGGCGCGACCAAGAAATTGAACGCACGGTGCAAGTGTTGTGTCGCCGCCGTAAGAATAACCCTTTATTAGTAGGGGAAGCGGGTGTCGGTAAAACGGCTATTGCGGAAGGTTTGGCAAAACGCATTGTTGATGGTGAAGTGCCCGAAATTTTGAGTGAAGCGGTGATTTACTCACTGGACATGGGGGCGTTACTGGCGGGTACGAAATACCGTGGTGATTTTGAAAAACGTTTGAAAGCGGTTTTGAAACAGATCAAAAACGAACCTAATGCGATTTTGTTCATTGACGAAATCCACACGATTATCGGTGCGGGCGCGACTTCTGGTGGCACAATGGATGCTTCCAATCTAATCAAGCCCGTCCTGTCATCCGGTGAATTGAAATGCATTGGGTCAACGACGTTCCAAGAATATCACGGTATTTTTGAGAAAGATCGTGCATTGGCGCGGCGTTTCCAGAAGATTGATGTGAATGAACCGAGTGTTGAAGAAACCATCGACATTCTCAAAGGTTTAAAAGCGCGGTTTGAATTGCATCATAATGTGCGTTACACCTTCCCTGCTTTGAAAGCGGCGGCGGAATTGGCGGCGAAATACATTAATGATCGACATTTGCCCGACAAAGCCATTGATGTGATTGATGAAGCAGGTGCAAATCGTCAATTGCAGCCTGTGGCTTCGCGCAAAAAGACCATTAATGTGCATGATATTGAAGAGATTGTCGCGAAAATTGCGCGAATTCCACCGAAATCCGTTTCCACATCCGATATGCAAGTGCTGCGTAATTTGGAACGTGACCTGAAAATGGTCATCTTCGGTCAGGATAATGCGATTGTACAATTGACGACCGCTATCAAAATGGCGCGTTCTGGCTTGCGCGATGATAGCAAACCGATTGGTTCATTCTTGTTCGCAGGACCAACTGGCGTGGGCAAAACCGAGGTTTCCAAACAGCTTGCACAACGTTTGGGGATTGAGTTGTTGCGCTTTGATATGTCGGAGTACATGGAACGCCACACGGTTTCACGTTTGATTGGTGCGCCTCCCGGTTATGTTGGTTATGACGAGGGTGGCTTACTGACGGATGCGGTTAATAAACATCCGCACGCGGTGTTACTGTTGGATGAAATCGAAAAAGCGCATCCTGATGTGTTCAATTTGCTCTTGCAAGTGATGGATCACGGTACGTTAACCGATGCGAATGGGCGCAAAATCGACTTCCGCAATATTATTCTGATCATGACCAGTAATGCAGGGGCGGAAAATATCAGTCGTAAGTCGCTAGGCTTTACGGTGCAAAACCACACGTTGGATACTGGTGAGGCGATTAATCGCACCTTTACGCCAGAATTCCGTAACCGTTTGGATGCGACCATCCAGTTCAACCCACTCACTGCGGATGTTGTGTCTTTTGTGGTTGATAAGTTTATTATCAAGCTGGAAGCGCAACTTGAGCCGAAGAAAGTGGTGTTGATGGTGAATGAAGCCGCTCGTCATTGGTTGGCTGAAAAAGGCTATGATCGCCTGATGGGGGCGCGACCAATGGAGCGTGTCATTCAGGAATACATCAAAAAACCACTTGCTGATGCCATTTTGTTTGGTGAGTTAAGTCAAGGTGGCAGAGTTGAGGTTTCCGTAGACGAAGACGGGCTGGTACTGGATATGCACGGCACTGAAGCTGTCCCCGCCTGATGGATAAACTGATCTCAAGTGATCCAGTATGCTTTGGTTACGGGATTACATAGGGGATTAGCTGGCATCGCTTATGCGCCCTGTGGGGCGCATTTTTATTTGTTGCGATAGCTGATACGGCCTTTGGTTAAATCGTAAGGGGTGAGTTGAACAGTAACGCGGTCGCCAGTGAGGATACGGATGTAGTTTTTGCGCATACGACCCGAAATGTGAGCGTTCACAACGTGACCGTTATCCAATTCAACGCGGAATGTAGTATTAGGCAGGGTTTCCACCACTGTGCCTTCCATTTCAATATAATCTTCTTTCGCCATGATCTTTAGTAACTGTTAGGAAATAACAAACGGCGTATTATCCTTGCCGCACGCCAGATGACAAGTTCTTTTTCCTGAATCTGTGGGTATTTGCTGATAAACAGCTTGGGAATTTGTTGTTTATGTTAGTTTCCATGTCCATGCGTTTTGATTAGGATAAGCCACATTTTCGAGATTGGGGGCAAAAGCCACCTATTTTTTTGCTGGAGTAGTAATTCATGACCATAGCAGGCATCTTTCCGGGGCAAGGCTCCCAATCACTGGGTATGTTAGCGGACTTGAGTTCGCGCTTTACCGAAGTACGCGAAACCTTCCAAGCTGCGTCCGACGTATTGGGGCGGGACTTGTGGCAGTTGGCACAAGAAGGTCCTGAGTCCGCATTGAATAGCACAGAAAATACGCAACCTTTAATGTTGGCTGCTGGTGTTGCCGTTTGGCGCGTTTGGTTAGCGCAAGGTGGTAGTCAGCCTGTCGCGGTTGCGGGACATAGCTTGGGTGAGTATTCTGCATTGGTTGCAGCAGGTGTACTGAACTTTAGCGATGCGGTTGCGCTGGTTGCAGAACGCGCCCGCTTAATGCAAAGTTCGGTAGCAGACGGCGTTGGCGCAATGGCTGCTATTCTGGGCTTGGATGATCCTCAAGTGATTGCTGCATGTGAGCAAGCGGCTGAAGGTGAAGTGGTCGAAGCAGTTAATTTCAATTCGCCCGCGCAAGTCGTTATTGCGGGTAATGCCGCCGCTGTGGATCGTGCGATTGCTGTCGCAACTGCAATGGGAGCGAAAAAAGCGGTGAAATTGTCAGTAAGCGTGCCATCGCATTGCGCATTAATGAAGCCCGCTGCTGAACAATTAGCCAAAAAATTAGCCGCTACAACGCTGGGTGTGGCACAAATGCCGGTCTTACACAATGTGGATGCACAAGCTCGTCCCGACGCTGCGGCAATGTGTTTGGCATTGGAACAGCAATTGTATCGTCCGGTACGTTGGGTCGATACGATTTTGAATTTGAAAGAAAATTATGGTGTCAATGCAGTGATTGAGTTTGGAACGCCCGCGCGTACTTTAGTGGGTTTGAACCGTCGCATTGATCGTAAAATGGGTGCGGTGTGCATTCATGACAGTGCAACCTTAGAAGAAGCATTAAAACTCGTGTGAGAGGAGGTGACAACATGGATTCATTAATCAATTTACAAGGTGAGATCGCTTTAGTAACAGGAGCGAGTCGCGGTATTGGGCGTAGTATTGCCGAATTGCTAGGCAAGGCGGGTGCAACCGTGATTGGTACAGCGACCAGCGAAAAAGGTGCGGAAGCGATTTCAGCGTATTTGGCGGAAGCGGGCGTTAACGGCAAAGGTATTGTGCTGAATGTCACTGATAAAGCCGCGATTGATGCAACAGTCAAAGCAGTGACGGATGCGTTCGGTAGCATTACCGTATTGGTGAATAATGCTGGTATTACACGCGACAATTTGCTGATGCGCATGAAAGATGATGAATGGGATGATATTATCAACACCAATCTGACTTCCATTTATCGTATGAGTAAAGCTTGCTTGCGTGGTATGACTAAAGCGAAAAAAGGTCGTATTATTTCGATCTCATCCGTGGTTGGTGCTTCTGGTAATCCGGGGCAGACCAACTACGCGGCAGCGAAAGCGGGTTTAGTGGGTTTCAGTAAGTCACTGGCTCGCGAGATCGGTTCGCGCGGTATTACGGTGAATGTGGTTGCGCCCGGTTTTATTGATACGGACATGACTCGTGAGTTGTCCGAAGAGCAGCGCAACAGTCTATTACAAAATATTCCATTGTCACGTTTGGGTCAGCCGCAAGAAATTGCTGGCGCAGTGCTATTCTTAGCATCTCCCTTGGGAGCTTACGTCACAGGTGAAACGATTCACGTCAATGGCGGTATGTATATGGCGTAAACCCGCTGGCATGATGCACGGGTTTTAAATACAATAGTCTACCGCTACTGAGCATTTTTTATTAACGAGGAACAAAAAACCATGAGCGATACTGAAGCACGCGACAAAATTGTAGCACGTGTCAAAGCAATCATTATTGAGCAGCTCGGTGTAAGTGAAGAAGAAGTTGTCAACTCTGCTTCATTCATCGACGATCTCGGCGCGGACTCACTGGATACTGTCGAGCTTGTTATGGCACTGGAAGAAGAATTCGATACGGAAATCCCAGACGAAGCAGCAGAGAAGATCACCACTGTTCAAGCTGCCCTTGATTACATTACAAGCTTGGATTTGTAAGGTTAATTTCTGCATGTAAAGCCGCAGTCTGACTTTGTGCGGAGTGCGGTTTTCCCATTATATCCAAAGAAGATAGGGGCATAAGATTGTCTAAGCGACGTGTAGTAGTAACAGGTCTCGGTATTGTTTCACCTGTTGGTTCTAAGCTGGAAACAGCATGGGACAATATCAAAGCTGGCCGCAGTGGGATTAATCGAATTAGTCCTGACTTGTTCGATGCCAGTGCCTTCAGTGTGCAAATCGCTGGTAACGTCAAAGGTTTCAATGCCGACGATTACATCAAGCCGAAAGACCAGAAAAAAATGGATAAATTTATCCATTACGGTATTGGTGCAGGTGTTGAGGCTATTCGTGATTCCGGTCTGGAAGTTACCGAAGAAAATGCTGAACGCATCGGTGTATTGATGGGTTCTGGTATTGGCGGTCTGGATACGATTGAGCGCAACTACGCTACTTTCCTCAATGGTGGGCCACGTAAGATTTCCCCGTTCTTCGTACCTGCAAGTATTATCAATATGGTGGCGGGCAACTTGTCCATCATGTTCGGCCTGAAAGGGCCTAATATGTCGATTGTTTCGGCATGTGCAACGGCAACTCACAGTATCGGTGATGCGGCACGTATGATTTCCTACGGTGATGCTGATGTCATGGTTGCTGGTGGTGCAGAAATGGGTTCTACTCCATTAGGTATCGGTGGTTTTGCTGCTGCACGTGCACTGTCTACCCGCAACAATGATCCAGAAGCTGCCAGCCGTCCGTGGGATGTTGACCGTGATGGTTTCGTGCTCGGTGATGGAGCAGGTGTATTGGTATTGGAAGAATACGAATTCGCCAAAAAACGTGGTGCACGCATTTATTGTGAGTTGGTTGGTTACGGTATGAGCAGTGATGCTTACCACATGACTTCTCCATCTGAAGGTGGTGAAGGTGCAGCACGTTGCATGGTGAATGCCATGAAAGATGCTGGCCTGAATGCTGATGATATTGATTACGTCAATGCTCATGGTACTTCCACACCTGCTGGTGACAAAGCAGAGACATTAGCTGTGAAACGTGCAT
The DNA here is from genome assembly GCA_039797295.1 of Pseudomonadota bacterium. Classification (GTDB taxonomy): domain Bacteria; phylum Pseudomonadota; class Gammaproteobacteria; order Thiotrichales; family Thiotrichaceae; genus Thiothrix. The sequence continues at coordinate 58,337 of JBDKID010000001.1, read as the reverse complement.
TAGGCGATCACGCCTATAAAGTCGCTGTTAGCTCTACCAAGTCAATGACGGGTCACTTGCTAGGTGCTGCGGGTGGTATTGAAGCGGTATTCAGTGTGCTGGCTATTCGTGACCAAGTACTGCCGCCGACCATTAACTTGGAAAATCAAGATCCTGAATGTGATCTGGATTATGTACCGAATATTGCTCGTGAAACCCGTGTTGATATTGCGATGAGCAACTCTTTCGGGTTCGGTGGCACGAATGGTACATTGATTTTCAAAAAAATCTAATTGTCGATTGCATAAGAAAATCCTCAAGGGCGAGTATAATTTGCTCGCCCTGCATGAACTCAACCCCGCACGTTATCCTTTCCTGTTGGAAAGCGTTTCTACGTCCTCCCATGCGCGTTACAGCTTATTATTTGCGTTTCCACAAGAACAAATCCGTTTGGATAAGCTGAATGAAGCAAGTTTTTGTGAGCGTTTGGATCAAGCTTGGCAAGCAGCGGCAAAGAGTATGGAAATAGCCGATCACACTTTACCGTTTCATGGTGGGTGGTTTCTGTACCTCGGTTATGAACTGGTAGGGCAATTAGAGCCAACGCTGCAACTACCACCAACACCTTTATCTTTGCCGCTGGCATTGGCGGTACGAATTCCCGCTGCGATGATTGTTGATCATCATCTGCAACAAACAGTGATTGTGGCAGAGCCTGCGTTTGCGGAGGAGTTTGCGCAAATGCTTGCAGATGTCGGCGATGCTGCTGCTAGTTCCGCCGCTGATACCAGTCAATTAGGCGGGGTTGCTTTAACCGAAGATTCCCCCGAACGTTTTACGCAAGGTGTGGAACGCATCCGTGAGTACATTGGTGCGGGTGATGTGTTTCAGGTCAATCTGTCACGCGCTTGGGATGGCATAACGGCACACACTGCGCAAGCGTTGTATCGGCATTTACGCCGCGCTAACCCCGCACCGTTTGCGTGTTTGGCAGATTTCGGGGAATTTGCGGTAATCAGTTCATCTCCTGAACGTTTGGTGCGGGTGCAAGAAGGTATGGTGGATACACGTCCGATTGCTGGTACGCGTCCGCGTGGTACTGACCCCGCCAAAGATCAAGCTTTGCTGGAAGAACTGATTGCGCATCCCAAAGAACGTGCTGAACACATTATGCTGATTGATTTGGAGCGTAATGATTTAGGACGCATTTGTGAGTATGGCACGGTGCATGTCGATGAATTAATGGTCATTGAAAGCTATCAGCATGTGCATCACATTGTCTCGAACGTGCGCGGTAAATTGCGCAATGGCATTACGCCGGGGCAAGTGATTCGTGCCGTTTTCCCCGGTGGCACGATTACAGGTTGCCCAAAAGTGCGTTGCATGGAAATCATTGCCGAGTTGGAGCAAATCGGACGTGGTGCTTACACCGGTTCTGTCGGCTATTTGAACCATAATGGCGACATGGATTTGAATATTTTGATTCGTACCATGACACTCATGGCTGGCAAATTGCAATTTCGCACTGGTGCAGGGATTGTCATGGATTCTGTGCCTGCTAATGAACTCAAAGAAACACGACACAAAGCACGCGGCTTGCTACGAGCATTAGGCCATGATTTGGGTTAATGGTGTGGTTAGCGACCAATTACCAGTAACGGATCGCGGTCTGTTATACGGTGATGGGGTGTGGGAAACCATTGGTGTGAAGCAGGGGCAGCCGCAATTACTCGCATGGCATTTAGAACGTTTGCAGTGTGGTTTGCGGGCGTTAGCCATTCCTGAATCTGATAGTGAGCTGTTACAGCAAGAAATAGCGACATTATGTACGCAACAAGCGGCAGTTTTACCGCGTGCTGTTTTGAAAATCATGGTGACACGCGGGGCAGGTGTGCGTGGTTATAATCCGCAAGGTTGTGAACAGCCAACGCGCATTGTGCAACTCACGCCGTGGGCGCAATACCCAGATAGTTATAACACGCAAGGGATTCGCCTGACGTTGTGCGAAACACGTTTAGCCCGTCAGCCGCGTTTGGCTGGCTTTAAACATTTGAATCGTCTAGAGCAAGTTTTGGCACGCAGTGAGTTTGGTGCGGCGTTCCAAGAAGGCTTAGTTCGGGATGATGCCGAGCATGTCATTGAGGGAACAATGAGCAATTTGTTCGTGTTGTTGCCGGATGGCGTGGTGATAACCCCTGATTTGCAAGCGTGTGGCATTGCAGGTGTGATGCGCCGTTTGGTGATGCAAAGCTTGGCGGAACAAGGTGTGGAGTGCCGAGTGCAAGCCGTGACATTAGCCGATATTGCCCATGCCCAAGCTTTGTTTTTAACTAACTCTTTGATTGGTCTCTGGTTTGTGCGCGAATTCATGGGGAGATGCTATACTATGCCTCCTTTGATACGTACTTTACAAAAAATAGTCTATTCATTCACATGAAATTAATCGTTAAATTAGGCAGTTTGCTGTTGGTGACAGCAGCGGCAAGTGCTGGCTTTGTGTCGTGGTATCAATACGATGCCTTCCTTGATACACCTGTAACCGTAACCACTGCCAATGAAATTGTTGAAATCAAAGCAGGCAGTAATATTCGCCAAGTTGCCGATCAGCTACAAACCAATGGTGTGATTCAGCACAATTTACTGTTTTTCGGTCATGCACGTTGGACAGGCATGGCGGATAAACTTAAGGCGGGTGAGTACAAATTAGAGCAGGGCATGAAGCCGGATGATGTGCTGAAGAAATTCGTTTCTGGGCAAACCTTGCAATACCAGCAAAAGATTCTAGAAGGCAAAACCTTTAAAGACATTATGACGGATGTGCGTGGTAATGCTTTATTGCAACAGACACTAACCGCTGCCGATTACGCACAGATTATGCAGAAATTGGGTGCGACGGCGGATGCAAAACCGGAAGGTTGGTTTTTCCCTGATACCTATAATTTTCCGCGCAAAACCACGGATTTAGAGTTTCTTCAGCGCAGTTACAAAGCGATGCAGACTTACCTGCAAAAAGCGTGGGATGGGCGCGAAGTGAATCCGCACCTTAAAACCCCCTACGACGCGCTGATTTTGGCTTCGATTGTGGAAAAAGAAACCGGTTTGCCGGAGGAACGTCCATTAGTAGCGCGAGTATTCCTCAATAGGCTGGAAAAGCGCATGATGCTGCAAACTGACCCCTCCGTGATTTACGGTTTGGGTGAGAAATACGATGGCAATATCCGCAAAACCGATTTGCAAACTGATACGCCTTATAACACTTACACCCGTTTTGGTTTACCCCCGACCCCGATTGCTACACCGAGTAAAGCTGCGATTGATGCGGTGATGCACCCTGCTCAAGGTCAGGCTTTGTACTTTGTTGCTACCACGCCGGGAGGTGCATCTAAATTCTCGGAGAGTTTGGATGAGCATAATCGTGCCGTGCAGCAGTACATTGTGAACCGTAACAAAGCCGTAGGAGCACAACCATGAGCCAAGGTTTATTCATTACATTGGAAGGTGGCGAAGGGGCTGGAAAAAGTACCAACGCGCTGTGGTTAGCGGATTATTTACGCGAACGCGGCAAAACCGTGTTGGTAACGCGCGAGCCGGGTGGTACAGACATTGCGGAAGCCATTCGTGGTTTGTTGCTGTCGCCGGATTTACCCGCCATGCACAGTGATACTGAATTGCTGTTGATGTTTGCCGCGCGAAATGAACACTTACAACGCAAAATTCTACCGGCATTAGCGCAGGGAACGTGGGTGATTTGTGATCGTTTTACCGACGCGACCTACGCTTATCAAGGATTTGGACGGGGCATTGATCAGCAGCGCATTGCCCAACTGGAAGCGTGGGTGCAAGGTGAGTTACGCCCTGATTATGTATTGTTGTTTGATTTAGATGTCGAAACAGGCATGGTACGAGCGCAAGCGCGTGGGCGAGCAGATCGGTTTGAGCAAGAACACAGTGCGTTTTTTGAAAAAATTCGGGCGGGTTATCAGCAACGTGCGGCTCAACATCCTGAACGTTATCCCATCATTAATGCAGGTTTGCCATTAGTACAAGTACAAGCGCGTTTGCAACAAATCATGGAGCAGATTTTGGCGCAGATGGTTACGGCTGACTTAAGGTCATGACAAGTTCGCCGATGATTTATCCGTGGCAGCAGCCAGTGTGGGATGCGGTGCAACGTGCGCGGCAAAGTGATCATTTACCGCACGCTTTGTTGTTTACGGGTGAAGAAGGTTGTGGCAATGAAACCTTCTTGCGTGCCTTAGCGCAAAGCTTACTGTGTTTAGCCCCGCTTGCAGAACCCGAACAATTTGGGGTTGCTTGTGGGCAATGTCGCAGTTGCCAAGTGTTCGCGGGGCAAGCGCACCCTGATTGCATGTTGGTGTATTTGCAGGAAGATCGTCAATCGATCTTGATTGAGCAAATTCGCGAGTTGAATTATTTCCTCGGTTTGAGCCGGAGTTACAGTCCACGTCGTTTGGCTGTGATTCAACCTGCTGAACGCATGAATGTGAATGCGGCAAACAGTTTGCTTAAATCACTCGAAGAACCCGCTCCGAATACGCACATCCTGTTATTAAGCTCGCATCCGGCATTGCTCTTATCGACAATTCGTAGTCGTTGTCAGACGATGCGTTTGCCCGTGCCTGCTCCTGCGATGGCATTAACGTGGTTGCAACAACAAGCATTGCAACACGAGCCAGCCATGTTATTAGCAGCAGCACGTGGACGACCTTTTGCCGCTTTGGAATTGGATACCACCGATACGTTAATGCAGCGCATTCAATGGTTGCAGCAGTTGGCACAAATGATCACTGGTGAAGGTAATATTGTTGAAATCTCTGCACAGTGGGAAAAATACAATAAAATCCTGTTGCTGGATTGGCAGTTGGATTGCGTGCATGGCTTGTTAAAGCAGCATCATGCATGGGGAAATGGTACGGAAATGTCGATTTATTTACCGGACTTCCCCATTTTCATGGCATTAAATCAGGGGAAATTATGGGATATTCAAACGGGCTTGATTGGTCTGAAGAAACTAGCCATTCATCCGCTTAATCCCCGATTGTTCGTTGAGTCCATGTTAATGTTGTGGCAGGTAAAATCCTAAAATAATTACTGCATTAGTAATTCTTCTTATTGGTCAATAGGGGAGGGGAATGAACGAGTTGCACCCTGCGGGATCAAATCCGCAGCGAAACACAGGTCAGCTTTCAATGGCTATTAGTGATAAAGCAGCGTTACATGCTTGTTACATGCCATTTATTAAAGATGGTGGCATTTTTGTGCCCACAACTGAGCGGTTCGGACTGCACCATGAGGTGGTTTTGCAGTTGCGCTTAGTGGAGGAAGGTAAAAAACTGGTGATTAGTGGGCGTGTGGTCTGGATTTCAACGGGTATGGGGCAGCGCGGAACAAGCCCCGGTGTGGGTTTGCAATTCGTTGGTGATCACCGTTTGCGTGTTAAACAATTTATTGAAGAGGTATTAGGCGACCTTTTAAAACAGCCGCCTAACAATCCAGCGTATTAAATCAAACCCAAGAGCTGTTTGAGTTCTATTAACGAATCAATGACTGCATCTGGGTGATAGTTCCGAATATCTTCACCGTGATTGTAACCATAGCTGGTGCATACCACGGGAAATCCAGCCGCTCTTGCTGCTTTTACATCCGATTTTGAGTCACCTACCATTAATGCATCAGTCGGGGTCACACCCAACTGTGTTGCTGCGTATAATAATGGCAAAGGATGGGGTTTTTTCTCTGGTAAGGAATCACCACTCACGACTATGGCGAAATAATCACGGATACCCAAGGTTTGCAGTAATGGCAGCGTGAATTGTTCGGCTTTATTGGTAACACAACCCAGCTTTAGGTCAGTTTGTGTGTGTAAAAAGTCGAGTGTTTCTTGCACACCAGCATACAAATGGCTATTACCCGCAGTATTTTCAGCGTAAAGCTGCATGAAAATAGGCAATGCTTGTGTGAACAGTTCAGGATTCGGCATGGCGATCATGCTGTTGCTTAAAGCACGACCTACTAAGTTTTGCACGCCGTTACCTACCCATTGCCGTACTGCTGCTTCGCCGCGTGCGGGTAAACCCAGTTGCAACATCATGCCATCTACCGCTGCCGCGAGGTCTGGTACGCTGTCCACTAATGTGCCATCGAGGTCAAACAGAATCATTTTAGGTTTGAAACTGAGCATTGTAGTTACATTGCCGCCTCTGCTAATTGCGCACGGAATGCTGCCAGAATGCTCTCGTAATGGTGCGGATCAGTGCTTTTTGCCGCACCAAATACCGCTGAACCTGCAACAAAAGTATCCGCACCCGCTTCTTTAATGGCTTTAATGTTGTCGACTTTAACGCCGCCATCAATTTCCAAGCGAATGTCATAACCGGATGCGTCGATTAAGCGACGTGCTTGGCGTAACTTGTTGAGGGTTGCGGGAATAAAGCTTTGTCCGCCAAAACCGGGGTTGACCGACATGAGTAATACCATGTCAACTTTATCCATGACGTATTCTAAGTACGATAATGGTGTGGCGGGATTAAACACCAACCCTGCTTTACAGCCGCAGTCACGGATTAGTTGCAGGCTGCGATCAACGTGTTCGGAAGCTTCAGGGTGGAAGGTGATGTAAGTCGCGCCCGCTTTGGCAAAGTCCGGGATAATGCGATCCACTGGTTTGACCATTAAATGCACATCAATCGGGGCAGTGACACCGTGTTTGCGTAATGCTTCACAAACCAATGGCCCAATGGTGAGGTTGGGAACGTAATGGTTATCCATGACATCGAAGTGCACAACATCTGCTCCTGAAGTGAGCACATTGACGACTTCTTCACCTAAACGCGCAAAGTCGGCGGATAAAATAGACGGTGCAATGAAATCAGCTTGACGCGCCATAAACCTTCCCTTCGTTGGCAATGAAAACCCGCCACTCTACCGCAAAGGCTACACGAATGCAGCCTTTTCGCACCGTTTAGAGTGTGGAGTAAGACATGCCGACGGAGTACACATCGGCATCGGTTTCGTAGACAGAATCCGCACCAATATTGAACATGTGTTCCCATTCACCGCGTACATGTACATTGCTGTTGAGACGGTATTGCACGCCACCGCCAACCAATGGACTCGTGCCATTGTCCACACTGTGTTCCGATAATCCCACGCTATTTTGGGTCGTTTCACGTTCCCAGATTAATGCGCCAGCTTTACCAAACGCTTCTGCATTCGGCATGATGGGTAAGTACCCAACACCTGCGACAGACATTCCCGTGGCTTTATTATCAAGACTTGCTGTATTGCCACCGCTGCTTGTGCCACTCAGATGGCTGCCACCTAAGTCGTGGTAAGCAACTTCGCCACCGATCATTGGGTTTAGACGTACTCCGCCAAAGGCTTTCCACGTGGTGTCTTTGTTGTCGCACGAGCCTTCAAAGAACGGGTCGTTGCAGGTATCACCTTGTCGTGATGTTCCTAAACTGCCGCCGACATAGAGTTTAGGGCCATTGGCAAAATCGCCAGTATTGTTGGTGTAACTACCAGCATAACCATTGGCATAATCATCCGCATGAACGGCTGTGTGAATGAGGCTGCATAATAAGCCGCACAGAGATGCATAAGCTACTATCGGTTTCATGGCTTCCCTCAAGCTGCGGGTTAGTAGGTTGAAAACACTGCCCCAACACTGTATAGGCTGGCATCGGTTTTATAGGATGTATCTTTCGCTGTATCAAAGACTTGTTCGTATTCGCCGCGCACGGAAAGATTGTCATTCACGCGATATTGTGCCCCTGCACCGAGCAATGTTCCCAAACCGCTATTAGTGCTGTTGCTGTTCAATGCGGAATCTTCAGGGACAGCGACTTTGCCATCTTGCTGCCATAAAGCTAAACCGGCTTTGCCAATCAGTTCGGTATTCGGCGCCACGGGAAGGTAGCCTACGCCTGCTAAGTAGGTGCTGGACACATTGTTACTGACATTCGCATCGCCCAGCGAGAAGCCACGTTCGGAAAGAATTTCACCTTGTGAAGTGCTTTCGCCAAAGTCGATATAGCCCATTTCCGCCCCAACTGACGGTAGTGTTTGCGCATCATACATGGGGGCAAAACGTGTTCCGGCAAAGACTTTGTAGCCATTGTTAGGCTTTTTACAGTCATGCGTGTTATCGACAACATCACAAGCCCCATCTTGATTGACACCGCCGATACTTGCACCGCCATAGAATGTCATGTTATCGGGTACGCCATAACCTTCCATACCACCTGCGTAGGCTGCATTTGCCAGCAAAGCCACGCCTGCCAAGGAATAGGATAAATAGTGTTTCATACAAGCCCCTTTGTCATTCAGTTCTAGACTGACGTATTTCTTATTCTTGAAGAAAGATTAATTACTAAAAGCGAAAAATTTAAAGTGAGGAAAACGTTACGCCCACGCTGAGTAAATCAACGTCGCCTGCCGTTGCGGTTGCGTTTTTACCAACGTCTTTGAAGCGTTCCCATTCCGCCCGCACGCCCATGTTATCGCCGAGGTCGTAATTTGCCCCCGCACCAATCAGCGCGTCTGTCCCGGTGTTTTTGCTACTATTTCCGGCAGTATTGTGGTGTTTGGCATTCCAACGCGCCGCGCCAGCTTTGCCAAAAACTTCGATTTGATCATTAATGGGGATGCCCGCTACGCCCGCGATGGTAAAGGCAGTGGTGTCTTGCGAAATGGTATTACCAGCGGTGTCTTGACCTTGCAATGTGCCCAAGTTGACGTAACTGCCTTCGAGCACGAGGTTGTCATTCATGCGCATCCCGGCGAATAGCTTCCAGTTTTTGTCATGGCTGGCACAGTCTTGCAAATCCTGACAGAAATCATCGCTACTGCTTTGCCCAATACTCGCGCCTAGGTAGTTATTGGCTTTACTGCTCGATGCCGCATTGATGGGTTTCATGGGTTTGATAGCAGAAAAGGCGGAACGCCCAGTATTTTCGGCACTGGTTAGGTTGCTTAGCAGGCACAGTACAACGCCAGTAAGGCCAACAGTCGTGGAAATTTTCATGGTACAAGCCCTTGTCATGATTATTGTTGTTATTAACAGGCTGTTAATCTACTTGCTATGGTATAGGCAATGATTATGACTGTAAATTGGGGGCTGGGTTTCCACGGAAACTAACCGATAATCGGAAGGTTTTGGGGTTACTTGTGCTGGAAAATTTAGCATGTGGTGCAGGAAGCTGATTTCAGTAAACCGAAACCAGCCTTCCATTAGCGGTTTGTGCTTTAGCGTAATTGGGCTTTGAGTGCGGCGGCGCGTTCGGGAAAATTCAGTTCCATGACGCGCAAGCTGTCTGCGGCAAGGTCTGGCTTACCGAGGTTGTAGGCTGCTTTGATCTTGATTTCCAGCGCATCGACGATAGCTGGTGAACCTTCGTAATGCTTGATGGCGTATTCCGCACGATTGAAAGCCGCTAACCATGCACCGCGTGTAGTGTAGTAATTGGCAACGTTGATTTCCGCTTGTGCCAAACTGTTACGCAGGTGTTGGATACGTGCTTGAGCATCTGGTGCGTATTTGCTGTGCGGGTAACGGGTCAGCAAGTGCGAGAAATCTTGGAAGGATTCTTTCTGACGCACGGTATCCAGATCAGCAATGCTGCGTGGGAAAACTTTGTCCACGATGCTGCTGCCACGGTTAAAGTTCACCAGACCGCGCAGATATAAGGCATAATCCGCATCGTCACTGCTAGGGTTCATGCGCAAGAAGCGGTCAATGGCATCCAAGGCGGAATCGGGTTCATCGTATTTGTAATACGCATACGCCGTTTCCAACTGGGCTTGTTGCGCAAAACGACCTAACGGGTAACGCGCTTCCAAGGATTCATACAATTCGATGGCGCGTTCGTAGTCGCCAGCGTTCATGGCTTCTTTGGCAGTAACGTAAATTTTGTTGGCAGACCAGCCTTCAGTCATGTCTTTTTCCTTTTGGGAAAAGAGTGACGTGCTCTGGGAAAATACCGAACAGCCGCTAAATGTGCTGCTGAGTGCGAGTAAACCAACCAGATACAGGCCGGATTTGAACCTTTTTGTGCTTATCGACATTTGTTTAATAACACATGATGGTAGAATGAGTTTGCAAGTATAACGTATTCAAGCGAATTGAGAATGCCCCAGCATCAACAGATTATCAGTAAAGTCCCACCGGAAATGGATGGGCAACGTCTCGACCAAGTTGTCGCCAGTTTATGTCCACAGTATTCGCGCAGCCAACTCCAGAAATGGATCAAGGCTGGGCATATTCGTGTTGATGATAAAATTCTCAAACCCAAGGAACGCTTAACTGGTGGCGAAGAAGTCATTATTAACGCGGTATTAGAGCCACAAACTGAGTTCGATGCCGAAGCCATTCCGCTCGACATTGTGTACGAAGATGCGGCGATTATGATCCTCAACAAACCCGCAGGTTTGGTGGTGCATCCGGCGGCGGGCAATTGGTCTGGCACATTGGTGAATGCTTTGCTGCATTACAATGCGGGCTTAGAAATGTTACCGCGTGCGGGCATTGTGCATCGTTTGGATAAAGACACCACGGGCTTAATGGTCGTGGCAAAAACCCTCGAAGCGCACACCGCATTAGTGGCAGCCTTACAAGAACGCGATGTGAGCCGCGAATATTTGGCATTAGTGCACGGTAATGTGGTGGCGGGTTCGACGATTGAGGCTAATATCGGGCGACATCCGGTGGATCGTAAGCGGCAAGCTGTCACGGATGGTGGTAAAGAAGCGATTACGCATTACCGCATCGAAGAACGCTTTACCCACCATACGCTGTTGCGCGTGTCATTGGAAACGGGGCGCACGCACCAAATCCGTGTGCACTTAAGCCATAAACACATGCCGATTGTGGGCGATCAAGTTTACGGTGGTCGTCCGCGTTTTCCAGCAGGTGCGAGTGAAACCGTGCGCCAAACGGTGCAACAGTTCCCACGCCAAGCTTTACACGCCACCCGTTTGGGGTTGGTACATCCGACGACGGGTGAGTTCATGCAATGGGAAGTGCCCGTGCCTGACGATATGGCAACGTTATTCGCGGTGTTACGCGCTAAGGAAATCGCATGAATACGCATTGGCTTACGCCGCATTGGTTAGCTCCGGCGAATGTTCGCGCGGTTTGTACCACGCGCCACGGGGGCGTGAGCGAAACCCCGTTCGATAGCCTGAATTTGGGTGATCATGTTGGCGACAACCCCTACATGGTGGCACGCAATCGTTTACTGGTCGGTGAAGTATTACACTTGCCCACCGAACCGTTGTGGTTACGCCAAGTGCATGGTGTGGCAGTCTGCGGCATGGATACACCCGCGTGTTATCCCGAAGCGGATGCATCTGTAGCGTTCGCGCCAAACCAAGTTTGCGTGGTGATGACTGCCGATTGTTTACCCGTGTTGTTTTGCGACAAAGCCGGAACGCGCATTGCGGCGGCTCATGCTGGCTGGCGCGGTTTGGAAGCGGGCGTATTAGAGCGCACCGTCGCGGCGATGCAGTGCGACCCCAGCGACGTTTTGGCGTGGATGGGCCCGGCGATTGGCGCAACAGCATTTGAAGTGGGCGACGAAGTGCGCACCGCTTTCATGCAGCATGACGCGGCGGCGGCACAAGCTTTCCAAGCCACGGCGCAGGATGGCAAATGGCTGGCGGATATTTATTGGCTGGCACGGCAGCGTTTGAATGCAGTCGGTGTGAGCGAGATCAGTGGCGGCGAATATTGCACTTACAGCGATGCCGAACGTTTCTTTTCGTATCGGCGCGATGGGCAAACCGGACGCATGGCTTCGCTGATTTGGTTGGTGTAGTGGTACGGGTGTCATGAGTACGCCATTACTGTCGGTGGAACAAGTGTCGGTGCAGTTTCGGCTCAAAACGGGGCAGTTATTGCACGCGCTCACGGATGTGAGTTTGCAGGTTAAGGCGGGCGAAACACTGGGCATTGTCGGCGAATCGGGGTGTGGGAAATCGACTTTGGCGCGGGCGATTCTGCAACTATTAACCCCGACAGGTGGCGAGATACATTGGCAAAATCAGCGTTTAGATGCTGGTAACAAAGCGCAATTAAAAGCCTATCGCCGTGCGGTGCAATGTGTTTTTCAAGACCCATTAGACGCATTGAATCCGCGCATGACCATTGCGGAGATTCTGCAAGAACCATTACATGCCTTGCGTCCTGAATTAGGTAAAGCCGCCATTCGTGAACGTGCGGATGCTTTATTGCAAGCGGTGGGTTTAGATGTGGCAATGCGCGAACGTTATCCGCACGAATTTTCCGGTGGGCAATGTCAGCGCATTGGTATTGCGCGTGCTTTAGCCGTCGAACCGCAGTTGATTGTGTGCGACGAGCCAGTGAGTGCGTTAGATGTGTCGATTCAAGGGCAGATTGTGGCATTACTGGCGGATTTGCAGCGGCAACATCAGCTTACGCTATTGTTTATTTCGCATGATTTAGGCGTGGTAAAGCGTCTGTGTCAGCGGGTACTGGTGCTGTATTTAGGGCGCGTGATGGAAATCGCCGCCACTGCTGATTTGTACGCCAAGCCATTACACCCTTATACCCGTTTGTTATTGGCGGCGATTCCGCTGGCTGATCCGATGCAAGAACGCGCTCGCCTCGCGCAACGTGCCAACCTCGATACGCTGGGCGAATTACCTTCGCCATTATATCCCCCCTCCGGCTGCGTGTTTCATACGCGCTGCCCGAAAGTCCAAGCGCAATGCCGCGAACAAATCCCCGTTTTACGCGATGTCGGCGGACGACAAGTTGCGTGTCACTTCTGCAATTGATTTTTACTTGTTTAAACTGTTGCATCTGTTTTTTATAGATAATCTTTTTTATAAAAATTCCCCTTAATTTGGTAGATTAAAATATACACAATATGTATTATCAGTAATTATGATTTCTTTCATGGAATTTGATAATGCTAAAGGATTTTCTACCCTATTCTCCTTTTCCTTGGCAGCAGCGGTTATATGAGTGTTTTGTTACGAATACTCATGAGTTGCCGACCGCATTAGATTTACCAACAGGTACTGGTAAAACATCAGTTTTAGCTATTTGGTTAGCTGCTTTAGTGACTCAAGCGCAAAGTGGTCATGTCAGCTTGCCGCGTCGGTTAGTTTATATTGTGAATCGTCGAACGATTGTTGACCAAGCTACGCAAGAAGCAGAACAATTATTAGCAAGAGTAAAACAGCTTCCAGCGGTTAAAAAAGTGCTGAATAGCTTGGCTGCGGTGAGCGACAAGGATTTACCGATAGCTATTAGTACGCTACGCGGTAATTTTGCGGATAATGGTGATTGGAAATCTGATCCTGCTCGACCAGCTATTGTGTTAGGCACAGTAGACATGGTTCTAAGTAAATTACTATTTCGTGGTTATGGGGATGGTAAGCGAAATCGTGTTATTCATGCTGGGTTATTGGGTTATGACACGCTACTGATTCACGACGAATCACATTTAGTACCCGCAGCTTGTGCTACGTTGCACCAACTTGTTAAACATAATCCAACATTACGGATTCTAGATTTATCTGCCACACAACGTGTTGTTAACAGTGTGTCCTTCCAATTAGATGCAGCAGATAGGCAACATCCAGTTTTAAAACAGCGAATTTATGCGACTAAAACATTGCGCTTGCACGAGGTCGATGACAAAAAGCGTTTAGACGAGTTGGTGAAATGCGCTTTAGCATACCAATCAACCTCAAAAACTGTTGCTGTTTTTTTGAAAGATTTGCGTAGTATTGAATATATACAAACTGCTTTAGGTAAGGTTATTCCGGTTCACTCAATTTGTGTTTTGACAGGACGCTTGCGAGCTTATGAGCGTGATCAGTTGGTCAATCAGCCTATTTGGCAACGGTTTTTGCCCTCTGCAAAAAAGGATAAGTCTTACACTGAAACGGTTTATCTCATTACTACCTCGGCTGGTGAAGTAGGTGTGGATTTGGATGCTCAGTATGCGGTCATGGATTTAACAACGCTGGATTCCATGATTCAACGCTTTGGACGTGTAAACCGTCGTGGTTTATCAACACAGGCTAATATCGACGTTGTGTTTAGTGCGAAGCAATTAGGTGAAAAAATTACTGGTGAATGGTTAAGTGCTACATTGCTTTATTTACAGCAACTGCAAGGTGATGCATCACCTGCTAATCTCGCGATTGCTCCTTTACCTGAAGCGGCTTTGCCTGTTAAGCCAGTTTGCCCAACATTAGATAAGTGGGTATTAGATGAGTTGAGTGCTACAGCTTTGCCATGTTGTTATCCGGTGCGGGATTTTATTCATGGTTTGGATGAAAAATCTGGTAATGATCTTTGTGTGGTATGGCGAAATGACCTGAACCACATGCAACAGTGGGAAAAAAGTAATTGGGTAGAAGAGTATTTGGAAATATTACCCATTCATGCTAGTGAACGCCTCATATTTGATAAGGATGCAAAATTTGGTGCGAGAGATTTTTTAAGCACTTTGTTAGAACAAGCGCCGCAACCCAATGCTGTGTACGCAATAGGCGTAAGGATTATGGATGAAGTCAGCGAATGGTGTTTGTTACTGGAGTGTCTTGAACATTTGCATTATTACCATACGTTAATTTTACCTGCGAATTTGGGGGGCGTTGATCATTGGGGAATGCCTGATGCAAAGGGAAATAATCCACCTGCTGAGTCAATGGATGTTTTAGTTTATCGCCCTAATCTTCAGCGTCATTGGTCAACAACTGTAGTAGATAACGTAGTAGATCATCATGCCAATTATTTACGCGGCGAAATTTCACCGCCGCTAAGTGAGGCGCAAACAAGTGATCCCTCAGTATTGACGGTATTTTGGCTGCAAGATGAGCAGCAAGTGAACCACAGTTATCGTGCGGCTTGTGATATGTCACTCGAACACCATCTCAATCGAGCCGAATTTTATGCACGAGCTATTGCAAACGCTTTCCCTGAATTAACATCAGATGTGCGGGACGCGCTGATTATTGCCGCACGTTGGCATGACAAAGGTAAGGCTCGTCTCTGTTGGCAACAAGCTATTGGTAATAACACAACACTGCATCCGCTGGCTAAAAGTAAAAGTGGGCGTTATGACCAAACGCGAGCAAGAGGGTATCGTCATGAATTTGGCTCATTATTAGATGCCTTACAAGACAGTGAAATTCAACAGCATCAACAACGTGAGTTGATTTTGCACCTGATTGTTTCGCATCACGGTTGGGGACGACCACACATGCCTGATCGTGGTTGGGATCGGGAAAAGAGCTATCGAGTTAACCAAAAAGCAGCATTAGACGTTTTGAATCGCTTTGATCGGTGTCAGCAAACCTTTGGTTGGTGGAAATTGGCATGGTTGGAGGCTCTACTCGGTGCCGCAGATATTTGTGCATCTAAAGGGGAGGATGCGACATGATTATGTTGGAACAACTCACACTGAGTAATCCTGGTGAAGTGTTGGCAGTTTGTGGGTTATTCATTTTGGCAACACAACAAGACCGTCATGCTACATTGGCTTGGACAGAGCATGGTGCGACAATTGATACAACACAAAGCTTAGATAATTTGTTGGATAAGGTGGTTAATGTCACCGTAACCATTTTGCCCGATGCTAAACAATCCAAAGCGATTAAATTGGGTGGTCTATCTATTGATTGGTGGGATTATCGTTACCGTGATGGCGCATTATGGGCAGGCAGAGTAAATGCAGGTTCATTAACGGAAACCATGCTAGAGCCATGTAAAAAACAACGTGAAGATTTTTGGAATTATCAAGTTGCTATTAGTCAAACCACAGGTTTTGATAGTGCTTATTCATGGACTCCATTAGATATAGGGTGGTCGCCTAATAAACAAAAAGATGGCGGTATTGCTGTTACAATGTTTGCTCGACCGTGGATTGAAATGCTGGCTCTAATTGGTATGCAGGGGTTTCAACCGATTAAGAAGAAAATAGAGGGAATTATTTACTGGGAATATCAATTATGGAGGAATCCTTATAGGTTAATTCCAGCGATTTTTGTTTTTAATGAACGTTTAAGTATTGGAGATCCCATGAGGAGTTTGTTTGACCAAATGCGATTTCGTTCTAGAGTTTTAAATAAAAGTAAATACTTTAAAGTGCTTGCGTTTTCTGAAATGATAAGTGAGGTTTGATATGTCTATTAATTGTGGTGATGATTTGAATCAATTGTTGACTCAGGAAAAACCTGTTGCTGCTATTGTTATGCAACAGTTTTTACGACCTATTACAGGAGATGTTATTTACCCTCCTACTTATGCTGGAACACCGGATGATCCTAAGTCACGTTACAATTTAAACAAAACAAGGAATGGATTTATTGCAACGATTGACAGTATTCCATCTCAGGCTAATCGCATTGAACCTTTATTTATGTCAAAAGAATTTTCAGCTTTAGTGCCGCAAATTCAAGTCATTGCTGGGGATTCAGCGAAAAATTTATTGGAAATGGGGCATCGTTTAGCAGATGCAGCCATTCGCTTTACAACGTTAAATAGTGATATTTCAGCGGCATTTAACGCTTATAAACTACAGGGTAATGCTACCCCACTTGCAAAGCTTAGCCCAACCTCGTTAATCTTTGGTGCTTGGGATTCTCGTGCTATTCATACTCAAACGAAAATCCCACGCATTTTTACTGCTGAAATATTAGCGACGGATGTTGAAGAGTTAACGAACCGCTTTAGTACATTTAATGCGGTTTTTGATTATAATCAATTGGGTTTAAGTAAAGATGAAGCATCTAGTGCGGGCTTCTCCAATGCATTAGGTAGTGCTTTAGGTGGTGTTATTGTTCATGGTCAAATAAAACGCACTATTAGCCTAAACTTGAGTGGTCTGAAACAACTAAAAGGTGAAACTGAACAACAAACTCATTTGTTGCAAGCATACTTGTTAGGTTTGGGGTTAATAGCTTTATTTGTGCCGATTAACTGTGATTTACGTCAAGGTTGTCATTTAGTTCCTGATGCGCAAAAAATAGTGGTTAAAGCAGTTTTGCAAGATGGTTCTGATGTGTTGTTGAATTTAGATTTTGCTGATATAAAACAATTTGCGATTGATGCGGCACATCAATTTGGTGTGGGTGAAAACAAAGATATTATTTTTGACACCGAATTGATGCAGCAGTTGTTGTCTGGTGCAAAAGAGAAAAAAGAGAGTAAGGGTAAAGCAAAAAAAGCTAAGGATGCCAATTAATGGCTTGGTTGAGCATTTATGTGCGCTACTTAAATCCAACTTATCATGGCTTTGAGTATCCGCCTTCACCTTTTAAATTGATGCAAGCGTTAATTTCGGGATTTAATCATGGGCGTGACCGGACGGTATTCGACGCTGATTTTGAACGCGCAATACGTTGGTTTGAAACAGTTTCACCAACGTGGATTACTGCACCGGAGATAGATGATGGTCTATCTCTAAATCTTTATGTGCCGAATAATGAAGATAATCTAACCATGCAGTATTGGCAATTAGCTGATGATAAGGTCTTGGAAAAGAAGCGTGATCGTTATTCAGCGAAATCACAGCGACAACGCATATTAGGCGGTAATCAAAAGCTTTCATACCATTGGGAGGTTTTAGCCCAAGATTTGGAGTCAGCTTGTGCAATTGCTGCTTATGCAAAAACTATTACGGCTTTAGGGCTAGGTATTGATATGGTTATTGCTTATGGTGAAGTGCAGGAGCAATTGCCAGTGTTAAATAATCTGGTATATCAACGTTGTGAAATGGGCAATATTGCTCTGAATATTCCAATATTGGGTAGTTACGTTTCATTGGAAGCACGGTATTATGCCAAGTTTATGGGGAAACCCAGTAATGCATGGGTAAATACCAAAACGGCGCGTTATCAACGTGCTGATCAACCTGTCAGTAAGCCTTATATCGCGTTTGAATTGCGGCAGTTATCGAATCAGCAATATTGGACACGAGATGTACGCTTGGGTGATGAAGTTTGTGCAATGGTGCGGCATAATGTAAATCAAATTTTGCATGATGAATTAATGGATGCGGATGAAGTTGCGCAGTGGTTAGGGCATGGTGATCCGAACGGTAAACGATTACAGATTGTACCATTACCTAGTATTGGTCATGAGTATGTAGATGGTTTGATTCGGCGTGTAATGATAATTGGAACGGACGCTGCATTATTAGAACGTTTGGCATGGTCATTAGACGGCAGCGAATTGCAAAAAGATGGTCAAGCTACCACGCGATTAGTACGGATTTTCGGCGATGATAAAATGCTAGCGCGTTATACGGCTGTTAGTCTGACTCAAGCGACAGCAAATGGTGCGCATGAATGGGTAAGTGTCACTCCAGTGGTTTTGCCGGGTTTTGATCATGGTGGAAAACGCACGGCGCGATTGCTACATAAAGCTTTATATCAAGCAGGTTTGCCTGAACCTGTTGCCATGCAAGTATCGAATGCACCCAATTATCGGCATGGTTATCGGGCAGGTAGTTACGCTGTGCCTGAATATTTGAAACAATATCCACAATATCACGTTTGGATTAAATGGGAACATCCGCAAGTCGGTGCAATAGCTATCGGTGCAGGACGATTTAGAGGTTTAGGGCTGTTATGTCCTTGCGCGAACCTGTAGTGATGCCTAAAACCCAGTAGGTTCGCGGAAAATATAACTAATTGATATTAAATGGCTATTTTTGAGAGATGGAATAGTTCAGTGATAAATTTCTTATGTTGTTAACGATGAAAAAATCAGTTCGCGCAAGATCGCTTTCTAGCTCTTTAAAAATAGAGTATTGTGTAGCAGCCTTAATTCCGGGACATTAAGTTCCGGTTTCGTTGAAGGAATTTGTTTCGCGACCGTCGCTGCTGTTGCTGTGGCTTAATTCCGGGACATTAAGTTCCGGTTTCGTTGAAGGGGGATCAGGAGTCGAAGATGAAAATGTCAGTACATTTAATTCCGGGACATTAAGTTCCGGTTTCGTTGAAGGCGTGACCGTGGCGAACAGCAGTGTTTTGCCGTCCTTAATTCCGGGACATTAAGTTCCGGTTTCGTTGAAGGTTTGAGTAATTGCATGGCATCGTGTGCTGTCGCCCGTTAATTCCGGGACATTAAGTTCCGGTTTCGTTGAAGGCGTGTTACAAGAAGCAGCGCGACTATATGCGGTTAATTAATTCCGGGACATTAAGTTCCGGTTTCGTTGAAGGAAAACTGCCGCACCCGGTTTATGGCAAGGTGATCTTAATTCCGGGACATTAAGTTCCGGTTTCGTTGAAGGCAACAGATGCTCATTGATAAAAAAATTACATTAATTAATTCCGGGACATTAAGTTCCGGTTTCGTTGAAGGAGGGGACGGTCGAGACGCGACTAAATTCACAGTCTTAATTCCGGGACATTAAGTTCCGGTTTCGTTGAAGGGCGGATGTTAATTTTGCATCGCTCTCAAAATGAGTTAATTCCGGGACATTAAGTTCCGGTTTCGTTGAAGGATTTCGAGCATCCAATCCCTATCCAGCCTGTGGATTAATTCCGGGACATTAAGTTCCGGTTTCGTTGAAGGATATTGTTATCGTGCTCAGTCAGTAATTGGCTCATGTTAATTCCGGGACATTAAGTTCCGGTTTCGTTGAAGCACTGAAGCGGGCAAAGCTACGTCGGTAAGCGGTATTAATTCCGGGACATTAAGTTCCGGTTTCGTTGAAGCATTCTGGATATTGCAGCGTCAAATAAATTGGCGCTTAATTCCGGGACATTAAGTTCCGGTTTCGTTGAAGCACCGCGCCAACGGTGTTGATCTGACCGCTAACCGTTAATTCCGGGACATTAAGTTCCGGTTTCGTTGAAGCTACCCGCTCCTTTTCAGCTTTGGCAGCTTCCACCTTAATTCCGGGACATTAAGTTCCGGTTTCGTTGAAGCTTGAAAGCCGAAGGTGTCTCTTTAAAAAGATGCCATTAATTCCGGGACATTAAGTTCCGGTTTCGTTGAAGCCGGTCATATGGGGGTAAACCCAAGCGGGTATCCGTTAATTCCGGGACATTAAGTTCCGGTTTCGTTGAAGCAATAGCGTTGCGATTGATGAGTTAGACGTTAATCTTTAATTCCGGGACATTAAGTTCCGGTTTCGTTGAAGCAACGCATCTTTGGTATTGGAAGCCAGGCCCTTGATTAATTCCGGGACATTAAGTTCCGGTTTCGTTGAAGCATGACGACCGCTGATTCGTGGTGGGTGGGTTTTGCGCCGTGTTAATTCCGGGACATTAAGTTCCGGTTTCGTTGAAGCATGACGATTCGGCAATCCTCCACCAAAAGCGGCAATTAATTCCGGGACATTAAGTTCCGGTTTCGTTGAAGCACGCTGGATGTGAAATATATCTATGCCACCTACGCTTAATTCCGGGACATTAAGTTCCGGTTTCGTTGAAGCCATGACTTTCCTGTTCCGTCGGTCATATAATGTGGATTAATTCCGGGACATTAAGTTCCGGTTTCGTTGAAGCTAGGATAACGCGGGTGAAGTACGCGCCACTGCCGGTTAATTCCGGGACATTAAGTTCCGGTTTCGTTGAAGCTACCTTATCCTCTGCGGATACCTTGCCAGTGTTTTAATTCCGGGACATTAAGTTCCGGTTTCGTTGAAGCACTGCAAAATTGTTTGGTTACGGACGTTTTGCGCTTAATTCCGGGACATTAAGTTCCGGTTTCGTTGAAGCACCCTCTAATATTATTGATTCGCCTAAATCATCTTTAATTCCGGGACATTAAGTTCCGGTTTCGTTGAAGCAGAGCAATTAACCGCTTGATCCACAAAAGTCACGCTTAATTCCGGGACATTAAGTTCCGGTTTCGTTGAAGCTTTTTCGTTGAGTCTCAATGGCATATTAATTAACCTTAATTCCGGGACATTAAGTTCCGGTTTCGTTGAAGCACTTGCCATGCGTGCCGCTTTGACGGGATTACGCTTAATTCCGGGACATTAAGTTCCGGTTTCGTTGAAGCAATTGTAATTGAGCACCACAATCAGCCATTAGAGCTTAATTCCGGGACATTAAGTTCCGGTTTCGTTGAAGCAACTAAAAGATGGAAAAATCCAATTCGCTGAAAAATTAATTCCGGGACATTAAGTTCCGGTTTCGTTGAAGCTGATATTAAGACTTCTCGCTATCATCGTATTGTTTTAATTCCGGGACATTAAGTTCCGGTTTCGTTGAAGCATTTGCGGAATTCCGCGAATGGATGAACTGCCAATTAATTCCGGGACATTAAGTTCCGGTTTCGTTGAAGCCTGCTCGTCACCATCGCAGCAGGCTGGCTGTTCGTTAATTCCGGGACATTAAGTTCCGGTTTCGTTGAAGCTTCATAGTCATCGATGGAGTCATACATTGGGTCTTTAATTCCGGGACATTAAGTTCCGGTTTCGTTGAAGCAGTGTTGGCAATTTACCGCGCGGCACTTTAATAATTTAATTCCGGGACATTAAGTTCCGGTTTCGTTGAAGCACGCCTGACGAACAGGTCAAGGAATCCATTGTGAACTTAATTCCGGGACATTAAGTTCCGGTTTCGTTGAAGCCTTGAGTAAATACCCCTCTAGCATCCAGATTTTATTTAATTCCGGGACATTAAGTTCCGGTTTCGTTGAAGCACCGCATCCATCCAATCTGGCATGGCAATGAACAATTAATTCCGGGACATTAAGTTCCGGTTTCGTTGAAGCAAGGGGTTCTTGGATGCAAAAGAGGCGGATCGGGAAATTAATTCCGGGACATTAAGTTCCGGTTTCGTTGAAGCATCGGCATCCATGCCAAAGTTTTTGCAAATCCATTTTAATTCCGGGACATTAAGTTCCGGTTTCGTTGAAACATAACATGCTAAGAAGTTTTCATGGTGCGTATTCTTAATTCCGAGGGGAGGATGTCATTGGTGTTGCTGTGCAATCAGTACCCATTTGGATAGCATATTCATTAACTCAGCAGGGGTACAGGGCTTGCTCAGGTAGTCGTTCATTCCAGCGGCAAGGCATTTGTCGGGTTCTGTGGTAGTGGCGTGAGCCGTCATGGCAATGATTGGCGTGTGCTGGTATTGCGGGTGTTGACGGATCAACTTAGTGGTTTCATAGCCGTCCATTTCGGGCATTTGAATGTCCATGAAGATGAGGTGAAAGGTGGTTTCTGCCAGTATCGCGAGGGCTTCAATGCCGTTGTTTGCCACGGTTACGGCCACGCCTAATTGCCGCAATAATTCACGCGCCACCATTTGATTAATGGCGTCATCTTCGACCAAGAGAACCCGTATCGCATTCATTCTGTTCGTTACTGACATGGTGGTAGCGTCAGTAGACAGTGTTGCTACGCAAGTCGTGAATAAAATGGTGAAGGTAAACGTACTGCCTAAACCGATTTGACTCGTAAGGCTGATGTGACTTCCCATTAATCGTGCGAGCGATTGACTGATTGCCAGCCCCAACCCACTGCCGCTATAGCGTCGTGATAAGGAGCTGTCTGCTTGTGAAAAGACTTGAAACAGTTTCGCTTGTTGTAGCGTGCTAATGCCAATCCCCGTATCGGCTACCCTAAATTGCAAGTGTGTTGTGGTATCAGTGGCTTTTAATGTCTGAATTTCCATGCAAATTTCACCTTTTACGGTGAATTTGATGGCGTTACTGACTAGGTTCAGCAAAATCTGTGTCAGGCGTTGTGAATCTCCCAATAAGCAATTAGGGACATCCGCTGCAACTTTGATGCACAGTGTTAAACCTTTTTGCCGCGCTTGTTCTTCAAATAAGTAGGTGATTTGTTGTACCACATCGCCGAGCCGAAATGGTGCAATGTTCAGTTCCAATTTGCCCACTTCGATTTTGGAGAGATCCAGAATGTCATCAATAATGCCCAAGAGCAGTTTGGAAGATGACTGCATCTTGTGTAAATAGTCGGCTTGCTGTGTGCTCAGGTTGGTTTGCTGCATCAAATAACCCAAGCCAATTACCGCGTTCATTGGGGTGCGAATTTCATGGCTCATGTTTGCTAAAAATTCGCTTTTGGCACGATTGGCTCGGATGGCTTCTTCTTTGGCTCGTTGAAGTTCTGCATTCAAGCGGGTGAGTTTACGATTCCAGTACGCAATACCCATCAATAAGAAACTTGCCGCCACTGCGAGTTTCCAAGTCAGGGAATAATCAGTGGTATCAACAACGTAGGTTGCATTCCAGTTGTGTCTAACGGTGTCGTGATCGGCAGGCGTGAGTGACGCGACGGCTTTTTGCATGATGCCTAACAGCGGTGGGGAGTCTTTGCGTACTGCAATGGAAATAGAGTAGGTGTAGTCGAGTTTGCCAATGATTTTTAAGTTATATAGACCTTGCTGGATGATTTGCATGGCGTGTTCCAATGAGGCTACGCCTGCATAAACATCGCCGTTATTGACGGCTTGAAATAACCGTTCGGGGGATTCGACCCCGATGAATTGCGTCGATGGGTAATCGTGCCTGAGGCGCGTTTCGATTGCGGTATTGCTCGGAACAGCAATTTCTTGGTCGGCAATCTGTGCCAGTGACTGAATGAAGGTCTTGTCCGGTTTAGCCAATAACACATTCGAGGTTTGAAAATAGGGCGAAGTGAAGGCGAGAAATGCCTCACGTTCTGGGGTTTTCACCGCACCAGATAGCAAATCGCATTTGCCTTCGCGGACAAACTGCAAAGCTTCTCCCCAACTCAAACTGACCACTGGCTGCAATGGAATATTTAATCGTTTGGATAACAGTTGCAAGTAATCGGCGAAAATTCCCTTGTGTTTGCCGTCTTCAAAAAAATCATAGGGCTTCCAGACTGGGCTGAAACAATAACGCAGCGCGGCACCATTGCGTTGAGCCAGCCACGCTTTTTCTGTGTTGCTGAGTACAAGCGTCGTGCTATTTGGCGGTTGTTCGATAGCAATAACATTGACCGTCGCAACAAGCAACGAACCCAACAATAAGCGGGTAAAAAAGGGTTTTATGCGCACAATATTCCTAACGGCGTACGACCAGTACATCGCAGTGAGCCGCCTTGACCACCGCAGTTGCGGTCGAACCCAGCAAACCGAGAAAGCCTTTTTTGCCGCTATGCCCGATCACGATTAAGTCGCTATGAGCGGTATCCGCCACTTGTAAGATGGTATCGGTAATGTCCATGCCCATTTCAACTTGCACACTGTCAATGGGTAAGTCGTATTGTTGGGCTAGGATTGGAAGGTGTTCTTTGGCGTTTTTCAGCAGCTCGTGTTCGACTTCGGCGTTGATGATCAAGGATGATGTGTCGCCAAAAGCTTCGACACTCGGTGGAATGTCTTGCACAACATGCAGCAAGGTGAGCCGTGCTTGGTCAATGACCGCGATGGCTTTTGCTTGTTCCACAACCAATTCTCCCATGTCCGAAAAATCCACCGCTACCAGAATGTTTCGATAATGTTTCATGGTGCACCTCCATTATTTTGTGTATTCACTATCAAGTTTAGTGTGCAGGTGTTGGTATTGTATCCCAATAGGACAAGGTTTTGCGGAGGGGCATAAAAAGAAGCCATCCGCAGCGGTTCTCCACGGATGGCTAAAATGAGTCGCCAAATTTAAAGGTGACTCTGAGGTCGTTAGCGTGAGGTGTTATGCAGGAATAACGCCTTTATCACGCAGCAGTTCTTGAATTTCCGGCATGATGGTCACGTCGTCGATGGTGGACGGGACAGCATAAGGTTGACCATTCACCATTTGGCGCAGGCTCTTACGCAGGGTTTTACCGGAACGTGTTTTCGGCAGACGTTTGACGATGTAGGTATCCTTGTAGCAGGCAATCGCGCCAATGCTGCTGCGGATCATCTGTACCAGTTCTTTGGACAGTGTTTCTTCGTCGATGTCTGCGCCAGTTTTCAGTACGACTAAGCCGATGGGGATTTGACCTTTCAGATCGTCGTCGCGTGCAATAACCGCGCATTCTGCAACGGCTGGATGACCGCCGACCACTTCTTCCATTTCACCAGTCGACAGACGATGACCTGCAACGTTCATTACGTCGTCAACGCGACCCATAACGAATACGTAGCCGTCTTCATCGATGTAGCCGCCGTCGCCCGAAGCGTAGTAGCCATCAAAAGTCGCCAAGTAGCTGGATTTGAACTTCTCAACGTCGCCCCACACGGTTGCCAAGCAGCTTGGTGGTAATGGCAGTTTGATGGCGATGTAGCCTTGTTCGTTTGCATTCAAGCGCATCCCGTTTTCGTCGAGGATTTGCACATTGAAGCCCGGTGTTGGCATGGTGGAAGAACCCAGTTTGATGGGCATTGGTTCAACACCTTGCAGGTTGGCAGTGATACCCCAGCCTGTTTCAGTTTGCCACCAATGGTCAATTACTGGCTTGCCAGTTTTTTCCATCATCCATTCTTGGGTTGGCGGGTCGAGACGTTCGCCAGCGGAGAAGATGTATTGCAGCGTGCTGATGTCGTAGTTTTTCACCAGTTCTGCATTCGGATCGTCTTTTTTGATCGCACGGAAAGCAGTTGGTGCGGAGAACAGACCTTTTACGCCGTACTCTTCAGTGATGCGCCAGAATGCACCCGCGTCAGGTGTCATAACGGGTTTGCCTTCGTACACAATCGTGGTACAGCCGCGCAGTAACGGCGCGTATACGATGTAGGAGTGACCCACAACCCAGCCCACGTCAGAAGCTGCCCAGAACACATCGCCCGCGTTCATGTTGTAAATGGCTTGCATACTGTAGTTCAGCGCGACTGCGTGACCACCGTTTTCACGCACCACGCCTTTCGGTTTGCCCGTTGTGCCGGAGGTGTACAGAATGTACAGCGGATCAGTACCTTTAACTGGTGTGCAACCCACAGGTTCAGCAGCAGCTAACAGTTCGCTCCAATCGTAGTCACGACCTGCGATCAATTTGGAAGTCGCTTGTGGACGTTGGAAAATAACGCAGCTTTCTGGTTTGTGGGCAGACAATTCAATCGCTTTGTCGAGCAGCGGTTTGTACTCGATAACGCGCTTGATTTCGATCCCACAAGAAGCGGTCATAATAACTTTCGGGGTCGCATCTTCCAAACGCACCGCCAATTCAGGTGGCGCGAAGCCGCCGAATACGACCGAGTGAATTGCACCCAAACGTGCCACGGCTAACATACCGATCACTGCTTCAGGGATCATTGGCATGTACAGAATAACGCGGTCGCCTTTTTCCACGCCCAAACCTGCCAACAGACCAGCAGTTTGCGCTACTTCGTCACGCAGTTGGGTGTAGGTGTATTGGGTTTTGGTGTCAGTAACAGGGGAGTCGTAAATCATGGCAATGTTATCGCCACGACCTTGTTCCACATGGTAATCCAACGCCATGTACGAGGTATTCATTTCACCATCAGCGAACCAGTGGTAGATACCGTGTTCGTCTTGGGACAGGATTTTCTCAGGGGCTTTGAACCAGCTCAATGCTGCTGCTTTTTCTTTCCAGAAGCCTTCTGGATCATTCATCGAGCGGTCGTATTCTGCTTGGTAACTCATAGTAAACTCCTCCTCCTACAATTTAAAAAGAATCGCCGGGAATGCGTACCCATCCTTCCATCAGTACACGCGCACTACGACTCATAATAGCTTTGGTGACAGTCCACTCGCCGTTCACGAGTTTCGCTTCTGCACCAACGCGCAGCGTGCCAGAAGGGTGTCCGAAACGTACCGCAGTACGCTCACCACCGCCTGCCGCTAAATTCACCAATGTACCGGGGATTGCTGCTGCTGTACCGATAGCAACGGCTGCTGTGCCCATCATTGCATGGTGCAATTTGCCCATTGATAAGGCACGCACTAATAAGTCTACGTCAGCGGCATTAATTTGTTTGCCGCTAGAAGACTTGTAATCTTTGGGGGGTGATATAAAGGCAACTTTGGGGGTGTGTTGACGGGTAGCCGCTTCTTCTGGGGTTTTGATCAAGCCCATGCGTAACGCGCCTGCTACACGGATTTTTTCCAAACGTGCTAAGGCTTGTGCATCCGTATTAATGGCTTCGCGTAACTCCGTTCCGGTATAGCCAATATCTTCTGCATTCACAAACACGGTTGGAATACCCGCCGTGATCATCGTGGCAGGGAAAGTGCCTACATCGGGGACTTCCAGTTGATCCACGAGATTACCTGTGGGGAACAGGCTGCCGCCATCCTCACCGTCGTCAGACGGATCAAGAAACTCTAAGACAATTTCAGCAGCGGGGAAGGTTACGCCATCGAGTTCAAAATCACCCGTTTCTTGTACCTGCCCATTGCTGACGGGGACATGCGCAATAATGGTTTTGCTGATATTCGCTTGCCAGATGCGCACTGTACAAACGCCATTTTCGGGTAGGCGTGACGCATCGACATAGCCTGCATGGATAGCAAATGCTCCTGCACCCGTCGATAAATTACCGCAGTTACCGCTCCAGTCTACAAAATCCTTATCAATCGAAATCTGTCCATACAGGTAATCGACATCGTGATCAGGCTGGGTACTTTTGGACAAAATAACGCATTTACTCGTGCTAGAAGTCGCGCCGCCCATGCCATCAATGTGTGCCGCATAGGGGTCTGGACTACCAATGACACGCTGAAATATTTTGTCACGCGCCTTACCGGGTACTTGTGCCACTTCGGGTAGGTCTTCGAGACGGAAGAACACACCTTTACTCGTGCCGCCACGCAGGTAAGTCGCAGGGATTTTAATTTGGGGTACGCTGGACATATTGACTCCTCTATTATGACCTGCTAATTCCCCCCCATCCTAACCTTCCCCCGCTAGGGGGAAGGAATAAGACTGCTCCCCGTTGGGGGATGGGGGAATACAGTTACGCTGCTGATGACTCTAAAAAGTCTTGGGCAAAGCGTTGTAGTACGCCGCCTGCTTTATAGACACGCACTTCCGCCGCAGTATCTAAACGGCAAGTAACGGGGATGCGTACCGTTTCACCATTGCGACGGTGCATAACCACGGTCAGATCAGCACGCGGCGACAGTTCGCCTTCCACGTCATAGCTTTCAGTGCCGTCGATAGCGTAAGTTTTGCGCGTTTCGCCCGCTTTGAATTCCAGCGGCAGTACGCCCATGCCAACCAAGTTGGTACGGTGAATACGCTCGAAACCTTCCGCCACAATCGCTTCAACACCCGCCAGACGCACGCCTTTCGCAGCCCAGTCACGGCTTGAACCTTGACCGTAATCCGCACCGGCGACAATGATCAGCGGTTGTTTGCGTTCCATGTAGGTTTCAATGGCTTCCCACATGCGCATGACTTGACCTTCCGGCTCAACACGCGCCAGTGAACCTTTTTTCACTTGACCGTCAACCACAGCCATTTCGTTAACCAATTGCGGGTTAGCGAAGGTTGCGCGTTGTGCGGTTAAATGGTCGCCACGGTGAGTTGCGTAAGAGTTGAAGTCTTCTTCCGGCAAGCCCATTTTGTGCAGGTATTCACCCGCTGCACTGTTCATCATGATCGCGTTGGATGGCGACAAGTGGTCAGTGGTGATATTGTCGGGCAATACGGCTAACGGCAGCATTCCTTTCAGAGTACGTTCACCTGCCAATGCACCTTCCCAATACGGAGGACGGCGGATGTAGGTGGACATTGGACGCCAGTCGTACAACGGGCTTTTCGCCTGTTCAATCACACCCAAATCAAACATCGGGATGTAGATTTGTTTGAACTGTTCTGGTTTTACGCTTGCAGCAACGATAGCGTCGATTTCTTCATCAGAAGGCCAGATGTCTTTCAACAGGATGGGGTTGCCATCGTTGTCTGTACCCAGCGCGTCTTTTTCGATGTCGAAACGCATGGTGCCCGCAATCGCGTAAGCCACAACCAACGGTGGTGAAGCCAAGAACGCTTGTTTGGCATACGGGTGGATACGACCGTCGAAGTTACGGTTGCCGGACAATACAGCCGTTGCGTACAGGTCACGGTCAATGATTTCTTGTTGGATAACGGGGTCGAGTGCGCCAGACATACCGTTACAAGTGGTGCAAGCGAACGCAACGATACCGAATCCTAGTTGTTCCAGTTCCGTCAGCAAACCCGCTTCTTTCAGGTACAACTCAGCAACTTTAGAACCCGGTGCGAAAGAGGATTTCACCCACGGTTTACGTACCAGACCCAGTTTGTTGGCATTGCGTGCCAGCAAAGCAGCGGCAACCACGTTACGTGGGTTGGAGGTGTTGGTACAAGACGTGATTGCCGCGATAATTACCGCGCCGTCTGGTAATAAACCTTCCGCTTCTTCCGCTTGCGCTGCTGCCAGTTTCGCTTCGTCAGCAATACCACGTTCTTGCAGTGCAGAAGTTGGTAAACGGCGGTGTGGGTTGGAAGGACCAGCCATGTTACGCACAACAGTCGACAAATCGAATGTTAATACACGCGGGTATTGTGCATTAACCAGTGCATCTGCCCACAAACCCGTGGTTTTCGCGTAGTTTTCAACCAGTGCCACTTGCTCAGGTTCACGACCCGTCAGTTTCAGGTAGTCGATGGTTTGACCGTCGATGTAGAACATCGCAGCAGTTGCACCGTACTCTGGGCACATATTGGAAATGGTCGCACGGTCGCCGATGGAAAGGCTGTCTGCACCGTCACCGAAGAATTCAACGTAAGCCCCGACCACGCGCTCTTTACGCAGGAACTCGGTCAACGCCAGCACGATGTCAGTCGCGGTAATGCCTGCTTGACGTTTGCCGGTCAGTTTGACACCAACGATGTCTGGCAGACGCATCATGGAAGGCAAACCTAACATGACGGTTTCCGCTTCCAAACCGCCCACGCCAATCGCGATAACGCCTAATGCGTCAACGTGTGGGGTGTGGGAGTCAGTACCGACGCAAGTGTCAGGGAAAGCAACGCCATCACGCGCTTGAATCACTGGAGACATTTTCTCCAAGTTGATTTGGTGCATGATGCCGTTGCCCGCTGGAATCACGTCCACGTTTTTGAACGCGGTTTTTGTCCAGTTGATGAAGTGGAAACGGTCTTCGTTACGACGGTCTTCAATCGCGCGGTTTTTCGCGAAGGCATCCGGGTCGAAACCGCCGCATTCCACTGCCAGTGAATGGTCAACGATCAATTGTGTTGGCACAACGGGGTTAACTTTCGCTGGGTCGCCACCTTGATCAGCGATAGCATCACGCAAGCCAGCCAAGTCAACCAGTGCAGTTTGACCGAGGATGTCGTGGCACACCACGCGAGCTGGATACCAAGGGAAATCCAGCTCTTGTTTGCCTTCAATCAACTGTTTCAAAGAATCAGTCAACATTTCTGGTTCGCAACGGCGTACCAGTTGTTCTGCTAATACACGCGAAGTGTAAGGCAGTGTTTCGTAGCTACCCGGTTGGATGGCTTCGATTGCCGCGCGGGTATCGAAGTAGTCCAGCGCGGTGCCGGGTAACGGTTTACGGTATTCAGTATTCATTAGTCTTTTATTCCTCCTTAGCCACGATCCGCTAGCGGTACGAATGTCAGGTTTTCAGGCCCGACGTAGTTCGCGCTTGGACGGATGATTTTGCCGTCTTGGCGTTGTTCGATAACGTGTGCGCCCCAGCCGGTAGTACGTGCAATGACGAACAGCGGTGTGAACATGTCAGTTGGTACGCCCATTTGGTTGTAAGAAACAGCCGAGAACCAGTCGAGGTTCGGGAACATTTTTTTCAATTCCCACATGACGGATTCCAAACGATCCGCCACGTTGTACATTTTCATGTCGCCGTTTTCTTCGGAAAGCTGTTTCGCTACACGCTTGATGACCACGTTACGCGGGTCAGCAATGGTGTAAACCGGATGCCCAAAGCCGATAACGATTTCTTTACGTTCAACACGCGCACGGATGTCGGCTTCTGCTTCATCCGGTGTGCGGTAACGGCTTTGGATACGGAACGCAACTTCGTTCGCACCACCGTGTTTCGGGCCACGCAGTGCGCCGATAGAGCCAGTAATGCAGGAGTAAATGTCAGAGTTAGTCCCCGCGATCACACGACTGGTGAACGTGGAAGCATTGAACTCGTGCTCTGCGTACAGGATCAAGGAAGTGTGCATTGCACGCACCCACGATTCTGGTGCTGGTTTGCCGTGCAGCAGGTGCAGGAAGTGACCGCCGATGGTTTCATCGTCGGTTTCCACATCAATGCGCTTGCCATTAATGGCAAAGTGATACCAGTACAGCAACATAGAGCCGAAGCTCGCCATCAGACGGTCAAGGATATTGCGTGCTTCTGCTTCGGGGTGTTCTTCTTGCTCAGGCAAGCAAGTACCTAAAACAGAACAACCAGTACGCATGACATCCATTGGGTGAGCAGACGGTGGCAGAGCTTCTAATGCCAGTTTCACCGGCATTGGCAGACCGCGTAAGCTTTTCAGCTTCGCTTTGTACGCTTTCAACTCCGCAGCCGTTGGCAGTGTGCCGTGGATAATCAGGTGAGCGATTTCCTCAAATTCTGCCTGTTCTGCAAAGTCGAGAATATCGTAACCGCGATAATGCAGGTCGTTACCAGTACGTCCTACGGTACAAATGGCGGTGTTACCCGCTGCCGTACCTGACAGTGCGACGGATTTCTTTGCTTTAGGGAGGACTTGTTCTGACATTGCGTATAGCTCCTTACTCTGCGCCTTTTTCAGCAAACAAGGCATCCAGCTTTTGTTCAAAAGCGTGGTAGCCGATGGTGTCATACAGTTCCATGCGGGTTTGCATGGTGTCTAAGACATTTTTCTGGGTGCCATCAATAAGGAGGTGTTTGTAAACGTTTTCAGCCGCTTTACACATTGCACGGAACGCGCTCAGTGGGTACAGCACCAGTTTCACGCCAACACCAGCCAGTTCTTCTGTTGTGTAGAGTGGGGTTGCCCCGAATTCAGTAATGTTCGCCAATACCGGAACGTGAACCACTTTGGTGAATTCAGCGTATTGTTCCAGTTTGTTCATCGCTTCTGGGAAGATCATGTCTGCACCAGCTTCAACGCACGCCATTGCGCGGTCCATAGCGGATTGCATCCCTTCAACTGCCAGTGCGTCAGTACGTGCCATGATCACGAAGCTGTCATCAGTACGTGCATCAACCGCCGCTTTCACGCGGTCAACCATTTCAGACAGGCTAACAATGGCTTTATTAGGGCGATGACCGCAACGTTTTTGCATCACTTGGTCTTCGATGTGGAAGCCAGCAGCACCTGCCATTGCGACTTCGCGTGTTGCGCGTGCGATATTGAATGCACCACCCCAACCGGTGTCGATGTCAACCAACAATGGCGCGGAAGTAACCGCCGTAATGCGTTTTACGTCTTCCACTACGTCGTGCAGGGTAGTAATGCCGAGATCTGGAATACCCAAAGAGGAAGCCGCCACACCGCCACCAGACAGGTACAGTGCTTTATGACCGACTTTTTCCGCCAGGATACCGCAGTTGGCGGTAACAGCACCGACCACTTGCAGCGGATGGTTTTCTTCAACTGCTAAACGCAGTTTCTGACCAGGAGTAAGCGTTTTGTTTGTCATGGTTCCTCTTCCATTATTTCACTGATAGTTCGCCACGCGCCGCTGATATGACGGCGCATCAAAATTTCCGCCAATTCCCCATCGCGATCAGCAATCGCGTCGACGATATGGCGGTGTTGCTGCAAGGCGGGGCGAGTACGCTGCGCCAAGCGGCTGGTGCGATAACGGCACATACGCAACAATTGATAGAGTTCGCCTGCCAATAAATCAATCAGCATTTGGTTACGGCTACCGAGAGCTATCTGATAGTGAAAATCGAAGTCGCCTTCGTGTTGCACATACACCTGCCCGTCGGTCTCATCAATGTGTTCAGCGTGCTTATCTAATAAACCACGTAAGGTAGCGATTTCATTATCTGTCATGCGCATTGCGGCGGTTCGGCAAGCCAAACCTTCCAAGGCTTCGCGCACGGCATAAAGGTCAGCCATCGTTTCCTTGTGTAAAGTCACGACACGAACCCCCGCATGGGGCACTCGTCTAACCAACCGCATACCTTCCAATTGGCGTAACGCTTCGCGCAAAGGGCCGCGCCCAATGCCATAGCGTTCCGCTAAATCTGTTTCATTTAATTTTTGACCCTGAATCAGCTCGCCCGTGATGATCGCCTGCGTTAGTTTGGAAGAGGCAATATCAGCAAGCGTGCCTTCAGGCATTTGTGGTGGTGCAATCATACGTTTTTAATTGCCTCTTTTTTGCTGCCTCGTAATCGGATTGTCGACAATCTCTGGCGCAAGAATACCATCTTTACCGAAAAAGTGAAGCTTTTCTGTCTTTTTGTTAACAAAAAACGAATGCGGGATGTTACTAGGTTTTGGCTTTTGGTTTAATGATATGATGTAACCATCAAGCACCGTGTGAGGACTAAGGTTTTGGAAACCATCGAGAATGTGACCGCTTACATGCAAAGCGTTGGTCAGCAAGCCAAACAAGCTGCGCAAGTCTTAGCAAAACTGGAAACAAAGATTAAAAATGAAGCATTGTTGCACATTGCTGACAGTTTGTTAGCGAAGGCTGAGTGGCTGAAAGCAGAGAATGCGAAAGACTTAGCCGCTGGCAAAGCCAAGGGGTTGGATGCTGCCATGCTGGATCGTCTGACATTAAGCGATAAAACCATCGCGGGAATGGCGGAAGGTGTGCGTCAAGTCGCGACTTTGGCTGACCCGATTGGCACGATTACCGACATGAATTATCGCCCATCCGGTATTCAAATCGGCAAAATGCGCGTGCCCTTGGGTGTGGTCGGTATTATTTACGAGTCACGCCCGAATGTGACGGTGGATGCTGCCGCGCTGTGTTTGAAATCCGGTAATGCCACGATTTTACGCGGCGGTTCGGAAGCAATTCACTCTAATCGTGCGATTGCGGCTTGTGTGTGTGACGGTTTGGCAGCGGCAGGCTTGCCGTTGGCTTGCGTACAAGTGGTCGAGACCACGGATCGTGCTGCTGTTGGCGAATTGCTGCGCATGTCACAATACGTCGATGTTATCGTACCGCGTGGTGGTAAAGGTTTGATCGAGCGCGTCAGTGCCGAATCACGCATTCCCGTCATCAAACATTTAGACGGCATTTGCCACGTTTATATTGATGACCAAGCTGACATCGAAAAAGCCGTGCGCGTTGCTATCAATGCCAAAACCCACCGTTATGGCGTGTGCAATGCGATGGAAACCTTATTAGTCGCGCAAGGCATTGCCGCACAAGTGTTGCCAACTTTAGCCGATGCCTACCTTAATAAAGGTGTCGAACTGCGCGGTTGCGAACAAACCCGCCAAATCCTGCCCGCTTGCATTGCCGCGACCGAAGAAGATTGGTCAACCGAATACCTCGCGCCGATCTTGTCGATTCGCATCGTGGCGGACATGGCGGAAGCGATTACGCACATTAACCATTACGGTTCGCACCATACCGACGCGATTATTACCGAAAATTACACTCGTGCTCGTGCCTTCCTGCGTGAAGTCGATTCCAGTTCGGTGATGGTGAATGCATCCACACGTTTCGCCGATGGTTTTGAATACGGCTTAGGCGCGGAAATCGGCATTAGCACCGATAAAATCCACGCGCGTGGTCCGGTAGGGTTGGAAGGCTTAACCAGCCAGAAATACGTCGTGCTAGGCGATGGGCATATTCGGCAGTAGTTTGTTATCCGTCAAGTTGTCACCGGAGGGGGAATAAATTTTCCTCCTTTTGCGTATTGATTAACTTAAATTATATTTACAGCAAAATTTTTATTGATACACTCTGTAAAGTGTGAATTTTATTCATTACCTTTGCGAGGAGTGTAGTCATGACCCCCACTGTCTCATCTAGCTCACATCTCTTATCGCTGCCAACTGACGGTAGCCCTCCGCTTTTTACCCTCATTACTGATCCCGAACCGGCGCAGCGCGTCCCTTATCGTGCTGGTTACGGCTCTTGTTACAAATGCTATTGCCAAGCGTTTGAAGGCATTGGCACATGGCAATGTGAAAACTGCGGGCATCATTTCAACGACCATTGGACAACCTAATATGACACCCGCTAATAATGACCCTATGTTAGAAGCCTTTGGCACGTTGGAAAATGCGCGAAAAACCGCTGCATTGGTACAACATTTCACCGAATCTTTCGATCAAAACCAAGGTAAACAGCCGCTTGATGCGTGGTTGATTCAGGAATTCAAGGCTTTTCCCGATGCTTGGCAAAGTGAAACCGAATTGCACCAAGCAGTAACGGAAATTATCAGTACCGTGCAAACCGTGAACGCCAAACACACGGCGTTGGTTCAGCATTTGAGTGCGGGTAAAAGCCAAGAAGCGTGGTTAGCCCAAGAACTGGAAACCAGTGCAAAAGCGGCTGGAGCTACCAATATGACGGCTTATGTCGCTAAAGCTGATGATGCAGTGAGCGTGGCTAACCAACAGCTCTATCAACGTGCCCCACCTGAACTAGCAGCACAATTACCCGCTGCGGGTGAAGTACAAACCTATCAACCAGCGCAGGCTAAACACGGTTGGAATCCCATTACGCGCCTTGACCTGACACGCAAATTATCCCAAAAGCTCTTGGCAAACTCTGCGTTGGCTGGTCTAGCCAACTGGAAGCGACAAACCAGCCAACAAGTTTGGCAATTATTAGGCGCACCCGCTCAACAAAGCAGCCCCAATGTTACGGCTTATTTCAATCAACCGCTGGGTGATGCGCCTAACGCACTCACCGAAGGGATGCACGTTATGTATGGCGGTGTGACATACCTCGCCACTAAGCAAGGGCTGATTCCATGCCTGCAAGATCAATCCCCCAGTCAAGTGGCTCATGTGAGTAGCTTAGGTTTGGAAACAACCAAAGCGGCAAGTCAGGCGGGTTTAGGCAAAGTCAGTGGGCTGGATGCTCTGGCGCATGTCGCCAAACGTAAATTAGCGCATATCGCTACTATTGCTTCCGAAGCAGTTAAAGCAGGAAGCTCTGCACTCGGCTCAATGGTAGCTGGTTTCATCAACCCTAGTGTGGCCAGTGTAGGTACGTTCATCGGTGGTTGGATTGGTGAAAAGGCTGCACCAGCTATTAGAACAGCAATCGAAACGGGTGGGGCAAAACTCATAAATACCTGCGTTAGCGTTGCGAAAAGTGCGATACAAACAACCAAATCCGTTGCAACTAAAACATGGAATGCTCTGAAATCCATTTTCTCGTGAGGGCTTATGAAACCAATCAAATTCTCTTTGTTTATTGATAATATACAAGTTCGAAGTGTTGATGATTTGCGTGCTCATTTTCATATTGGGATTATAAATTTACACAAAGAAGGTTTATTACTCAAGTGGTTAACAGCACAACGACAACCTGAGTTATTAACACAACTAGAGGGAATTACTAAATATGGCAATGATCAGGAACAGCTAGATGCCTTGTGCCATATTTTTTCGATTGAGCCGGACAAAGAAATATTACAACAGCTTAAGCAATTTGAAATGGAAACTATATTTTTGAGCAAGTTGCGAACACAGAATTGGATAATTCGTCGTGAATACGTAGGATGGTTTCGAAGAGCAATACTGAGTGAAGTTGATGGTCAATATGAACTAGCTAAAATATATAAAAGAGGGCGGTTTATAGAACAAAGCTATATAGAGGCTTTTGAGTGGTATCGTAAAGCCGCAGAACAGGGGCATGTAGAATCTCAACACGCGATTGGGGAAATGTATGAGCACGGTCGTGGAGTAACACCAAGTGATACAGATGCTTTTGAATGGTATCGTAAAGCCGCAGAACAGGGGCATGTAGAATCTCAACACGCGATTGGGGAAATGTATGAGCACGGTCGTGGAGTAACACCAAGTGATGCAGAAGCTTTTGAATGGTATCGTAAAGCCGCAGAACAGGGGCATGTAGAGTCTCAACACGCGATTGGGGAAATGTATGAGCACGGTCGTGGAGTAACACCAAGTGATGCAGAGGCTTTTGAATGGTATCGTAAAGCCGCAGAACAGGGGCATGTAGAGTCTCAATACGCGATTGGGGAAATGTATGAGCACGGTCGTGGAGTAACACCAAGTGATGCAGAGGCTTTTGAATGGTATCGTAAAGCCGCAGAACAGGGGTATGTAAAGTCTCAATGTGCGCTTGGGAAAATGTATGAGCACGGTCGTGGAGTAGCAGCAAGTAATGTAAAAGCTTCTGAATGGTATCGTAAAGCTGCAATTGCTAGTATGGGGTTGTTATGAAGTTTATTAAGTTTGACTTACCTATTGATGGCATAAAAGTTTGCAATATTGAACAGCTATGTCATCATTTTACCCCCGAAATTATAGATTTGTATAAAAGTGGTTTGCTCGCTAAATGGTTGCGTGCTCAAGAACTGACACATTACTTGAATGAAATAGAAATAATTGATGCCAGCACTAGTGATCAAGAATGTTCAGATCTATTATGTAAAATATTCTCGATCAATAAGAATTTTGATTTAAGTAAATCCATTGGATTCGTCGATGAACTCAACGATGATTTAAGAAATATCATGAAGAAAGTTAGTGCATTTGATTGGTTATCATCTATGTTCAAATAGCTACATCAAAAATAAAAATATAGAAAATGTTTTTGTTTCGTGATTTTTAATTTTGAAAATCTTATTAAGCATGAAAAATAAATTACTCTCATATTTTGAATCGCATTATCCGATTTTATACTTGACGACTTTTGAGGAGCATGACGCGGATGCTTTAATTCGGGATTTGGCGAAATCAGATAATCGTCAGGTTTTTGAGTGGAATTTGGCGCAAGGCGTTGTGGATTTTGATACGAAGCAGGCAATGACGACGTACATGGATTTGGCGGCTGCATTGGAGTTGTGGTTGCTGGATGATTTATCAGGTCATTGCTTGGTATTGAAGGATGTGCATTTGGCATTGCGTGATGCGCCTCTAGCGGTAGCGCGTTTAAAGGCATTGGCGAATAAGATTGTGCATGATGATAATACCTTGGCAACGGTATTTTTGGTGTCATCACAGTGTTATGTGCCGCCGGAGTTGGAAAAATTTGTCACATTATTTGAATTGCCATTGCCGGATATGGCAGGGATTCGGCAGATTGTGCGTGAGTACACGGATTTTTATGAAACCGAAGTGTTAGAGCCTGATCTGGATGAGTTGGTTTTGGCATTTCGTGGTTTGAGTAAACATGAAATCATTCATTTGTTAAACCGTGCTTATCAGCAAGATGGTTGTATTAATGCTGCTAAAGTGGAGTTGGTGACAACTGAAAAAGAGCAGATTATTAAGAAAAGCGGCATTTTGGAGATGGTGACAGTCAGGGAACGCTTGGAGGATATTGGTGGTTTACATCGTTTGAAACAGTGGTTGCAACAAAAGGCATCGGTGTTGGAGCGATTGACGGAGGCGGAGAAGTTTGGGGTGACACCACCTAAAGGCTTGATGGTGGTGGGAATGCCGGGGTGTGGTAAGTCGTTAACGGCGAAAGCGGCAGCGGCATTGTTTAAGTTGCCTTTATTGCGTTTGGATGTGGGTTCACTCATGGGTAAGTACGTGGGTGAAAGTGAAGCGAATATGCGCCGCGCGTTGACCTTGGCGGAAGCTGTTAGCCCGTGTGTGTTGTGGGTAGACGAGTTGGAAAAAGCCTTTGTCGGGGTTGGGCGTAACGGCGGTGAAGGTTCAGAAGTAAGCAGCCGTTTGTTTGGTTATTTCTTGTCGTGGATGCAGGAGAAAACCGGGGCAGTGTTTGTGTTGGCGACGGCTAACGATATTTCTGTATTGCCACCGGAATTGATGCGTAAAGGACGTTTTGATGAAATCTTTTTTGTGGATTTCCCCAATGAACAAGAGCGCGAAGAAATTTTCCGCGTGCATCTACAACGTCGTAAGCAGTTGAACAATGCGATTGATTTGAAAGCTTTGGCAAAACACACCGCACCCGATAAAAAATGGTTGGCATTGCAGCAAGCCGTGAGCAAACGGATTTTACGCCGTGAACAGGGTTGGTATTTCCATCAAAATGAAAAACCCAGTAATGGTGATGCGGGTAAATACCAGAACGAGATTGACTTGTCATTTTTGTTTAGCGATTGGCTAGAAGGTAAAGGACAAGATGCGCAGTTCAAAGAAACCGCTTTCAATGGCTGTTTTTCCGGTGGTGATATTGAGGCGGTGGTGAATGAAGCCGTAGAACAAGCCTTTGTCGATGGCGGCGCGAGTTTGGATACCCAACGTATTTTGAAAGTGTTGGATAACACCAGTCCATTAGGAGCAATCATGGCGGATAAGGTGGCAAATTATGTGTACGCTTTCCACAAAATGAAGTTGCGGCGAGCAACTTGACCTAGCCAATACGTAGTCATTGTGCCAGACTGTACTCACAAGGTAAGTACAGGAGCTTAGGCTATGTTAGCACTTTCAGAGCGCATCAATTTACGCACCAATGCTGAAACCAAAAGTTTGTTGACTCGTGCTGCGTCATTGCGTGGTTTGTCGTTGAGTAATTTTCTGTTGGAAGCCGCCCAGCGTATGGCGCAGGAAGTTTTAAAAGGGCAGGAACAAATCCTGTTATCCCAACGGGATTGGGAGCGGTTCGCGCTGATTTTGGATGATGACACGCCAC
Source organism: Pseudomonadota bacterium (assembly GCA_039797295.1). GTDB lineage: Bacteria > Pseudomonadota > Gammaproteobacteria > Thiotrichales > Thiotrichaceae > Thiothrix. The sequence continues at coordinate 18,725 of JBDKID010000001.1, read as the reverse complement.
CCAATGCGAAGCTGCAAAAAGCGATGAACAAGTTTAAGGCTACCCAAGCATGAGTGGTTGGGTCATTGAGCCTTTCTATAAACACAGCGGACGTGATGGGTTTGTGTGCGGTGAACCTGCGTTGGATGCTTACTTGGCGACGTATGCTGGGCAGCATGAACAGGCTGGTCTTGCACGGACGTTTTTGGCAATTAATCCTCAAAATCAAGGTTTAGTGGGTTATTATAGCTTGAGCATGAGCAGTATTCCGCGTGATAACTTGCCAGATACGCTGCAAAAACGCTTCCCCGCTTTTCCTATTCCAGTCGCACGTTTGGTTAGATTAGCGATTGATCGCAGCTATCAGGGGCAAGGTGTTGGCGAGTTTCTTTTCATGGATGCTTTGCAACGCTGTCATAAACTGGCGAAAGAAATCGGTATGGTAGCGATTGTGGTGGATGCCAAACATGATAACGCGGCCGCATTTTACCGCCAATACGGTTTTGAGAGTTTGCCAGACCAACCTTTGTTACTCTGGTTGACAAGCAAGAAACTGAGTAAGTTATTTTGAGTCTTAACATGATTGGCATTCTCGGTGGGACATTTGACCCGATTCACTACGGGCATTTGCGCACGGCGTTGGAAGTGGCGGAACATTTCGGCATGACTGATATGCGTCTGATTCCGGGCAAAGTGCCGCCGCATCGTCCTCAACCCATAGCAACCGCCGAGCAGCGTTTGGCAATGGTGCAAGCTGCGATTGCTAACGAGCCGTGTTTACGCGCGGATGATCGGGAGCTGCGACGTGATGGATTTTCATACACTTTCGATACTTTGCACGCATTACGCGGTGAATGCGGTGAAAATGTACCGTTATTATTCACGTTAGGGGCGGATGCTTTCCTGCATTTTCAACAATGGCACCGTTGGCAGGCTATTTTAAGCCTTGCGCATCTGGTTGTTGTGCACCGTCCGAGTTATAGTCTGCCCCCCGCTGCTTGGTATGCGTCGCGCTTGAGTGCTGCGCGTCAGGATTTGTGTACCAGCCCAGCCGGACGTATTTATTGTCTAGCCGTGACACCGTTAGATATTTCTGCCACGCGGTTACGTGAAACCTTGCAGCAGGGTAAGAATCCCCGTTATTTGTTGCCGGATAGCGTGCTCGATTACATTCAAACACATCAACTTTACGTAGAACGGAATGGAACTGGAACAACTTAAATCTTTAGTGATTGAAAAATTGGAAGACATGAAAGCGCAAGACATCAAAGTGGTGGACGTGCGCGGTAAATCTTCCGTAACTGATCTGATGGTTATTGCCACAGGTAACTCCACACGACACGTCAAATCTTTGGCGCAAACCGTCGCATTGGCAGCGAAAGAAGCGGGTGAAGCTCCTTTAGGTGTCGAAGGTGAACAAGACGGCGAATGGGTCTTGGTGGATTTGAACGACATTATTTTGCACGTCATGTTGCAAACCACTCGTGATTTCTACAATTTGGAAAAGTTGTGGGAAGCTGGGCATGGTATTCCACAAACGCGGGTCGGAGCAGCCTAAGTGCGGATTCATTTATTGGCGATTGGCACAAAAATGCCTGCGTGGGTGAATACGGGTACGGAAGAATACGCCAACCGGATGCCACCGCAGTGCCAATTAATGATTCGTGAGATTGCGGCCGAAAAGCGCACCAAAAATAGCGATTTGCAGCGCATCCGGCAGACGGAAGGTGAAAAGTTATTGGCGGCGATTCCCGATGGCAGTTTGGTGATTACGCTGGATGTCAAAGGCAAACCGTGGTCAACCGAACAGTTAGCCGCGCAATTGGATAATTGGATGATGTCGGGGCGTGATGTTGCCTTATTGGTCGGAGGCCCTGAAGGTTTGTCTCCGGCTTGTTTGCAACGTGCTGAACAAAGTTGGTCATTATCGCCGTTGACCTTTCCGCATCCTTTGGTGCGGATTGTGGTGGCGGAACAATTATTCCGTGCGTGGAGTATTTTGACGAACCATCCTTACCATCGTGGCGACCTAGCGTAACCTTAATCTAAGCAATTGATCCATGACCAGCCAAACCCCTCAATCTTCCGCATTACTCGCGCCGCAATTGGTGCTTGCGTCTGGTTCGCCACGCCGTCGTGAACTGTTGGATCAAATCGGCATTCGTTATGTGGTGCAAACCACGGATGTAGACGAGTCACCGTTAACGAATGAATCCGCCCTTGCCTTGGTGGAACGCTTAGCTTGTGTCAAAGCGCGAGCGGTGTGGGACGTGCGAGCGCAGACTCAACAGCCGTTATTACCCGTGTTGGGCGCGGATACTTTAGGTTTATTGGATGGCGAATTACTGGTCAAGCCGCGTGACTTTGCGGACGCACAAGCCATGTTGCGGCGTATGTCAGGGCAATGGCACGCTATTTTCACTGCCGTGGCGGTGGTGACGGCTCGTGACACGCTGGTGAATATTTGTCATAGTCGGGTAAAGTTTCGTTCACTTTCTGACGCGGAAATACTGGCATACTGGCAATCTGGTGAACCGCAGGACAAAGCGGGGGCTTATGCAATTCAAGGGATTGGCGCAATATTTGCAGAGCGGCTGGAAGGTTCTTTTTCGGGGGTGATGGGATTGCCGCTTTTTGAAACAGCCCAATTACTGGCTGCGGCAAACATAAAAGTGCTGTAGCTTAGGTTTCAGCGACCCTAAGCTGTCCTACAGTTACAACACAATAACGATCATAGGTGGATTCATGACCGCAGAGCTGCTGATTAATGTCACGCCACAGGAATCGCGGGTTGCATTATTAGAAAATGGTATTTTGCAAGAAGTGTTAATTGAACGTACTTCACGCAAAGGCATTGTCGGCAATATTTACAAAGGCAAAGTTAGTCGCGTATTACCGGGGATGGAGGCGGCTTTCATTGATGTCGGCTTGGAAAAATCCGCTTTCTTACACGCTTCTGATTTAACGCACCCTTCTTTGGAAGAATTCCACGAGCACACCATTCCGCGCCCGACGGTGCAGATTGGTGAGTTATTGTATGAAGGCAAGAAATTGCTGGTACAAGTGATCAAAGATCCGCTCGGTACAAAGGGGGCGCGATTGACCACACACGTTACGATTCCCTCGCGTTATTTGGTGCTAATGCCAGACAATCACAATATCGGTGTATCGGGTAAGATTGCGCAACACGCGGAACGTGAGCGTCTGCGGCATTTGATCGAGCGTTTGCGCGAAGAATTGGGCAAAGAGTACGGTTACATTGTGCGCACCGCCGCCGAAGGCATTACTGAGGAAGAATTGCGGCGTGATGTCGCGTTTCTGCATAAATTATGGGAAAACATTGCGCGTTCTGCGCGTGAATCCAGTGCGCCGACCATGGTTTACTCCGACTTACCCTTGGTATTACGGATTTTGCGGGACATGGTGGGGGAAAAAATCAGCCGTGTGTTAATCGACTCGCGCGAAACGGCTAATAAAGTGATTGAATTCTGTCAGCAATACATTCCCGATTTGGCAAATGTGATTGTGCATTATCCCGGCGAACGCCCGATTTTCGATTTGCACGGTGTTGAAGAAGAAATCCAAAAAGCTTTGCAGCGCAAAGTGCCACTCAAATCAGGCGGTTATTTGATTATTGATCAAACCGAAGCCATGACCACGATTGACGTGAATACGGGCGGTTTTGTCGGTAATCGTAATTTGGAAGAAACCATTTTCCGTACTAATCTTGAAGCAGCACAGTCGATTGCTCGTCAACTACGTTTGCGCAATCTCGGTGGTATTATCATTATAGATTTCATTGATATGCTGCAAAACGATCATAAGCAACAAGTGTTAAAGTTGCTGGAAAAATCATTAGAAAAAGATTACGCTAAAACTTATGTGTGCGATGTTTCTCCTCTGGGCTTAGTGGAAATGACTCGTAAGCGTACCCGCGAAAGCTTGGAACACATTTTGTGTGAGCCTTGCCCCTCGTGCGGTGGTAATGGTTTCGTAAAAACGGCAGAAACGGTTTGTTATGAAATCTTCCGTGAGATTTTGCGTGCCGCGCGTCAATTTGATGCACGGGAGTTGCTGGTATTAGCATCACAGGAAGTGGTGGATTTATTACTGGATGAGCAATCCGATAGCTTGGCTGAATTACAACAGTTTGTGGGTATTCCCATCCGTTTGCAGGTTGAGGCATTGTATGCCCAGGAGCATTTCGACGTTGTTCTGTTGTAAAAGGCAGACGAGTTTATTAGTCCGTCTGATTTATAGCTTATTAACTTCTTTTTTTCACATTGCGATTTTCCTCGTTGCATTAGTGGGGTTAGCGAATTTCTGGTTGCCTTTGGTTGACGATTACAAAGGCATTTTGGAACAAGAAATATCGGGTTTTTTAGGTAATCAAGTAACGATTGGCAGCATTGAAGTTGATCGTAATAGCGAATCCCCACGTTGGATTGTGCATGATCTGCAACTCGCCGAACCATCAGGCGAAGTCCCCATTCACATTCAGCAATTAGCTTTGGGTATTGATTGGGAAGAAAGTCTGCGTACTTTACGTTTACAACCCGCTGATGTGCAACTTGAGGGCGTTGAATTTATTTTGCGTCAAACCGCACAAGGTTTACCGGATGTGCAGGGTTTAACGTTTCCATTACCCGGTCAAAAAAACACGGCTTTGAATGTGGAACGGCAATCGCCAATTCGGGTCACAATTAATGGCGGTTATGTGAATTGGATGGATACCACCAATCACCGCACTTTAACCTTAAATGACCTGCAATTTGTCGGTGAATTTTCCCCACATGAAATAACCGTGCAAGCCGATGCATTATTTCCACCGCGTATTGGTGAGTCATTGGCAGTTGATGCCATGCTGAAACGTGAAAAAGGTGCAGATGGTCAAGAAGATTGGGGTGGTGTGTTAAATACACGTACCCAGATTTTTAATTTAGCGGCACTGCCTTCACCGCAATTACAAGCTATGGGGATTAGTGCTGGTTCTTTATCATTAGATGCGCAAATTAAAGCAGAAGTTGGCAAGCCTTTACAGATTCAGGGTAATGGTGAAATTACGCATTTGGGTTTACATGGCACAAAAACATTGCCCGCCATTCAAGAAGTGAATGCAACGTTTGCCGCCAATAATGCCGGTGGTACGCTTGAGGTCAAGTTAGATCACAGTGTTTTGAATTACCCACAATGGTTTGAAAAGCCATTGCCGATTGATCAATTAACTGCGACGTTAAATTGGGAGGTTAAACCCGATGCTTGGCAATGGACTGTTCCTCAATTAACTTTTCAAAACCGCGATTTGCGGGCAAGCGGTATAGGTTCACTCGCATTACCAAATAGCACGACAGCTAAGAAGAAGTCTCCCCATCAAACCTCCCCTAATTTAGACCTTAAACTCCAATTCGCAACTCAACGACGTATTGATAATGTGCGTGATTACATTCCATCAGTTATTATTGATGGTACGGAGCAATGGTTAAAAACTGCAATTGTTGCAGGTAATGTCCCTAAAGGCGAGTTTATTTTTCAAGGTAATCCTTCGGACTTTCCCTTTAAAAATAAGCCCGGTGTGTTTGATATTCGGTTTGATATTGAAGATGGTGTATTAGCCTATTTGCCAGAATGGCCGGAAGCGCGGGATGTTAAGGGGGAGTTGCGTTTTCATAATGCAGGTATGGCGGCTAAAGTAAACAGTGCCACGATTATGGATTTGGCTGTAAAAGGTGGCACGGTCGACATTCCTGATATGTTAGGGGAAACGCATTTACTGCTAGATTTGCAAACGCAAGGTGATTTGCGCGGGCACATGGATTATTTGCAGTCCGCACCAATTGGCAAAAGTTTGCGTGATTTTATGCAAATTGCAGAGTTTAAAGGTAAGTCGGATTTGCAGTTGAAACTGGATGTACCTTTGGACTCGCCGGTGTTTGACAAAAAAGGTGTGACGGTTGATGGCGTAGTGACATTACACAATAATCAGTTTGCCATGCCGGAATACCAACAGGCTTTTAAAAACTTAACCGGACAAGTGCATTTTAATCGTTACGGTGTGGATGTGCAGGATGCTCAGGGTGAGTACCGTGGTCAGCCCTTACAAATCAAAGCGAAAACCGATCAAGCCAAACGTGTTATTTACGTTAATCTGCAACAAGACAATGAACCTGCTGTTTTCCTGCCTGAAAGCGTTGCACCATTGGCGCGTTATCTTCGCGGCAAAACAGCAATTAATACACAATTGGTGTTGCCTGCGTTTGATTCAACATTGGATAAATCCAAAGCTACACTGGAAATTAATGCGAACAGTAACTTAAAAGGAATGGAAATTGCTTTGCCTGCACCATTTGGTAAACCTGCGGCGGCAGAGCGTGCAGTTGATGTGGCGTTATCCATTCCGTTTAAAAGCCAAGCCGCATGGCAAATACAAGTTGGCATGGCGGATTTAATGCAGTTGCAAGCACGAGTTCCACGTCAAATACAAGAGCGTGCGGCAATTAGTGTGGGACTGGGCGGTAATAGCCCTCAATTACCAGAAGCTGGTATTGTGGTGGCTGGTCGTTTGCCGGTAATGGATTTAATGGATTTGCATCGGTTCGCTATGATGGGTACACAACCCTCAAAAAGTCAGACGAAACTATCTAAACGTCAAGCAGCTCATGCCTATTCGCCTTTACCCGTGGCAATGGATATTGCTTTCGATGCTTTACAATTAGGTCAACAAAATTTAGGGACTGCGCGTTTAACTTTAAATAGCGATGATGTTTTAAAAGCGAGTTTGATTTCTTCCAAATTACAAGCAACTATGCACTTGCCGCTCCCCGACTTTGCCAAAGGGCGCGTTAATTTAGCATTGCAGGACGTGGATTTAGCAATGCTGAGTAATGATATATCACGTCAACCTGCATTAGCGCAAACCCCAGCGGTATCCGGTTTGGCGAAGGCTTTATCACCAGATGCGTTCCCTGCATTGTTAATTAATTGTCAAAATTGCCGTAAAGGGGATTTGGCAATTCAGCAATTAACGTTAGATATGGAAAAAGCCCGTGATGAATTACAAATTCGTGAGTTGTTAATTAAAAATGCTGATTTCACCTTGTCAGCCAAACAAGGGCGTTGGTATCAGGCGGAAGACGGTAAATGTTATACCGATTTGACGGCGCAAGCTGCTGTTCCTGATCCGCGTCAATTACTCACTGAGAAGGGTAGTGATGCTGGGTTTGAAGGTGGTGCATTGCAAGCTTCTGCCCAATTGCACTGGGAAGGTGCGCCGTTTGCGTTTGATTTGGCTAAACTATCTGGCAAAGCGCGGGTAACGATGGGTAAAGGTAACTTAACGGAAGTCGAACCGGGAGTCGGGCGTTTATTAGGGTTATTGGACATTCAACGTTTGCCTAGTCGATTCTCGTTGGATTTCCGTGACATGACGGGCAAAGGTATTGCTTTTGATGAGATCAGCGGTAATTTTCAATTAGACCACGGCATTTTACACACGCAAGATACCATGTTGAAGTCGGCAATGATGGTCGCGGGTATTAAGGGGCAGACGGATTTGGTGCGTAAAACGCACCAGCAGACGGTGACGGTGATTCCCAATTTACGTTCGGCTCTACCGGTGGTCGGCGCAGCAGTGGGCGGAATCGGTGGCGGGGCGGCAATGTTATTGCTGAATTCCCTCACGGAAAAAGATGCAGCAGCCAAGTTACGTTCATCGGGTGGTTTTCATTACCGTGTGAGCGGTGATTGGCAAAATCCAACGGTTGAGGAGTTGAAATCCCCGTCTGGTCAAACTGAGGTTGATGTTTTTAATCGTTAAACACACAATGATCTTTACACTTTAAAAGATGGGGAGCGTGGAGTATGGCACTGATCGCAGCATTACAAATGGCTACTGGGCCACAAGTACAAGCTAATCTGATGGAAGTTGGGCGACTCATCAAAGATGCCGCCGAACGTGGCGCGAAACTGGTGGTGTTGCCTGAAAATTTCCCGATTATGGGTGTTCAAGAAACCGATAAAGTTAAAGTTGCTGAAGTATTCGGCGAAGGTGTCATTCAATCTTTTATTAGCCAGCAAGCCAAAAAATATCGTATTTGGATTGTAGCGGGAACTATTCCTTTGCGTTCTCTTGACCCAGCACGGGTTTATGCTGCTTCAATTCTGTATAATGACAACGGTGAAGTTGTCGCCCGTTACGACAAAATGCACTTATTCGATGTTACCTTAAGTGAGAATCAGGAAGTCTATACCGAAAGCGACACCACCGTACCGGGACATGATGTCGTGGTGGTGGACACCCCCTTTGGTAAACTGGGCATGTCGGTGTGTTATGACTTACGTTTTCCCGAATTGTATCGAGCCTTGTCTGAAAAAGGTGCGCAGATTTTGGTTGTGCCGTCAGCTTTTACCGAGGTTACTGGCAAAGCCCACTGGGAAGTGTTGCTGCGTGCCCGCGCTATTGAAAACCTGTGTTATGTCGTGGCTGCCGGACAAGGTGGTTATCACGTCAATGGACGCACGACGCATGGTCATAGCATGATTATTGATCATTGGGGGCGAGTAAGAGGCGTGTTAGAACGTGGTGCTGGCGTTGTCATGGCTGATATTGATCTCGCTGCTTTAGAACAAACACGTAAAACCTTCCCCGTCTTATCCCACCGCATCCCTAAAGAACGCATGGCATAAAAAGGATACTGATGAAACAAACAATTGATTTTGCCCGTGACGTGTTTTTCGCACCAACGGGCTTGGCAGAACACCAATTGGATCAGGTGTTTAGCCAATTACTCACACAAGATACCACCATTGCCGATTTGTATTTCCAATCGTCCCGTTACGAATCATGGGGCTTGGAAGAAGGCATCATCAAAAGCGGTAGTTACAGCATTGAACAAGGTGTGGGTGTGCGCTCGGTGTGTGGTGAACAAACCGGTTTTGCTTACAGTGGCGAAATCAGTTTACCCGCCTTGTTAGAATCCGCGAAAGCCGCGCGTGCCATTAGCCGTGCCGGACAATCCGCCCGCGTTAATGCGTGGCAAGTCACTGCACCAACCCGTGCTTTGTACGGTGTGGACGATCCGCTGGATTCGTTATCTGAGCAAGACAAAATCGCTTTTCTGCGCCAAATCGACAGTGTTGCTCGCGCTGCAAGCCCCTATGTGCAGCAAGTCATGGCAAGCATGATTGCGGTGCATGAAATCATCCTGATTGTGGATGAAAGTGGGCGCATGACGGCGGATGTGCGTCCATTGGTGCGTACCAATGTGTCGGTGATTGTGGAGCGTAATGGGCAAACCGAAAGTTCTATGGCGGGCGGCGGCGGTCGTTTCAGCTTGGATTACTTCCTCAACACCAATAAAGCTCAAGAATACGCTGAAGATGCGGTGCGCAAAGCATTGATTAACTTGGATGCTGAACCTGCTCCGGCTGGCAATATGACGGTGGTGTTGGGTAGCGGTTGGCCGGGCGTGTTGCTGCATGAAGCGATTGGGCACGGTTTAGAAGGCGACTTTAACCGCAAAGGCACATCAGCTTTCGCAGGGCGCATTGGTGAACAAGTCGCTGCGAAAGGCATTACCGTAGTGGATGACGGCACGCTCGCACAGCGTCGTGGTTCATTGAGTGTGGATGATGAAGGCACGCAAACCCAATGCACCACTTTGATTGAAGACGGCATCCTTAAAGGTTATATGTTTGACCGCCAAAATGCGGCGTTGATGGGTACGCAGTCCACTGGTAATGGTCGTCGTCAATCGTATGCGCATTTGCCAATGCCGCGCATGACTAATACTTACATGCGTGCTGGCGAATACGCACCGGAAGAAATCATTGCTTCCGTTGAGAAAGGCATTTACGCGGCGAATCTTTCCGGTGGTCAGGTGGATATTACGTCTGGCAAGTTTGTTTTCTCAACATCGGAAGCTTACCTCATTGAAAACGGTAAGCTGGGTAAGCCACTGAAAAATGTAACGTTAATCGGTAATGGCCCGGATGTGTTAACCCGTGTCAGCATGGTCGGTAACGATTTGCAATTGGATAGCGGCATTGGTGTGTGTGGCAAAGATGGTCAAGGTGTTCCCGTTGGCGTGGGTCAGCCGACTTTGCGCGTGGATGGTTTGACCGTTGGCGGAACAGCGACAGCATAAGGATAAGCATTATGATCGAGTTACAAGATCGTTTCGGGATTGCCACCGAATTTCAGGCGATAGCGGATCATTTATTGGATGCCGCGAAAGTCGCAGGGGCAACAGCGGCAGAAGTTGACATTGATAAAGGCACGGGTTTGTCCGTTGAAGTACGCATGGGTACGGTGGATAAACTGCAATACCATCGTGATCAGAGCGTCAATTTAACGGTGTACTTTGGGCATCGCAAAGGTTTTGCATCGACGGGGGATTTTTCTAAACAAGCGTTAAACGATACCCTCGATGCTGCGTGCCGTATTGCCAGTTATACCTCCGAAGACCCATTCAATGGTCTGGCGGATCGTGAATTAATGGCGACCGAGTTCCCCAAACTCGACCTGTATCACCCGTGGGAATTGGATGCCGAACAAGCGATTGAAATGGCGACTCATGCCGAGGCGGTGGCGCGGGAACACGATAAGCGCATTACCAATAGCGAAGGCGCATCGGTGGACAGTTACGCAGGCATTAGTTTGTATGCGAATAGCCACGAGTTCATGGCAGTGCGTCACAGTACGCGCCATTCCATTAGTTGTGCGGTGGTAGCGCAAGAAGGCTCGTCCATGCAGCGCGACCATTGGTATTCCGTGTCGCGTGTACCGAGTTTATTGGATTCGGCGGATACCGTCGGGGCGGAAGCGGCACAACGCGCGGTGCGGCGTTTACATGCGCGGTCATTGTCCACGCGCGAAGCTCCGGTGTTGTTCGTGCCGCAACTTGCACGCGGTTTGATCGGTTCACTGGTGAGCGCGATTAGTGGCAGTGCGCAATACCACAAAGCCAGTTTCTTGCTGGATTCGTTAGGGCAGCAGATTTTCCCTGAATTTTTCCAACTGTTGGAAGACCCGTTTTTACGCCAAGGTTTCGGCAGTCGTTCTTACGATGCGGAAGGGGTCGCAACCCAAAAACGTGACATTGTGAACGAGGGGATTATTCAAGGTTATTTCCTCGGCAGTTACAGTGCGCGTAAGTTGGGAATGCAATCCACGGGCAGTGCCAGTGGTGCGACCAACCTGATTCTGAGTGATACCGGTGTGAGTTTCATTGACCTGATTCAGCAAATGGGGACGGGTCTGATGGTAACGGAATTAATTGGCAGCGGTATTAACGGCATTACGGGCGATTACTCGCGCGGCGCGGTGGGTTACTGGATTGAAAACGGCATGATTATGCATCCGGTTGAAGAAGTCACCATCGCGGGTAATTTGAAATCCATGTTCAAAGGCATTGTTGGTGTTGCCAATGATGTGGACACCCGTGGTAGCATCCACACTGGTTCGATTTTAATCGACAAAATGACTATTGCTGGGCAATAAAAGCGATAGGCATAAACTGAACAACCCTTCCTTGGTTGACGAGGAGGGGTTTCTTTATTGTGCGACTTACGTTGAAGGAATGTTATGAGTCAGTTTGATAATGTCAGCGTGGTGAAAACCGCTAATGTGTATTTCGATGGGAAATGTGTGAGCCATACGGTGTTGTTAGCCGATGGTACGCGCAAAAGCGTTGGGGTGATTTTGCCATCGACACTGACATTTAATACCGGTGCGCCAGAAGTGATGGAATTGCTGCAAGGGCGTTGCCGTGTGCGTTTAGCAGGCAGTGAAACGTGGCAGGAATACACAGGCGGTCAATCCTTTGACGCACCTGCGAATTCAGCTTTTGACATCGAAACGCTGGAAGATCTGCATTACGTTTGTCATTTTGGGTAATCGTTAAGGATTACTCACCTAAATGCATGGCGGGGCGTGTCATCACGTTACCGTCAAGCAACACATGATTTCCTTCCAGCCGCAAACGACCTTCCACAAACCACTTCACCACACGCGGATAAATCACATGCTCTTGCACTTGCACGCGCTTGGCGAGTGAGTTTGAGGTATCGCTCGGCAATACGGGAATTTTCGCCTGCATAATCACAGGGCCACCGTCTAATTCAGGTGTGACAAAATGCACGCTAACCCCATGCTCTTTCGCACCGTCATCCAAGACGCGCTGATGCGTGTGAATACCTTTGTACAATGGCAATAATGACGGGTGAATATTGAGCATTCGTCCGGTGTAATGTTGCACAAACGCTGGTGTGAGAATGCGCATGAATCCAGCTAAGATGATTAAATCCGGTGCGAATTCATCAATGCGCGTTTGTAAGGCAAGGTCAAAAGCTTCGCGACTTTCAAAATTCTTGTGGTCAAGAATTTCTGCCGGGATTCCCGCATTAAAAGCACGTTGTAAACCGTAAGCATCAAAGCGATTACTAATGACTGCGACGACTTCCGCTGCGATAGAACCGGCATCAATTGCATCCATCACGGCTTGCAAATTGCTACCGCTGCCTGAAATCAGCACCACCAAACGTGGCAGTGCTGTAGTGGTGTCGTTATTCGCCATACTGTACAAATGGGGTTTCCGTGTCAGCAGTAGCCATTTGTCCGATTTGCCATGAAGGTACACCATCCAAACGACATGCGGTAATAACGTCTTCGGCTTGATCAGCAGGCACAACCAGAATCATCCCAAGACCACAGTTAAAAGTGCGCAACATTTCCTCATCAGAAACGCCACCTTGTTGTTGTAGCCAATTGAAAATTTCTGGGCGTTTCCAGCTTGCAAGGTCGATTTTCGCCACAGTACGCGCTGGTAATACACGCGGTAAGTTTTCGGTAATACCGCCGCCGGTAATGTGCGCTAAGGCGTGAATTTCGAACTGTTTCAGCAAATTCAACAGCAATTTTACGTAAATACGGGTGGGTTCTAATAATGCCTTGCCGAGCGTGGTATCGCCAAAGGCTTGTTCCAGATTCGCGCCACTGACTTCAATCACTTTACGAATCAAGGAATAACCGTTGGAGTGCGGACCACTTGAACCCAAGCCGATTAAGACATCATTACGATGCACACGCGAGTGGTCGATGATTTTATCGCGTTCGACCACGCCCACGCAGAAGCCTGCTAGGTCGAAATCGCCATCACGGTACATACCCGGCATTTCTGCTGTTTCACCGCCAGCCAACGCCGCACCAGCTTGTAAGCAACCTTCCGCAATGCCTTTAATGACTTGCTCGGCAACATCGACTTCCAATTTGCCAGTCGCGTAGTAATCTAGAAAGAACAGCGGTTCTGCACCACTGACCACAATGTCATTGACGCACATGGCAACGAGGTCAATGCCAATGCTGTCGTAAATACCTGTATCTATCGCCAGTTTGAGCTTTGTACCAACGCCATCCGTGCCCGATACCAAAATCGGTTGCTTATAATGCGAAGGAATCGACATTAAAGCCCCAAAACCACCAATCCCACCCAAAATTTCTGGGCGTTTAGTGCGTTGGGCAATCGGTTTAATGCGCTCAACAAGGTTATTACCAGCATCAATATCGACACCAGCGTCACGATAGGTCAGGGAAGGTTTGTTTGAATCCATAAGGCTCGTCTGTCTCTCTACGGGGCAGCAAAGCGGCGATTCTATCACAGCCACCTATCGGCATACAGACACGAAAAGCGTTCATATCTTGAAAAAACACTAGAAATGTTCAGAACTTTTCGGTAATATACACGTCCTTCGGAGAGCTGGCTGAGCGGTCGAAAGCGGCGGTCTTGAAAACCGTTGAAGGGTGACCTTCCGGGGGTTCGAATCCCTCGCTCTCCGCCATATTCTGAAAAAGCCCACCTTACAGTGGGCTTTTTTTTGCCTACGATAATGTAGAATGATTAATAAGTGACTAATAAAGTAAAATTTTTACTTGCCTGTACGCAGCACCTGTCCTGCCTTGACATGGTATGGCTGATTCAAGCTATTCAACTTCACTAACTGTTTGATGGATGTGCCGGTTTGACGCATCACTTCGTATAAAGTATCCCCCGGTTTGACGACGTAAGTTGCCGCCGTGCCGGATTTCGCGGGTGTTGCGCTAGTATTGCCCGTTGATGTGGCAGAGCCGTTCAATTTCAGCACTTGACCCGCTTTGATAGAATAAGGCGGTTGTAAGCCATTCCATTGAATTAATTCCTGCAATGTTCTGCCCGATTGGCGCATTACTGCAAACAACGTTTCGCCGGGTTGCACGGTGTAGGTGCTAGCATTGCTGCTGGTGGGTATATTGGTTTTGGTTGCACTAGGCATGGTGGCGGTGGATGGTGATGTTGGGGTATCTGTTATCGCACTAGGATCACTAAGTGAATAAGCATCTGCTGTCGACCACTGGTAATAATTCTCTTGTGTCGCAGCATCAATGACACTTAAATCGCCAGCCGCCGTGCTGTTTTGGACATGGGTAAAGCACATCAGCCCCAACACGACTGCTGTACCCGAACGCAAGGTAGTATTTCTATTCATGATTGTTATATAGACAAATTGTTATTAAAGCTCCCTGCGTCTAATTATAAGAAAAAATGATCACAAAGTCCATGTAAAGCGCGGTTAAAATGGCTACTGCTTACGCACCCAATGCTGGTAATAATTTCGGATCACCCTTAATGGTATTGGCATTACCCCACACATTGATTGCTTCGACAAACCATTTACTTTTACTCGGATGCGGTTGCAGGATGTCATATTCAGCGAAAAAACTACCATCGACGTGGAATAACAATGTACCGAGTTTGTAATGACTGGTCGGATGCATCCACATTCCCACTAAAGAATCCAATCCTGATGCAGGGTCGCGTTCCAAACGGTATTGAATACTGTCGTCGATCACCACATTTGCGCGTTCTACCGGAAAGCCAAGTTTGAGAATTTGGCGATTCAGTTCGGCACAAATTATCTCTGCTTGTGCAGCGTTTTCCTGAATTTTGGCAGTTAATGCATCACTCATCGTCATCTTCCATTGAATTGGCTAAAGCGCGAACCACATCTGCTCCAATGACATCATCGGGGTCGAGGCGGCGTAAGGTATCGAGTATGCCTTGCGCACTTTTGGGGTTGTCTTGGCGCAAGCGAATAAAGGCTAAGGCTTTGAGGCTGTATAAATAGGCTCGCCCCGGAGAGTCGGGGTTCGCCCATTCCGCCTGCGGTTGTAATTTTGTCCAGTCGTAACTGAAGCCACCTTGTAGTGCGGCTTTGGTCAACGTTTGAAACACAATGTCTTCGGCTTGATCCGTATGACCATTGTAGAAATACAGCTTGTAAAGTGCGGTATAGACGGGCAATTGATCAGGGGCTTGGCGTTGGGCTTGCAGCAAAAGCTGTTCTGCCCGCGCAAAATTGTTGGTATTGCCTGCTGCTTCCTGCAATAGCACATTGACCGGATCAGGAATCCCTTTACCGAAAATCACACGTTCTTGGAAAAAACTCGTGACAGACACCGTTTTCCCCTTAACCCCAGAACATGGCGGGCATTTTCAGTGCTTCGACAGGTTTGTCGCCCAATAAGTGTTCGTCGATGATGGTGGCAACGTCTGCTTGTTTGACATTGGCATACATCACACCTTCGGGGTAAACCAGTACGGTCGTGCCTTTCATGCAAGGCCCCATGCAACCCGTGGACGTGACTTGAATCTTATTGAACAAACCGCGTTTTTCCATTTCCAGATTAAATGCGGAAAACACGGAAAAAGCCTCGTGATTACCGGCACACGAACCACGCGGATGCCCATTCGGGCGTTGTTGCGTACACACAAAAACGTGTTTGGCGGGTTTGGGCATGATGAAACTCCTTTAAGCGGCTTCGGCGGGAGCGTGCGTCATGCACTTTTTCGGGCAAACTTTGGAACA
The DNA here is from genome assembly GCA_039797295.1 of Pseudomonadota bacterium. Lineage (GTDB taxonomy): Bacteria > Pseudomonadota > Gammaproteobacteria > Thiotrichales > Thiotrichaceae > Thiothrix. The sequence goes on along the minus strand of JBDKID010000001.1, from coordinate 2,849 downwards.
CGCTTGGCAACCGATGCAATCCAGTTGATCTTTCAGGTTCATGACCATTGTGTTGTCATCGTCCTCAAAATCGCTGTCGCTATCGTCGTCATCTTCTTCCAAATCGAGTTCGTCGCGTTCTACCAATTCAAACACATCGCGCGGGCAAACTTTGTAGCAACGTCCGCAACCAATGCAGGTTTTTTGATTGATTTTGGTAATGAAAGCGGGTGTCCAAACTGAACCACCGCGTGTAATGCCGGTAATTTCCATCACAGTTTCCTTGGGTTATGCGCTTTCGGCGGCTTGCAGTTTGGCATTGGCTTCGGCCCACGCGACACACGCTTCGTAAGTGGCTTGCGCAATCGCGGGTAATTCTTCGTAACCTGCGGGCAATTTATCTTCCACCAAATCGTGCAATTGGCTGGCGTGTTCGGTAGCGATGCGTTTGGCTTTGTTTACCGCTTTTTGCAAGGCTTTGATTTCTTCAGGGCTTGCCATGTGTGCCTCCCTTACAGACCAGCAACGGCGGAATGTTCGCCGACTAGCGTTAAAGCAACTGACAATAATTTGTCCGCCTCGGTTTTCATTTTGGACAGCGTTTCAAAGCCAAAACGGTGTACATCACGCAAAGTACGATCCACCACGATCAATTTACCCACGCTAATAATGGCGCGACCAAAACCTTCATGCGTCAGATTAATCATGGGCACAGCCATTAAGCCGCATTCTTTCTCGATCAAGGCAGAAATCGCGTTGTAGAAAGCTTTGATCCGCGCAATGGTGATTTCATCCGGGTCGCCAACGATAGGAATTTCGCGCTTCATGGCTTTGGTAAGGATGAATGGCTCAAGGATTTTCGCAGGGGGGTATTTGTCGTAAGTGCCGTAGTTGTCCATTGCCCGCATCTGACGCAGCATTTCAGTCGCGAAATCGGTACTCAGTACAGGGTCATCGACAGCAATCAACGGGGTTACTTCGCTCATGGGGTATCTCCTTGGAAAATATTGAATTCATTCGGAAAGAAAGGGTACTTATTCGTCCCAGCCTTCGGCTTCCATACTGTCAAAACGTTTGGTGCTTGGGCCTTGCATCCGCTTAATCGCTTGTGCCAACCACGCGCTAGGGCCTTGGCGTAATTCATCTTGTAAAGCTGCCAGCAATTCACGGATTTCCGCGCCTGCACTGACTTTCACGGGTTGGATATTCGCCGCTTTCAGTTTGGCAACCGCCGATGCACCCACGGCTTGGGAATACACCGCGACGCAACCATCGAGCACTTTGATTTTGGCATCGAGCTTGTCTTCATTGCCGTCCATTTCCAGCTTGCCGAATTGCGTGGCTTCAATAAGCTGCACCTCGTCGGGGTTAACGGCGAAGATGGCGAATGATTCCGCCGCGCCGAAATGCTGGTCGATGTGTTCCATATCGGTGGATGCAAACGCAACTTTGATTGCTGTATCCATGAAGTTGTCCTCAGTGTCTTGTCCAAGCACCATGAGCCGCCTTGCTAAGGCCATATCTGCCTACCTCTTATCCTGACTTCATCATGGGCGTTTATTTCCGCCAGTTAGTAGGGATATTGCAAAGCTTATGCCAGATGCTTAACTAATTGTTATTTATGAAATGTTTCTGTGGGGTGACTTGTCAGAAATACGACAATATGGCGGGAGTGTGGGATGTGTGACATGCCCGCAACGCTACCAACGACGCACGGGCATGGTGAAAATTGCAACTTACAACAGAATGGCTTTATTGCTCGGTGCAGCGTGCTTCGGTTGCACGGGCTGAATGTGGCGGTGGCTAGTTGGCGGCGCGGGTTGCACGGGAATTTGGATTTGATCTGCCGGATCACCACTTGTCATGGGGGCGTTTTGCAGCATGGATTGTGCTTGCTGTAACAATTGCTGCACGGTTTTATCATCGAAACCGGATAATTGCGGTATTCCTTGCAAAAACTGCTGCAAATCCACGTTATTACCATTCAGCATGTTTTTGAAGAAAGGATCATCAAACGGGTCTTTGCCATTAAACAATGATTGCCCTAATTGCTGCACTAATGCATTAGGATTCGCCTCATTATTCAGATTTAAAGATTGTAATAACACCTGCTTTTGCGCATCGGGCAATGTTTTATTTTGTTGCACTTGTTGTTGGATTTCGGCAGGCGTGCCTTCAAATGAAAAAGTTTGCGAATGTTTGGGTTGTTTAGCGTAACTGATTTCGGCGTGATAACGCCCATCAGGTAGCGTGTAAACCTGCACAGCTTGGGATTGCATAACCGTTGCGGGTGGCACTGTATTGGCTGGCGGTGAGGATTGCATGACTGGCAAATCTGGCCAGAGTTGCACGGGGTCTGATTCTGCCCATGCAGCAGCATGACATAACGCCAAAATTGAGAACGGTAAGAGCAAATAATTGACCTTCATGGTGTATACCCCTAAGTGTTTTTCTTACTAAGAATTTTAGGCAAGTACCGCGCAAGGTAAAGTTACGGCTATGTAATCTCCAGTACGCTGCTGGCTGTGAACTGAGCCATTATCACATTCCGTTTGTGTATTCGTGTAATGGTCGCCCGTTTATTCAGCAGCTCAAGGAGCAGTCGGGAACGTGGTTTCGTGATGTGCGTTTGCCTGCCAATCTTGCCCGTCCGTTGCAGCAATTTCACACGCCAGATGGGTTATTGGATCAATTGCGCCGCAACCGCGAAGCCGCACAACAGCAGTTACAGCAGGAAGCTTTTGCTTACCTGAAATTGCGCGATTATCAGGTCAACACTTCGGACAGTTTACGCAGCGATAGCACCATAATTACAGAGGTCTGCGAAGGCTTGGCTGGATTTTATGGCACTGAAGTCGAGTTTTAAGTGA